>VFZE01000002.1 GCA_016871315.1 Acidimicrobiia bacterium | reverse complement strand
ATCATCCAATCCCCATAGACGACCCGCTGCGGTGGCGGTTTAGCTCACTGAGCGATCCCATCAATCCGGCGCCTCCACCCTCATTCCGACCCCGGCCTCCGCGCGCGCCTGATTGATGGGATCTTTTTCATTCACGTGTCAACTCCACCGGACAACTCACATGCTATTAACAGGGGTTTGGGGGGATGTCGGCAGATTGGGGCTTTGTTTTGAGAGAGATGAAAATTTTAGAGGTCTGTGACCGGGGAGCGGCGACGGCGAGGTGAAGAGAATAAGCAGGTGTTTCATGATTTCCGGGCTCCGGGGCGGCCGGATTCGACGGTGAAGGAGGCACGGATGCGGATGGGGGATTGCGGCACGGTGACGCGATCGACGACGGGGTAGCGGGCGGTCATGATCTTCGAGTTCAACTCGCAGGAGACGTAGCCGCGCTGGGCGTTATGGAATTTCACTTGCGGGTTGTCGGACAGGTATGCGGCCACGGTGGGCGGCATGTCGAGGCCGTCGCCGCCGGAGGAGATGGATGTGCCGGTGAACTCGGTGGCAACGACGGGAGAGGAAGCGTCACGGAAGCGTTCGCGGAGATCGCAGACCCAACTGGAGTGAACGTCGCCGGTGACGACGACGGGATTGGAAGGCTTGCTTTGGGCGAGAAATCGCATGAAGCGGAGGCGCGCGGTCTCATAGCCGCTCCACTGGTCCATCGGGTAGAGTTCGTCATCGCCCGCGCGGCGGTCGATCTTCGCCATCATGACCTGGTTGCAGAGAATGTTCCATTGCGCTTTTGAGGTGGAGAGGCCGTCCATCAGCCACTTCTCCTGAGCCGGGCCGAACATGGTCTGGTCCGGCGCGGTCATCTCCGGGCAGGGTGGTTTGTTACCGTCGCCGCAGGGCTGGTCAGTGCGGTACTGGCGGGTGTCGAGGACGAAGAATTCGGCGAGCGGGCCGAAGCTTAAGCGGCGGTAGAGCTGCATGGAGGAGCCGGAGGGGAGAGAAGAGCGGCGCAGGGGCATGGCTTCGTAATAAGCCTGGTAAGCGTTGGCGCGGCGCTCGAGGAACTCCTGGCGCGTCTGTTTGTCCTCGGGAATATCGCCGGCGTAGTTGTTGTCGACCTCGTGGTCATCCCAGGTGACGATCCAGGGAAACAGGCGGTGCGCTTCGCGCAAGCCGGGATCGGTGCGGTAAAGAGCGTAGCGGTTGCGGTAGTCGTTGAGGGTCTTGATCTCGGCTCCGGTGTGGCGGCGGACGCCGGTAGTGCGTTCGGGCCCTTCGTAAATATAGTCGCCGAGGTGGATGATGAGATCGAGGTCTTCGGCGTTCGTGTGACGGTAAGGAGTGTAGAAGCCGGCTTCGAAATGCTGGCAGGAGGCGAAGGCGAAACGCAGGCGCAGGATGGAGGATTGGGGCGCGGTTCGGGTGCGCCCGATGGGGCTGGAGTGGCCGCCGGCGAGGAAACGGTACCAATACCAGCGGCCGGGCTGGAGCCCCTCCGGGGTGGCATGGACGGAATGGCCGAGTTCGGGGGTGGCCAGTTCCCTGCCGCGGCGGACGATGCGGCGCATGGATTCATCCTCGGCGATCTCCCAGAGCACTTCGACGTTTTCGCGCTGCCAGGAGGCGGCGCGGGAGGGGTCGGGAAGGAGGCGCGTCCACAAGACGACGCCGGTGGAGGTGGGATCGCCAGAGGCAACGCCGCTTAGGAAGGGATCGGCGGTAAAGCGAGGAGCCGCCACGAGGCGGCTGGCGAAGGGGGACGGAACCGCGAGCGCGAGCCAGGCTCCGGAGCGGATGATTTCACGCCTTGTCATCCGGTAGAGTGTATCAGGCTTCGGGCGGTTTACTCGATGCGCAGTTGAATGGAGGAGGCGGCGAGGAGATCGGCGCCACTGCGCAGACGGCCATGCAGGGTATAGAGGCCCGGTGCGAGCGGAACGTCCGGCTGAGAATAGAGCTGAAGTTGAACATAGGCGAGCAGATCGCTGGTCTGGGGACCGATGGCTGGGGCGCGAAATGCAACCTGCCCGCCTGCATCCACCAGTTCCAAGTCTACGGTGTAGGTTGCGGAGGCACCGGCTTCCAGTCGCGCCCTGGCGCAGGGCCTGTACCTGGGATCGCCGAAGCAGGCTACGCAGTAGGATGGTACGGCGCAGTTGGTGACGTTGCGGCCGGTAACGTCGAGCGAAGTGCGTTCGACCGATATTGAGAGGCGAGGCATGGGCAGCAGCAAGCGGAGGCCGCCGTCGAGGCGTGCTTCGACGAGTTCCAGGCCGGAGGTGAAGCCACCGGAAGAGCCGGTGAGCAATCTGGATTCGCTGCGAACAGGACCGATGCCCCGCACATAAACATCTTCGGTGCGGAGCAGTGGATCGCCCCCCGTAACCGTGACGGCGTCATCAAAAGAGCCAAGCGGCCCCTGGTAAGGAGTGATCCTGGTGGCAGCTGATGGGAGCAGCAATGCCTCGGAAGGACTGGATGCAGTTCCGGTGAAGCGCCAGAGCCGCCCGTCGGCATCGCCGCGCAGGCGCAACGCCACCGAGCCTCCTCCTGAAACGGCGTAATAGGTCTTGCCGCCAAGCTCCTCGGTGTGAGTGATGGTGCGGATGAGGTAGCTGGAAGTTACCGTGCGTGTGCTTTGCCGGTAGATCCAGCTGTTGCCGGTCTGGAGGGGAAAGTAGCTGCCGGTTTTCAGACCGGGGTCGACAGTGGATAGCGTTCCGCCACAGCGGACACGAGCGGTGAGGGAGGCCAGTATGCTGCCCTGTTCGCTGACCAGGAAGAAGCGCATTCCGTCGGTAACCCAGTCCCCGGTGATCGATTCGCCTTCGGGCCCGGTAAGGCCGGTGAGCGAAGGTCCCGTGGGGGAGCCGACCCGAAGATCGACGGCGCCGCCGCCTTCAGACCATTTCAGGGCGGCACGTCCGAGGCCATTGACGCAGTCAAAGATGGTCTCCGGGGAAACGGACAAGGTGGCTGCGCTGAGCAGGGGCGCAAACAGCAAGACGAGAATGGGCATGAGACCTCCTGATAACGGTTGGCGCGGTAGTGCTGCTCGCAGCGCATGCGCCAGGCCAACTCCTGCCTGGGATGGTTACGGACGGCATCGCGAAAAAGGGCGCTGCAGATTTCGTGGTTGCCCATCAGGCTGTGAAAGCCGGAACAGTTGGCGACGATGCGCAGATCATCCTTGGCGGCCATGCCGGCGCGGCAGGTTTCGAGGGTGGTCTGGTCGTTTTTGCCGTCAGATTCGTAATACTCAAGCAGGCGGGTTCGGAGGCGGGAGGCTTCCACGCGAACGAAGGTATCTTCGCGGGGGTCGAAGTCGGTCGGGCGGCCATAGACGTCGACGCCGATGCTGGCCTCCCGCACGGCTCCGGTGTTCCCGGCAAGGGTGTGATTGACGACGTAGGAAAGCAGCAGGGATTGCCGCTCGGCGCGCTTGAAAACGGGCGAGGCAAGGATATCTTCCAGGTGAGATTTCACCTCAGCCCGTGCCGGCGACAGCCCAACCCCGTTCATCTTCCACCTATCTGAGCACAACTACCCCGGAGTTGCAATCATTTGATTCTAAATCACCTGAGCGCGTTACTCTCCGCTAGTCTCCTGTGACTTAGCGACGGGCTACTGCGGCCTCTGCACGGTAACGACGACGGGATCGGACTGGGTGGCGGTAGCGAGGCTGCGGACCTGCGCAACGTAGACGCCGGGCCGAAGATCATCGGGGATCTGGGCGGTGATCTGGCCGGAGTTGGTTTGCAACAGCGGCAGGGGCACGTCACTCAGGGTGACACAGGAGCCGCCCATGACGGTGGGCAGAGGCAGTTGATCGGCGACGGCGGTTTCGGCGAGGTTGCCGCCGTTGACGGTGATGAAGGCTCCCGGGGTAAATAAGGTGGTGCCGGTGTTGGCATTGACGATGCCGCGGCTGCCGGAGGCGATTTGGGGACGGGATTGGGCGCCGCCCTGCTGAAGGGGAACGACGCTGAGACCGGAAAGGCCGATGGCATAGGCGATGCCGCGGGAATCGACCACCATCTGACGTGCAGGAACGCTGATGCGGGCCGTGCCGAAGGCCATGAACTGGGGATTGTCGGGGGCGACGGCAACGACGGTTTCGGCGCCGGTGCGGATGTCGACCATCTCAATGACGGCGCGCGGATCATCGCGGGTGACGGAGTTGATGTTCTGGCGAACAGGGAGGGTCATGCGCACGAAGTGGGTTTCGCTGATGGGAGAGACCGATTGGATATGGCGCTGGCCGGCGCTGACGGTGGTTTGGGTCGGCGGCTGGCCAGGCTGCGCGGGAGGACCAAACTGGACCTGGCCCGGCCGCTCGACGCCTCCGATGATGGAGAGGGCGGGGCTGAGGATCAGGCCGTTGACAGCGAAGAAAGCGCCGCTGGAGGCGCCGACGGCGGGACCGTAGTAGCTCTGGATGGGGTTCTGGTTGATGGTGCGGCCGGTGGTGAAGTTGTCGGCGAGACCGTCAAAAAGGAAAGCGTTGCCGTTGCCAGCGAGAGCGACAAGGAACTCGCCACCTGGGGTTTGGGCCAACGAGTACTGGGCCGGAGCGGGTAAGGCGGTGGTGTTGCTAGTGGGACTGACGATGGAGCTGGCGGGCCGCGGGCTGGCGGAATTGCCGATGACACGCCACAAGGTACCGTTGGACATCACGATCTGCAAACCGGAAAGACTCATCGCGAGAGCCAGTGGGCGGATCACCTGCTGTGTGCCGGCGCGGGGAATGGGGGGGAAGTCGATGCGCCCGATCTCGCGCCGCGCATCGAGATCGACAATGGAGACTGATTCGCCGCCTGAGTTGCCGACATAAAGAGTGCTGCCATCGAGCGAGCGGGTCATCGAGCGAGGCAACTGGCCGACTTCAATCGGTTCGAGGAAACGCAACCTCCGGGTGTCGAACACTTCCACGCGATTGAATCCGGAATTGGAAATGTACAGCCGTCCACGCGGCTCATCCAGAATCAGCTCATGTAGACCCTCGTTGTTGGCAAGGGTTGTGGGAACGGGGTAGATGACGCCACGCTGGTCGGGGTCGCGAAAATTCATGTAGACGCGAACGGTGTTGGGGAAGTTGATGGCCTCGCGCGAGACCAGGGTGACGTTGATGGGCGCGCCCGCGCCGCCGCCCACGCCGGTGAACATATTGGTTCCGGCCAGCCGCCGAACGGCGGTGCGTCCAGGCTCCATGACGAAATTGACAGTGGCCGGAGCGAGGCCGGTAGTGACCTCGGTGACGAGAGCGGTGGTGACGATGGGCACGCTGAAGGTGGCTTTGCCGCCGCCGAGGTTGTTCACTTTCAGGGAAGCCCTTGCGACGCCCTTGTTGCAGGGATCGATGGCGAGAAAGACCTGGTTGGTCTCCGGCTGGAGGATGGGAAACTCCAGGAGCTTGCCGATGGGGATGTGCAGGATGCCGGATTCGGAAATAGCGTACAGATCAGCGCCGTCGGCGGTGGCGACCATCTTGCCGAGCACCGTCTCGGTAAGTCTGATTCCGAGGCGCACGGCCAGGTTCTTGGAACTGCTGACGAATAGCGCTTCCGCCTCAGGGCGGTCATTCAAGTTATTGCCGCCGATGTTGAAGGCGGAGTAGATTGTCTGGCCGTCGATGCTGAAGAAGCTGCCGCCAAAGTTGCGCTGGAGGCTGATGGCGGGATTGTTGTTGCCCTGTACGATGAGGAAAGGCAGATTGGCCGTGCTTTGCTGGGCGAGTACGTTGAGGGTGGCGGTTTCATACAGGGTGGAGCCGGCCATGAATTTGGAGCCGTCCGGGGCGATGGACAGGACCGTGGATTGTCCGGTGACGGTACGATTCCGGACCACGGTTCCGGAGGCGACTTCGTAGACAAACAGCGTGGTGAGGGCGCTGTTGTTCTGCTGGTTGATGGCCACCATGCCGATAATGAACTGGCCGTCGGGGGTGCGCAGGAGTTTGCCGGGAAAGGCTGTCGCCGGGCGTCCGGCGAAGACCGCCGGCAACGGGGCCGGGGTGTTCAATGCAGGAGGGGAAGGCACCGGCGCCAGCTGCAACAGTGCCTCCTGGGAGGGATCGAAAATCAAAAGCGTATTGAGGGTATTGCCCACACCGCTGCCCTGGGTGGTGATGAGAACGCGTCCATCGAAACCTGTTTCGACGCCCTCGGGCCTGGCCGGGAGGCTGAGCGTTTGCACGACGCGGTCCATGTCGAGATTGATGACGCTGATCGATGAGCTTTGCACGTTGGAGACGTAGAGGAAGCGGTTGTCCATGGAAAGGGCGGCCGATACGGGGAAGACGCCGACATCGATTCTGCCTTCAAAGCGCCGCTCGACGTAGTTGTAGATGAATACCTGGTTGGCGCCGGACTGAATCAGATAGAGCCGGCCGCGCGATTCATCCAGGATCAGATCCGAAGGGCTACCGCTGGCGGGAAGGATGGCACCGAGGGCATTGCCAGTCAGTGTCATGACACCGCCTCCGGCCCCTGGAAGGCCAGGCTGAGCCGAAAGAGGCGGTGCGGCGAGGAAAAATAGGACGGCGAAGAGGAGGCAGATATGAAACGTCTTTAATGTTGATTGCAAAGGCATCTCTAGTACGATACCCTAAACCCTTCCCACCCTTCCAAGTTCCGTAAGCAGCGCGACAAATAGTACAAGGGGGTGTTTAATGGAGGAACGCTGGCCATCAAGGTATACAACAGGACCAGAAACGCGATTCTGGCCGAGCGCGCCGCGGTGGCCAATACGAGCCAGCTTCGCAGGACCGGGCTCCTGAAACACGAGAGCCTTCCGGAAGGCGAGGGCCTGTGGATCGTTCCCTGCGAAGCGATTCACACATTCGGAATGAAGTTCGCGATCGATGTTTTGTTCCTAAGCAAGAAAAGAGTTGTGAAAAAGCAACGGCGGGACATGGCCAAACGGCGGATCTCGATCTGCCTGACGGCGAGTTCGGTGCTGGAGTTGCCGGCCGGGACGCTGGAGAAGACGGGTACGGAGAAAGGCGATCAGTTGGAGTTCGAGAACCTATGAAGGCAACAGTGGGGGTGGTTGGAGCGGCGGTTTTGTTGACGGTCTCCTGTGCGCAGCGCAGCAGGCAGGCACGGCGGGCGCCGACGCCCACCACGGCGGTGGCAAGCATGATGAACCGGCAGATCGTCAACGCCATAGACGCAGGCGAGGGGGACATCGAGCTTAGACAGCTTCGGGCCAGGATGGCGGCCGATCCGGAGAATCCGGCAATCCGCATCGAATTGGCGGAAAGCTACCAGGCGAAAGGCTTCCCGGAAGTGGCGCTGGAGCATTACCGGCTGGCGGTGGCGCGGTTTCCGGATAACGCGGAACTGCAACTGCGGCTGGTGCGAGCCTTGCGCGGGCAAGGGCTGCGGAGGGAAGCCACGCAGAGCGCGGGGCGGTTTCTGAATGCGCATGCCAACCATGCCGAAATGCACGCCTGGGCGGGAATCATCCAGGATGAACTGGGCGATTGGCAAAGCGGGGAGAAACACCACCGCCAGGCGGTTGGCCATTCCACGCCACCGAAGGCATCTCTTCACAACAACTTGGGCCATAACTTACTGATGCAGAAGCGCGCCGGGGAGGCGGCGGCGGAGTTCCGCAAGGCGCTGGAACTGGAGCCGCGCAACGAGGTGGCGCGGAACAACCTAGGGCTAGCTCTGGCGGCCGATCCGCAGCAGGCGGTGCTGCAGTGGCAGTCGCAGTCTGATCCGGCGACAGCGCACAGCAACATGGCGGCAGTACTGATCGAGCAGCGCCAGTACCAGGAGGCTCGCCGGGAGCTGAAGATCGCGCTAGGATATAAGCCAGATCACCCGGCAGCGCTGCGGAACCTGGCACTTGTGGCGGAGTTGGATGGGAAACCGGCGGTGATCGAACGCGAACCGCCCAAAACGTTTTGGGGCCGCGTGGCGGCAACCATGGAAAAGGTCTTTTTAACCCCGGAAGGTTCGGCGCCGTCCAGGCAGTAGCCGCCGCCGGGTAACCAAAACCCAGGCCGGGCCGCCGGGTTAAATGAACTTAGGAGAATCAGGATGAAACAATTCACTCTCAGTTTGTGGAGAGATGAGCAAGGGCAGGACCTGGTGGAATACGCCTTGATCGTAGCCGCGGTCGGCCTGGCTCTGATCGTCACGGTGAACCAGCTCTCGCAAGCGGTCGTCAGCCTCTACTCGAGCATCACGGAAGGTCTGGCCAGCATCGGCGCGGCCGGCCAGTAGCCGCCTCGCCACGGCCCGAACCTGAACGGTGGCAACGGGAGTTGTGTCGCAACTGGCCCGGCGCTGGCTGATGCCCGATCTAGCCACGGCCGGGGCCGTGTTTACACTGCTGTTCGCCATATTGCTATTTGATGGTCCAAGCAAGCTGTTTCGCGATTCCGACACCGGCTGGCACATCCGGACCGGGGAAGCGATCCTTGCCGAGGGACGCCTGCCGACACATGATCCATACTCGTTCACCAAAGCCGGTCAGCCGTGGGTAGCCTGGGAGTGGGGCGCCGACGTGTTGATGGGCGCCGCGCATCGAGCGGGCGGGCCAGGCGGGGTGGCCTTGCTCTATCTTGCGGCCATCGGCGCGTGCACCTGGTTGTGGTTCCGGCTGCACTGGGCAGCGGGAGGGGATTTTCTGTTGGCCTGCGCGATGGCCTCGCCGATGCTTTCCACGGTGAACATTCACTGGCTGGCGCGGCCGCACGTATTCAGCTGGATTCTGCTGCTGGGGTGGCTGTGGATCGCCGAGCGGGCACCTGGACGTTTCCAATGGCGGCATGCGGCGGCAGTGGCCTTTCTATCGGCGTTATGGGCGAACCTGCATGCCAGCTTCTTCTTCCTGCCGCTGTTGTGCCTGCTCTACGCAGCGGGCCATCTCTGCTCGGGATGGATTTGGGAGGACCGCGAACGGGCTGGCTCGCCTGGCTGGTTTGCGGCAATGGCGCTGGCTTCGGCGGCAGGCAGCCTGCTGAACCCTTACGGCTGGCAGCTGCACGTCCACCTGTTTGCCTACCTTTCCAACACGGAACTGTTGGAACGTGTTGGGGAATTCCAAAGCTTCAACTTCCACGCCGAGGGCGCATATCAGATACTGCTCACGGTGGCTCTGGCCGGACTCGGTTGCGTACTGGCGTTGACGCAGGGCAAGCTGGCCCATTTTCTTGTATCGGCGATGCTGATTGGGGCGGCGCTGCGCAGCGCGCGGGTGCTGCCGCTGGTTGCGCTAGCGGTTTTGCCGCTGGCCAACGGCGCCCTCTGCGAAGCGCTGCGCGAGGCGTCAGGCTTGCGCGAAGGGTTGCGGAGGCGTATTCAAACTTTCCTGCGGTATGGCGGGAACCTGGGCGCCATCGATGGGCGATTGGGCGGCTATCTTACCGCGCCACTGGCGCTGGCACTGGCCTTCGTCGTTTTGCAGGCCCCACGTGTTCGCGCGCGCACGGGCTTCCCTCCGGATCAGTTTCCGGTGGGCGCGGCAGAGCAAGTGGAGCAGTTGCCGGAGCCGGCGAGAATCCTGCACCCGGACAAATACGGCGGCTACCTGATCTACCGGTTTTCCGGGGGGCGCAAGGTTTTTTTCGACGGTCGCAGCGACTTCTACGGGGTTCAGTTCATGAAAGACTACATCCGGCTGGTGCAGGTTCGACCGGGGTGGCAAGAAAAGGTAACATATTATGGTTTCACCCACGCCTTGCTTCCCAACGACTACTCGCTGGTCGCCGCGCTAGAGGCTGCAGGCTGGAAGAAGCTGCATACAGACCGGACAGCCACGTTGCTGGCCGCTCCATAAGCTTGAATTGGCGTAACTTGACGCGAATTCTGGGGTTTAGCACAGGATAGGCGTCACGAACAAGGACACGACGGAATGGATCGTCAAAAGCTACTGACAATATTCGGCATCGCCTGGGTCTCGGCGGCGCTGCTGACTTGGTTCCTGTACGCAAGAACGAAGGCACCGAAGACGGAAAAGACGGTGGACGTCGTCGCGGCCATGCGCGACATGCCCGCGGGAACCAAACTGGCCAAGGCCGATCTGAAACTGGTCAAGCTTCTGGAGAAGGACATCCCGAAGGGCGCGCTGAGCGGTGCGCAGGAAGCCATCGGCCGCGCACTGCTTTATCCTGTCAACGAGAACGAGCCGGTCACCGCGACGCGGCTTGCCTCGCTGACCGGAGTGGATGGTGTGGCAGCCACGATCGAACCGGGCATGCGCGCCGTGTCGGTGGCCTTCACCGACGCCAGCGGAGCGTCGGGGTTGATACAGCCGCGGTCGCACGTGGATGTGCTGTTCACCAAGACCGGCAATCCGGTGGAGGCGCTGACGGTGAATCTTCTGGAAGATGTTGTGGTGCTGAGCGTCGGGCGGACCACCGAGATCCAGCAGCCGGGAGCCGCAGGCGCGGCGAAGGCCAACGTCACGCGTCCCACCAACCAGACCGCGACTTTGATGGTGACGCCAGAGCAGGCGAAGAAACTGGAGCTGGCCAAGAACCAGGGCAAGATCAGCCTGGCGCTGCGCAACCCGATGGACCGCTCCACGCAACAGAACACTTCTCCTGCCTTGATCGAAGAGATCGAGCCGATGCTGCTGAGCCGCTCCGCGCGGCGGGGCCTGGCGGCGCGGCCGCCGGTGAATCTGAAGGATCGCGCCGAGTGGGCCAAACTGACCGGCGAGGAGCCGAAGCCGGAGCCCAAGAAGGAACCGCCGAAGCCGAAGCTTGTTGTCGACGTTTACCGCGGGGACAAACACGTTCAGGAAATTTTTCAATGAGCCGCTACTTTTCCGTCCTTTTTCTCTTGCTGATGCCGGCAGTTGTTCTGCCGCAGACGGCTCCTCCGCGCGATTTGCCCTTGACGCTGGGCCGGGGCGAGTTGGTCCAATTCCATAACGACATCCTTCGCGTGGCGGTATCGGAACCCAAAATCGCTGATGCGGTAGTCGTGAGTCCGCGCGAGGTGATGGTGAACGCCAAAGGCGTGGGGAAGGCAACCATTGTGGTGTGGGAGACAGGCGCCATTCCCGCGCGGTTCAATGTCAATGTTGTCGCCGACACGACCGGCTTTGAAAACCTGAAGAAAGAGATGGCCGACAGTCTGGGCGACAGCGGCGTCAGCCTTTCCGGGAATGAAGAGACGCTGGTGCTGACCGGTGCGGTGAAAAACGCGGACGAGGCGCGCCGCGCCGAGGCGCTGGCTTCCACGCATGCAAAGAAAGTGGTCAACCTCATCCAGCTTCCGCCGGACCCGGAGCCGCGCCAGATTTTGCTGCAGGTGAAATTCGCCACGGTGGACCGCGTCGGGTTGAGCGAGCTGGGATTCAACTATTTCAGCCGCAATGACAAGGTGCTGGGCACGGCCACCACTCAACAGTTCCAGGCACCGCGCTTTTCGCAGCTTCAGTTCCAGCGGGGGGAACTCTCTTCGACCAACGTGAACTTCGCGGATCTGCTGAACATCTTCGTCTTCCGTCCGGATCTGAATATCGGCGCGACGATCAAGGCGCTGCAAAGCCGCAACCTGCTTCAGATGCTGGCGGAGCCGAATCTGATCGTGATCGAGGGCAAGGAGGCCAACTTCCTGGCGGGCGGTGAGTTTCCCTTCCCCACGATTCAGGCGACGACAACGGGCGGCGCCAACTCGCCGGTGGTGACGGTGCAGTTCCGGCAGTTCGGCGTGGGGCTAGGGTTCACGCCCACGGTCACCACGCATGGAGGGATTCACTTGAAAGTGGCTCCGGAGGTGAGCGCGCTGGATTTCACCAACGCGGTTACGCTGCAGGGATTCCTGATTCCGGCGGTGGCGACGCGGCGCGCGTCGACGGAGGTGATTCTCAAGGATGGAGAGAGCTTTGCCATCGCGGGGCTGATCGACAACCGCGTGATCCAGACGCTGACACGCGTGCGCGGCATCGGTGATATTCCGATCATCGGGCACTTGTTCCGCAGCCGCGTGACGCGGAAATCGAACGATGAATTGCTGGTGGTGGTGACGCCGCGGTTCGTGAAGCCGCTGCCGCCGGGCGAGGAGGTGAAGCTGCCGGACACACTTGAGGCCTATCTGCCCACCATTGCCGAGATCGAAGAGGCCAAGAAGCAGAAGAAAGAGAAAAAGAGCGAGCCGAAGCAGGAGAAGAAACCCGAGTTTGTAGGACCGCGTGGTCATCAGGATCCCAAGTAGGCGCAAGTCATCGCGGAGGCCCGAGCCGCGCGGTACAGGTGTGTCGAGGCGGCGGAGTGGCGCCACTGCATTCCAGATGCTGGTGATCCTGGTTCCGGTGGTGTTCGGGCTGATGGGGTTCGCGGTGGACCTGGGACGCATCTACATGATCCGCGGCGAGCTGAAGACCGCGGCCAACTCCATTGCTTTAGCCGCCGCGGCGCAGCTGGCCGGCACGGATGCATCGCTTGACGACGCGCAGGCGGCGGCGCAGCTTGCCGCGCGCGAGGGGGGTGGATTCGCCAACCGCTACGACTACGGCGGCCGCCCGATCGGAGAAGCCACGGGCAATCTGAACAGCGAGATTCAGGAGGCGGCGTTTTTTGAGACGGTGGAAGCGGCTACGGGGACAGGAGATGGAGGAGGAGGAGAAGCCGGAGGCGGCACGCTGGCGCGCCATGTGCGTATCCGCATCCAGTCCGACGCGCCGCTGCTGTTCTGGAGTTTTCTCTCGCTGGGGCTGGACCGCAGAACGCCGGTGCTGGTGGAGGCGGTGGCGGGTCATAGCGCGCCGCTGTGCACCGCGTGCGGCGATGTGGCGCCGATTGCGGTGGCGGCGCTGGATCCGGGCGACGACACCGAGTTCGGATTCGTCCCGGGAACTCTGTACACGCTCGGTTATCAGTGCAGCGCGCTGCCAATACCGCAGCCATTGCCGGGTAGCATCCAGCGTTTGCCCTTCCTGCTGATCAACCGGCTGAACGAGGAAGCCGAGCTGTTTCCCGATGAAGCGACGCAGACATTCCGCATCGGCGCGGGCGGTTTGCCCGCAACCACGAACGAGGCGGTGAGCTGCCTCACCGTGAACGCAGTGGAAGGAATCTGGGCCAGCGCCGCGGCCCTACCATGCAACATGAACCGGGTTCCTACTCAGATTCAGTCGCTGCTGTGCGGCCTGGGGATGCGTTTGGAATCGGGACTGCTCGCGGCCTGTGAGAATATCGCCGAAGTGGCAGCCGCCGCTGCTCCATATGCTCCGGATTCCAATGTGGAGAACGTGGAGACCTATGAGGCCTACACGGGGAACCGGCGGCGCGTGCTGACGATTCCCATCGTTCTGGAACTGACGGATCCGCAGGCGATGACCGTGCTCGGGCTGCGGCAGTTTCTGCTTCAACCCCAGCCCAACACGACCAATCTCAATCCGAACGATGAGAATGGCCGGTTCCTGGTCACCTATATCGGCAGCACTGTGCCGCTGCGTCAGGGACGCTTTTCCGGGTGCACTGTCACGACTGGTCCGGGGAAGGTGGTGCTTCATCGATGAGAAGCCGCCGCGGATCGTCGATGGTGGAGGCAGCGCTGTGGGTGCCGATCCTGATGATGTTCCTGTTCGGGATGCTGGAGCTGGCGCGGGTTTCCTACACCTACTACACGGTTCACAAGATACTCTACACGCTCGGGCGATTTGTCGGGACGCAGCAGGCGATGAACCTGTGCTCGGAAGACGATGAGCGGGTGCAGGCCGCCATCAACTACGCGTTGCGCGGCGGACCGGGCGAGAACGACGAGTTGATTCTGCCGGGGCTCCAGCCGGATATGATCGAGATCCGCATCGAGCGGCGGAACCCGGAATCGGAAGAACTGGAAGAGTGCGAATGCTCCGATACCGGGTGCGACGCCGCGCAAGGCGGGCTGCCGCCGGACTACATTGTGGTGAGAATCCCGGACGGCTATCCGATCCAGCTGAATATTCCACGGCTGCTGGGCGACCCGATTCCGCTGCGCCCGGTGGTGCGCGTGCCATATGGAGGTACCTGAGATGCGGCGCGCAGAAGAACAGAGAAGCGGCGCGGCGACGGTGGAGTACGCGATGGTGTTCGCCGGGGTGATTCTGCCGATCACCTCCATGCTCATCTTCACGGGGCAGTTGCTCTGGGTATGGAATAGCGCCGTCGACTACACACGGGAAGGAGCGCGCTACGCGGCGACGCACTGCTACCAGGGCGGCGGAGCGAACGTGGTGAGCTACATGAGGGAGAACACGCCGATCATGTTTGACCGGCAGCGGTTCCGCGACGGTCAGGCGGAGATCGAGGTGACGTATTTTGGCCGCAATGCGGAATCGGGCGAACTGGAGGAGTTCAGCTGCGACGGCGCCGAGTGCAGCCGCGAGTGCGTTCCCGACAGCGTACGGGTGCGGATCGTGAACTATCAGTTCACGGCCTTCTTGAGTTATCTTGGTCTGCCTCCGGTGACCATGCCCGATTTTCAGACCACCCTGCCGATTGAAAGCGCCGGGTGCAGCGCCGATTCAGAGGAGTGTTTGCCTTAAGCGCCGGCAGCGGAAAAGCGCCGGGCGCCGGGAAAGAGAGATTATGCCGATTGCATTGATGGTGGCATCCAACGACGACCATTTCCGCGAAATGATCCGCGAGAACCTGGTGAACGTGCCCAACTCGAAACTGGTGGCCGAATATCCCGAGGTCAGCTCCAACCTCTACATCCGGGTGCTGCAGGATCTGGAGCGTCATCCGGAGGCGGGCCTGGTGCTGGACCTGGCCTCGGACCCCGACGGCGGCTTCAAGTCGCTGGAGAAGGTGAAACAGGCCGTTCCGGACCTCTACGTGATCGCGTCCAACTATCATGCCGACGGGGAGACGGTGATCAACGCCGTGCGGGCGGGGGCGAATGATTTCATGGTGCAGCCGGTGAAGAGGCTGGAGTTCCGCGATGCGATGGCACGGCTGGAGAAAGCACCCAAGCGGGCAGGGACGACAAGCAGCCGGCTCGGCAAGGTCTACACGTTTCTGGGCGCCAAAGGCGGCGTGGGCACGACGACGCTGGCCGTGAATTTCGCCAGCGTGCTGGCGCAGCGCAAGCAGAACTGCGTGCTGATGGATCTGGACTGGACGGCCTGCGACACGGCGATGCAGCTGGGGGCATCGGCGCAATACACGCTGCTGGAAGTGGGCGAGAACCTCTCGCGCATGGACCAGGCGCTGTTTGAAGGGTTCGTGCTGCGGGATCCACTGGGTTTCTTTTTGGTGGGTCCGCCGGAATCACTGGAGCAACACGGGCGTTTCTCCGAGCCGATGCTGCGTGACTTCGGCAACTTTCTGGTGGAGAAGTATGACTGGGTGGTGATCGACGCCGGCCGCAACATATTAGATGAAGTAGTAATGGGGGCGCTGCAAATCTCGACCATGATCTTCATGGTTCTCGACCAGGAGTTCGCCTCGATCCGCAACGCGCAGCGCTACATGGCGCACCTGATGCGGATGGGCTTCCAGCAGGATCAGATCAAGATCCTCATCAACCACTACCTGAAGAAGCCATCGGCGCAGTACGCGAGCCTGGAACAGATCCAGCAGACGCTGAACCAGCCGGTCTTTTTCGGCATCCCGCCGTCGCCGGCGGTAGTTGCGGCGATCAACAAGGGGCGTCCATTCGTCGCCGACCGCCAGGCGGCTCCGGAGCTGGACCGCGTGTTCCGGTCCTTTGTGGACAAAGCCACGGGGGGCAAGCCTGCGGTGGCGAAATCGGCATGAGATTGAAGGAGTCATTGAGGAATGGGTAGCCGCACAATCGCGAGGCCAGGGTCGGGCGCCGACCGCTGGTTCGCCATCAAGACGCAGATCCATACGCGTCTGTTGAATTCACTCACCGCCGACCAGTTGCGGGCGTTGAACAAGGAAGGCGTGCGGGACCAGATCGGGAATGTGCTGGAAAAGCTGATCGCCGAAGAAGGCATCCCGATGACGATGAACGAGCGGGAGCGCCTGCTCGAGGAGATCCTGGATGAGGTCTTCGGACTGGGACCGCTGGAGCCGCTGATGAAGGACCCGACGATCAGCGACATCATGGTGAATGGCTTCGACAACGTCTACGTGGAGCGAGGCGGACAGGTGGTGGAAACCAATATCCGGTTCAAGGATCAGGCGCACGTAAGGATGGTGATTGACCGCATCGTATCGGCGATCGGCCGGCGCATTGACGACTCTTCGCCGATCGTCGACGCGCGGCTGGCCGATGGTTCGCGTATGTGCGCCGTGATTCCGCCGCTGAGCCTGATCGGGCCGGTGATGTCGATCCGGCGCTTCGGGCGGAAACTGCTGTCCACCGAAGACCTGCTGAAGAACGAAACGCTGAGCTCCGGGATGCTGGACTTCTTGAGCGGCTGCGTGGAGGCGCGGTTGAACATGGTGGTATCGGGCGGATCCGGCTCGGGTAAGACGACGATGCTGAACACGCTGTCGCGCTTCATCCCGGAAGAGGAACGCATCGTCACCATCGAGGACACGGCCGAGTTGCAGATGCAGCAGTCGCACATCGTGCGGCTGGAGACGCGTCCGATGAACATTGAAGGCGCGGGGGCGATCAGCCAGCGCGACCTGGTGATCAACGCCCTGCGTATGCGGCCGGACCGGATTGTGATCGGCGAGTGCCGCGGCTCGGAAGCCTTCGACATGATGCAGGCGATGAACACGGGCCACGACGGATCAATGACCACGGTTCACGCCAACGCCCCGCGAGACGCGTTCACGCGGCTGGAGACGATGGTGATGATGGCGAGCCAGCACGTGCCGGATCATGTAATCCGCCAGATGCTGGCCTCGGCGATCAACGTGGTGATCCACATCAACCGGCTGACCGATGGTACGAGGAAGGTGACCAGCATCTGCGAGGTGGTGGACGTGGTGAATGAGAAGGTGATCATGGAGGACATCTTCGTGCTGGAGCGGGAAGGCATCAACCAGCGCGGGCGCGTCACGGGCCGATTCCGGGCCACGGGCTACAAGCCGGTTTGCATGGCGCGTCTGAAGGCCTACGGGATTCATCTTTCGCCGAGCATCTTTCAGGAGGAAGTGCAGCTGAAGGAACGCTGATGACCTTTGTCCTGATCTCCGCCCTGATCTTCACCGGCGCCCTGATGGCGGCGGCCTACTATGCCTGGATGGTGCCGCAGCAGCAGGAGGCGCAGAACGTGGCCAACCGGCTGCGCGAGCTGCGCGCGCGCACCGGCACGCGGGTGCGGACGGGCTCCGATCTGATCCGCTCGGAAGCGGGAAGCAAGTTCAGTTTCCTGGGCGACATCGCCGGCTGGATCGGACTGTTGCGGCGGTTGCAGGAGTTGATCGATCAGGCGGACCTGAAATACAAAGCGGCCGACGTGTTTGCCCTGTCAGTTGTCCTGGCGGTGGTCACTTATTTTCTGCTTGGTTTGTTCGGGCTGTCGCTGATTCTGCTGCGTCTGCTGATGGCAGTGGGAGCGGGCGCGTTGCCGATTGCCTATATTTCCTTCAAGCGAACCAAACGGCTGGCGCGGTTTGAGGAGCTGTTCCCCGATGCCATCGATCTGTTCAACCGTTCGATGAAGGCCGGCCATACGATCCACAGCGGGCTGGAGACGATCGCGCAGGAGTCGGCGGATCCGGTGCGGATGGAGTTCAAGAAGGTGAATGAAGAACTGGCGCTTGGCTCGCAGATCGACGCCGCGCTGCACAACCTGGGCGCCCGGGTGCCGCTCATCGACCTGAAGTTCTTCATCACGGGCCTGATCCTGCAACGCCAGACCGGGGCGAACATGGTGGAGGTGCTGGAAAACCTGTCCATCCTGGTCCGCGAGCGGCTGAACATGGCGGCGAAGATGAAGGCGCACACCGCGCAGCAGCGCTATTCGGCCGCGCTGCTCTGTGCGCTGCCGATCGTGGTCGGGCTTGGGTTTTGGATCGTCAAGCCAGAATACATTGAACTGCTCTACACGGACGAGACCGGGAGCAAGTTCTTCACCTATGCCGTGATCTCGGAAATCGTCGGCATTTTGATCATTCGCAAGATTGCGAACCCGAAGTTTTAGAACGCCATGACACTGCTTGCCGCGCTCTTTTTTATCGCCGCCTTCGCCACGCTGGTGGCGATCCTGTGGTCCGGGTTCCACCTGTTCTCCGATCCCGAGAATCCGCTGGAGGACCGGCTGGAGGAGCTGCAAGCCAACACCACGGGCGGACAGGTGCGAAGCCGGCGCCGGCGCGCGAGAGGAGGCGTGCTGAACAGCCTGATGTTCCTGATCAGCCTGGTGCCTGGAGGCGAGGACTGGCTGCGTGATACGGAAAAGGAACTGCAAGCCGCCGGGGTCCGGAATCGCGCCTACATCGCGCTCTATTCGGTGGGCAACGTGCTTTTTCTGCTGGCGATGATGGGCGGCATGCTGTGGCTGCAATGGGAGAATGAAGTCGCGAAGAAGATCGCCGGACTGGCGGCGGCGTTCATCCTGGGCTGGCTGCTGCCGCGGCAGATTCTCTACCGGCTTGTGGCGCGCTACAAGCGCCGCTTGCAGGAAGCGCTGCCTGACACGATTGACCTGCTCGGGATCGTGCTGGGCACGGGACTGGCGCTGGACCAGGCGTTGATGCGCGTCTCCGAGGAGATGCAACATATTTATCCCGAGTTGTCGAGCGAGTTCTACACGGTGGTCATGCAGGTAAAGGCGGGCCAGGAGCGTTCGAAAGCGTTTCAGCAACTGGTGAGGCGCACTGGTATTGAGGACATCAAGTCGCTATCGGCGATGATTGTGCAGAGTGAGCGGTTCGGCACGAGCCTGGCACAGGCGCTGAAAGTTTACGCCGAGGCGCTGCGGACGCGGCGCCGATTGCGCGGGGAAGCAGCGATCGGCAAAGCGGGCATCAAGATGCTGTTCCCGATCGTACTGTTCATACTTCCGGCGCTGTTTGTGATCGCGCTGGTGCCGGGCATGCTGAGCGCATTCCGGAACCTGGCAGGAGGAATCGGAGCGGGCCGCTAAGGGATTCCCCTTATTGCAGGCACCCCCCGGCCGATTTAGGCTGGGAGCATGAAGTACTATCTGCTACTGGCCGCAGCGTTCGGAGTGATGGCCGCCCCGCAGGAGCAAGCCCGAAACTACTCCACTTATTCCTACGACCTGAACGGCAACCGCGTCGCGGTGAGCAGCGCGACGGCGCAAGGCGGGTTCCAGGCACAGACGATCAAGTCGATCAACGGCCGCAACGTGCCGGTGGAGACCGTGGAGGAGACAGTGATCTCGCAGGATTCCGGAGGCCGCGTGGTGGAGCGGATCATTCGCCCGCATGACGCCAATGGCCGTCCTGGTGCTCCGCAAAAGCTGCGTATCGAGGAGACCAACAACGCTGACGGGACGGTGAACCGAAGCACGTCCGTTTATGAGGCGGATTTGAACGGGCGGTTCGCGCTGCGCGAGCGGGCCACCACGACCGTCAGCAAGTCCGGCGAAGTGGAGCGCGCCGAAACGCGCGTGGAGGTGCCCAACATCAACGGCTCGCTGGAGGTGAGCGAGATGAGCGTCAAGGTGGTCATGGGAGACGAAAAGCAGTCGCATACCGACGTCACGGTCCTGCGGCGCGACACCAACGGGAGTTTCACGGAAGCCGCCCGCCAGCTCATCGAGACCAAGGTTCATGACAGCCAGACCATCACGACGACTGCCGAGTACAACGCCGCCGTTACGGGAAAAATGGAATTCACCGGCCAGCGGGTCGCCCGTTCCAGCAAGAACCCGGACGGATCGGAGATTCAGGTAGTCGATGTGTACGGCACGGTGATTCCCGGACGTACGATGAACGCCAACCGCTCGGGCCCGCAGCTGCGCGAGCAGCAGGTGATTGAAAAGCGGGTCGGCGCGGACAACACGGTTGTGGAAACCTTCAGCGTCCGCCGGGCCAACCTGGAATCCGGCGCGCTGGGCGCTGCGCAGACGATCTCGGAAACGGTTTGTTCAGGGGCCTGCCTGCCACCGCCTCCCGCTCCTGCCGCGCCGGAGCCGCCCGCGCCTGCGGCGGAACCGAGACAGCCGCCGGAGTAAGCTTCTCCGATCAAATACGCGCCGGTGAAACACGGCAAGCGGGGGCCGTGAAGGCAGCGCGGATCGATCCGATTGAGGCGTTGCGGAACGAGTAGCGGGGCGAGGCTGAAGCCTCGCGCGAGCTGAAGCTCACCCCACAAACGCTCACCAACTCAGGCGGATGCCGAAGCGGAGGACGCGTTCGTCGATGCCGTCGCGGCCGGTGTTGGCGAGACTGGTGATTTCGGTGTAGCCGCCAAGATTGCGGAGGCTGCCGTCGGGGTTCAGTTGGAGGTTGGAGACGTTGTTGCCTGGGTTGGCGAAGTGCGGCGTGTTGGAGGTGTTGAAAGATTCGCCGCGGAACTGGATGCGCCAGCGTTCGGAAACACGGAATTCGCGGAAGATGCCCATATCGAGGTTAAAGATACCGGGGCCTTGGAGCGAGTTGAAGCCGGCGGTTCCGAAGCGGGCGTCGGTGACGGCGCGGTAGGCGAACGGATCAAAGAAGGACTGGCCGCGGCCTGCGCCGCCGATTTTGGCTACGGTGGACTTGACCTGGTCCGCACGCTGGGAGTTTCCTGGCGCGTTGAGGGAAGTGCCGGAGGAGCTGACCCAGAAAGGCATGCCGGAGACGGCACTGAGAATACCGTTGATCTGCCAGCCACCGGCGAGCCAGGAGGCGAGGCGGGTGGAGTTGGCCCAACGGCGGCCTTTGCCGAAGGGGAGTTCCCAGACGGTATTCAAGGTGAGGTTGTGCGGGGTGTTGGATGAGGTGACGGAGCGGTTGAGGTGGTTGAATTCGGGAATCTGAATGGCGTTGAGACCGTCACTGTTTTCGCTGCAGCAGATGCCGATGGATTTGGACCAGGTGTAGGAGAGGCCGGTGTGGAGGCCTGCGGTGAAGCGGCGTTCCAGGCTAACCTGCAGGCTGTCGTAATGGGAATTGCCGATGGGAGCGACGAGGCGAGTTTCGGCGGTACGCCCGAACTGGCGTGCAAGCAGGCGGCCGGGGTTGCCGCCGTTGATGGGGGCGTAGTTGAGTTCGCGGAAACCGACACGGTTGATCTGGCGGGTGGCGACATAGCCTGCCTGACCGACGAAGCCCCAGGCGAGGTTCTTCTGGAGAGTGAAGTTCCAGCTTTGAATGTAGCCGCGCTGATAGTTGTTCTCAAGCGAGTTGGCGGCCACCTGGCTGGCGATGGGGATGACGCCGTTGCCGAGGTCGGGCGCGGGGATCTCGGGGATGCCGTCGCGGAGGCGGCCGGCGGGCTGAAAAGTGTTCACGCCGTTCACGTTGAGGACGACCAGGAGCGGATAGTTGGTGCGCATGGGGCGGGCGAGGCTGTAGGGATCCACGGTGATGCCGTAGCCGGCGCGGATGACGAAGTCGTCTTTAAGGCGATAGGCGAAGCCGGCGCGTGGAGCCAAGAGGCGCTTGCTTTGCGATACACCGCAGTCGGTGGGGACACTGCCGACACCGCAGACTTCCATCCTGTTGGTGACGGGATTGTAGTTTTCCATGCCACGGCCGACGCGGGTGGGCATGGGGAAGTACTCCCAGCGCGTGCCGAGCGAAAGGGTGAGCTTGCGGTTGACCTGCCACTGGTCGCGAATGTAGAGGCTGTGCATCCAGGCACGGACGTTGTACTCGTCGGGGATTTGCTTGATGCGGCCGAGGGCGGTAGGAGTACCGAGGAGGAAGGCGGACCAGGTGTTGAACTGATTGGAGGCCGGGCCGTTCAAGATTTGGGTGGGGCCGCCGCCGAAAGTGAAGCCGCCGGACGCGCCATGGAGCGCGCCGACGAATTCGACCTGGGTGTGGTTGAGTTGCTGGTGGGAGGAGTCGGCCCCAAAGCGGATGGAGTGGGTTCCCTTGGTCCAGTTGGCGTTGCCGACGAACTGGAAGCGGGGGTCGCGGTTGTAGAAGGGGCGCGAGCTGTTGCCCTGGGAGCCCATGGTCGTGTAATTGGTGACGGTGAAACGCGACCAGCCGCCTTCAAAGGGGCGGTCGCCGTTGGTGCCGGGGATGCCAAGTTCGTCGCGGGCAATTTTGCGGCTGAGGAAGCGCTCTTCAGAGTTGGCGTCGTAGGCGGTGTAGCCAAAGTTGCCGTCGAGGATGAGAGTAGGCGAAATGACGTAGGTTGCACCGACCGCCATGTTGCCTGTGGTGCCGTAGGTAGGGCCGGAGACGGAGGCGGGGGCGTAGACGGGAACGCCGAGCAACTCGCCGAGAGCGGAGTCGCTATCGAAGTCGTGGTCCTGGACGCCGCCGCGGGCGAACATGGTGAGGCGCGAACTGGCGTTCCAGTTGATCTTGCCGTCGACTTTTTTGGAGTTGAAGAAGTAGTTGCCTTGAGCGAATAAGTTGGAAACGAGCCCAGGAAGATTGGGCGCCGGGAGGAGGTTCTGGATCTTGAGCGAGATGGGATCCATGCGGGCCGCGGGGATGCGGTTATTGGGAAAGGGAGTGCGGCCGGAGCCGTTCAGGGCGCCTGTCGAGGGATCGTAGATGAGTGAGGGAGATGCGGACATGTCGCCGGCCTTGATTTCGGCGGTGGGGACGGTCTGAAGGCGGGAGGCGAACTGACGGTCGTAGGTTGCCTCATAGCTGCCGAAGAAGAAGAGCTTGTTGCGCACGATAGGGCCGCCGATGGTGGCGCCCATCTGGTTGAAGATGGCCTTCGGCATGCGCTCGCCTTGAGGAAGGAAGAAGGGCTTGGCCTTGGCGAAGTTGGAGTTGTGGTACTCAAAAGCGGAGCCATGTATTTCATTGGTGCCGCTCTTGATGGAGACGTTGACGGCGGCTCCGCCGGCAAGACCGGTCTCGGCGTCGAAGGAATTGGTGGTGATGTTGACCGAGTCGATGGATTCGAGGGCGGGGGTGTAGCCGGGCAAATGAGGGAGCCAGATCTGGTTGACGCCGGAACCTTCAATACGGACGGCGTTGGACTGGCGGGAGGTTCCGTTGACGTTGTAGAGAGCGGCGCGGGAGGGGTCGACCGAGGGACCGTTGCCATTGCGGGGATAGGTGAAGCCCGGGAGGACCTTGAACATATGGGTGTAGTTGCGTCCGGGCGGCAGGGGCGCGTTCTCAAACTGCTTGGCGGTCATTTCGGCGCGGACCTCGGAGCGGTCGGTTTGGAGGACGGCGGAGGTGGCTTCGACGTTGACGGATTCGGCGACGGAGCCGACCTCGAGCGAGGCGTCCAGGCGCGCTACGGCGTTGGAGGAGACGATGACGTTTTTCCCGGTGAATGTATTGAAGCCGGTTTGGGAGACGGTGACGTCATAGATGCCGGCGGGGACGGTGGGGAACTGAAACTGGCCGGCGTCGTTAGTGCGCGTGTCGCGAGAGAATCCGGTGGCAGTCTGGGTGATGGAGACCTTCGCGCTGGCGATGGCTCCACCGGATGAGTCAGTGACGTTGCCGACCAGGGAACCGTAAAGGACTTGGGCCGAAGCGGCGGGGGTGACGGCGATGGCAGCCGCCAGGAGAAGGGAAAGAACTCTCAAGCGAATCATGCGGACCTCCTGAAACGTACACTGCGATTAGCCTATAACATTTTTCGTGGTCTGTGGGGTAGCTTACGTTTGGGATGCGGTGGCCGCAATGTTCGTTTTATCCGTCGAGGAAGGCGTCCAGGATCGACCCGATTTGGCGTTGCGGTACGAGTGAGGGGGTGAGGGGCCCCAAACTAGGCGGAGGCCCGTGCGCCTGCGGGCCCGAGATATTTGTAGTTCCCGAAGCCGAGGACGATGTAGCCGATGCCGTTGAAGATCAACAGCAGGAATATGCCGAAGACCGCGCTCTGACCGAAGGACTTGGCGATGTCAATGGCGACAATGGCCAAGAAGACGATGTTGACGAGCGGTATTAGCAGCAGCAGAAGCCACCAGCCTGGGCGGCCGGCGATCTTGAGCAGGACGTAGATGTTGTAGAAGGGGATCAGGATGGCCCAGCCAGGCTGGCCAGCCTTGGTGAACATCTTCCATGCGCCGATGATGGCAATCACGGCTAAAGCGAGGATCGCCAACATCATGGTTCCGCCGGCGGCGAGCAGGCCGCCGAGCAGGGCGCCGCCGATTTCTTCCTCTTGCAGCAATAGGGTGTGAATCAGGTTCATCGTTTTTCGCTCCTCTCATGGGGCAGAAAACAGCGGCCCCGAGTGCGGACAGTATACTACCTGCGTGCGTCGAGAAAAAGGGGAAAGCGACACCAAACGTGTCAAGACTGCCACTTGTAAAAATAGAACAGCAGCGGCGTCTTGCCGGTGTTCAGGATGCCGTGCAGTTTGCCCGCAGCGCAATACATCATGGAACCAGGACCGACCTTGGTCAGTTTTCCTTCCAAGCTGATCTCGCCGGCTCCTTCGGTAACGAGAAGGAATTCTTCCTCGGGGTGTTGGTGAGGAGGATGCGGAGTGGCCCCTGGGTTGAGCCTCAGGCTGCCGGCGGTCATGGATTTGAGCTGATGGGTCGGACCATCGAAATAGATCAGCAGATCGCCGAAGGGTTCCTTAGTGAGCTTTGCCTGCTTTGCGGAAAGAGTGGCGTTGGGCAAGGAGGCAGCAGCGGCGGGGGGCAAGAAGGCGAACGGGGCGAATGTGAGGAGATCTCTTCGTTTGGGCATTCTTCATAGTGAATGGATTTGGCTCCACTACGCAACCGGACGGAGGATTCCTTACTGCATGCTATATTGAAGTTTTCCCTATGAAAATTCATGAGTATCAGGCCAAGGCACTCTTGGCCAAGTACGGTGTGCCTGTGCCGCGAGGCGAGGTCGCCTATACACCCGACGAGGCGGTGGCGGTGGCCAAGAAGCTGGGCGACGGCGTGGTGGTGAAAGCGCAGATTCACGCCGGTGGGCGCGGGAAAGGCGGCGGCGTAAAGCTGGCTAAAGATGCCACGGAAGCGGAGACAATTTCCAAACAGATCCTTGGCATGACGCTGGTGACTCACCAGACGGGGCCGGAGGGCCGCGTGGTGCAGAGGCTGCTGGTGGAAGAGACGTTGCCGATAGAGCGGGAACTGTACCTGGGAATCACGCTGGACCGGGCCAAGGGAAAGAATGTGTTCATGGCCTCCTCGGCGGGCGGGATGGACATTGAAGAGGTAGCGGCGAAGACGCCGGAGTTGTTGCTAAAGGAGACGATCGAGCCAGGCATCGGGTTGATGGGCTGGCAGGCGAGGAAGCTGGCCTTCGGCATGGGCATCCCGGCGGCAAGCGTGAATGAAGCAGTGGCGGCGATGATGGCACTGGCAAGGGCGTATGAGGATCTGGACGCCTCGCTCGCCGAGATCAATCCTTTCATTCTGACGACGGACGGCCGGGTACTGGCGCTGGACGCCAAGATCAACCTGGACGATAACGCGATGTACCGGCATAAGGATTTGCTGGAGCTGCGGGATCTGAACGAAGAAGATCCGCTGGAAGTGGAAGCTTCCAAGTTCGGCCTGAACTACATCAAGCTGGACGGCAACGTCGGTTGCATGGTGAACGGCGCCGGGCTGGCGATGGCGACGATGGACATCATCAAGTACGCCGGCGGCATGCCCGCGAATTTTCTCGACGTGGGAGGCGGCGCCAGTGCCGAACAGGTGAAGAATGCGTTCCGCATTCTGCTGTCGGATTCGAGTGTAAAAGCGGTGCTGATTAACATCTTTGGCGGCATTTTGCGTTGCGACACGTTGGCCAACGGCGTAGTGGCAGCGGCGCGGGATTTGAATATTCAGATCCCGATCGTGATTCGGATGGAAGGAACCAATGTCGAACAAGGGAGGCAAATCCTGAAGGATTCAGGCTTCAATTTCACGGTAGCCGACGGGATGAAGGACGCGGCCCAGAAAGTAGTGGGGCTGGCGCAATGAGCATCCTAGTAGACAAGAACTCGCGTTTGCTGGTGCAAGGCTTCACCGGCAAGGAGGCCACCTTCCACTCGCAACAGTCGCTCGCTTACGGGACGAACGTGGTGGGCGGGGTCGTTCCTGGAAAAGGCGGCCAGACACATTTGGAAAAGCCCGTATTTAACACCGTAAGAGAAGCCGTTGCGGCGACGGGCGCAAATGCGAGCGTGATTTTCGTGCCGCCGCCCTATGCGGCCGATGCGATCATGGAGGCGGCCGACGCGGGCATCGCGCTTGTTGTGTGCATCACGGAGGGGATTCCGGCGGCGGACATGATCCGCGCCTGGGAGTTCCTTCAACGCGGCAAGACACGGCTCATCGGGCCCAATTGTCCTGGGATCATTTCACCGGGCAAATGCAAGATCGGTATCATGCCGGGCCATATACACAAGGAAGGGCGCGTGGGCGTGGTGTCGCGCTCCGGAACTTTGACCTATGAGGCGGTGGGCCAGCTAAGCAAGCTGGGCATCGGCCAGTCGACCTGCATCGGGATTGGAGGCGATCCCATCATTGGGACCACGCATACCGATGCGTTGCGCCTGTTCAACGAGGATCCCGATACCGACGTGATCGTGATGATCGGCGAGATCGGAGGCAACGCTGAAGAGCAGGCAGCCGATTATGTGAAGGCGCATGTAAAGAAGCCGGTGGTGGGATTTATCGCCGGCCAGACGGCGCCGCCGGGACGCCGCATGGGCCATGCAGGGGCCATTATTTCCGGCGGTTCGGGCAAAGCCAGCGACAAGATCGCGGCGATGCAAAAGGCCGGCATCAAAGTCTGCGAGACGCCGGCTGAAATTGGAGAGAAGGTGAAAGGCTGTCTATGAGCGTGGAACGCACATTTGCGATGATCAAGCCCGATGCCGTGGGGCGAGGAGTTTCCGGCGATATTCTGTCCATGATCGAGAAGGCGGGCTTCCGCGTCGTGGCGATGAAGAAGCATCACATTACGCAGAAGCAGGCCGAACATTTCTACGCCGTTCACCAAGAGCGTCCATTTTTCTCGGGCCTTGTGAAATTCATGACCGAGGCGCCTTCGGTGGTAATGGTTCTGGAAAAAGAAAATGCCATTCAGTCCTGGCG
The DNA here is from genome assembly GCA_016871315.1 of Acidimicrobiia bacterium. Classification (GTDB taxonomy): domain Bacteria; phylum Acidobacteriota; class Terriglobia; order Bryobacterales; family Bryobacteraceae; genus VFZE01. The sequence continues at coordinate 267,586 of VFZE01000002.1, read as the reverse complement.
GGATCTGATGGGAGCCACCAACCCGGCCAATGCGGCGGAGGGAACGATACGGAAGAAGTTCGCCACCGATATCGAGCGCAATTGCTTGCACGGCTCCGATGCGCCGGAGACAGCCGCGCAGGAGATCCCGTTCTTCTTCTCCACCGCGGACTTGCTTTAAGTCGATTAGAAGGAGACGGCCCTGGGTTCCGCAGCTCCTGTAGCATTGCGCATCTGGACCGTAACGGATGCCGGAGCGTTTTTGTCTCCCTGAACGTTGAAACTTTGCCGGTATCGGAAAAGCCCGCCAAAGGTCCGCGACTCAAAAGAAGAGAACCACGTGCCGGCCAACGGCGTCATCGGCACCGTGATCTCGGTAGTTCGGAGATCGGCGCCCGAGCTCGCTTGGAAGCGGAAAACGGTGCTTGTGAGTTCCCGCGAGTTGGAGAAGCCGATAACCACTACCTCGAATCCGCCTTCGTTCCTCACTACTTGAACACTGTCAATGGAAGGCGGCTGACGCCCGATGCGCACGATGAGCGGCGACGGCGCCGGATCGAGCCGCTGGTTCTGCGCCGACCATCGCGCTTCCAGCCGCAGTTCACCGGCGACGGTTCCCGTTTGCAGGGCCAGCACAGGTACGTCGAAAGCCGCCCGCGTACTGCCGGCGGGGATACGGAAGAAGGCCGCACGCCCGCCGATAGAAAACTGGATGGCGGAGTCGTCGGAGGCAGAGGCGGCATCCGGGCTGAACTGCAGCGACAGGGTACCGGTTATCTCGGCGGGATAGGCTTGAGGAATCGTGAGTTCGAGGGGCAGTTGCTGGGCCGAGGCCGCCACAGGCCCGATTCCGGTGAAGACAGCCAGTGGCGCCGCGGGAAGGCTGACCAAAAGCTGGAGATCGGCCGAGGCTTTCGATCCGGCGGCATCGGTCACCTCCAGAGCAAAGCGGTAGCTGCCGGAAAGGGCCGGCGTGCCACGGAGTTGCCCCGAAGAACCGTCCAGTTGCAGTCCGCTGGGCAGCGCACCGGTGGCGAGGCGCCAGGTGAAGGGAGCGATTCCCCCCGACACACCGACGGATGCCGCGTAGCTCTGGCCCACGACCGCGGCGGGAAGCGCACCACCGGATTGGAGGGAGATTCTGGCCGCCACGGCGATCGACAATTCCAGCACCGCCGACTGACCGGTGGCGTCGCTTACATGAATCTGAAAGCGGTAGGTTCCCGAGGAGAGCGGAACGCCGTCAATCAAACCCGAGGTTGAGTTCAGACCGAGGCCGGGCGGCAAGGCGCCGCTCGAGACCCGCCAAGTCAGCGGCGGCAGGCCGCCGGAGACTCCCCATTGCATGGCATATGGGGCACCCACGCCGGCTTGCTGCAACTCCCCGGCAGCAACAATCGCCAACGAGTCGCGCACAACGAGAACCAGCGAAGCGGAAGCCGACAATCCGGCGGCGTCGCGAACCTGAAGTGTGACAAGGAAGCTGCCGGAAATGCCCGGGAATCCACCAAGCAAGCCTTCCGAACTCATCGAGACGCCCGAAGGCAAACTTCCCGCTGCCAGGCTCCAGCGGTAGGGAGGAATGCCTCCGGTGGCTATCAGGTTGACCGAATAAGCTCTGCCGACGACGGCTGCGGGAAAAGATTCCGTGGAGATGGTCAATTCACGAACCACGGAGAGACGAAACTCCTGCGACAGGGATGCGCCGGCCGTATCGGTCACTCGAATCGTGAACCGGTGATTGCCCTCCTGGGAAGGGAATCCCGCCAATGCGCCCGACGCGGTGTTGAGACTCAGAGCTGAAGGCAGGGTGCCTTGAACCAGGTCGAATCTGTACGGCGCTGCACCGCCGGCAACCGCGATGGCCTGGGTATAGAACCGTCCTTGTTGGGCGGGCATCAGCGTGGGGAGGGTGACGAACGCCATGGGCTCACGAACGAAGAACAGCGCCGCGGAGGAGGAACCGATCTGGCCGGGGTTCTCCACAGTCACCGAAACAGCGGCCGCCAGCTGGACCAGGTCGGCCGGGATCTGCACGGAAAGCTGTGTTGGTGAAAGAAAGGTGGCCGCCAAGCTGCGGGACCCGAACCGAATCGCAGCTCCGGCAACGAACCCTGTACCTGTTACCGACAAAGTGAACGCCGGAGCTCCGGCGGTGGTCGAAGCCGGTGTCAAGGTGGTGATCGAGGGCTGTGCGAGGGCGATGGCTGCCGCGACGAGGAGGACTTGCGCCAGTCTCATCAGGGCCTCCCAACCGACCCTGTTCCTGTTGAGATTGTGGTTGGGACCGGAACAGGGGAATTGGGCTGAGGAAGTTGATTCTGCGGAGGGGCAGCCTTGCCGCCGCCGCCCAGTACAGCGGCCAGACCGGCCGCGGCGCCGCCGGCGGCGATAGCAAGGATGAGACTTGATCGCGATCCGCCTCTTGCTTCCACAATGCCTAGCGGCGCCGCGTTGGTTTGAAGGATGGTTGTCCTGACTTGTGCGCCGTGATGAGAGGCCGACACCCGAATCTCCCACTGTCCGGTTTGCCGGTTAGGTTTCAGACCGTAGGCCTTGGCGACGCCATTGTCGTCGGTCGTGGTTGTCAGAAAAGTCCCCGAAGGGAAACGACCTCCCGGACCTTGATCGGGGAGAACAAAGGTCACGGCTGCGCTACCCACGGGATTGCCCTGATCGTCGGTGAGTTGGACGACCGGTTCCAGACTATTCTTGCTGGAAATATCGTGAATTGCGCCATCTCCTTGAAGTACCTCAAGTTGCAGCGTGGCGGCAGAGGCGGCCGGAAGGCTGAGGGCCAAGGCGAGAGCAAACCATTGGAGCAGCACATACAGTTGTGCGCGGGGAGGGGGATTTGTATCGGGGAAACTGGGATACCCCTGGTGTACGTCTTATTAGGCATAATGGAATCAACCGCCATGCCACTCCGATTTGTTTCCGCCCTTTTCCTTGGAGGTTTTCTTATGGTTTCCCCATTCGCGTTAGCGGCCGATTTTCCCGATCCGGTTCTGGACGCCAAACCTGGCGCCACCAGTCCGCAGATTGCGGTGCTTGCCGGTGGCTGCTTTTGGTGCACGGAGGTTGTGTTTGAGTACGTGGCAGGTGTGTCGGAAGTGGTGTCGGGATACGCCGGCGGAACCAAAGAGTCAGCCCGCTACGATGCGGTAAGCGCCGGAGCGACCAACCATGCGGAAGTGATCCAGGTGAAGTTCGACCCCGCCAAGGTCAGCTACGGACAGATCCTGAAAATCTTCTTCGCGGTGGCCCACGATCCGACGCAATTGAACCGCCAAGGTCCCGATTGGGGCAAGCAGTACCGCTCCGAGATCTTCTACGCCGATGAGGAGCAGAAGAAGGTCGCCGAAGCTTACATAGCTCAGGTGGACCAGGCGAAGGTCTTTTCCGGCAAGATCGTGACCAGGGTCAGTGCGCTGGAGAAGTTTTACCCGGCCGAGGGCTATCACCAGGATTTCGTGAAACGGAATCCAAACCACGGCTATGTCGTGGTCCATGCGCTTCCGAAGGTGGAGAAGCTGAAGAAGAACTTCCCCGGAAAAGTGAAAAAATAGCGACGCCGGCAAGCAGTGCCAGAGCCGTAAAGCTAAGCCAGCGCAGCAGCCGCAGTTCCCGTCCACCATCGTAGGTGAGTTCGACGGAGCATGGTCCGGCACATTGCGGCTTAAGCCAAATCAGTCCGAGGGCATCGCGATGCACATCGAGTGATTTGCCATCAACGGAAGCACGCCAGCCACGATGATGGTTGATCTGGACGGTGAGGACCCCGGCATGGCCGGCAGGCCGATGGATGAGTAGACGGTTGCGGCTGATCCATTTCATCGAAACGTGATGGGGTGAGCGGTCCATGGCGGCGATGAACTTCTCCAACTGTGCGGGTTCCTCTTTGACCACCAGGCTGTCTTCGGAGATCGCATGGGTCAGTCCCGGCCGCTTTCTGCCGACATCGTAAAGGATCGTACCCTGTTGCTCGACCAGCGGGCGCAAGCGGTGTGCGTACAGTTCCGGGTGCGGAAACGGCTTCCAGAACTCGGCGCTCTGGCGGCCGGAAACCCAAATGGCGTCCACGCCGAACGCGGTGAGCCACCGTAGCGCAACGTCGATGGATTCGCGATAAATGGCCTCGACGGCTTTTTGCTGGGCAAGGTTGGGAGCGACGCTGAAGGAACTGCCAGTGAACTGAGTCACGGGAGCGAAGGCGTTGGCCCACTGGGCCATGGAACCGGGAAACATGATGCGCCGTCCGGGCAAGTTTTGATTGACCCAATCGGCCGCCCGAAACTCTATCGTTTTGGTGATATTGGGTTGCTGAAAGAGGTTCTTGGCGAATCGGCGATGGCCAATGATCTGCGTCGAGAGGAGGAAAACAAGCAGAAAAGACAAGCCGGCGATGCCGATCCGGCGAACCGGCGCCAGCAGATGGGCCGCCAACACCGTGGCCAGAACGACCAAGGCCAACTCCATCTCAAACTTGTAGCGTGCGGGCTGAGGCAACAAGTTCCAACCCAGGTAGTGCTGGACGAGCGGCGGCGCGGAGACGGCAATCGTGAACAGAGCAAGGAATCGCCTAGGGGCTGGCTTACACCATCGGCAGACGAGCCAACCGGCGAGGGCAACGAGGAGTAAGCCCGCCGGGGACTGCCACCCAATGCGACCTTCCGGATAAGTCTGGGAGACCTCACGAAGATGGAGCAGGAACGAGGGGGAAGCAAATGGAGAGGCGATGATCCAACCGGTCAGGTTCGCCGCTGTGAGCAACAGAAAACAGCGCTTGCCTTGTCCCGGGCCCCAGGCGGCCAAAAAACAAGCGCCGGCGATGACCAGCACGGTAGCGGAGAAGAGACTGGCCAACCATGCCGCGGCGATGCATAGCGTGGCGGCAATCCAGCTTAGCCATCGGCCAGGGTGCAAAGATCTTTGCAGCAGCACAACCGACAGGATCGTCAGAGACAAGCCTGCCAAGTGAGGAACGTCATCCCAGACCGCGGTCAGGTACAACCTGCGAGCATCCCAGAAATGAGCCCATTGAAAAGGGTCGTCGGGGACGATCAACTGCGTGGGCGCCAGGAGAGAATAAGCGGCGCCGGCGGCAAACGCGTATCCGGCGGACCGCAACAGCGTAAACCCGAACGCATAAACCACAACCGGACCGGTGCAGTAGACGACTCCGGAGATTCTCTGAAACGCCGCGGCCTCGGAAATCCGGCCTAATGAGGACCACAAGGCAGACAGCCCCGGCACGAGCGGGGCGTAAGTGTATTCGAACGGCATGCCGCCATCCCAGAAGGGCCACCAGGTTGGCCGCCACCAGCTATCACCGGCCAGACGTGCAATGGCGATCCAGAAGCCATGCATGGAGTTCATGTAGCCGGTGTATTCCACGAGAAAGAACTCGCGCGCGATGTAGAGGTTGATCCAGACCAGAATGGCCAGGAGCAAGCAGTGGACGACTGCCGGGGAGCGCTTCATCGCTCCGGGCAGCTCCGGTATTGGTCAGCCGCGCAGCGTGAAGGCGCGGATGCCGTCAGGGGCGATGCCGGCAAACAGAGCCAGTCCGACAAACAGCAGGCCCGCCGCCACCATCCAGACCAAGACGCGGTGCTCGCTCCGCAAGTGCATGAAGTTTGCGCCAATCAATACCGCCTTGACCATCATAGCCACAAGCAGCAGTGCGAGAAGAGCGAGTCTGGCGGTGCCTCCTCCCACAAACAGCATGGCGAGTGTGAGAGCCAGCAAGAAAAGCCACGTACCCCAATACATCTTGAATTTCATCGCGGCAAAGCTCCCTTCAAACGAGGTAGAAGAGGGTGAAGATGAACACCCACACCAAGTCCACAAAATGCCAGTAGAGACCGGCCATCTCGATGCCTTCCGCTTGCGTGATGCCGCGGGCGGTCCGAACCGCCGTGATGGCGAGTATGATCAGCCCGGTCAGCACATGGGTTCCATGGAAGCCGGTGATGAGGAAAAAGCAAGCGCCGAAGGCCGGCGGCCCCCACGGATTCTGTGTGAGCGTAGCCCCCGCAGTGATCAGGGTGCTCCATTCGTATGCCTGCATGAGGAGGAAAGCGGTACCACCGAGGAGCGTGAGTAAAAGGAATCGCAGGGCCAGCTTGCGGTTGCCAAGTTGGGCCGCCCCCACCGCGGTAGCCATTGTGGCGCTGGAAGTGATCAGCGTGAAAGTCATCAGCGCGATGAATTCCAGGTGGAACATCTGAGCCCTTTCGGGCCAGCTGCCGGCGGCAAGGCGAAGGAAGCCATAGGCGGCTAGAAAACCGGCAAAGAGCAGGCCATCGGTGATGATGAACCACCACATCATGAGCTTGCGCCAACCGGTTCCCACCGGGGACACGCCGCCGCCCCAATGCGTGGCCGGCGGATGAGGATCTGTCCTGTCGTGCATCACAATCTCCTAGTAGGTCACCGGCGCCACCGACTGCGGCCTGTTTTGCGGCGTACAGTCCTCGGCCTGACCCGGGACGCTATAGTCGTAGGCCCAGCGGTGCACCTCGGGAATTTCGCCTGCCCAGTTGCCGTGCGGCGCCGGGGAGGTGGTGGTCCACTCCAGCGTCGAAGCCTGCCAGGGATTGGCATCGGCCGGCGCCCCCCGCCATGCGCTGTAGAAAAAGTTCCATAGGAAGGCGACTTGGGCAATGAAGAGCAGAAACGCGGCTACGGTAATCCAGAACTGCGGCTCGCGGACACCGGCCAGAAACTCATACCGTTCGAAGTTGAAATACCTGCGCGGCTGTCCCTGGAGTCCGTTGTAATGCATGGCGACGAAAATCCCGTAGAAGCACGGGAAGGTAAGCCAGAAATGCAGTTTTCCCAGCCGCTCACTCATCATGCGGCCGAACATTTTGGGGAACCAGTAGTAGCAGCCGGCGAAGGTTGCCATCAGCGTGACTCCGCCGATCATGAGGTGGAAGTGCCCGACGACGAAATAGGTGTCGTGGAGCTGGATGTCGGAGGTCGGGTTGCCGAGGAAAAGGCCCCCAAAGCCTCCGGTGCCGAAGAAGACCACCGCGGCAATGGCAAACAGCATCGGCGTTTTCAGACGCAGTGCGCCGCCGTAGAGGCTGGCGAGCATGTTCATGCCGATCACCGCCGAGGGCAGCGTGATCACCAGCGTACCGATGGCGAAGAACTCGCCCGCATACGGACTCATGCCGCTGACGTACATGTGGTGGCCCCAGACGATCAAGCTGAGAAACGTGATGGCGCCCAGGCAATAGAGCGTCATCCGGAAGCCGAACAGAGGCTTTCGTGTAAAGACCGGCATCATCTCCAGCGTGATGCCGAGCGCCGGCAGGATCAGAACATAGACCTCGGGGTGGCCGAGAAACCAGAACAGGTGCTGCCAGAGCAGCGGCGTGCCGCCGGAATTCTCCAGCAACTGGTTGCCGAAGTAGAGGCCGCTGGGCAGGAAGAAGCTGGTTCCGGCATGACGGTCAAGCAGCAGCATGACGGCGGCGGCGGTCAGCGGCGGAAAAGCCAGCAGGCCAAGCAGCGAGGCGGCGAACAATGACCACACGGTGACGGGCATCCGCAGCAGCGACATGCCTTTGGTGCGCAGGTTGAGGATGGTGGTGACGTAGTTGAGGCCACCCATGGTGAAGCTGGCGATAAACAGCGCCATTCCTACAATCCAGAGCGTCTGGCCCATTTGTGAGCCCGGAACCGCCTCCTTCACGGCGCTGAGCGGAGGATATGCCGTCCAGCCGGAAGCGGCCGCGCCGCCTTCCACGAAGAAGGAGGCCAGCATGACGAGGCAGGCGGGAACCATCACCCAGTAACTGAGCATGTTCAAGAACGGAAAAGCCATGTCGCGCGCACCGATTTGGAGGGGAATCACAAAGTTTCCGAAGCCGCTCAGCAGCGCCATGGAGACGACGAAGAAGACCATCAGCGTCCCGTGCATGGTGAGCAGGGAGAGGTAGAACTCCGGCTTCATGACGCCGCCTTCCATCCCCACCGGGAAGATCTTGCCCAGTAGAGGCCACGTCTCATGGGGGAAGGCAAGCTGCAAACGCATGAGCATGGCCAGCAGGCCGCCGACTAACGCCATGACCATGGCCGTGATCAGGTACTGGATGCCGATCACCTTGTGGTCCATGCTGAACACATACCGGCGCAGGAAGCCCGCCGGCGTGTGATGGACCTCTACCGCGTGTACCGTATCAGCCATTGCCGTTCTCCTTCAGCCATTGCTCAAACTTCTCCTGCGATTCCACGATGAGCATTCCTCCCATTTCGTAGTGGCCGAAGCCGCACAGCTCCGCGCAGGCCAGTTCGAAATTTCCGGCCTTGGTGGGAACAAACCAGAACTCGACGCTCAGGCCGGGCACGGCGTCCTGTTTCACCCGCAAGTGGGGAAGGTAGAAGCTGTGCAGCACATCCTTGCTGCGGAGGCGGATTTTCACCGCCTTGTTGACCGGTACGTGAATCGAGTTGAGTCCGATGATGTCGTCTTTGGAGGCCGGGTCATTGAAATCGACGCCGATCGGGTTGTCGAGGGAAATCAGCTTCGGATCCAGGCGGCCAAACGCTCCGTCGGGTCCCGGATACCGGATATTCCAGGCGAACTGCTCACTGGTCACCTCGATGATCAGTGCATCCTCCGGTGGCGGCCCGTAGATCTTGCCCCAAACCGGCAGTCCGAGCACGAGGATGCCACCTTCGGCGACTACCGCCATTATGATCATCGGTACCAGCGACCAGTTGCGCTCCACGCGAGGCGAAGCAAGGCGGAAAGTCACTGTTTTTCTACTTCCGGCAGTCCAGAGAAACCAGCCCAGCAGCCCATGGCCGATCAGGAGCAGGCCGCCGGCGCAATAGAGCGTATAGGTGAGCATCGTGTCGATGCCGGCCCCATGATCAGAGGCGAGATCTGGCATCCAACGCCTGGCTCCGTAGAGGACGACCACCAGTCCCGCCGCCCAGACAACCAGCGCCAACGCCCGCGTCGCAAGGCTCCTGCCTGAGCGAGTCTTTTCTTCCACGCCGCATTCCTCCCAGTGGAACAGTTTGGAGAATCCGGACGCCAAGTGCAGTTGGAATGCCATTGAGTTAATTAGTAGAAGAGAAAGGATTTGTCAGTAGAGGGAAGTGTGGTGTGTGTGAGCGTCTTCACTCGATGGCTGAGGGATATGACCCAGTCATTTCGGAATAGGACAGGGTAAAGTTGCAGGAATCTCCCAATTCCGATATAGTTTAGGGTGTATCCCTTCCCCGCGAGGCCTTCGGCATGAAAGCCAGTAATCCACTGTGGAAAGACCGACTCCAGCACCAGATCCCACCCGATCTGGGCTCGGAGATCGACATTTTTGAACACGAAGTCCAGCTTCGCAAGCAAGGCAAGATAGATGAAAAGGTCTTCGCCGAGACTCGTCTTCGCCGCGGGGCCTACGGGCAGCGCTACGACAATGGCCACCGGCACGATGGAGTCACCGAGCGCACCCTAACTTATCCCGCGACGGAGGCCACCAAGGGACCGAACACGCTGTGGGACGCGCCCGGGATGCAGCGCATCAAAATCCCCTATGGAGGGCTGGATGCGGTCCAGCTGGAGAGGCTGGCCGAGGTCGCCGAGGAGTATTCCGACGGCATCGCGCACATTACCACGCGGCAGGATTTCCAGCTCCACTTCGTGCATATTGAAGATACTCCGCCGCTGATGCGCCGGCTGGCCGCGGTGGGAATCACGACGCGGGAAGCATGCGGCAACTCTGTTCGGAACGTGACTGCCTGTCCGGTTGCCGGTGTCTGCCGAACGCAGACATTCGACGTCACTCCCTACGCCAAAGCGCTTACGTATTTCCTGTTGGGTCATCCGGATTGCCAGGACTTCGGACGGAAGTTCAAGATCGCCTTCTCCGGATGCCGGGATGAGGCTTGCGGACTGGTGAGGATGCATGATCTGGGAGCGGTAGCGGTGACGCGGGAGCACAACGGCACAACCGAGCGCGGCTTTGAGCTGTATGTCGGCGGGGGATTGGGCACCGTGCCGCAGCAGGCCCGATTGTTCTCCGAGTTCCTTCCCGAAGCGGAGCTGCCGCCGATTGCTCAAGCCATCGCCCGCGTCTTTGCGCGGCTGGGGGAAAAGAAGAACCGCAACACGGCACGGATCAAGTTTCTGGTGTCAAAGCTTGGCCTGGATGAATTCAAGCGGCTGGTTATGGAAGAGCGCGGTTCCCTGCCCCACGATGACCGCTGGACTGCGTTCCTGGCCGATGTCCCGAACTATCAGGAAGAGCCGCTCAAGCCACCGTCACTGCTTCAGCTGGGTCCGGAGGCGCCGGAAGGCTTCGCCGAATGGCGCCGGACCAACGTGTACGAACAGCGGCAAACCGGATACGTCACCATCACCGTGGCGCTTCCGCTGGGCGATATCACTTCCACGCAGCTACGCCAGTTGGCCAATATCGCGCGCAAGTATGTCAAGGAGACGATTCGGACGACGGTGGAGCAGAATATTGTATTGCGCTGGGTCAGTGAAGGCGACCTGGTCGACCTATTCAACGATCTGAAGGCGGCACATCTGGCACAGCCAGGCGCCGGCACGATTCTCGACATCACTGCTTGTCCGGGCACCGATACGTGCAAATTAGGCATTTCCAGCTCGCGCGGACTGGCGGCGGAGCTGCGGGAACGGCTGGCGGCCACTGCTTATGAAATGGACGAAGCCGTCCGCGGACTTCACATCAAGGTGAGCGGCTGTTTCAATTCCTGCGGCCAACACCACGCATGCGACCTGGGCTTTTACGGGGTCAGCCGCAACAAGGGTGGCTACACCGTGCCGCACTTCCAGGTCCTGCTGGGAGGCCAGTGGCAGAACAATGCGGGCAGTTACGGGCTGGCCATCGGCGCCGTGCCCTCCAAACGCATTCCCGAGACGGTGGAACGCATCACGAGCCGGTACCTGGAAGGCAAATCGAACGGGGAGAGCTTCCACGCCTGGACTCGGCGAATTGGTAAGGCCGCATGCAAGGCGATGATCGAGGATCTCACGTCGATTCCTTCGCACGACGAGAATCCGGACTTTTATATCGACTGGGCCGACGCGCGCAAGTACACGATCGGCGACATCGGTGTCGGCGAATGCGCCGGTGAAGTGGTCTCCCCGATCGACTTTCAGCTGGCCGCCTGCGAGCGTAAGGCTTTTGAGGCGCAGCTTGCTCTGGAGAAGGGAGAGGTGGAGGTTGCCGCGCGAACGGCCTATGAATCGATGCTGGAAGGAGCGCAGGCGCTGGTGGGGCTACGCGAGACGGCTCCGTCCGACCCGGATGAGGTTGTCGCCGGTTTCCGGAAGCACTTCTTCGACACGCAGCTTTTCTACGATCCCTTTGCCGGACCGAAATTCGCTCAATACTTTCTCAAGGCGCATGAGCGGCGCAATCAGACCATCTCGGCCGACCGCGCCCACCAGCTCATCGAGGAAGCGCAACTGTTTATTGAAGCCTCCCATTCCTGTCATACGAGGATGAGCGCGCAGGCCGCCAAGGCTCAGCCAGTTTCCTAATGCAACATTTCCGAGTCAAGTTCTTCGTCCAGCCTGATCTACGGCCCGATCTCGGCGCGGCGATTCCCGTCTTCCACCGCTGGATTCAAGAGTCGCGCCTGGAAGAGATGCTCATCGATGTGGCCGATTACCGGCATGTACCTGGGGGACCGGGCGTTCTCCTAGTCGCTCACGACGCTTTCTACAGTCTGGATCAGGCCGAGGACAGGCTCGGCCTCCTGTATACGCGCCGCACGGAGCTCGAGGGCTCCACCCAGGAAAAGCTGCGTCATGCTTTCGCCGCCGCCGCGCGAGCATGCGCGGAATTGGAGAAGGAGCCGGAGTTCGCCGGCCACCTTGTCTTTTCCGGAGCTGAGTGCGAGTTCAGTGTCAATGACCGCTTGCTTGCGCCCAATACAGAAGAGACCTGGAACCTCCTTCGGCCCGAGCTCCATGCCCTGCTTGACTCGGTCTGGGGCGCCGGCTCTTACCGGCTGGCACGAGCCGGTGAAGCCCGGGACGTGTTCCGCGTAAGCGCGCAATGTGAAACTCCAGCCAATCTGAATCTCTTTTTGGCAGGATGAAACCCGTCATTCCTTGATCAGCAGTATCGGATTGGTCCGCGAAGCCCTACGGGCCGGACTCCAGCAGGCGATGGCAGCGACCGTAAGAAGGAGGGCGGCGGCGAGTGTGAGCGAGAGCGGGTCGATCGGCTTCACTCCATAGAGCAAGGAGGCCACGGTGCGGCCCATCGCCGCAACCAGCAGGAGGCCGAGAGGGGTCCCGGCGGCGGCCTGGGCCATTCCCTTTCGCATGACGAGCCGCCGCACACGCCCGGATGTGGCGCCGACAGCCATGCGGATGGCTATTTCGCGACGGCGCCGGCTCCCCAGCTTGATCGCTGCATCGTCGCGGCTGACCTCGAGCAGTACGAGGCTGTCCGCCTTATACCCTGGGTCAACAGCCTTCACCGCCAAAAGGGAACGGAGGAAACAGGATCGCGGAAGGATAAGGGTCTAAGCACCTCCTAATGGGGTCCATCTCGAATGACGTAAAAGCAATCTCCGCTGCGGTCGAGGGATGTGAGCATACCGGAGCACGGCACGCACCTGAGTGCGGCGATCCGGTTCCCCCGGTCAACGGAAATCAGCTTGAAAGAGGAGATCGTGGAGTTTGTGGCGGCGGCAGGTCCGCTCAAGTTTCACGAGAAGTTCAAGCTGTCCCCGATGGTCTACCAGGGGAACCTGGAGCTATGAATCTAGCCGCGTCGCGAGGAGCGAGCGCTCTGGATCTTCGGCGGTTCGGCGAAAGTACCGCGCGTGAGATTGTTCAGGCCGACCAGGGAACTGGTTCCGGCCAATTCCGCCATGGCGTGCACAGGCAGGCTTTCTGCTTCGCGGTGGAAGATCATCTGCTTGCCGTCGGTGTCAAAGTCTACCTTGACCCAGTCGCCGCCGCGGACCTGTTGCGTGGCGATGAGATTAGACAAGGGCTGGACCAGTAGACGTTCAATCGCGCGCTTCAGATGGCGGGCGCCATACTTGGAGTCCGTCCCTTCGATGAGCAAGTACTCCTTAGCCGATTCAGTGAGCGTGAAGACGAAACTGCGCTCGGTAGCGCCGGATTGAAAGACGCGCTGCTGGACAAAGGTCAGCTCGATATCGAGAATCTTGCGCAGCTCGGCCTCCCCCAAGGGACGAAAGACGACGATCTTGTCCAAACGGTTCATGAACTCCGGCGTGAACTTGCGCCGGGCGGCCTCCACGCCGCTGCGGGCGATCTTCTGGTTGAGTTTGTTATCGGCCTTGCCGTCTGTTTTCGGCGCGGCTGGCAGTATCGAACCGAAACCCAATTTGGGGCTCAGAATGGAACTCATCTCGCCGGCCCCGAGATTGGAAGTCATGAAGATCATGGCGCGGGAAAAGTCCACCTTGCGGTTGTCGCCGAGGGTGAGCGTGGCCTTATCGAGGATCCCGAGCAGTAGGTTCCAAAGGGCATCGCTGGCCTTTTCAATCTCGTCAAACAAAACGAAGCTCAGCTTGACAGTGTCGGAATGGTACTGATTGATGACTTCCTGGCTGAGCAAGGGATGGGTCTCGCGATGGCCCAAATATCCCGGGGGTGAGCCGATGAGCTTGGCAATCTCGTGAGAGTGTTGGAATTCCGCGCAATCGACCTTGATCACGGCCTTGGCGTTGCCGAGCAGGCCTTCGGCAGTGGCTTCGACGATGCGGGTCTTTCCCGATCCGGTTGGGCCCAGAAACAGGAAATTGCCGACCGGGCGGCCCGGCGCGCTCATCCCGGTGAGGTTCATCTGATAGATATTCACGATCTGTTCGATGGCTTCTTCCTGGCCAACGATCAATCGTTGCAGTGTTTCCTCCAGAACACGGGCCTCTTTCCCGGTCTTGGATGGATCTAGTGCTATGGCTGACCGCATCGACTTTACCACTCCCTTCGATGTGCCGCGCACGGTGGCGGCAAGCCTGTTGAAGAGCAACTGGCGCACCACTTTTGGTCGCACATCCGCAAATCGTCTGTCTGCGGGAAATGAGTGCGGTCTGAATTCCGGATCAGCCCTTCACGGGTTTGGAAGGTCGCACTTCCACGCAGCTGATCAGCGTCCGCTCCGGCATCCGCAGGATCGCGATGACGATCTCGGCGACATCTTCCGGCGCGATTTTCCAGTCCGCCCGCCGGCTGCGCGGGCTGAACTCCGTATTCACGCTCCCCGGCAGGATCGTGCTCACCCGCACGTTGTCGTAGCGATGATCGAGCATCATCGCTTCGGCAAATCCGTTCAAGCCGAATTTGGAGGCGTTATAGGCCGCCCCTCCGGCAAACGGATTCCTACCTGCCAGGCTTCCGATCTGAATCAGGAAACCGCCGCCGCGCTTTTTGAAACGCTGCAGCGCCTCCTGACAGCAGTGGAAGACTCCGGTCAGGTTCGTCCCGATGACCCGCTCCCAGTCGGCCGGATCCATCTCCGCCACCGGCGCGAATACTCCCACGCCGGCGTTGTTGACGACGATGTCCACGCCTCCTAGCTCACGGTCAACCAGTTCGAACAGTTCCCGAACCGCTTCCCTGCTTCTCATATCGCTCGCCCGTCCGCAGATAAGAGAGTTCGTCTGTGCTTTCAGTTCGTTTACCGCTCTTGCGACGCGATCCTCGGTGCGGCCGCAGATCGCCACTGCCGCACCGGCGCTGCCCAGAGCCTCGGCAATGGCTCTTCCGATGCCGCGTGTGCCTCCTGTCACCAGCGCTGTCTTACCTTCCAGAAACCGTTCCATGTTCAATCCTTTCCCGAGCTGGTTGGCGTCGTCTCAAAAGGCTGCGGGCTCAACGTGACATCCAGGTAGGCAATGTATGTGGCAATGATCCTGTAGCTGGGATATTTAGCGTCCAATTTAACAGCAGCCATGCAATGCGGAGGAGTCGACGCATCCGGACCAGTTCACCACAACCTGAACCGATCAAGGTAGGCCGCGCGATAATACCAGTTGCGAATGCGCGTCTTCCTGTTAGTGATACCGATGCTTGCCTACGGCCAAGCCTGGCAGTCCGAACTGTTTCCCTCCGCTGGAGGCCACTTTGAGCGGCGTGCCGTTTCCTTCGTGGGCCGGGATTGGATACTGGACGACTTCTCTTACGCCGGCTATTTCCTTGGGGCGCGCCGGCTCGCGTCGGTCCCCTGCCGTATCCGTACTATCGAGGGCTCCGGAGACATCACCGCCACGCTACAAGCGGCCATCGAAGAAGTCGCCCGGGCCGGAGGGGGGACGGTTCGCATTCCGGCGGGGGAATTCACGGTCTCCTCCACCATCACCATCACTGCTTCCAACATCTCGATTGAAGGCGCCGGCAGCGGACGCACCATCGTGCGTGTGCCGGATTCCTACAAGCCTCGAGATGAATCGAACGAAGGGCTGTTCACCTTCGGCAAACCTGTTGGCGGCTGGAATCAGGGGTGGGTGCATCAGGGTCCGCTGGTGACTCGAGTAACCGGCCCCGTGCGCCGGGGCCAATTCCACGCCGATGTGGCCGACGCAACATCCATCCGTCCCGGCCATTGGGTTGTACTCCAACAGTACTTCTGGAAGGATTTCGTCGACCGCAACTCCACCACGCCCAACCGGTGGAGGGACGACAGCACGGACCGCACTTTTTCGTTCACCTACTTGCGCCAGGTTGTGGCCGCGACCGGCAACCGCATCCTGTTCGACGCGCCGGTCCCGTGGGATCTTGACCCCGCCAACAACCCGGTGCAGATCCGCTTCACCAACGACCGTATGATCGAGAATACCGGCATTCGCGGCCTTACCATCGAATTCGCGAACAACAGCAACAGCGCCGTGGGCAGGCCGCTGGGAACCGCCGTCTACTTTGAGGGCGTGCGCAACGGCTGGGCCGCCGATATCAAGGCCCGCAACATCGGCCGCTTCGGACTGCACATGATTCACTCGGCGCGGATCACGCTGGTTGATTGCGAAGTGCGCGGCGTTCAGGATTACGGCGATGCCGGATACGGTTACGGCTTCCACGTCCATTCCTCGCAGAACATCCTGCTCAAGCGTTGCCTGGTGAATGACGCCAGGCGGCCCTTCACCTCCCAGCGCGCACTCACGTCCATGCTTGTCTATTCCGAGTGCCGCTCCGCTGACGCCACGCAAGGCGATGACACGCACCATTCGATGATCCATTCCGTGCTCTGGGACCGCCATACCCAGCGCGACGGCGTGAACCTCACCGCATATAACCGCGGCGATTTCTCCACCGGAGCCTATGAAAGCTTCGGTTCCGGCGTCGTCTGGAATTTCGACGGCGACGGCGTCCGAGGACGCATCTCCACCGGCGGCCAGATCCACTTGAAACCATCGCCGGACGGCCAGGCCATCGTCATCGGCGTGAACGGCGCTCACGCGGTCTTCGACGCGTCGCGCGGTAATCCATTCCTTGCCGGCGAGCGGATCTCTCCGCGAACCGGGATACAGACGGGCAGCCGGGAAACCTCCCTGCGCAACGTTCTCTATGAAGGTATCGGCCAGCCTGGTCTGGAGCCCGCTTCCCTCTACGATGCGCTTCTGCGGGAACGGGCCGCCGACCCGGCCATTGCGCCGGCCGAGGCCTGCCAGCCACCTGCCCGGAACCAAATCACCGCGGCTGTGAACGCCGCCACATCGCAGGCCGGGTTTCCTCTGTCGCCCGGCTCGCTGGCCACGCTGTACGGAACGGGCCTCACCGGTCCCGTGCGGATCGGCGCCCGCCAGGCGCATGTTCTTTTTTCCAGCCCGACGCAAATCAACGTTCAGATTCCCTGGGAAACCGCCGAGGGGACGCCACTGGCCAATATTCCCGACGCCGCTCCTCTGCCTGTCTCGATCTCTGCGGCGGCTCCGGCTTTCTTTCTCAACGGCTCCGGAACGCTTCTGGCTCAGCATCCAGACGGGACACTGGTTGATCCCTCCGCGCCCGCCCGCCCAGAACAGACCTTGGTGCTCTACCTGACCGGAGCGGGGCCTGTAGATGGCACGCTTCCAACGGGCCAGCCCGTTCCTTCCACACGCCTCTTCCGCTCGACACTTCCGGCGGAGGTGACCATCGCCGGGCGCACGGCCGGCATTTCTTTCCTTGGCCTTACTCCCGGCTTTCTCGGACTCTATCAGGCCAATGTAGTCCTGCCATCCGATCTGCCTGCGGCACGTCATCCGGTCCGTATCACCGTCGGAGGCTTCACGAGCGCCGCCGCTGAACTGCCGGTATCGCTTCCATGAGCCGGCTGCGTTACACTTTTATTCCATGAACATTGAATGGGTCCAGAAACATTGCCTTGCGCTGCCGCACACCACCGAACAGGTGCAATGGGAGGATCACTTGCTGTTCAAAATCGGAGGCAAGATGTACGCCGTGCTGCCGCTCAGCCCGGGCGGGAATTTCCTGTCCTTAAAAGCTGATCCGGAGGAGTTCGCCGATCTGGTGGAGATCCCGGGTGTCATCCCGGCCCCTTATCTGGCTCGCGCCAAGTGGGTTGCGCTGGAGCGCTCCAACACGCTGCCCCGCCATGAGATCAAACGTCTGCTGGACCGGGCATATGACACCGTGCTGGGGAAACTCCCGAAAAAGGCCCAGGCCCGGCTGCGAGGTGGCTGATGCAGCCGGAAAACTCTTCCTACCTTAGAAGAAACTACACCCCTGGGACGGAAACAAGTCTTTTGTTTTCAATGAAACTGAGTTCGGTGGTCCAATTGCTTCTCCCTTTCCATGCACCTGCTCAAGTTCCCGATTCTGCCCATCCTCCTCGCGTGCCTACTCCTTGCTCCTAAGTTGGACGCCGCCGGCCCAGCTACCGCCCCCCCGGTAGAGCAGCAGCAATCGGCTCCATCCGCGCCAACTCCGCTGACGGCGGCAGAAAAACGGATGTGGAGCAGCGAGCGTGGCCATGCTCCTCCAGTATTGGGGGGTCTCCAGTCCTTCTCCCGATCAGCTATACCGGTCCCTCTAGCATCCGGAACGCGGCGGGGTTCCGCTTGCCGACATGAAGCGCCTGCTTGAAGAGAGCGGCTTCCGGGCGTTCACGATTCGAGGCGAATGGGCCGACCTAACCGGGCATCAAACACTGGGCTGCGGCCGGCAATTGGATGCTGCTCGCCACTCCCTAGGCCTTCTGGCTATACTGGTCAGCTGCGCAGCAACGCTATGGACACGCCAAACAAACCAGCTACGCCCACACATCGCCATGCGTCCTGGGAGTCCATCCCGCTGGAGCCGATGAGCGACGTTATTTCCCGGAAACTGTTTACCGGGGAAAAGGCGATGATGGCGCAGGTGTTCATTAAGAAAGGCGGCGTAGTCCCGGAACATCAGCACGAGAACGAACAGATCACCTATATTCTGGAAGGCGCCTTGAAGTTCGAACTGGAAGGCCGTGAAGTGACCGTGCACAAGGGAGAAGTTCTCTATATCCCCTCCAACGTGCCCCACCGCGCCGTCGCCCTGGAGGACACGCTCGACCTGGATATATTCACGCCGCCGCGCCAGGATTGGCTGAAAAGAGACGATGAGTACCTGCGGCGTGGCGTGCGGGAGAGCGTCGGCAAAGGTTGAGCGCCGGGCAATCCAAAAGCTCCTTGGGCTGCGTAACAAGGTAAACTGAACTTGCGTATGCAACCATCCGCGGGACTTATCCTTCTGTCGGCTGCGCTGGTCTGCTTCACCAACGCACACGCCCAATCCACGCAAGGGCTGCTATCGGGCCGCATCGTCGATTCCGTCACTGGCGCTCCCATCTCAGGGGCTAAAGTCGGCTATCAGGCGCTCGGCACCAATACGACCGGAGAGGTACTCACCAACGCTGCCGGCTACTATGCCGCCGTGGCGCTGTCGCCTGGTTATTACCGGGTCCGGGTCACCGCGGATCGCTATCAGGCGCAGGAGGTCTACAACCTCGAGGTTGCCGTCGCCGCGCGGCTGGATCTCGGCTTCCGGCTGCGCCCGCTCTCCGACGTCTGGGAGCAGGGCCAATACCGCAGCGTTTTTCTCCCCGGCTCCGACGCGGTGCTCACCTTCTACGGCCCCGACGTCGACACCAGCCGCTTTGCGAGCTTCGCCGCCTCTCGTGGAACCGCCGGGGCGCTGGAAACCTCCGTCTCCCAGGTGATCGACCCCGCCCTTGTGCGGGAGCTCCCGCTCGCGGGCCGTGACGTGTACACGATGCTGGTGACGCAGGCGGGTGTCACCGCCGACGCCGGTACGACACGAGGCCTCGGCCTATCCGCCAACGGGCAACGCCCATCGGCAACGAACTTCCTGCTTGACGGTGTCGAATCGAACAACTATCTCGTCACAGGGCCGGTTACCGCGCTGGCGCCGGAAGCCGTGCAAGAGTACCGTATCTCGACCAATAACTTCACCGCCGAGTACGGCCGCACCTCCGGCTTCCTGGCCAACGCCGTTACACGATCCGGCGGAACATCCTGGCACGGTATCGGCTACTTCTATCTGAAAAATGATGTACTCAACGCCAACAGCTTTCAGCGCAATCTGAGCGGCGAATCGCGACCGCCGGCCAAGGAAGCGCAAATCGGCTACTCGGCGGCGGGCCCCGTACCAGGGTCGCGCTCGCTGTTTTTGTCCAGTTCCTTGGAACGGCTCCGCTCCCGCGGCGTCTCCTCGCCCTTCGACTTTCGCTTGCCCTCGGCCACCTTTGCCAGCAATTTCACGGCGCCAGGAAGCTTCTCCAGGCAGCTGCTCACGCAGTTCTCACCGCCCGCCGTTTCCGACCGCAACCTGCCAACGGCCCTGATGCGCATCTCTCCGCCGGTCTCGATCAATCGCACGCTTGGAGTGCAAAGACTCGACTATAAACCTGCTGGCAGCCGCCATCAGTTGATGGGACGTTTCGCGCTGGTCCAGCTTGACCGGCCTGATTTCATCTATAGCCCTTACCCGGACTTCGTCTCCGGACTGGAGCAGAACAACTATAGCGTCGCGCTGGCCTGGCAGGCCACGCTGCGGCCGGCGCTGCTTTCCGAGTTTCGATTTGGCTGGCTGCGCGATGAACTGAGCTGGGACCGCGCGCGTCCGGAGATCCCGACCTTGATCGACTCTCTGCAAGGAACCACTCTGCCGGGCAGCCTCGCCTTCTACGGTTATCGCAGCCCCAACAGCGCCTGGGAGTTCAACGAGAACCTGAGCTGGGTGCGTGGCAGCCACATCCTGAAATTCGGCGGCGGCATGCTTTTCCGCCGCACCGACACGGCACTCACCGCGGGCCGCGATGGTGTTTACCAGTTCCTTGACATCATCGACTTCGGACTCGATGAGCCGTCCTTTCTGTTTGCTCCGCTGGCGCGCCGCCGACTGCCAGCATTTCAGCTGCCCCACTATGACCGCCGCTATCGACAAACTCAGTTCTTCCTTTTTGCTCAGGACACGCTGCGGCTTACCTCGCGGCTCACGATCAACTTTGGCGCGCGCTATGAAAATGCCGGCGCCCCCGCCAACACGGACGCGGAGAAGGAGATGCTTCTTCAGATGGGCTCCGGCTCCAGCTTCGGCGAGAGACTTGCTTCGGCGACTCTCCCCAACCCGGAAAGCGGTGATCAGCGCCTATACGGCCGCGACAACAACGACTGGGCCGCCCGGCTTGGAGGCGCGTACGATTTGCGCGGCAACGGCGCCACATTGCTCCGTGCCGCCTATGGCATTTTCTACGACAGGCCCTTCGACAATCTTTGGCAGAATGTCCGCTCCAACAGCTTCACCTTCGCCAACCTCCGGCTTCCTTTCGGCAGGTTCAACTATCTGCGCCCGCTCAACGCCATTCTCCCTGGTCTGCAAGGACAGGCCTTCGCCGGCGATTTCCCTGATCTGACCGTGGTCGACCCCACGCTCCGCAACGCCTACCTTCATTCCTACATGTTTGGCGTTCAGCAGCGGATATCGGAGGGTTGGCTGGTGGAGGTCCACGGCCTCGGCTCAGCCGGGCGGAAGCTGGTCACCACGGATGTCGTGAATCGTCCTGGCTCGCGGCCCGGCCTCGGCAACGCTTCCCGCTTCAACCCGCGGCTGTTCGATGTCAGCTACCGCGCCAATCAAGGCTCCTCCAGCTACAATGCGCTCTCAGCCGCCGCGCGTTACCGCTCCGATCGCGCTCAGTTCCACTTGAGTTATACCTGGAGCCATTCCATCGATAATCAAAGTGAAGCGCTCGCCGGCGATTTCTTTGATCTGAGTTTTACCCGAGCCACCGGCGGCGCCGCGAGGCTGTTCCGGTCCGCGTTTACACGGCAGTTTGACTCCGCCTCGGACCGCGCCAATTCCGATTTCGATCAGCGCCACAACCTCGTCTTTTACAGTCTCTGGTATCTGCCCAGTCCACGGCGCGCCTCCTGGCTGTTGCGGGATTGGCGCATTGCCCATATCGCGGCCTTCCGCTCGGGCTTTCCTTATTCCGTACTAACTCCGGCTGCCCTCGGTGGCGGGCAGGCTTTGCTGCTGAACAATCGCGCGGACGCTGTCACGCAAACGGCCACCGATACGCCGGTAACCGGCGGCCGCCGCCTGCTGAACCGCGACGCCTTCCGTCCGCCCGCCGCCGGCGCCATCGGGAACACCGGGCGCAATGCTTTTTCCGGCCCCGGCCTGTTCAGCTTTGACCTTTCCCTTGCCCGTTCCATCTACCTAGGCGAATCAACGCGTATCACGCTTCGCGCGGACGCATTCAATCTGTTCAACCATACAAACCTTGGACAGCCCTCCAGTCTGATCGGCAGCCCTGATTTCGGGATTTCCCGTTACGGCCGTCGCGGGCGGGACACCGGTTTCCCTGCTCTGACACCCTTTGAGGAAACACCCCGCCAATTCCAATTGATGCTCCGCTTGGAATTCTGAAAAGCAGCCGCCAACGTACCTAGATTTCGGTTCCGCGCTCGCTTACGTTTTTCGATCACGGAAGTTGAAAATCTCGATTTCCTTTTTTTCCTATCACTTGCAGAAATCGATTTGCGGCCCTTGCACTCCTCGCTGATAGCCTGAAGTCGGGTGAGGGAGGTTCCCAGCGCATCGTAGGAATCGGAGGATCCCTCCGCGCTTGGAGATCAGATGGAAAAAGAGAAATCGAAGAAGCGCACAGCAAATCAGCGTAGCGAATCGAAGTCAGGGAACGTCGTCGAGCATTCGGAGATAGCTACCCGAGTAAGGCAGCTCGCCGATGTTTTCGAAGCTAAGTTGACCGACACTACGAGGGTATCCGTGGCTGATTGGATCAAACTGCTGGCGTTGCACGAGAAATTGGCCGTGAAGGAAACGAGGGAGATCAAAGTGCAATGGGTGGAGCCAGAGACTGGAGAACCATCGAGCGAAGAATAGAGTATGCAAGCTTGCCGTCGCAGAGACGATTCCACCAGTTGAAGGCTCGCTTCAAAGGCTTTTCCGGGCCCATTGGATCTGGAAAGAGCCAGGCATTGTGCCAGGAAGCAATCCGTCTCAATTATCAGAATCCAGGGCGGATGGGACTGCTTGGTGCCCCTACTTACACGATGCTGAAGGATGCCACCCAGGTGGCATTTCTGGAGATATTGCGGCAAAACAAGATCCCGTTCGTGTTGACGCAGGCGACCAATACGGTGACCATGACCGACACCGGCTCGAAAGTCATCTTTCGAACGCTCAGTGAGGTGGAAAGGTTGCGCGGGACAAACCTGGCATGGTTTGGGCTGGACGAACTCACTTATGCATGCGAGGATGCGTGGAAGCGGCTGGAGGGCCGGTTGAGAGATCCGAAGGCAAGCCGATTGTGCGGTTTCGCCGTGTGGACGCCAAAGGGCAAGGATTGGGTATATAAGCGATTCATTCAGGATCGCATTGACGGCTATGAAGTGGTGCTGGCGCCGGCGTTTGAGAACCGCTTCCTCCTGAAATCGGTGCCGGACTTTTATGACCGGCTGAAGAAGAGCTACGACGAGCAGTTTTTCCGGCAGGAGGTTCTCGGAGAGTACCTCAACGCGAACAGCAATCGCGTATACCACGCGTTCCGCAATGACTTGCAGGTCCGGCCGCTTACGCTGAACCGCGCACTGCCGTTGCTGTGGGCGCTGGATTTTAACGTGGACCCGATGTGCTCGGTGGTCGCGCAGATTGATCAGGGGCACATTCATGTGCTGGATGAAATCGTGATCAGGCGATCCAGCACTTCAGAGGTGTGCACGGAGTTTCTACGCCGGTTTGGAGGCAGTTGCCGCCGCCTGGTGATTTATGGAGATGCGTCGGGAAACCGTCGTCAGACCTCGGGAACCACGGATTACGAGATTATCCGGGATGTCTTTTCAAGACAGGGCCTGATGAACGTCACCTACCGTGTTCCGCGGAGCAATCCAGCGGTACGCGATCGTATTGGCTTGGTGAACGGAAAGTTACTCAACGCGGACGGGGAAACCACGCTTTGGGTGGATGGCAAGTGCGGGGAACTCATCAAGGATTTTGATGAAGTTCGTTACCTCGCAGAGAGCAGTGAGATCGACAAATCGAGTGATCCGCTGCGGACTCATGTGTCCGACGCGCTTGGGTATCTGATCTGGCAGGAAATGGGACCCAAGCTAGTGATCGGAGAAAAGCAGAACAGATTGATTTAGATGCCGGTCGTCATTCGACTCGGCTGCAAGAGGGGTGAGCAATGCAGGAAATCATGCTGGAGCATCCAGACTACGCGGCCAGAAAGACCATGCTGCGCCGCTATCGCGCTTTGTACGTCGGTGGAGAACAGTTGCGGCAAAACGCGTCGGAGTACCTGACTCGACGCCAGAAGGAACCCCTGGACGTATACCACGAGCGGCTCGACAAAGTGTATTACGAAAACTATGTCGGGTCGATCATTGATTGGTATGTCGCGACCCTTTTTCGAAGGGAACCGCTATTACTGGTGGAAGGAGACGATCAACGGGGAAAAGCGTTCGTGAACGGCTTCGCGGACAACTGCGACCGGAAGGGAACAACCGTCACGGACTTCTTCCGCAAACAGATCCTAGAGGCACTGATTGTTGGCTCAAGTTATGTACTGGTCGATTTTCCGCGCTCGACACACTCGCCGGGGAATCGCGCGGAAGAAGAGGAAACGGGCGCCTCGCGTGCATACCTTGTGGATTACACAGCCGAGCAACTCATCAACTGGCACTATGACGAGTTCGGCGCCTACGAGTGGGTGGTGCTGAAGAGCACCTACCTGACCAAGGACTCCGTCCGCGAGGCCCAATGGCAGCGCGAGACAAGATATTTTTACTACGACAAGACAAAGTTCGAGGTTTACCGGCAGCGTTCCAGTGCGGCGAATGATGCCGCAGTGGAGTTGATTGACAGCGGCCAACATGGGCTTGCCCGCCAGCAACGCGTGCCCCTTTTCGAACTGAAGATTCCCGAAGGCCTGTGGTTGATGAACAAGGCAGGACTTCTGCAACTGGAGCACTTCAACAAATCGAACGCCCTTGGCTGGGCTTTGACGATGGGACTTTTTGCCACTCCTGTGGTTTACAGCGAGCGGGAGTGGAACCAGATTATCGGTGAATCCTATTACATTCAGCTCGGGCCGCAGGACCGATTCGGCTGGACTGAGCCAGAGGGAACCGTGTATCAGATAGCGGCCAACAATCTCAACCGACTGCAGGAGGAGATCTATCGTGTCTGCTACCTCCTTTCCCAGGCGGGAGGTCCGTTGAGCGGAAACGCGCAATCCGGTCTGAGCAAGCAGCGGGACTTCGCCATTACCCAGGAAGTGCTGCGTGCCTACGGAGACGTGGTGAAGGACTCCATCAAGAGGGTGTTGCGCGCCATCCTCGAAGCACGCCAGGACCGGTTATGTCTAGACGTATCCGGAATGGATGAGTTTGATATCGGAGATTTCAGCGGCGAGATCGCGGATGCCGAGAGGCTTCTGGGGCTCGAAATGAACTCAGAGACGTTGCGGAAGCAGGTGTACAAGAAGCTGGCCTTCAAGTACCTGTGCGATGTCCGGCAGGAAGTGAAGGATCAGA
This sequence comes from Acidimicrobiia bacterium, assembly GCA_016871315.1. Taxonomy (GTDB): domain Bacteria; phylum Acidobacteriota; class Terriglobia; order Bryobacterales; family Bryobacteraceae; genus VFZE01. The sequence goes on along the minus strand of VFZE01000002.1, from coordinate 242,569 downwards.
TCTCCTGCGAAATCGACAAAGGCATGGAGCGAAAGTAATTCAGAAAGGGGTTTTACTCTATGGATTCCAAAGAGAAACAGAACAGAACAGTGGAAGAAGCGGCTTCGCCTGACATGCGGATGGTCATTCGAAATGTCATCGCGGAGTTCATGGATCAGGAGAAGTCAAAATCAGAGCCTGCCTACAAGGCGGAGCTTCTGGAGGAACGCAAGAGGCGGGAACAGTTGGAGGTTCGTCTGAACCAACTAGCCGAGGAGAACCGGAGGAGCCGTAGCCGCGCGGAAGAGGCGGAACGAAGCACCGCCATTCGCAGCGAACTGCAGCGTCTGGGAGTGAAGAAGGTGGATCTCGCTTTCAAGATCGTGAAGGACGACATCGTTCGAGGCGAAGACGGGAGCCTCGTGGTCCGATCCACGGAGGGGCCGGTGGGTCTGCAGGAATACCTGACTCAGTTCGTCGATGACAACCCCGAGTTCCTCCCCGCACGGATGGTGGGTGGATCGGGAGCGACGACCGGCCAGCGCGAGACTTCGGCAAGGGGTTCGAGTTTTGACTTGGACAAGATCCGGCCGGGGATGGATCCGGAGGAACTGGAAAGCATTCGCCAAGAGATTTCCCGAGTCGCTTTGCAGACGATGCGAGGCAACTAGGGGTGGTGAGAGCACCCATTACGGGTGCTGTTAGTTAAGAAGAAGGAGGAAAGGAAATAGTAATATGCCTGTAATTACATCAGCTAATGTAGCGCAAGCGATTGTTAAGTTAGTGGCGGCCGACGCGCTGCCTGCGCTTATGGGGAACCTTGTCATGGGTAACCTGGTCAATCGCGACTTTGAGCCGCGGCTGGCTCAGGCGGGAGACACAATCAATGTGCCGATTCCGCCGACGCTGGTGGCCAACAACATTTCGCAGGGTGGCACGGTGGTGACGCAGAACCCGAACCTGGGCAACGCGCAGATCGTGCTGAATACCCACGCGGAAGCGACGTTCCAGATTCCCGACGTCACCAAGGTGCTTGCCGTGCCGGATCTGCTGCGGTTGTACATGCAGCCGGCGGTGACTGCCCTGGCGGAGAGGATCGAGAGCGATCTGCTGGGCCTGTACGGCCAGTTCACGGCCAACACGCCGGTGGGCTCCGGCGGAAGTCCGCTGACCGAGGCGACGATCGATGCCGCCGAGACGGCTCTATTCAATGCGAAGGTTCCTGCCAGCGCTCACAAGCATCTCGTTGTCAGTGGCGAAGCCTATTCGGAGCTGCGTCAGATTACGCGGTTCAGTGAGTACCGCACGGCCGGTGAAGCCGGTCTTCGTGCGCTGATCGACGGGTCGGTCGGCAAGATCAAGGACTTCTTTGTGTTCCGGTCGCAGTTTGTTTCCAAGACCGGCTTGGGTCCGTTCACCACGAACAACGTTGCCTTTTCCAAGGATGCCATCGGCCTGGTGATTCGCCGGCTGCCGCAGCCCTTGCCGGGTACCGGCGCGATCGCTGAGTACGCGGAATTGGGCAACTTTGGTATGCGCGTGGTGATGAGCTACCAGCCCGACACGCTGGCCCAGCAGTTCACCGTGGACGTTCTCTACGGCGCCGGCATTCTTCGCAACATCTTCGGCGTGCAAGTGAGAAGCTAACGATCTTTCTCCGGATTGCATGCGGGCGGCAAAACAGGCACCCGCAAGTTGAGGAAACGGAAAGGAAGCTGTTTAAAGGGCCCGGGGCGAAACCCTCGGGCCCAAAATATATCAGGAGGGAATCATGGATCTTAGAAGCTATTACAGAAAAATCGAAGACGTCGAGAAAACGATTGCCGGATCGGATGCCGTCGTGATCAGCGTCGCCACTCCCGACGGAGGCCGGGAAGGCGTGAAGTCCCAGGTGCCACGAAGCATCGCCGCGAAGCTAATCGTGGAGGGCAAGGCGCGTCTTGCCGACGAAATAGAGACTGACCAGTTTCATCGCGAAGCGGAGGAAGTCCGCTTGCGCGCGGCGGAGGCTTCCGCCTTGGAGCGCATCCAGGTGCGCCTGGTGACTGATAGTGAGCTGCCTAACCTTACCCGCGGGAAGAGGCACTCCAAATAGATTATCGAAAGGGGTACCAGATGGCACTATACACGGATTCAAACATTACCGGCTTCAGCGATCTTCAGGCCTACGACAGCGCGGTGCTGGAAGTAGCCCGCATCGAAGGGGTGGATCTTACTTCGAAGATCGCCGTTGCGGATCAAGAGATTGCACTCGAGCTACAAGCATTCCTGCTCCAACAAACCGGCGGCCCCTCGGCTGCACTCCATGGTGGCGGCTTTGGGCTGCATCAGGTGGTGGTCACTCCCGGCCTCCAGCAATGGCACACGCTGCGGACGTTGGCGCTGGTCTATGGAGACGTGTACAACAGCCAACTGAACGATCGCTACTTGGGGAAATGGAACCAGTTTGTGGCACTCGCGAAACAGACAAGCGAGATGCTGTTTCTGACCGGCGTAGGAATTCGAGTGCAGCCGTTATCCAGGGCAAGCTCGCCTTCCCTTACACCGGTGGCGGGAACATTGACTCCGGGAACCTATGTGATCGGCATCGCATGGCGAAATCACTTCGGTGAACACGGTGCGCCGAGTTTGCCGGTAACGCTTGAGATCGCGGAAGGACAGACAGTTATGGCGACTCCGCCCCTCAAGCCGTCTGGCGCGGTTTCCTATGACGTTTATGCAGGTTTGACGGAGGCCAGTCTGTCGCTGCAAACTGTCACTCCCGTGGCTGCCGAGAATAGCTGGACCATGCCTCCAGGGGGCCTAATCGAAGGGGACACACCCAGCCCGGGACAAACACCGGATCGATTCATCCGCCGTCACCGGACGCTGCAAAGGGGATAAGAAGATGGCAGGAATCGGAACGATCACGGTGAGTGCCCTCGCGGAACGGCTACGGGCTGAGGATGGGCTGCCTGCCGCGGTGGCGGAATTGATGGACACCTCGACGCTGGATGTCAGCGTGATTGGCGCAACTCAGATTATTGGGCAGAACGTCCTAAGCGAGATCGCGGAGAAAGCGCTGGGCACTAAGTACCCGCTTGTGTACCTCTACTGCGAGCGAATCGTGAATTCGCAGAAGGAAAAGTTTGTTCGCTTCTCCGGTACGGCACACATGGTAGTCGAAGTCAGGGTTTCGCAAGACCGCCTGGAAGACATGGAGGAGCGGATGCACTTTTATGTCGACGCAGTGACGATGGTCCTGGAGCAAAGCGTAGGCGAGTGGGCAGATGGGATCTGTTATCCAGGCGGCTATGAGGTAACGTTCGGCGGTGTCAAGCGCGGCGGCAAGAATTTCCTGCAAACCGCACGGGTTTCGCTGGAGTTGGATGTGCGCCGAAACTAGTTCAACAAAGAGGTCATAACAAATGGCATGTTACATATCGTCAAGAAATAATCGCTTCTACACGTCGCTGGAGAGCGGTTACGGCATCGCAGCCCAGGTTACTGAGGCCAATCGGATTCCCGCCGTGCGCCTGGCCATGCATCATCAACAGGAACTGCCGGAGCGGCGTGACAAGACCGGCGGACGGACGTTCATCGGGCTACCGCCGGGGTTCCGGAAACGCACCTCGTTTGAGTTGGAGACATTCCTGACGAGCTGGAGTGAGCCGGCTGGAGAACCCGCATATGGGCCTCTGTTTCAAGCTGCCTTAGGGGGAGCCCCGGTGTTCTTTTCCGGCGGAACCTTGCAGTCAGTCACAGGGGAAACGCAGTTGACGTTCTTAGCGCCGCATGGGCTGGTGGCGGATCAGGCGATCGAGTGCGAGGGCGAACTGCGCTTTGTAGACGCCATCGTCGATCCAGTCTCTGTAGTCATCAATTCTCCGTTTCGCAAGACCCCTGCTCAGGCAAGCCTGATAGGACCGACGGTCACCTATCTGCCGGCCACCGAACTGCCCAGCGTGAGCATCCACGATTATTGGGATCCGCAAAGCGCGGTTCAGCGAATACTAGCTGGGTGCGGAGTGGACCGGCTTCGGATTGGCGTGAATGGAGACTTCCACGCGTTTCGATTCTCCGGGATCGCCAAAGACCTGGTCGATAGCGCGACCCATACCGCCAATCAGGCCGGTCTGGTTTCATTCCCCACTGAACCAGCGATCGGGGAATGGAACTACACAGTTGTTCCTGGCAACCTCGGCCAAGCGTGGATGGGCAACGTACCAAGCGAGTTCTTCTCGCTGCTGGAAGCTGAAATCATTCTGGACAACGATTTGGAGGGCCGTCATCACGAGTTCGGCTCCGATACTCCGCAGTGCCTGGTGGCGGGCCGCCGGAGAGTGGAGATGAATTTCCGCATCTATGGCAACGACGAGCCGGAAACCACCGCCTTGTATCAGGCCGCGCGGCAGAGATCGCCAATCCCGATCATGTTGCAATTGGGCCAGCAGGGAAGTCAACTCTGTGGGGTCTACATGAAGGGTGTGGTTCCCACAGTACCGGAATTCGATGATAGAGACAAGAGTCTGCAGTGGCGATTCAGCGGCAGCCGTGCGCAGGGAACATCCAATGACGAGCTTGTGATTGCATTCGGGTAGGTCATGGAACACGCAAGCACGGTGCGGCATGAATCGAAAACAGCGCCGGGTGTCACGTTTCGCGTGGCGCGCATGTCCATGTCCCGGCGAATTGAATTGACGCGAATGGTTCGGGAGTTGGGACAGAAGTGCGAGTTTTTGAAGGCCGGCTCCAGCTGGGACGACCAGGTTCAGGCCGCATTGATCAGCCAGGAGATGGACCGGCTGTACTTGCAGTGGGGTCTGGTGGAGGTGCACGGTCTTCGAATTGACGGGGAGGAGGCCGGCCCTGAGCTGGTAATCAGCAAAGGGCCGGAAACCCTTACCCAGGAGATGGTGGCGGCCGTGAAGGCCGAGTGCCATCTGAGCGAAGCCGAACGAAAAAACTGATCGTCGCATTCCATTTCCAGCACGCAAACCAGGCCGCGTGGACATGCGATAGTTGCCGGCAAAGCGGTCTGGAATCCAAGCGCAGATGCGGATGGATTGAGGAGCAATCCCACGAAGCTCCACCGATTATCTGGGCGAGAAATGGCGTCACAGCGGACTCCTGCCCAAAGTCGTTGATCACGCCACAAAGCCTCGCCTGGATTGAGGAGTTCTTTGTGTGGAAGAGACTGGGCGGAACGGTAAGCCCGGAATGGCCCGCCCGAAAAGTGGAAGCCTTCTGCGTCCTGGAAGCGGAGCTGGCTAAGGAGAGAAACGATGACCAAAGATGAAGTTCGAAAAAGGCTGCTAAGCCTGACCGGTGCTGCATCCGGCGATAGCTCGGAGTCCTTCGGGATTGGATTCAGCGAATCGGGGCCGAACCATAATTTGCGCCCATTGACCCAAATCCTCGGTGCCATATCCGAGGTGGAATCGAACGGAACGCGTGAATCCTCGAGCGACGCCAGCCAGACCTCCGAAGAGAGTGAAACGGCGAGAGTGCTGGGAGAGCAGCTGTCTCAACTGACAGCACAGACGCGGGAACTGCGGCAGACCAATGAGCGGCAAACGCAAGCGATGCAGGGCGGAGCCAGGACTTCCACCAGCAGTTCTTCCGATTCAAGCAATGCAATCGCGGAAGGCTTCAAGAATCTATTCGGCGGAATCGGAAGTACGCTGACGCTATCGCCGGTGATTCGCGGACTGGCAAAACTTTTCGGAGGCGGATCACCATCGGAACCTCCTTCCTTGCCGCCATACCTCGCTCCGGCTCCGATTCGGGTTGAGGGAGCGGTGAGGAGGGACGGCACAACGGGATTGGATGAAGTGAGCTATGGACTCATGGGAACACCGCGCCGCAGCGGATCCGAGTTCGGCCGTTCCATGCCGGCGATCACGATCAATGTGCAAGCCATTGACAGCCGCTCATTCATGGACCATAGCGAAAGCATCGCGGAGGCCGTCCGGGACGCCATGCTGCACATGCACTCCTTGAACGACGTAATTGCGGAGCTATAAGCGATGAGCGAATTTCCCCGGCTGAAGACAGGCGCTGTCCTACAATATCCCGCCACGAAAGGCTTGTCGTTTACTACGCAAGTTCATCGGTTCCTGGACGGCACGGAGCAACGATTCCGGGATCGAGGCGTCGTTTTGAGGCGCTGGATCGTCTCGCTACGACACCTGACGGAAGGGGAGTTTCTTGCTCTGGATGACTTCTACCGTACGAATCAAGGGCAGACGGGCACCTTTTCGTTTTTCGACCCGTGGGAAGAGGTTACTTACGAATCCTGCAGCCTGGAAAGCGAAGAAGTGCTGGCCCGCTTTCTCGAAACGGGAGATTGCCGAATTGACCTCGTGGTGAGTCAGAACAGGAGCTGATATGAGGTACTATCCGCAGTTACCAACTGGCGCCTTGGCGCACTACCCGCTTGCGAGGAAGCGTCGGCTAAGGACGATCACCAACACGAGCCGGGATGGGCATCAAACGAAAATGCCGGACCAATACTCCGGCGTACTTGATTGGGAGTTGGAGTATCGAGGACTGGCTGAACAGGAGGCTTCCAATCTGCGCGCGTTCTTTGAGGAGAGTGAGGGGAGGCTGGAAACCTTCGTCTTCGCCGATCCTGCCGGTAACCTTCTTGCCCGAAGCGAAGAGTTTAACGAAGCGGCCTGGAATCGCGATCCACTGTTGCAGGCTGCTGCCGGATTCCAGGACCCCCATGGAACCCAACGCGCGAGCAGGCTGACGAATCAAAGCCTGGCGGTACAGGGGATGCGCCAGGCGGTGGCACTGACCGGCGCCTATCAATACTGCTTCAGTCTGAACGTGCGGCACACCACGTCAGGAGCAATTACGCTTCGAGTCCGCTCGGCTAGCGCCGCGAACGAAAGCACCTACCCCGTTACAAGCACTTGGCGCCGGGTTCACCTGACAGCCGGCCTTGCAGTGGCAGAAGTGCCCGTCTGGTTCGAACTGGAGCTGCCGGCGGGAGGAATCGTGGATGTGTTTGGACTCCAAGCCGAGGCCCAGATAGAACCTTCGCCGTACAAGAAGACCAGCTCGTGGGGCGGAGTCTTTCCGCTGGCAAGGTTCGACCAGGACGAGTTGTTCCTGATGTCGGACGGCCCGAATCAGTTTTCCACCAAAGTTCGAATCACGTCAGGTTTTGAGGGGTAACAAAGAATGCCGACCATATCCGAGATCAAAGAACAGGTTGTCACTCAGACGCCCTTAATCCTTTTCGATTGTGTGCTACCGGACGGAGAGGAAAAGCACTGGAGCACCCACAAAGTGGTACATAGCGGCAAGACTTACCTGCCGCGAGTGCTTCGCCACAATCTGTTCGAGTCGCGCACGGGTTCTGATGAAGGGATTGATGCGGTTTCCAAGTTGTCGCTGACCTTGGCCAACGCCGACTCTCAGTTCTCCCAGATTGAGCACAACGCGGGATTTCGTGGCGCCCGGCTGACGGCAACGTTCCTGTTTTTCGATCTGCGGCTGGGCCAGGCTGCCTCCGAAGGGATGGTTCTTTTCCGTGGTATCGCGAACGCGGCCGAGGACATCACGGAAGATTACCTCAGAGTCAGCTTTACGAATCGGCTGAGCCTTCAGCGGATGCTGCTGCCCGACATCCGCATTCAACGCCGATGCCCATGGACCTTCCCGGCAACCGTGGAACAAAGGCAGGAAGCAGTGGACGGAGGAGACCGTGGAAAGTATTCGCCGTTCTTCCGGTGCGGCTATTCGGCGGACCTGACCGGAGGACTCGGCAGTCTTAACGGAACTGCCCCCTACACGAGTTGCGACTACACGCGCGCCTCCTGTGAACAGCGCGGCATGTTCAATCAGGACTCTCAAAGCCGTCCTACCCGGCGCTTCGGGGGGATTGAGTTCGTCCCGGCGTCGATCCTCGTTCGCGGGCAGGGTGAAAAAGGGCTGCGCGAATCACCGGTGATCGACAACCAGGCCCGGTACAACGATTTTGTTCCGCTCAACTATGGGACCGTGTGGATGCAGCCGCTCATCGTCTATTCCAGAAACGACGGAAACCTGACGCGCATGGAAGTACTGCTGGGGGCGGGCGAAATCAACCGCGTAGTGAAAGTGGTGGTCAACGGGATCGATATTCCGCAGGGCGTCAGCGGGCAGAATATGACTTCCACCGGCTGGTTCAACACGGTCACCCATGGTGAACTGACCGGCGGCTTCAACCTCGACTTCACCGATGGCAGCGGCCAGCCGTTGGGAGACCCCTACGGCAGCATGGCCTACATGTCGGTTGTGGTTCCGAATCGTGTGAACGACGGCGGGGCGCTGCCACGAATCAGCGTTCTGATGGAAGGACTGAAGCTTCCTCATTACGGGTTGGACGGGAACTTCCAGCAGGACAGCTTTACGAACAATCCGGCATGGGTGATTCTGGATCTGCTGCGGCGAAGCGGCTGGAAAGCAGACGAGATGAACCTGGCCAGCTTCGCCAAGGCAGCGGCGCACTGCGCGGAGCTGATCTCGGTTTCTGATCTGTTCGGCAATGCGGTTCAGGCGCCCCGGTATCAATGCAACCTGGGCGTTCGGCGAAGGAAGAGCGCGGCCGACTTGATTCGTGGAATCCGGAACGGCGCTGGGCTGTACTTAGTCTACGGGGCAAACGGTCTTCTGGAGCTGCGAGTGGAGGCGACACTGGCGATGCAGCAGCCGGTGAAACCCGGGGGCAGCAACAGTACCGCGGCATTGAACGGCGGCTGGCCGGCTTATGAGTTCGGCGACGGCAGCAGTAGCTTCTCCGGGATTCTCCGGCGTGGCAATGGGGAATCGAGCGTGCGCGTGTGGTCGCGAGGCACACACGAGACGGCGAATCGCTACAGCCTGGAGTTTCAGGACCAGTTCAATGAATACCAGCAGGACAGCCTTTCCCTTATCGATGTGGAGGACGCGGTAGCCATCGGGCAGGAAGTCAGCCTGACGTATCCCGCATACGGCATTCCAAATTTCCACCAGGCGGCTCGCATTCTGCAGCGCCAGTTGGACAAGTCGATCGAGGGAAACCTCTACGTGCAGTTTGAGACCAGCGCCAAAGGGGTTGGGCTGAAGCCGGGAGACCTGATCACCCTGACCTACCTCAAGGAAGGTTTTGTCAGGAAACTGTTCCGGATTATCCGCCTTGCGCCGGGCCTGAATCACCGCGACATGGTGATAGAAGCACAGGCTCACCTGGATTCCTGGTACACCGACATGATCGGCGGAGGCAGCAGAGTTTCGCGCCGCCAGCCGAACGGAGACAACTCGGTTCCACGGCCGCTGTTAGGCAGCGAACTCGACGCGAGTCAGCAGCCTCAGTACGGCGTCGTGGAGAACATCCAGGTGAATTCCGATGGAGGAGTAAGCCTCAGCCTGACGGTGTCATTCACTCCACCGGAGAAGCAGACGGATAACTCGCTCGGAATCCCGTACGTTTCTCTCTCCCCCGCCACGAGCTCTACAGGCGGGACGTTGATCGGGGGAAGTGTTCACTATTATGCCGCCAGTGCGGTAAACAGCCAAGGCGGGGAAGGTCCTTTATCCTTCATCGTCCGCGCGGCGATACCGTCCGGCACGAACACGAACAAAGTGGTTCTCCAGGACCTGCGCTTTTCGCCCGGCACGGCTTCGTTCCGTGTGTATCGCGGCGAGAGCCCCGAGCAACTGCTGCGGATCGCGTCAGGCGTTGCGCCGGCGGCGCTGTTCGAGGACACAGGACTGGCGGCCACCCTGAGCGGGCCGCCCGACGTGAACTTCGATCACGCACGTTTTGAATGGCGGCTGGAACTCTCTCCGGAAACCACGGCGACGGTATTCTCCATGGATACGATCGGCGCAGGTTCCCTGCAACTGATTCCCGACGAGTATGCGGGCATGGCTGTGCGCATCACGAGCGGCAAGGGGAAAGGGCAGGAAAGGGAAATTCAGTCCCACACGGCGAACACGATTACCGTGCGGCGCAAGTGGGACGTCGCGCCGGATGCCACGAGCAAGTTCGTCATTGCTGAGTCAAGCTGGCGCTTCGGCGCTGCCGGTAAGACCACGCCGATTCAGTTTGACGTTCCGAATCGCGAAGGGGCAACGGTTCATGTCTCCGGGCGCGCGGTCAGCGCCCAGGGACGGGAATCGGCGCGAGATCTCTCGCCGGTGACGAGATGGCGAATTGTGGGCGCGACGGGCGGAAGCGCTGATCAAGACGTTCCTCCTCCGCCCACCTATGCCTTCTCGCCGAAAGGACGGGGGATTATCGAAGTGGGAGGAATCGGTTTCACCGACCTTACCAATACGAGAACCATCACCGCCGGCACGCTGACGCTGCATTACTGGGAAGAGCTATCCAGCCCGACCAGTTTTTCGTTGAGCACGGCCATGGACTCAGCCACAACGCAGCTTGTATTGGCGAGCGCGGGCGGTGGACAAGCCGGAGATCTGGTTCAGGTGAAGAAGGAGATTCTCGAGATCCAACAAGTCACGGGAGGGGGTACGACCTATACCGTTCTCCGGGGCTCCCACGGAAGCGCACCAGTGGCTCATGTTGCCGGCACGGCTGTCTATCACCTGAAGCGCAAAGTGTTCATTATTCCGCTCAGCCGAGACTTTTTCGGCAGTCCGGCGAGTGGGAGCTATAGTTACCCGATTCTGCTGCCTAACATCCGGCTGGCGGCAGCGGACCTGATGATGACCAACAGCCGCGGCAATAGTGAAACCTCCAAGGTTGCCGTTACCGGCACGGTGGAGAATGGCCTGCGAACTCTTTCCGGCGGTCAGCTGGCGATTCAGGTGGAAGGCTTCCTGGCCATTCAGACGAACGCGGCCCCGCCGCTGGTGGTGGAGACCGCCAGGTCGGTCCTCGACGTTTTTGCGGTCGTCGGCGAGGCTCCCACGGGCGCGCCGATTGAGCTGACGCTCAAGAAGGACGGGCTCCCCTACGCGAATCTCGTGATTCCGGCGGGCGCCACGATTTCCAACATCGTGGATGGGTTTGGCCTGCTGCCGCTGGCTGCCATGGCGCGGCTGACGCTGGATGTCACCTCCGTGGGCCAAACCTTTACGACCACTTCCGGGCGTGACTTGACGGTCACGATCCGCTGCTAAGGAGTCCACCGTGGCAGAAATTTTGGAGAAGCTTCGGCCGGATCGCGATCTGCAGGTCTATTTCGAGCGGCCTTCGGCCATTGCCGCATTCAGTGAATCCTCGCCCACCGGTTTCCGGGTGTCGGGGAACTGGCGGCAACAGTTCGATTGGGCGGTGGTGGAATGGAACAAGCATAATGTCATCGAGCATCCCCTATTCCGCAATCTGCCGGATGGGAACTTGAGCGGCCTGGTTCTCAGCTATGAGGAAACTCGGAACAATTGCATCCCGATGGATTCGGACCTGTTTCCAACCGTGGACTGGCCTTTTCTGCGCGTCTGGACGCGATATCAGGGAGCGGAGGATTTCTACAAGGTCCGGCTTAAGGATTACGCGATTCCGATCGAAGGGAGTTATGTTCCTGCGAAAGCAGAGTTGCAGCTGCAAGGCACCATTACGGCCGGTGACTACGTCGGGATTTCCTTCCAGACTGAACACTACACCTACCAGGTGACTGCGTCCGACACGCTGGAGTCGGCTGCGCAAGCGGTTGTGGACATCGTCAACACCTTCTCGACCGCGCTGGAGGCAACCAGGATCGGAAGCATCGTGGAGTTGTTCTACGTGGGACCTGGCCAAACGATGGCCACCAGCACAACCGGCGCGAACGGCAACAGGCTTGGCGCCTATGGCTTCGTCTCGGGAGCGCAGACCGAATCCTGGAGCCCGCAGTTTATTCAGTTTTCCGGTGGCCAGTCGCCGAGCAAGTGGAGAGTCACTCTCCCGCTCAACAATCTGACGGCCATCGACAGTCGCACCGTTCCGGCGGATCGAATTCGCAAGATGCGCTGGACCTATTCGGCGGAACTTCAGCCCGGCGCCTATCAGCGCAGTGAATTTGTGGCCGAGGTTTCCAATTGGACAGTTACCGGAACCGGGAGGCAGTATCGAGTCGCCGGACCCGGAAGCCGGAGAATCGAAGATGACGATAGTTCTCTGGTTTACACCGGCTCTTGGGATTCGGGACGAGGAAATTTTTCGGGAGGGACGATCCGCAGCGCCACAAATGCCGGCGCCTCCGTCAGGTGTCAATACAGGAGTCCGCAGACGCATGAACTATACTTGGGAACCCGGTTCGCCTTCAACGGATGCCAGGTGTCGATCAGCGTGGACGGCGGACCGGCGGTCACGGAAAATCTCTTCGTCGCCGGCGAGGATACCCTGGTTCGAATTCCGCTCGGTGTTTTTGGACCAGGAACACACACCGTAGTGGCAACTCACAATGGACCCCAGGACAGCTATTTTTATTTCGACTTTGTGGAAGTTGCGATCCCGGCCAACAGCGTGTCGCAGGTTCCCGCGGACAACAAGGTGACGCTGGCGACAGACTGGGACACGGACCATTCGTTGGCGGTTTCTCCCGAACGCACCGCTTGGATGATTTACTCGCTTGGTTTCTGGGGACGTGCTAACCACTACGTGGGGGCCTTGGTGTTTTACGATCTGGTTTGTGACGGCAATGTCTATGCTTCCACTACCGTGGATTTTGTGGGCACTCCGGTCTTCAGCGAAATCACGGAGCTGCGGATAGGAAGAGTTGGTGAGCCGCCCTCAAGCGACGCGGTTATCCAGCATGTGAACCGCATCGGCGATTCCGCCGTCACAATCGCAAAGGCGTTTGAGATGGAACTGAACCGCGGCTACACGGCGATTCGAGCGGCGGCTCAGGGGACGCAACTGACCATCTTTGCCCGGGCAATGGGCACGGAAGGCAATCATGTCACCGTGGCGGGGAGTCCAGCTAGCGGTGACTTCCGGCTGGAGGTGGCCAGTGGAACCCTCGCCGGCGGCACTGACGGCACCTGGCACACGGATCTTCAGGCGCTGCCGCGCATTAACCGCGCGGCGCGCGATTGGAGCCGGAGCTTTTATAAGGCGCTGAAGCTATACAACATCGATGTGGCGGCGGCCTTCAGCATGGAGTTGCAGCACGGTGATACTTCTGTTGCGGCCGGGATCGCGCAGCGATACCCAAATGGCGCGCCCGCATTGCTAAACACACCGGCGTTGCAAACCAACTTTTCGCCCACCAGCACAAACTTCTGGAAGCAAGTGTACCTGGAGATGGCGACTCTCATGGGTGAAGCCAATGTTCAGCCGTATCTACAATTCGGAGAAGTGCAGTGGTGGTACTTCCCTTTGGCCGGCTCCGGCTTGCCTTTCTACGACGAATACACAACCAGTGAATTCCAGGCCAGGTACGGCCGGCCGATGGCCGTGATCAGCTCCAATACGGTGGATCCCGCCCTGCATCCGGAAGAGGTAGAGTTCCTGCCGGCCCTGATTGGGGAGTTCACAACCGCGGTGATGCAGTTCGTCAAGGCCACGCACGCGAGCTGCCGGTTCGAGGTTCTCTATCCTCCCGACGTGAACCACTTCCCATTCACAGGAGCCATCAACTATCCTGCCACGTGGACACCGGCCAATCTGGATTGCCTCAAGACCGAGAGCTTTACGTTCACCTTTGAGCGCAACCTGGATCTTGCCAGAATGAGCATCGAGTACGGAGAAGCGAAGGGCTTCCCACGTTCGCAGCGCAGCTTCCTGGTGGGGATTATGGATGCCTACACGGCTTGGGGGAAGGAAGTGAACATCGCAAAGTCCGAAAACGTGGAATCCGTCGTTCTGTTCGCTTTGGATCAGTTTTGCCTGATCGGCTACCCGGCGCCGATGCCGGCGAGCTTAAGACGGTGCGCGTTTCTGGGATAGGTGGAAAGCCGTTATCATATTTAGAGGTGGAAGCGGTTGAACAGATCGGCCGCCTGGGCTCTCAGGAAATCGCCGAAATCATCAAACAGGAAATCCAGCCGAGATGGGGTGAGTTGGCGCAATGCCGCTCGCTCCTGGAGCTGGAATCGAGCGCCGTGTATCAGCAGATGCGTACAAGACTTCATCAAGTCCTGTGCACAATCCAGACGGGCACCAGTGGAGACGGCGCTCCAAGGGAGTCAGATTCGCTTCGCGTCCTTGCCTGGAATATAGAACGTGGAAAGCAGCTTGCAGGCCAGTTGGAAGCGTTCAGGAATCATCCTTACTTGCGCACCAGCGATGTGCTTTTGTTGACGGAAACCGATCTCGGCATGGCACGCAGCGGCAACGCCGACGTGGCCGCGACGATCGCGCGCGAGTTGAGCTTCAACTACTGCTTCGCGCCCTGCTACTTGAGCCTAGTCAAGGGTTCGGGAACGGAAAGGGATGTGGAAGGCGACAATGCACTTGGGCTGCACGGAAACGCGATCCTCAGCCGTTATCCGCTTTCCAACCCGCGCTATGTGGATCTGCCGAACGGCGTCGACAAGATGGCGCGCATGGAAAAGCGCTTGGGGCATCAGCGGGCTGTAGCCGCCGATGTCGAGCATGGAGGGAAGTTGCTGACCGTGGCCTGTATTCATCTCGACGCGCACTCCAGCCAGCGACACCGCGCCGTGCAAATGCGGCGCGTGGTGGACGCGATGCCGGAACGAGGCCCGGTTCTGCTGGGGGGAGACTGGAACACAACAACCTTCAACTCTTCCACCGCCTTTCACGCCATCATGGGCTATTGGGTGCGAGTCTTCATGGGCCCAGGCAACGTGATCCGCAACCATTACCTGCATCCTTATCGCCGCTTTGAAAAGCCGCTGTTTGAAATGCTGGAGCAACGCGGATTCGAGTATACGCGAAGCAATGTGCTCGGCGAACACACCATTTTCTACGACGTGAACGACTTGAGCACACATAAGGGATTGGCGGAATGGGTGCCCGGCTGGTGCTTTCCGTTTATCCGCTGGGCGCTACGGGAGCACGGCGGAGGATGTCCGCTCAAGATTGACTGGTTCGCCACACGAGGACTCCAAGTCAGCAATCCGCGAGTGATTCATGACGTTCGCGATGGTCTGCCGGTCCGTCTCTCCGATCACGACGCCATCGGCGTGGACGTCACCCTCAACTGAACCAGTATCATGTAGAGATGATGCCTGAAACAGTAGCCGCGGAAGAAGTGTCGGCGGCCCAGAGAATCATCGATCGGGAAAAGCGATTCCTGGTTCAGAACTACGGCCGTTATCCGCTCGCCGTGGCCCGCGGAAAGGGCTCCTATCTGTACGGAGTGGACGGCAAGAAGTACCTGGACCTGATCACCGGAATCGGCGTAAACGCGATGGGACATGCCCATCCGCGTCTGCTGAAGATCATTCGCGAGCAGGCCGGCTTGCTGATCCATTGTTCCAATCTTTACTATCACGAGTACCAGGGCTTGTTGGCCGGAAAGATCGCGAAAGCCAGCGGTTTGAACCGCAGCTTTTTCTGCAACTCGGGTACGGAAGCCATCGAGGGCGCGCTCAAGATGGTGCATTCTCATGGACGAGCGATTAGTCCGGACAGGTACGAAGTCGTCGCGGTGGAGAATTCCTTCCATGGCCGAACGATGGGGGCGCTCTCGATCACAGGACAGGCAAAGTATCGCAAGGACTTCGAACCGCTGGTTCCCGGCGTCTGCTTTGTGCCGATGAATGACATAGCTGCACTGGAAAGCGCCGTCACCGGGAACACGGCCGGCATCTTCTTGGAGGTGATTCAGGGCGAGGGCGGGATCCGCGCCGTTTCGGAGACCTTCGCCCGCAAGGCTCGGGAGCTTGCCTTGCAGCATAACGCCCTACTGGTTTTCGATGAGATTCAATGCGGCGTCGGACGAACGGGCAAGTATTTCGGATACCAGACATTCCAACCCGCGATTCTGCCCGACATTCTCGTCACCGCGAAACCCCTGGCTGCGGGACTGCCGCTCGGTGTGATTGTTGCGAACGAAACGGCTGCCACCACGATCAAAGCCGGCATGCATGGATCAACCTTCGGAGGGGGCGCACTGGCGTGCCGCGTGGCAGCGGAGTTCTTCGACATCCTGGAAGATCTGCTTCCGCAGATCACGGCGCGCGGGGAGTATTTCCGGCAGAAGCTTTCCGAACTGGCGCAGCGCTACAAGTGCATCAAGGAAGTTCGCGTCCATGGCCTGATGATCGGTGTGGAGCTGCACATGCCCGGCAAGCAACTAGTTCTTGACGCCATGGAGGCTGGGCTGCTGATCAACTGCACTCACGACACTGTGCTGCGTTTTCTTCCACCCTTCACGATCAGTGAAGCGGAAATCGACAAGGCAATCCGGATTCTAAACCGCGTCCTCCGCAAAGGGAAGCAATATCACAAGGAGTTCCTCGCGCAGCAGAAGAGCGCCTGATTCCTAGCGGCGGGTGCCCTCGACCTGCGTCCTGATACGGTACAGCGTCTTGCCGGCGGTCACGTAGAGGGTTTTCAAGTCCGGGCCGCCGAAACAGCAATTGGTGAGCGTGTCTTCCGGAATGGCGGTGAACGCAAGCAGCTTGCCCTGCGGAGAAATCACGTGGATGCCGCACTTGGTGTCCAGAGTTTCGCTGGTTCCGCGCGTCCGGTTCAATCCCGCGGCGGCATACAGGTTGCCTGCACTGTCGATGGTGATTCCGTCGGCGCTGCGGCCGGGATAGAAGTTGTAGTGAACGCGCATGCCCGTGACAGTGCCGTCGGGCCGAAGGTCATAGGCGCGGATCATGCGCGCGCCGTTTTCTGTCTGGTTGGCTTCGACAAGATAAAGCGTCTTGTCGTCGGCCGAAATGCAGATCCCATTCGGGTTCTGGATGTCGGGCCGGTTGAGGATACGGACTACCGCACCGTTGCGGTCGACGCGGTGAACCGTGCCGCCCGGCAGGTCAGTGAAGTAGATACGGCCCTGGCTATCGAGGCTGACATCGTTGGGAGCCGTGAGCGCAAGTCCCATTCCATGGTGAGCCAGCACTTCGATGCGGCCGTCGCGAATAGTGGTGCGGGTGACGCGCGGATTGGCGCGATTGCCTTCGCAGGCGATCAATCGCCAATCCGCGTCGAAGATCAGGCCGTTGGAGGCGTTGCTGTTCTCCCGGAACACGGACAGATTCCCTGCCGTGTCCAGCTTCAGGATGCGGTTGGTGCGAGTTTCCGTGAAATAGACGGCGCCCTCCGCATCCACGGTCGGGCCTTCCAGAAAAGCGACAATCGTTGCGACTTCGGCCTGATCAATCATGCGTGAGTTGGTTGCGGATCAGCTCCAGAGCCTGTCGTTGCCCTGATAGGTATCCCACTCCTTGGTGGGCTCAAAGTAGCCTGGGTGGTCCTTGTGCAGGTGCTGCTTGACCACCTCCTCATTGAGCGTGACGCCCAGTCCCGGCTTCTCCGGAATACGCGCGAATCCTTTCTCAAACAGCGGCTTGTCACCGTGCACCATGTCCTCCCACCACGCGACATCGACGGAATGATGCTCCAGCGCGACGAAGTTCTCCGTCGCGGCGGCGCAATGCACATTGGCCATGAAGCTGACCGGGGTTCCCGCAAAATGCATTGCCATCGGCACGCCCAGTTCCTGAATCGCGTCGCCGATCTTTTTGGTTTCGAGAATTCCGCCGGAAGTGGCCAGATCCGGATGCAGCATATCGACGGCCTGCATGCGTGCAAGCCTGATGAATTCTTCCTTGAGGTAAATGTCCTCGCCGGTCAGAATCGGAACATCCACGGCGTCGGTGATCTTCTTCATCAGGTCCGGATACTGCCAGGGGATCATGTCTTCGAGCCAGGCCATGTTGTATTTTTCCAGCGCCCTCGCCAGCCGGATGCAGGAGTTCACGCCGATGTGGCCGAAGTGGTCGGCCGCCAGCGGAACCTCCATACCGATCACCTCGCGAACCTGAGCAACATAGTTGGCCATGAGTGCCACGCCCTTGTCAGTCAGTTCCATACCGGTGAACATGTGTTGCACGTTGCGGAAGTTGGCCGACGATGTGCCAAGCGGGCGTGAAACCGTGCCGGGGATCTTTTCCACCAGCCCGACGCCGAGGTCCATCTTGAGAAAAGTGAATCCCTTCTTGTCGATGCGATCTTTCAGGCGCTGCGCGAAAACCTTCGGGTCTGAGGACATCGTCGTGTCGGCATAACACCGCACCTGATCGCGGAATTTTCCGCCGAGCATCTGGTAAACCGGCACGTTGTAAGCCTTGCCCGCCAAGTCCCAAAGAGCCATCTCGATGCCGCAGACACCGCCGCCTTGGCGTGCGTGTCCGCCGAACTGCTTGATCTTACGGAACACCTTGTCGACATTGCAGGGGTTTTCTCCCAGCAACCGGCTCTTCAGCATGAGCGCGTAATTCTTGCTGGCGCCGTCGCGGACTTCGCCCAACCCGTAGATGCCCTGGTTGGTGTCGATGCGGATGAGCGGGCAGGTCATGGGCGCGCCCGCCACTACGGCAACGCGCAGATCGGTGATTTTCAGTTCGGAGGGTTTGGAATTTGTATTGACGTGCTGGGTTGCGGCTTCCAGGGTCTCATCGGCCCAGAAGGGAAGAGCGGCAAAACCAGCGGTATGGAAAAAGGACCTTCGGTTCACGAGATTGCGGACAGAGTTCTTCATGATGGATGACCTCCTTCAGTCAAAAACATTCTACAACCCTAAACGATGTAGGTCTTCCGCTCGGCCTGCGTCACCGAAGCCTCAAGTGTGCCGACCCCCTCAATCCGCGCGCGGACCTTGTCGCCGGGCTTGATGCGAGCACCCTTCGGACATCCCGTAGAGATGAGATCGCCCGGATGAAGCGAGAAAAAGTCGCTATGGAAGCGAACCAGCTCAAACGGCCGGGTGTGCATGTTTCGCACAAAGTCGCGGGAGCAGATACCGCCGTTGTGCTCGGTGATGACCTCCAGCGCGTCGACGTCGGGCACCTCATCGGCGGTTACGATCACAGGACCGAAGCTAAAGAAGGTGTCGATGCTTTTGGCGCGAGTCAGATAGCGCGGGTTCTTGCGGAGAACGTCGAGCGCGGTCAAATCCAGCGTCGTCGTGTAGCCGAAGATCACCTTGTGCACTTCTTCTGCCGGCACGAATCGGCAGGTCTTGCCGATCACCACGCCGAGTTCGCCCTCCGCATCCACGTCGGCGGACACCTCCGGGGGCGGCAGTTGGATTTTCCCTCCGGGTTGGAACATACAGGAGGCCGGCTTCATAAAGCTGCCGGGCTCCTCCGGCTGCACCGCCTGAATATCCTCGGCGTGAGATTTGTAGTTGAGGCCGATGCACCAAATCTTCGGTGGAACGTCATAGGGAAGCGCCGGTGTCACCTCAGTGACGGGAATGGCCGGAACTCCGGCAAGATCGGCAAGCTCGGCGGTTGCGCCGGTGCGTATGATGGCGAGCAGGTCATCGGGAACCCGGGTTCCCTTACGAGCGTTGACTTCGGGAACGGGAACAACGCCTCCTCCAGTGAGAACGCCGGCATGATAGGAGCCGCTGTGAAGAAATCGGATGAGTTTCATGATCTCTGCTATTCTCCCATCACTTTGATGATGACCCGCTTGGCGCGCCGGCCGTCGAACTCGGCGTAGTAGACCTGTTGCCACGGACCGAGATCCAGTTTCCCGGCCGTTACGGGAACAATCACCTGGTGATGAACCAGCAGGCTCTTCAGGTGGGCGTCTCCGTTGGTTTCTCCGGTTGCATGATGCCGGTAGTTCTTGTTGAACGGCGCCAACTGCTCCAGCCAGTCATCCATGTCGGCCAGCAGCCCGTCCTCGGCATCGTTGACCCAGACGCCGGCGGTGATGTGCATAGCCGAAACCAGGATCATCCCCTCTTGAATCCCGCTGGCCTGAAGGGCGGACTGGACCTTCGGAGTGATGTTGAGAAACTCGCGAAGTTTGGGGGTTCGAAAGGTTAAGTATTCCGTATGGGCGCGCATATGAGGCGATGCTATCATGGTGAGTCGCGATCAACCGATCCAGTGGCCATGCCCGCCGTTTCTCGCCCGAAAACCGCAGCCGCGCGAAAAGCCAGAGTTACCCAGATCCTTCGGCATCTGGATAATCTGTACCCTGACGGCACCTGTGAGCTGCACTTCAAAACGCCTTTCCAGCTGCTAGTGGCGACGATTCTCTCCGCGCAGTGCACGGACAAGCGGGTGAACATGGTGACGCCCGGCCTGTTCAAGAAATACCCGACGATCCGCGATTTCGCCGCAGTCAATCAGGATGAGCTGGCCGAGGACATCCGCTCGACCGGCTTCTTCAATAACAAGGCGAAGTCGATCATCGGCGCGGCCAGAAAACTGCTATCCGATTTCAACGGGAAGCTGCCGCGGACGATGGAGGAAATGCTGACAATTCCCGGCGCGGCGCGCAAGACGGCCAACGTCGTGCTGGGCACGGCGTACGGGATCGCCAGTGGAATCGTGGTGGATACGCATATGCAGCGCATTTCCCGGCGCCTTGATCTTGCCAAGGAAAAGACGCCGGAGAAGATTGAGCGGGAGTTGATGAAGATCATTCCGCGGGAACGCTGGATTCTCTTCTCGCACCAAATGATCCATCACGGCAGGCAGCTGTGCGCTGCCCGCAACCCGAAATGCGCAGAATGCCCCTTGGAACAGATTTGCTACGCAAAGGACAAGACCATATGATCAGCCGACGCGTGTTTTTGGCGGCCCCATGCCTGATGGCGGCCGATTTGTTTGGCGCGCCGAAGGAGGCCGCCAACCGGCCTTCGCCGCAGCTCGAGAAACTGGCTGCCGCGGCCCTGCGGGAGGCGTCGCGATTGAAGGCCAGCTACTGTGACATCCGCATCAACCGTTACCGAGACCAGCGCATTTTTCTTCGTCTGACCACCGAACGCGGAACGGGCAAGACGCTGGAGAGCCCGTCCATTTCCGACAGCGAAAGCTTCGGCTTCGGCGTGCGCGTGATCGCCGATGGAGCCTGGGGCTTTGCCTCTTCTCCGGTAGTGAACGAGCAGGAGATCGCGCGCGTCACGGCGGAGGCGATGACGGTTGCCCGGGCCAACGCGCAAATCAAATCGAAGCCGGTAAAGCTGGCGCCGGCCAAGAGCTACAAGGACCGCTGGAGCGCGCCGTTTGAGAAGAATCCGTTCGATGTGCCGATTGAGGAAAAGCTGCAAGTGCTGCGCGAAGCGGCGGCGGAGGTCAAGAAAGGAAAGGGAGTGTTCGGCGCAACCTCCGGCGTGCAGTTCCACTCCGAGGACAAGTACTTCGCATCCTCGGAGGGTTCTTCGATCCAGCAATACATCGTCCAGACGTTTCCGCTGCTGAATGCGAATGCGGTGGACATGAGTAAGGGCCTGGCGCGCGCACGAGGCTACAATCCGCCTCCGCTGCTGGCCGGATATGAGTACCTGGCGAAAATCAACTTGAAGGAGAACGCGCAGCGGATTCGCGAAGAGGTGATGGAGCACCTGGCCGCCCCGCCTGTTTCGCCCGGCAAGAAGGACCTGGTGCTGATGCCGAGTCACTTGTTCCTCACGATCCATGAATCGATCGGTCACCCGACAGAGCTTGACCGCGCACTGGGGTATGAGGCGAATTTCGCGGGCACCAGTTTCCTGACGACAGACAAGATGGGCAAGGAGCGGGTGGGCAGTGAAGCAGTGACCATCTATGGCGACCGGACGATGGAACAGGGCCTGGCGACCTGCGCCTACGACGATGACGGCGTAAAGACAAGCCGTTTCGCCATCATCGATAAAGGAGTTTTCAAGCACTATCAGACGATCCGGGACCAGGCGCACCTAGTGGGGGAAAAGGAGTCACGCGGCTGCTGCTACGCCGACTCCTGGTCAAGCATACCGTTCCAGCGGATGCCGAACGTCTGGCTGGCGGAAGGCAAGCCGGAGACGACTCTGGAGAAGCTGATTGCCGGTGTGGAAGACGGCGTATTGATCGACGGCCGCGGCAGCTACTCGATCGATCAGCAGCGCTACAATTTCCAGTTCGGCGGCGATGCTTTTTGGGAGATCAAGGGAGGCAAGAAGCGCGGAATGATTTCCCGCGTTGGCTATCAGTCGCGGACCCCCGATTTCTGGCAGGCCTGCGAAGCGATTGCCGGACGCAGCTTCTGGCAGCAGTACGGTTCCGGCAATGACGGCAAAGGCGAGCCGATGCAGACCAACTCCATGTCGCATGGCTGCGCGCCGGGGCTGTTCCGGCAAATCAACGTCATTCTCACGGATTAACACCATGACCACACGAGACCAGGCGCACGCGCTCGCCAAGAAGATGCTCAGCTACTCGAAGCTTCCCGAATGCACTGTTGCGATCTCGGAAGTGGAGCAATCCTCGGTCCGGTTCGCCAACAACGGCGTGACCACGGCGGGCCTGACCATGGAGCGGACGATCACGATCGCATCGACGCGCGAATCGAGAACGGGGATCGCGCAGACCAGCGAAATCGACGAAGCGAGGCTGAAAGAAGCGGTGGCGCGCTCGGAAGCATTGGCATCCGTCGCGCCTCTGAACGATGAACACATGGAGCCGCTGGGCGAGCAGGAGTATCCGGCGATTCCTGCCGCCGATGCCGAGACGATCTCCGCTCGCTCCCCGTCAATGGTCCCGCACGTAAAGGCGGTGATCGAGGCGGCATCAGCGAAGAAGCTCATTGCAGCCGGATTCATTGAACGAACGGCGCAAGTTTCTGCGGTGGCAAACAAGCGAGGTCTGTTCGGGCACCATCGCTCAGCCAGTGCCGCGATGAGCACAACGGTGCGGACCGCGGACGGCTCCAGCGCAGGCTGGGCCGGCCAGCCATCGTCAAGGATCGCAGCGATCAACGGGGCCCTGCTGGCAGAAGCCGCCATTGAAAAATGCACCCGCTGGAAGCAGCCGCGCAAGATCGAACCGGGCCAGTACACGGTGGTGCTGGAGCCGACAGCGGTCAGCGACTTGCTCAGCAACCTGCGATTCGCATTCTCGGCCCGCAACGCCGAGGAGGGTAGAAGTTTTCTCAGCAAGAAGGGCGGGGGCACGCGGCTTGGCGAGAAGGTATTTCATGAACAGATCACACTGGTCAGCGACCCGTTTGATCCACGATTTCCTGGCAGTCCGTATAACCAAGAAGGTTTGCCAGCGGCCAAAGTGGTATGGGTGGAGAACGGTGTAGTGAAGAATCTTTCCTACGACCGGTACTGGGCAGCGAAGACGAAGCAGGCACCAACACCCACCTCCGGCTCGCTCTCCCTGGCCGGCGGAGAGGCGACGCTTGAGGAACTGATCGCGAGCACTGAGCGCGGGCTGTTGGTGACCAGGTTCTGGTACATTCGAGCAGTCAACATGCAGACGCTGCAATTCACCGGCCTGACGCGTGACGGCCTGTTCTTGATCGAGAAGGGCAAGATCAGCGAGCCGGTAATGAACCTGCGCTTCAATGAAAGTCCGGTCCGCCTGCTGCAAAACGTGAAGAGACTGGGGCGCGTGGTTCGGTGCCGCGGAGGCGAAGGCGCTGGCATGCTAGCGCCGGCCCTGGTTGCCGGCAATTTCACCTTTTCCAGCATTTCCGATGCGGTATAGCATTCTGCCGGCAATCGTTTTGCTCGCGGCAACCGGCTGCGTGAACATGCCGGAGACCTACGCGCCTCCGATGCAGCGTCTCCCACAGGCCGGACCCGATACTTCCAAGCTCAAACACTTTGTCGCGATGAACGATCCGATGGCGATGGAACACATCCTGCGCGATGTCAATCCATCTCTCGAAGGCGGGATGTGGCGTTGGACGGGGCAGAAACCAACGTTCCGGTTCTTCCTGCCCACGACAAGGCATCTCAGCTTCGTCATGGACTTTTCCCTGCACGCCGATACGATGAAGCAGACCGGCCCGGTCACGATCTCCTATTTCATTAATGGGCGCCCCCTGGATAAGATCAGCTATGACAAGCCGGGGGAGCAGCACTTCGAGAAGGCAATTGACCCATCGTGGCTGCTCAAGGGTTCCGTGAACGTGGCCTCGGCGGAGCTGGACAAGGTCTTCATCGCCGAAGCAGACGGCGCTCAACTGGGGCTGATCCTGATGCGCGCCGGCTTCCGCGAGTAAATGCCTCAGGCTTTCTACATCCTGTTCGGGGCGGTCTTCACTTGTCTGGTTTCGGTGGCTTCCGGCAGGTTGCTTTTGCAGAAGCTCGGCGTCCGCCTATACAAGCAGGAAGAACTGCCATTCGCTCTTCTTTGCGGGTCGGCGCTGCTCAGTTCGCTGGTGTTTCTGCTTGCCGCAGCGCAGCTGCTGTACAAGGGCGTGCTGCTTGCCGCCGGAGCGGCAATCCTGCTACTCGCGTGGAAGCGGCGCGCTTTCCGGTCCGAAGCGCCAAGCCTTTCGCCGCTGCCTCGAGGCCTGCTGTGGATTTATACACCGCTGGCGCTGCTGTTCGGCGTCTTCGCCTTCGTGCACGCGATGGCGCCGGAAACGAGCCCCGATGGAACTACGTATCATCTTGGCCTGGTGGCCCGCTATTACCGCGAGCGGGGATTCTCGTTCCTCACCACGCATATGTACGCGAACCTGACCCAGGGAATCGAAATGCTGTTTCTTTATGCGTATGCGTTCGGCAGGCACTCCGCGGCGGCTCTAGTCCATTTTTGCTTCCTCCTCGCACTTCCCCTTCTGATGGTGAATCATGCACGGCGGAACAGGTTCGGACCGGCTGGGCTTGGCGCGGCGTTTCTCGTGGGGATGAGCCCCGTCGTCACGCTAGACGGCGCCAGCGCCTACAACGACGTCGCCGTAGCCGCGGTGATGTTCGGAGTCTTCGCGCTTGCCGGGATCTGGGATGAGACCCGATCGAATCGTCTGCTGCCGGTGCTCGGACTTCTGGCCGGCTTCTCCTTCGGAAGTAAGTATACGGCCTTCCCTGCCCTTCTCTATGCATTGGGCTTTCTGTTCTGGCGCCGCAGGGGCGCGGCTTGGCGGCCGGCGCTGACTGTGTTGGCCGCTGCCACAGTGATGATCGCACCCTGGCTGATCAAGAACTCCATTGTTGTCGCGAATCCTGTTTCTCCGTTCTTCAACCGCGTCTTTGAAAATCCGTATGTGAATGTCTCTTTCGAACAGGAATACTCGCAATCCATGCGCAACTATCCGGGTTTGAAAAGCCATTGGGAGATTCCTTTGGAGGTCACCATCCGCGGTCATGTCCTGAACGGTGTCCTTGGTCCCGTGTTTTTGCTGGCTCCGCTGTCAGCCCTTGCGCTGCGATCCTCCGCGGGGAGGCGGCTAGTGGCAGCCGGAATCTGTTTTGGCGCCGTATACGCGGCAAACATCGGCACCCGATTCCTGATCCCTTCCCTACCTTATGTCGCACTCGCAATGGCACTGGTATTTTCCCGCCTTCGCGGTGTGTTACCAGTGATCGTGCTCGTGCACGCCATTAGTGCCTGGCCGCCAGTACTGAAAAAGTACTGCGCGCCATACGCCTGGCGGCTGGACGAGTTTCGTCTGCGGGCCGCCCTGCGACTAGAGCCTGAGGCCGACTTCCTCTCAAGGAAGTGGCCATCCTACGCCGTGGCGCGGATGATCGAACATTCCATGCCTCCGGATGCGAGCGTGCTCACTTTCATCCAAACCGGTGAAGCCTACACGGCTCGCAACATTGTGGTGGCTTATCAGTCGGCATTCGGCAACGAGCTAGGGGGAATACTCTGGACGCCCCTGGTGCCGGATTACCAGCCTGTGCGGCGCGTGGAATTCGCATTCCCGCGCCAGCCTCTGCTCGGTATCCGGCTGCGGCAGACCTCGGCCGGAACACCGGATCATTGGACGGTCAACGAAGTCCGCCTTGGGGACGCCGGCAAGGAGCTCCCCCGCGCGCCGGACTGGCGATTGCGCGCGTGGCCGAACCCGTGGGGCGTGCAATCGGCGTTCGACAACGCCTGCGTGACGCGGTGGAGCAGCTGGCGTCCTGCGAACCCTGATATGTTTATCAGCGTTGAGTTCCCGGCGCCCCGCAACGTAGAGTCGGTGGTCGTGGAAACGTCGACCGATGTGGCGGCCACAAGGATGGAACTGGACGGACTCACGGCTCCTGAACAATGGCTGCGCCTGGTGATTCAACCGAAAGAAACGCAGTTGCCGCCCCCGCTGGGATTGAGAAGAGAGGCAACGCAGTTGATCAAGGAGAAAGGAATCGGCTACCTTCTCGTGCATGAGAATGACTTGGGCTCAGCCGATTTCGCCCAGAAGCAGGATCTGTGGGGCATTGCACTTGTCGGCGAATCTCATGGATACCGGTTGTACCGGATTCAGTAGCATAGGATCTTGTGAGTAGATACTACTTAGGAGTCGATGGCGGACAGTCCAGCACGACGGCCTTGATTGGCGGAGACGACGGCAACGTGCTGGGCATGGGACGTTCCGGCCCGTGCAATCACGTCAGCGGTGCGGAACGCCGCACGAAGTTCCTGCGGGTGTTGACGGAATGCGTGAGCGCAGCCTGCACCGCCGCGGGCCTTTCCGCCGGGCACAAGGAGTTTGAAGCGGCCTGCCTGGGTTTCAGCGGAGGAGCCGCCGATAAGCGCGATCTGGTGGAGGAACACTTCCATTGCCGGCGATTGAGCGTCACCCACGATGCGCTGATTGCTCTCGCTGGCGCCACCGCCGGATCGCCCGGCATCATCACAATTGCCGGAACAGGCTCCATGGCGTTCGGCCGCAACACACAAGGGCAAACGGCAAGAGCGGGAGGTTGGGGCTATATCTTCGGCGATGAAGGCGGCGGCTTTGATCTTGCCCGGCAGGCGCTGCGAGCCGCGCTCCGAGCCGAAGAGGGCTGGGGCCCCCCGACCACGCTTCACAGCAAATTGCTGCAAGCAACGGGAGCCGCCAATGCGAACGATCTGCT
Source organism: Acidimicrobiia bacterium (assembly GCA_016871315.1). Taxonomy (GTDB): domain Bacteria; phylum Acidobacteriota; class Terriglobia; order Bryobacterales; family Bryobacteraceae; genus VFZE01. Next base: position 215,753 of record VFZE01000002.1, on the reverse strand, counting down.
CCATCGCTTTTACACCCCTGACTACTCGCGGCCGCAGATCGCGGCCCTATCCAAGCTCGTGGAGGAGGCGGCGCGGGAAGGAGACTCGCAGGCGAACGACATCCTGCAAGCGGCCGCGCAGCAGCTGGCTCTACTGGCAGCCGCGGTTCGCCGGCAGTTGTTTTCTGAGTGCGAGCGTGTCTCGGTGGCCTGGATCGGCGGCGTGTTTTCCTGCGACGCGCTGCGTGAGCGGTTCCGGCTGCTGTTGGAACTGGACGATGGAGTTCAATGCGGCCCGCCACAAATGGCTCCCGCCGCCGGGGCGTTGCTGGAAGCTTACCGATCGGCCGAGTTGGCGGTCACTCTGAAAAACTGCCCGGAGATGGAAAAATGAAAACCCTATTCTGTCTGCTAAGCATCGCCGCGGCCACAGCCGCCGAGCCCGACTGGACGCGGCTGGAAGACTACGCGCTGGACCTGCTGCAAGGCTACATCCGCATCGAAAGCGTGAACCCGCCCGCCGACACCCGAACCGCCGCGGCGCTCTTTGAGTCCGAACTCAAGAAACACGGCTTTGACCCGAAGATCTACACCTCCGGACCCGACGGCCAGACCAACTTGGTGGTGAGATTGCCCGGCCGCGATCGCAGCAAGAAACCTCTTCTGCTGCTGAACCACTTCGACGTAGTTCCGGTGGACCGCAAGGCATGGAGTGTGGATCCCTTCGGCGGTCTTCTGAAGGACGGCTTCATCTGGGGCCGCGGCGCGCTCGACATGAAAGGCATCGGCGTACAGCATCTGACCGCGCTGGTTGCCCTGAAACAAGCTGGCGTCCAGCCCCCGCGCGACATCGTGATGCTTGCCACGTCCGATGAGGAGACGAACGGAGTTTACGGCATACAGTGGATGATCGACCGGCACTTCCAGGAGATTGATGCCGAGTATGTGCTGGACGAAGGTGGCTTCGGGACGCGCGAGATTCTCGCTCCGGGCAAGCTCGTCTTCGGGATCGCCGTGGGTGAGAAGCAAACCACATGGCTTCGTATTCGCGCGAAAGGGACAGCCGGCCATGGCTCCCAACCGATTCCCGACAACGCGAATGAGATTCTTCTGCGGGCGCTGCAAAAAGCAATGTCGATCCCCGACAAGGCCGCCGCGCATCCGGTTGTGGAGCAGATGCGGCGCAACATCGGCGTGCCGATGGCCACCAACAAGTACACCAACGCCATCCAGAAGAACACGATCTCGCTGACTACGCTGCGCGCCGGCGTCGGGGATCCGCCCAAAGCCAACGTGATCCCCTCGGCAAGTGAAGCCACTATCGACTGCCGTCTGCTGCCCGGCGTGAATCACCAGGAGTTTATCAGCGAGGTGAAGGCGCGGATCAACGACCCGCGCGTCACTGTGGAGCTGATCAGCACCCCGGACGACCCAGGAATCAGCAATCCATCCACTCCTTTGTTCACCGCGCTGCAAAGCGCCATCCAGAAGCATCATCCGAACGCTGTGGTCACGCCGATGCTGGTACCGCATGGGACCGATTCGGTGAAACTGCGCAAGAAAGGCTTGATCGCCTACGGCCTGACGCCGATGGTACTCGACCTTGCTACCGCCGGCACGATGCATAGTGATGAGGAGCGTATCCCCGTCGCCGAGTTTAAGAAGGGAATTCGCATTTTCTACGACTTGCTAAAATCGGATTTTTAGCTGCTATGTCCAAACTATCCATACAGAATCTTGATCTGAAGAACAAGCGCGTGTTCATGCGCGTGGATTTCAACGTCCCGCTGGCTGAGGGTGGCAAAGAAATCACCTCCGACAAGCGCATTCGCGCTTCGATCCCGACAATTCAATATGCATTGGAGAAAGGCGCTGGATTGGTTTTAGCCAGCCACCTGGGACGTCCAAAAGGAAAGGCGAACGCGGAGATGAGCCTCGCCCCGGTCGCAAAGAGGCTGGAGCAACTGCTTGGCCGTCCGGTGAAGATGGCGGCGGACTGCATCGGCGCATCGGTGGAGGCTATCAAGCCGGCCCCTGGAGAAGTGCTGCTGCTCGAGAATCTCCGCTTTCACCCCGGTGAGGAGAAGAACGAGCCAGGATTTGCCAAGGCCCTTGCCTCATTGGCCGATCTCTACGTGAACGACGCGTTCGGCTCCGCGCATCGCGCTCATGCCTCCACGGAAGGCATGATCCGGTTCCTGCCGCAAGCCGCTGCCGGGCTTTTGATGGAGAAGGAACTTCACTACCTTACGCTGGCAACCAGGAATCCACCGCGCCCCTGCGTGGCCATTCTCGGCGGTGCGAAGGTCTCCGACAAGATCGAAGTGATTCAAAACCTGATGAAGGTAGTGGATCAGCTGCTGATCGGCGGGGCGATGGCCTACACGTTTCTCCGCGCGCAGGAATTGCCAACTGGCAAATCTCTTGTCGAAGAAGACAAGATCGGCCTGGCGAAACAGCTGCTGGCCGAAGCAGGCGGAAAGCTTCTCCTGCCTTCCGATCATGTGGTGGCGCGGGAGTTCAAGGAGCATGCCCCCTCACAGGTGGTGGAACTCATCCCCGACGGCGCCATGGGTCTCGACATTGGACCGAAGACCATCGCCCAATTCCAATCCGTCGTCGCAAGCGCGAAGACGATCATCTGGAATGGCCCCATGGGCGTGTTCGAAAAACCGCCCTTCGACAATGGTACGGTGGCCCTTGCCAAAGCGGTAGCCGAATCGGGAGCCACCAGCGTTGTCGGTGGCGGTGACTCCGAGAAGGCGATCAAGGCCGCTGGTGTGGCAGACAAGATCTCGCACGTCTCCACAGGCGGCGGCGCATCTTTGGAATTTCTCGCCGGAATCGAACTGCCCGGCGTCGCCGCCCTCAGCGACAACTAATAAGCTACTGAGGCGGTAGCGGCCCTGGCGGATGAGTTACCGGCAGGTCCCGGATCACATCCGAGGATTCCTCGCTGCAACGTGGATGGCCGAAGCCGCTTGGACTGGCGCCCAAGCCTTGCGGCGTTCGCGGAATGTCCAGGATCATGTTGTCCCTCGCGTTCCCGGCCGGAGCGGCGGGCACATTATCCAGGTTGAGCGCATAGCGCAGCTTCCAGGCGATGATGTGATCCGAGCAGGAGGTTTCTCCGCTGATTCCCAGCCCTCCGATCAACTGTCCGAAGGAGGTATAGAGGGGAAGGCCGCCGCCAAAAACATTGATGCCGCCAATCTTCTTGCCGACCATCGGGTCGCCAGACCGGCCGTAGTCTTCCGAAGCTCCGCCATAAGCCACCGACACATCCACGGGGTTGCTTTCCTGCAAGCCGAACAGAGTGCCGTTCGGCTGCGTCGCCGCATAAAGATTGGCTGTGGACAAGGCGAATGTGTTCAGGCTGAACGCATTCGCGGTGTTCGCCTTTTGCGCGGAGATCACCCGGCTGCCGGGCCATTGATCGCCCCTGGATGCACCCGAAAAGACAACGGCACACACGTTTCCGTCCCGATTCACCACGGTCGCCCAGACAGGAAAGCCGAGACCGGCGTTGCCCGGGAAGTTCCGGATGATGGGGATCAAGGCCGCCCTGAGTTCGGCATGATCCGGTAGGCCGAAACATGGTTTCAAGAAATCCTGCCCTGATGCACTGGATGCGAACAAGGCTGCAAACAAAACAAAAGACACTATTCTTGTTGTCACACAAGCCTCCACAAGCATGGTGGAGCGAACTTAACCGGTTTGTCAACTCCGGATTCACCGTAGTCGTCTTTCCTTAAACAGCGTAAAATCGGGACTATGCGTCTGATTCTGGTCTTGGGACTTACCTCTGCCGGCGCCGCGCTGGGACAGTTGGCGCCGCTGGACGCGGCGGCGCTCATGAAAATCACCCGCATCAGCGACCACCAGCTTTCCCCCGACGGCAGAACCGTGGCATTCACCGCACAGGTGATCGACGTCGGGCAGAATACACGTCCCCGCCAGATTTATTGGGTTCCCCTTCGCGGCGGCGTGGCAGCCGCGGTCACCATCGAAGGCAACAACAGCCGCGCCCGCTGGTCTCCGGACGGCAAGACGATCGCCTTCCTGTCCACCCGTGCCAATGGATCGCAAATCTGGCTGATGGACGCCGACGGAAGGAATCAGCGCCCGCTTACCAATCTATCGACGGAAGCCGACGGCCACATGTGGTCCGGTGACAGCCAGCATCTGATATTCACCAGCGAGGTTTACCCGGACTGCCCGGACGAGGCCTGCAACAAGAAGAAGCTGGACGCGGAGAAAGCGGACAAGGTCCGCGCCCGCATCTATACCGGGCTGCTGTACCGGCACTGGGACAGCTGGCAAGGCACCCGCCGCAAGCACATCCTTGTGATCCCCGCCCGCGGCGGCGCCGTACGCGACCTTACACCGGGAACACGCGAGGTTCCTCCGTTTTCCTTGGGCGGACCCGACGACTACGCCGTCTCTCCGGACGGCAAGGAACTGTGCTTCGTCATGAACCCCGACCCTCAGCCGGCCATCAGCACCAACTCCGAGCTGTTCGTGGTCCCGATGGAAGGCGGCGAGCCGCGCCGGATCACCCAGAATCCAGCCGCCGACAGCTCCCCTCTTTATTCCCCGGACGGAATCTACCTCGCCTATCGCTCCCAGTCCCGCGCCGGCTTTGAAAGCGACCGCTGGCGGCTGGTTGTGATTGAACGTTCCACCGGCCGGATGAATGTGCTGACCGAGGCGCTCGACCGCTCCGTCGGCACCGTCGCCTGGGCCCCGGATTCCAAACGCATCTTTTATACCACCGAGGATCGCGGCCGCAGTGCGATTCACATGATCCCGGTTACCGGAGGCGCCAGCCGGCCCGTGGTCAGCGGCGCCAGCCATGCCGATGAACCGCAATTCACACGCGACGGCAAGACGATGATCTACAGCGAGCAGAGCGGTTCCCGTCCGGTGGAGATCTACCGCGCCGACTCCGGCGGCACTCCTCAGCCACTGACCCGCTTGAACGACAAGTTTCTTTCCGAGCACCACCTCACCCCCTATGAGGATTTCTGGGTGGAAGGGGCCGAGCGCACGCAGGTCCACAGCTTTCTCGTCAAGCCGCCCGCTTTCGACGAAAAACGGAAGTACCCGGTTCTGTTCCTGATTCACGGCGGCCCTCAGGGCGCTTGGGGCGAAAGCTGGAGCTACCGCTGGAACGCGCAGGTGTTTGCCGCGGCCGGATATCTGGTCATCCAGCCAAACCCTCGCGGTTCCACAGGATACGGCCAAAAGTTCACCGACGAGATCAGCGGTGATTGGGGTGGAAGAGTATACGAGGACCTGATGGCCGTCGTGGATCACGTCCAGCGGCTTCCTTATGTGGATGGCCACCGCATGGCTGCCGCCGGCGGTTCCTACGGCGGCTATATGGTCAACTGGATTCTCGGCCGCAATCAGCGCTTCAAGGCTCTGGTCTCTCACGCCGGCGTTTACGACTTGCGCAGTATGGGAGGGGAGACCGAAGAGCTCTGGTTCACTTCCTGGGAGTTCGGCGGCATGCCTTGGGACAAACCTGACGTGTACGAGAAATGGTCCCCCAGCAATTTCGTAAAGGAGTTCAAAACCCCTACTCTCGTGATCCACGGGGAATTGGACTACCGCGTGCCCGCCGGGCAAGGTTTACAGCTTTTCACGGCGCTACAGATGCAGAAGGTGCCCTCCAAGCTGCTGCTCTATCCCGATGAAGGCCACTGGATCCTGAAACCGCAAAACAGCCTTCTCTGGTATAAGACATTTCTCGACTGGATCGGAGAATGGACCAAACCAGGCGCATGAAGCCATCGGAGGTATCGCATGAGCAAGTTCCTGAAACTCCATGATTCCGGACCGGAAGTTCGCCGGCTCCAGCAACTCCTGCTGGACCGCGGCTACCCGGCCCACACCGAGGGCACTTTCGACAAGGAGACCAAGGACCTTGTGCGGGCGTTTCAATCCCAGAATCTGGACCAGCACGGCAATCCCCTGGTGGTCGACGGCAAGGTGGGTTCGCTTACCTGGTGGAGCTTGGAGAATCCCAAGCCGAGAATCCAGACTCCGGCCGCCGTGGATTTCCGCAAGATGCCGCCGGTCAAAGCCGGAGGCAGCAAGATGGGGCGCAAGGCCCTCGGCAAGGCGATCAAAGAGCTACGCGATGAAGCAGGCGAAGTGGGGGGCGGCAACCGCGGCCCGTGGATTCGCAAATACCTGGCTCCGGCGGGGCTGGAGGACGGCCACTCCTGGTGCGCCGGTTTCGCTAGTTGGTGCTACCTGAAAGCTTCCGGCAGCAAACTGGACAAGATGCCCTTTCCGTACTCAGCCAGCGCCCGCGACCTGATGAACAAGATGCGGAACCTCGGATACACCAGTGGCCCGGCGGATAATTATGAGCCCAAGCCCGGCGACTTGGTCTTCTGGTGGCGCGTCCGTGCCGATGGCTGGCAGGGCCATGTCGGTCTCGTCTATGAGTTAAAGGATGGGATGCTGTACACCATCGAGGGCAACCGCAGCCCCAAAGTGCAGGGCTTCTCCTACGTCGCCAGCCGAATGGAAAAACTCCTCGGCTATGGCCATGTCCCGCTGTAGCGCTCAGTTCTGCGGCTTTAGTTTAGTCTTGCTGATAAGAACCGCCCCCAAATCGCACCATCGCCATCCCGCTCAGCGCATCCCCCAGACCGGCCGACGCGGTGCCCAATCGCCGGTGACTATCCAGCGCCTGCGAAAACAACTCCTCGGCGGTTTTCAGGTCTCCCATCCGGAACCGGGCCAGAGCAAGATAGTTCTAGGTATTCGCCGTGTCCGGATGGGCCTTGCCATACAAGTTGGACCGGATCTCCAGCGCTTGTTTCAACTGGTTCGCGGCGGTGGAATAGTCGGCCTGGTCCAACCGCAGCAGGCCTAGCTAACCCCCGTTCCGCTTCCGGGTGGCGCCCCCTCAGGGCGCTACCCGGAATTCGAACAGATTCTCAGACAGCTTCTTCCCGCCTGCAGTCACCACCGCCACCAGGCGATACTCCCCAGGAGTTCCCGCCGTCCACTTGGCATCCCCCAGCGGCTCCGCCGAATCCGCTCCGAACGTGTGCGCCATTTTCCCCTGAGCCACCACCTTGCCCGCCGCATCCTCACACCGCCAGGCAATCTCCGCGTTCGCAATCGCCTGGTGCAGGTCGTTAATCCCCCACACCCCCACGGCCGCCGCCTCTCCAGGCTTCCACTCGTCCCGGTCAAATTCCAGGCTCGCCAGCACAGGCTCGAAGCTCCTCGCCACCTGCGCGTGCACCTTCGTCGGCACCCGGTAGAAGTCCACCGCCGCCATCGTTACCGAAGGCCAGAAGTCGATGGCGAAGAAATGGAAAATTCCCGCTGCGCCATCCCGTTTGTTCCGCCGCGTCCTCTCCAGTGCAATTTGGAAGAGGCGCGCCGCATACCTCTGGCTCTTGTCGATCAACTGTTCCGGCGTCTGCTTGCCCGACAAGTCTCCCCACGCTTTGGTCGCTTCCGGAATCTGCAGCCGATGGTAGTGCCACAATTCCGCATGATCCGTTATCGGCCATTTGTCCTTCATGAACCTGTCCAGGCTCTCCTTCGCCGGCAGCGCCGTCGCTCCGAGTTCCGTCACCAGCGGCGCCGTGATCTTGCGGTAGTTCCAGATCGAACCCCCATACCAGCCGTAATACAGGTGCGCATCCCCCCACCGGCTCGTTGAGCGCTGCACATACCGGTCTTGCGGGTCCAGTAGCGGGGGGCGCGCCGCCACGTGCTTCGCCAGATCCAGGTAGTTCTCGAAATCCTCCTCATCCGACCCGCACCACGCCATCACCGACGCATGGTTCCGCACCATCCGGATGTGGTCGTCGAACAGCGCCGCCGCCCGCGGCGAAAACTCATGATCGTGCGGGTACCATGCCTCCAGGTAGTCCTGCCAGATCATCAGCCCGCGCTCGTCCGCAATCTCGTAGAACTCCGGATTCTCAAAATGGCAGTGAATTCGCACCAGATTGATATTCATCTTCTGGAGAATCTCGAAGTCACGCTCGTATTCCTTCCGCCCCATCTCCGAGAGCCAGAGATTGGCATACACATTGGTTCCCCGCAGGAACACGTGCTTGCCGTTCAGGTAAAACCGTTCGCCAATCCTCGTAATCGTCCGGATGCCCACCGCCATCCGGCGCGCGTCCACGACGTCGCCCGACCCGTTCTTCAGCCGCAGGTCGAGCGTATAGAGGTTCGGCTTGCCATGCTCCCACGTCCACCACAGCCTCGGCTGCGCCACCGGAATCACCAGCCTCTCGCGCCCCTCCTCCGCCGCCATCCGCACCTGCACCCCGCCTGAACCCTCGAAGTTGCGCGGCGTCAGCGTCGCCTCCCACTCGTACTCCTCCGCCTCCCCATCCCATTTCAGGTCCAGCGCCACCGCCGCCGTCCCATCGGGGTTCAGCCGCGTATCCACCGCCACGTCCGCAATCCGCGCCGGCGCTCCGGCGGTCAACCGAACCGCCCGAGTAATCCCCAGCGCCGTGATGTCGTCCGGCTTCTGATCCACCCCCCCATAGGCGCCCTTGATCGTGTACGGGCGGTGCTTCCAGTAATAGTGCACTGGCGTCCACACCCGCACTTTCAATTCGTGGTCCCGCCCGGGCTTCACCATCGCCGTCACATCATACTCGTGCGGCGTCACATACCCCTCATACCGCCCCAGCCGCTGCCCGTCAATGAACGTCTCCGCGATGTAGTCCGTTGCCTCGAACTTCAGCCGCAGCGTCTGCCCGCCCCAATCCGCCGGCACCCGCACCGTCCGCCGGTACCACCACTCCTTGTAACTCACCCACCCCGTCTCCTTGCGGTACATCTGCTCCCGTGGCAGCCACTGCAAATGAACCGACCCCGGCACCTGCACCTTCTTCCATTCCGACGTCGGACCCTCGCCCTTCTCCCCCCACGCCAACTCCCACTCGCCGTTCAAATCGAGCGTCCGCGGCGTCCACTGCTTCGGCAGTTCCTTCACCTGCGCCACAGCCGGCTCGCGCATCAACCGCAGGGGGCGCAGTATCTCCAGTTCGCCCTCCCGCGCCGCGCTCACCTCCACCACGAGCGGATTCCTCACCCGCCGGTTCTCCGCCCGCGCACCCAGCGCCGTGTCCGCCGCCCTCCATTTCGTAAACAGCAACGCCACTTCGCTCTCCGGCTTCGCGCTCCTGCCCTCGAACCGCGACGTGCAAGGGCCCGCCCAATCCAGCGTCTCGTCCAGCACTGCCACCGCCAGCGCCCCGTAATCCTCCGTCGCGTGATAGTAGGCGAAGTGCCCACCCGCCGGCTTCGTCCACTTTCTCACTGTGATTTCGCGCTCCGGCGGCTCTCCGCTCCCCGGTCCCGTAGGCCATGTGTACTCATTCCCGTCCACGCAGCGGTTGAACGGCCAGTGCGGCACAGCCGATACCCGCGCGAACCGGAATCCCCGCGGCGCCCTCCACCGCACCACCGGCGAACCCGCCTCCAGCGTAAGGACCATCACCCCCCGCGCCCCCCGCACCGTCAGCCGCGCTGTCAGCGCCGTCGATTCCATCTCCACCTTCTCCACCGCACCCAACCCGCCCAGCGCCTCCCATCCGCCGTTCTCCCCCTTCACCGGCGTCCCCGAGCGGTCCTTCATCACGGGCGACTCATCATACATGTCGTTCTTGTCTTTTTCGTCCGGCGTCCGCTCCACCAGGTTCAGCACCCGCGCCTCGCCCGCCTGCAGGTTGAATGCCTCCACCACCTGAGCTGTCCGCGGGTCCAGCACCAGCCGCACCAGATCGTTTTTCAACTCGATCCGCCCCGACGACATGCGGTACAGCGACACCTGCTCCCTCAACCGTCCCGCCCTCTTCTCGCAGCACATCACGCGGTACTCCGCCACGCCCGCCCCGATGACCGTCGCCGGAAACACCAGACTGCCCCCGTCCACCACCGCCGGCACTTCCCTGCCCTGCGCGTCCGCCACCCGGTAGCCGTCCGTGTGCCCGCCCACCTTGTCCAACGGAATTCTCACCAGTTCATCCGTCCGTCGCTCGATCCCCGTCGGCTCCTCGATGCGCACCGTCCACACGTTCGCCGCCCCCAGCAGGCCTCCCCCGGCAAGCGACGCAATCAGCATTCGGTAAACTGTGTTGAGCATGAGCAAACTCGCGATCCTCGGTGGTGAAAAGACTCGGCAAAAGCCGTTCAGCCCGTGGCCCCTGTACACGGAAAAGGACAAGAACAGGCTGCTGGAAGTTCTCGAAAGCCGGAATTGGGGCGGGTTCCCCTTTCCGAACCGCTTTGCCTCCGAGTTCGCCCAGAAGTTTACAGACTACCACGGGGCCAAATACGGCTGCACGCTCGTCAACGGCACCGTCGCCCTCACTGTCGCCCTGCGCGCCGCGGGCGCCAGGTTCGGCGATGAAGTCATCGTCCCGTCCTATACCTGGGACGGCACCGCCACCGCCGTCCTCGATGCCGGCGGCGTCCCCATCTTTGCCGACATCGATCCCGACACCTACTGCCTCGACATCGAGGACGTCCGCCGCCGCATCACCCCCCGCACCCGCGCCGTCATGCCCGTCCATCTCGCCATGCGCTTCGCCGACATGGACGCCCTCCTCGACCTCGCCCGCGAGAAAGACCTGATCGTCATCGAGGACTGCGCCCACGTTCACGGCGGCTTCTACAAGGGCCGCGGCGCCGGGTCCATCGGCGACGTCGGATCCTTCTCGATGCAAACGTCCAAGCTCATGACCTCCGGCGAGGGCGGCATCGTCATCACCTCCCGCCTCGACTGCTACGAGATGATCCAGAGCCTCGTCAACTGCGGCCGCGCCTCGGCCACCGACCAGTTCGGCAAACGCCCCACCGGCTGCAACTACCGCCTGTCCGAGTTCCAGGCGGCCATCCTCCTCGGCCAACTTGAGACCCTCCCCGATCTCACCGAGCGCCGCATCCGCAACGCCCGCCGCCTCTCCGAAGCGCTCGCCCAGATCCCCGGCGTCCGCCCCCTGCCCGCCCAGAACGCCCTCACCACCGAAGCCGTCTACTGCTACGTCTTCCAGTACCGCCCCACTGAGCCTCCCTCGGCCGCCCCCGTCCGCCGTGATATGTTCGTCGCCGCCCTCGACGCCGAAGGTGTGCCCGCCGACGGCCGCTTCTACGAACCGGTCTACCGCTCCGACCTCTTCCACGCCTCACCCGACGACTTCCCCCAACTCGCGCTCCACCGCGACCAGCCCATCAACTACCGCGAATTCTCCTGCCCCGTCGCCGAACGCGCCGCCTACGACGAGAGCGTCTGGCTGCCCCAGTTCGTTCTCCTCGGCGACGAATCCGACGTGGACGACGTCGCCCGCGCCATCGAGAAAGTCGCCCGCAACCTCGCCGATCTCGAAACCGCCGACCCCAAACTCGCCGCCCTCAAATCCATGAGCCGTGCCGAGCGCCCCCGCATCGAGAAGAAAAACTACTAACGCCATGTCCGCGCCCCTCGACCTCGGCCACCTGCTCACGGAACAGCGCAACCCCGCCACGCTGGAGATCGACACCCTCTCCACGCTCGAGATGTGCCGCCTCATCAACCAGCAGGACCAGCAGGTCGCCGAAGCCGCCGGGCGCGTTCTGCCCCAAATCGCCGCCGCCATCGACGCCACCGCACAGGCGCTCGAAGCCGGCGCCTCACCCCAACAACTTCATCGCCAGGTGGATGCCCGCCGCCAGCAGCGCAAGCATTACCACAATGGCGACCATCACCTGCCGGTTCGTTCGCGCACATTCATCCAGGTACATCTCCGCGTCGCGTCCGCGCTCTTCCATTTTCGCCATCAGCATTTGCACCTCTTTGTTTCCTTATCCCCTTGTTCCGGTGCGCATAATCCACGGCTTCGGCCACGGAAATGCTTCCTGTCCTACCAGCTCGTTTTGGTCTGGTCTACCAAGTTGAGATAGGCTTCGTGAACCAGGCTGGTCGTGCCCGGCCCTTGCGGGGCCGCGAACCGGTAACGTCTCTGCCGGGCCAGGCAGCGCAGTTCATCGTAAACCAGCGGCAGGATTTGATTGAGCGCCCTGGTTTCTCCATTCGAATAGGCAGCCAGAAGAGACGTCACATCCCCTTTTTCACCCACGGGTTTCAGGCTATCATCGCCGCACCACCCCATGCAATGGAATCCGGAGAGTTGTAAGCCGGTTTCTGTATCCAAGGCCTGAGCCCCGGACGGCAGCCATTCCTCTAGGCCGTCCATCACTAAACGGCTCCAGCAACCTACCCGAGAGTCTGCCGGTACGGGCCGCACCGCTCTCGCGCGCCGAAGCGCGCGTCCTCTCCTATTTGGTCTTGCTCCACGTGGGGTTTGCCCTGCCATCCGGATTACTCCGGACGCGGTGCGCTCTTGCCGCACCTTTTCACCCTTACCTGCGGTTGCCCGCCGGCGGTATATTTTCTGTGGCACTTTCCGTTGAATCCGCTTGTGCGGATCCCCCCGGCCGTTAGCCGGCACGCTGCCCTGCGGAGACCGGACTTTCCTCCCGGACCCCGGTGACAGGGCCCCGGCGGCTGCCCGCCCTCCGGATTCCACCTCCATTATCCCTCGAAAACCCTCCGCCCTACACCCCGGGTGGCAGTCCCCGCCTGACTCCGTTATCCTAAGAAAGAAAACGGGATCCCTTGTGTTTGTAAACAAAGCTTGGTAAAAATGTTTGATGTGTCCCAGTTCTTAGGAGGGTTACCATGATCGCTCGCAGGTCCATTTCTTTGGCCGCTTTGCTGTTGTTCATCTCCAGTCTCGTCCTGGCGCAGGGTCTCAACACCACCGCCAACAAGGATGATTGGGAAGAGATCAATTTCGAATTCAACATGTCGGTTCTCACGGATGGCTTCCCCAGCCTTCTCCGCATCGCGGAGTTGCTCAACCAGAACCCGGCATACAAAGTGAAAGTCGAGGGACACACCGATTGGGTCGGCTCCCATCCTTTCAATGACAAGCTCGGGATGGCGCGCGCCAACGCCGTGAAGGCGTTCCTGGAAAAATATGGCGCCCGCGCCGGCCAAGTCACGGTGGAAACCAGGGGCGAAGGCACTCCTCGCTCGGACAACAATCTCAAGGAAGGCCGCTGGATGAACCGCCGCGTCGTGCTCACCGTCACCGACGCCGCCGGCAAGATCATCGGCGCCGGCGGCGCGGCCGACGCTGTCAAGGCTATGGAGGCGCTCGCCAAGAAACAGGAAGAGTGCTGTTCGCAAATCCTGCGCCGCCTCGACAAGCTCGACGAGATCCTCGGCATGCTGAAAGATCTGAAGGCCGAGAACACCAAGCTCCGTTCCGACGTCGACTCGCTGAAGGCGGAAGCTGCCAAGGCGCACCAGGCTGCCGCCACCGCCGCGGCCGCACCCTCCGGCCCGCCGGCTCCCACACCTTCTCAACTCGCCGAGCTAGCCGAGAAGGCCGCCCAGCGCGCCATTGATCAGAGCAAGACTCCCAAGTTCTCCCTCATGGGTCTGAACATCGGACCTGACGGCAGCGGCGACCTCACCGCCACCGGCCGCGGCCAGTACTTCAACCCGCTCACTAAGCACACCGCCCTCCAGGTGCAAGGCGAGTTCATGTACTTCCGCGACCGCAAGGAAGGCCAGCTCGACTTCGGCGTCGTCAACCGCTGGAAGGATATCCAGCTGGGCAGCTTTGCCAGCTTCCGCACCATCTCCATGGATCAATTCCAGAAGTCCGGAACACTGGGCCAGGCCTCCTTCACTGTCGACTACCTGTTCAACAAGGGACGCATCGGGGCATTCGGCACCAAGGGCTTCCTGGATAACGCCGTGGTGAACACCCTCCACCCGAGCCGCAATATCCTCGTCGAGAACTACCTCGGCATCGTCGACCAGGTCGGCGGCAGCGGCGCCGTCAGCCTCCACCCGCGTGCCTGGCTGGAAGGCAACCTTGGCTATCTGCGCAGTCCCACCAAGCGCAACAAGCCGGGCGGCACCTTCCGCTTCGTCTTCCCCTTCAACAGGCACTTCGCCTTCACCGCCGAAGGCGGCTTCAACGAGACGCTGCTCACCGCCGACAACAACGGACGCGCCGCATTCGGCATCCTCTTCGGGAACTTCATGAACCCGAGGGAATACAAGGCTGCTGACCATCCGGTGCCGGTCGATATCCCGCGCGTGCGTTATGAAGTCCTGACACGCCGCACCCGCACCGGCAACGATCCTCCGGTCGCCGATGCCGGTCCGGACCAGATCGGCGCCGCCGCCGGCACCATCACGCTGGATGGCTCCGCCTCCTTCGATCCGGACGGCGACCCGATCACCTACGCCTGGTCCCAGATCGCCGGACCGGCTGTCACCTTAAGCGCTCCCACCGCGGCCCGCACCACCTTCACCGCCGCCGAAGGCAATGTCTATAGCTTCCGGCTCACCGTGAGGGATGACAAGGGCGGCCAAGGCATCGCCCGCGTCACCGTAACCACGCGCGAAGCGCCCAGGGTCCGCATCATCCGCTTCACCTCCAATCCGCCGCAGATCACCATCGGCCAGCAGTCAACGCTCAACTACGTTGTCGAAAACGCCGACTCGGTCACCATCTCCGGCGTGACACAAACCCTCAACCCGGCCACCGGCTCGGTCACGGTCTCCCCAACCCAGACCACCTCATATACTCTGACCGCCCGCAACCGCACCGGCACCGATACCGCCGTGGTCACCGTCCTGGTCGAACAGCCGATCCCGCGCATCGTCCGGTTCACGGCCACGCCGATGACCATCATTCCGGGTGAAGCCAGCACGCTCAGCTGGCAGACCGAGCACGCCGACAGCGTCGAAATCACCAACGTCGGCTCCTTCGGTCCCAACGGCTCGGTGGTCGTGACGCCTTCGCAAACGCAAGCCTACGTGTTGATCGCCCGCAACCGCTTTGGCGAAGCCACCGCATCCACGGTGGTGACCGTCCAGACCGGACCCAAGCCGAGCATCATCACCTTCGCCGCCAACCCGGTCGAGATCGTCGCCGGTGATCCCTCCACGCTCTCCTGGAACGTGCAGGACGCCGACGAGATCACCATCACCGGACTTGGCACGGTACAGGCCACCGGAAGCGCTCCGGTCACGCCGGCGCAAACCACCACCTATACGCTGACCGCCAAGAACCGGTTCGGAACCAGTTCCGCTCAGGCCACGGTCACCGTCTTCCCGAGGTTGCGCATCGTCAGCTTCACCGCGACGCCAACCACCATCCGCTCCGGCCAGCCCGTTACCTACCGCTGGGCCACCGAGAATGCCACCGAAGTCTTTATCAGCGGTGGCATTGGTCCCCGCCCGGTCAACGGTTCGCTGGTTAACGCCGGCCCGATCAACACCACCACCTACCTGCTGACGGCCATGGGCCGCCTCGGCCAGGTGGCTACGGCGACGGTTACCGTGACCGTCGATAACACGGGAACGCCTCCGCCCAACGTGGCCCCGGTGGCTCGCATCGCCGGTGGCGGCGAGATCGTCACGGGCTTCCGTGACCTCGTCCTCGATGCCACAGGCTCCACCGACGCCAATGGAGACAATCTGACCTTCCGCTGGACCGTACTCCGCGGACAGGCAGATATCTCCGACGCCACTTCGCCGCGTCCCACGGTCACGCTCATCCGCACCGATGTCGGTGACTGGCTGTTTGAAGTCACTGTCACCGATCCGGGCGGGCTCAGCAGCAGGGCAACGGTCAGGGTCACCCTGGTCCAATCACGCCCGCTCTTCTGACCGCGCGGTTAGCACCACTCTACAAGGCCGGGCCTTCGGGTCCGGCCTTTACTTTTTTTGCAGCAGCGGCACGCCTTCCTTGTTCGGCTTGCGCGCCAGCTGCGCTCCGCCGAACTTCGCGATCGTCAGCTCTGCCCGGTACAGCACCTTGCAGCCGTTCTCCAGATGTCCCCCGAACGCTGCTCCCTCCGGACTGGATAGCGTCATGTGAAAATGCGGCTCCCCGGCCGCGATCATTCCATTCATATTCACAATCTCCATCGGACCCTTCTTCGTCGTGAACAGCTGCTCCGGCTTCTCCGCCAGCGACTTCACCCCGTGATACGTGCACTCCTGCAACGAACCCACGGCCGTCAGCAGCGCGCCATCCTCAATCCCGTGCTTCTTGATCGCCGCCATGATCGATTCCAGCAGCAAATCGCCGCGGTCAAGCCGGATCCGGATTACCTCCTCCACCCGCGCGCCGCCAAAGCTTTCCGCAGCCGCGCCGCCGGCCAATACGCCCATCAGGGCTGCAAAACTCAAAATACGGTTGAACATGAGAAGCAGTGTATCTTGGTTTCATGGCCGATCAAGACCACGTCTACGGCTTCGCGACCCGCGCCTTGCACGCCGGCCACCGGCCGGATGCGGAAACCGGCTCGCGAGCCGTCCCCATCTACCAAACTACTTCCTACGTCTTTGAAGATACCGAGCACGCCGCCAATCTGTTCAACCTCCAGCGCTTCGGCAACATCTACACCCGCATCATGAACCCAACCACCGCCGTCTTCGAGGAGCGCATGGCCGCCCTCGAGCGCGGCGTCGGCGCGCTCGCCCTGGCCAGCGGACAGGCCGCACAGTTCATCGCCATTGCCAGCCTCCTCGGCGCCGGTGACCAGATCGTCGCCGCCAGCACGCTCTACGGCGGCACCTATACCCAATTCGACGTCAGCTTCCGCCGCCTCGGCATCGACACCGTATTCGTCGATCCCGATGACCCGGAAAATATCCGCAAAGCCATCACTCCCGCCACCCGCCTCGTCTACGCCGAAACCATTGCCAATCCCCGCATGAACGTGCTCGACATCGCCGCCGTCGCCGCCATCGCTCACCAGGCCGACGTCCCCCTCGTCGTCGACAACACCTTCGCCTCCCCCTACCTCTGCCGCCCCATCGAACATGGCGCCGATCTCGTGCTCCATTCCGCCACCAAGTTCATCGGCGGCCACGGCACCTCCATCGGCGGCGTCATCGTCGACAGCGGCAAGTTCCCTTGGGGCAAAGGCCGCTTTCCGCAGCTGCTCGAGCCCAGCAAGGGCTACCACGGTATCCGCTTCCATGAAACCTTCGGCGACTTCGCCTACATCATGAAGGCCCGCGTCGAGGGCCTGCGCGACTTCGGCCCAGCCCTCAGCCCCTTCAACTCCTTCATGTTCCTGCAAGGCCTGGAGACCCTCAAACTGCGCATGGAGTGCCACTGCAGCAACGCGCTCGCCGTGGCCCGATTCCTCTCCGGCCATCCCGAAGTCGGCTGGGTCAACTACCCCGGCCTCGAATCCAGCCCCTATCATGCCCTTGCCAAAAAGTACCTCCCTCTCGGCACGGGAGCCATCCTCACCTTCGGCATCCGCGGCGGCATGGACGCCGGCCGCCGCTTCATCGAATCCCTCCAAATGTTCTCCCACTTGGCCAACGTCGGCGACGCCAAGAGCCTCGTCATCCATCCCGCCTCCACCACACACCAGCAGTTAAGCGAATCGGAAAAGCAGTCCTGCGGCATTAGCGACGACATGATCCGCCTCTCGGTCGGCCTCGAAGAGATCGACGACATCCTCTGGGACCTCAACCAAGCTCTCGCCAAAGCGAGGGCCGCATGAGCGATCAATGCATCTGGCGCCCGGGAGCCGACGGCGTAAGCGCCGCCTCCCCGGTCAACGACGGTGAATTTGCCACCTCCGGCTTCGACCGCCTCCGTATTTTGGAGCGCTCCCGCCGCATCGCCATGGTCGGCCTCTCTTCCAACCCCTTCCGCCCCTCTCACTTCGCCGCCATCTACCTGCTCGCTGAAGGCTACGAGGTCATCCCCGTCAACCCGCGCGAAAAGGAGATCCTCGGCAAAAAGGTCTTCCCCTCCCTCAAGGAAATCCAAGGCCAAGTCGATGTCGTCAACATCTTCCGCGAACCCTCCGTCGTACCCGCCCTGGTCGAACAAGCCATCGAAATCGGAGCCAAAGTCGTCTGGATGCAGCTCGGCGTCGTCCACATGGACGCCGCCCGCCGCGCCCGCCAAGCCGGCCTCGAAGTAGTAATGGACCGCTGCATGAAAATCGAGCACGCTCGCTTCTTCGGCGGCCTCAACACCATCGGCCTCAACACCGGCCTCATCACCTCCCGCCGCCGCTGAACTGAACCACGCGCGTAAGCAAGTGGTGACGCAGCCGATTTTTTCACAAGACCCGTCAGCAAGCGGTAGCACTTCTCTTCTCTTCATCGCCGTTGGGCCGCACGTCCGTGTGGGGTGGGCTTTAGCCCGCGCGAGGCTTCAGCCTCGCAGATAATGAACAGAATTTTATTCTCTTTGTCTTGACCTCCCTCTCCGACTTAGCTGTAGTTAGCGGGAGATCTCCGGACACCACGGGGGTGCTCCGGAGATCTCCCGCTAACTACAGCTAAGGCGAGACCGAAGGGGGACCGAAGTAGGGACGGCCTGGGATGACGAACTGTGGTCCGAGACCATGAACCGTTAGCGCCGCGGCTTGGGGGTTGCTGCGGGCGAAGACAATTCCCTCACTGCCGCCGGCGGCAGCTTGACGGCGACGAAGTATTCCGCAGGATATAGGTAATCCTCGCCGGATTCTTCGATGATTCGAATCAGTCCTTCCTGGTCATCCGCTCCCCCATCCAAAACCTGATATACCTTGCGCGGTTCCAAATCCTCCGCACCGTTGTTGCGGATGCAGAGGACAAACCGCGATTGCTCGTTCACAGCTTTCATGGCTTCAATCCAAGAACCGTTTGATCTTCCAGCCTTTCCGTCCCACGCCGTGGCCTTCATACCAGTGTACTTCGGCAAGCCGAACCGTGCCGCCGGATAGACGAACATTGGCCCTTCCCTTGCGCTTGCGCCATTTCCTTCCACCGTAACGCTTCCGAAGGAAATTGAGTCTTCGTATGCCGTGCCCCCGCCTACTCCACCTCCTTCCCTTTCCGTGGCAACGTCACCCGCTCCACCCGCCTCGGCATCCTCACCCACAACCAGTTCGATATCACCGGCAACCTCCGCTACTCCACCGGCGGCGGCGCCTCCGTCTCCACAAACTACTCCAACAACAACACCGCACCCTCCGCCATCGCCAACTACGACTCCTACGCCCGCGTCACCCAAACCACCTCCCCCACCGGCGCCGTCACCACCACCCAGTACGACCTCTACTGGCAATCGGCCACCAGCAACGGCCGCTACTCCCGAACCTACTTCGACGGCTTCGGCCACCCCATCAAAACCGAAACCGGCCACAGCACCCTCCCTACACCCCCCTCAATCAGCTCACCCAAGTCTCCATGCCCCGCGGCGCCGCGACGCAAACCCGCACCTTCACCTTCCACTCCAACGGCCAGCTTATCTCCTCCACCAACCCGGAAACCGGCACCGTCACGTTCGTCTACAACTCGAACGGCCAGATGACCTCGAAAACCGACGCCAAGGGCCAGAAGACCGAATACACCTACGATTCCCAGAACCGCGTCACCGCCATCCAGCGCTACAACACCGGCTCCTCCACCCCCGACCCCAACCAGGCCGTCACCTACCACTACGACTCCAACCCCTACGACCCCTCCTTCTCCCAAGCCGCCACCGGCCGCCTCGCCGCCAAGCGCCTCCGCGTCGCCCTCCTTCTCGAAGCCCACCACACTATCATCGGCATAGCGCAGCACAATGACCTCTCCTCGCCCTGGCTGTTTCGCCCGTGCTGAACCCACACTCCCGCTTCGAGCCATTTACGGATCAATCGGATGACCCGCTGATCAGCAATCCGGTGTTCGAGAAACCGGAGCATCCACTCGTGATCGATTTCGTCGAAGAACGAGGCTTGTTGCGCTGGAAGGGCTACCAGTGAAAAAGCACCTGTTTTTATCGGCGGCCGGCGGCGGAGTGGCTCTGGTGTCAAACCAGGTGGTGCGGGATCTGAAGATAGCGGAGGGTCTTGCGAAACTGAAGGTGGCGCTCTTAAGGCATTCCAAACCAGGAGAGTCACGAACAATAGGAAACAATTCCGGATTTCCATGTTAAGCTGAGGACAGGTGACCAGGAGACTGCTCATCGCCGCTGTATCGATCCTGCTCACGGGCACGCTCGTCTGGGCCCGCTGCGCGGGATGCCTGCCTGCCGATCCCGTGGTGGCTGAGCGCACCGATTGCTGCGGCACCAGCCAGCACTGCCCCGAAGAAAATGTGAAGCCGGATTGTCCGGATGCGGCGGCGGCGTTCGAGGCTGAGTCGAAGGTGGATGTGAAGCCGCCTGTTGTTGCCGGTCAGCTGGAACTGACCTCCGGCGATCCATTGGATGCCAGCCTGGAAAGGCCGGCGGAGCGGATCGCAGACCGGTCGCCACCCATCGATTTACCCGTCCTCTACTCCACCCTTCTCATCTGATACTTCTTCCCGCTCGGAATTGTTGAGCGTGTAGTGTACGTGCCGGCACACGTGCCGGCGGGAGGAAGATTTCATGGACAGAAAGAGCAAATGGCTGCTGCTTGGGGCGGTCCTTGCGGCTCCTTTGTGGGGGCAGGAAGGAAGGTTGCGGTTGAAGGATCTCCTCGAGGAGGCCCTGCGCAACAATCCGGAAATACAGGCGGCCCAGAAGCGTTACGAGGCGATGCGGCAGCGGCCTGACCAGGCCGGCAGCCTGCCGGAGACGATGTTGTCGCTCGGCTACACCTCCAACGGGAGTCCGCGGCCGTTCGCCAATCTCGGCATTGAGCCCACCTCCAACGCCGGCTTCATGGTGACGCAGGAGTTTCCCTTCCCCGGCAAGCGGAAGCTGCGCGGCGACATGGCCATGCGCGAGGCGGAGGCCGAGTTTCAGAAGTATCAGCAGGCGCAGCTAACGGTGGTGTCGCGCGTGAAGGAGGCCTATCACCGGCTGCATCATGCCTGGGAGGTGATTGATCTGCTGGAGTCGCAGCGCGACCTGTTCCGGCGCATGCTCAGCATCACCGAGGCGCGCTACGCGGTTGGCCGCGCCGAACAGCAGGATGTGCTGAAGGCGCAGACGCAGATCTCGATCCTGGAGGCGCGAATCGAAAAGCAGCGGCTGGATCTGAGGACGCGCGAATCGGATCTGCATGCAGTGCTGAACCGTTTGCGCGTGGAGCCGCTGCCGCGTCCGGTGGACATCGCAGCAGGCGAGTTCCGGCTGAACCTGGACGAGTTGATCCGGCAGGCGCGGGCGTCGGCGCCAATGTTGCTGGAAGAGGAGAAGATGATCCAGCGCGGGGAAACCGCGCTGAACCTGGCGCGCAAGGACGTCTATCCGGATTACGCACTTTCGGCTGGCTATTTCAACATGGGGCGCATGCCGGACATGTACCAGTTCCGGGTGGACTTCAAGCTGCCCACCTCTTTCTTCCGCAAGCAGCGGGCGATGGTGGCCGAGGAAAGCAATCAGTTGCAGGCGGCTCGGCGCAGCTACGCCGGCGCGCAGCAGAGGCTGCTGGCCGAGATCCGCGAGGCGTACCTGATGGGGCAAAGCTCGGCAAAGCTGATGGAGCTTTACGGAAAAACGATCGGGCCGCAGGCGAACCTGACGCTGGAGTCCTCGCTGGCGGCATATGAGGCGGGGAAGGTGGATTTCCTGACGGTGTTGATGAACCTGATTTCCGTGGTGGAGACCGAGGAGAACTACCACATGGAGATGCTCCAGTTTCACCTGTCGCTGGTGACGCTGGAAGAGTTGACGGGTCTGCGGCTGATTGACGAGGAGGTGTTATGAAGTTCGTGAAGTTGGCACTGGCTGTGGTGTTGCTGGCGGCGGCGTTCGCGGGCGGGTACGGCTACGGGCGCTGGTACGCGGTGCCCGCGGAATCTGGCGTTGGGCAAGTGCAGACCAAGGGCGGCCGGCGCGTTCTGTATTGGATCGACCCGATGCATCCCTCCTACAAATCCGACAAGCCGGGGATCGCGCCTGACTGCAATATGCCGCTTGAGCCCGTGTATGCAGATGAAGTGAAGCCGGAGCCGGGCCAGATCACGATCAGTCCGGAGCGGCAGCAGCTGATCGGCGTCCGCTACGGCGAGGCCGAGGTGACCGGCGGCGAGGAGACGATTCTCGCGCCCGGCAAGGTGGCCTACGACGAGCGGCGCGTGGTGAACGTACATTCCAAAGTCGATGGCTGGATCGAGAAAGTCTACGTCGACTTCCTTGGCAAGCAAGTGGAGAAAGGCGAGCCGCTGGTAACCGTCTACAGCCCGGAGATGCTGGCCACGCAGCAGGAACTGCTGCTCGCCCAACGCGGTGAGCAGCGCATGCGGCACAGCCCGCTGGCCGAGGCGCGCGATCATGCCTCGATGCTGATAGAGGCGGCGCGTAGGCGGCTGGAGCTGTGGGATTTCTCGCCGGAGCGCATTGAGGAGGTACTGCGCACCAAGACCCCGGTGAAGAGCTACACGGTCTACGCGCCATCTTCGGGCGTCGTGACCGAGCGCAACGCCTACTCTAACCTGCGCATCATGCCGGAGGTGAATCTGTACAAGATCTCGGACCTCAGCCGGGTCTGGATCCTGGCCGATGTTTACGAGCATGAAGCGCCAAAGATACGGATGGGGCAGAACGCTCTAGTGAAGGTGGCCTACGGCAGCGGCCGTTCGATTCCGGCGCGAGTGGACTTCATCATGCCGCAGATGAGCGGTGAAACGCGCACGTTGCAGGTGCGGCTGGACGCCGCCAATCCCGGCATGGTGCTGAAGCCGGATATGTTCGTCGAGGTGGAGTTCCGCATCGGCCTGCCGCGGCGGCTGACCGTGCCTGCCGAGGCGGTACTGAATTCGGGGCTGAAGCAGAGCGTGTTTCTCGATGCCGGCGACGGGAAGCTGATTGCAAGAGAAGTGGTGGCCGGGGAACAACGCGAAGGCCGGATCGAGATTCTGAAGGGCCTGGAGGCGGGCGCCCGCGTGGTGACTTCCGGCAATTTCCTGATCGATTCGGAAAGCCAACTGAAGGCCGCTGCGCTGGGCATCTCGAGCGAGGGCAAGCCGGTGGAGGCGCCGAAGAAAGACCCGATGGAAGGGCACAAGCACCATGATTGACCGGCTGATCGAGTTTTCCGCGCGGAACAAATTCCTTGTGCTGCTGCTGGTGACTGCGGCGGCGGGCTGGGGCTGGTGGTCGATGAAGTCGCTGTCGCTCGACGCGATTCCGGACCTGAGTGACACGCAGGTGATCGTCTATTCGCGGTGGGACCGCAGCCCTGACATCATCGAAGACCAGGTGACCTATCCGATTGTCACCTCGATGCTGGGGGCGCCGAAAGTGAAGGAGGTTCGCGGCTTTTCCGACTTCGGCTACTCGTTCGTCTACATCATTTTCGAAGACGGCACCGATCTGTACTGGGCGCGTTCGAGGACGCTCGAGTACCTATCCTCGGTAATCCCGCGGCTGCCACAAGGCGTGAAGACGGAGCTGGGGCCGGATGCCACGGGCGTGGGCTGGGTGTTTCAGTACGCGCTTGTGGATGAAACAGGCAAGAACGACCTGGCGCAGCTGCGCTCGATCCAGGACTGGTATTTGAGTTACCACTTGAAGGCGTTGCCGGGCGTGGCCGAGGTTGCGCCGCTCGGCGGATTCGTGCGTCAGTACCAGGTAAATGTGGACCCGAACCGCCTGCAAAGCTACCGGATTCCTCTGGCACGTGTAGTGGACGCACTGCGGCAGGCCAACAACGATGTCGGCGGGCGGCTGGTGGAGATGAGCGGCGCCGAGTACATGGTTCGCGGGCGCGGTTACGTGAAGTCGGTGGAGGATGTGCGCAACGTAGTGCTGAATGCGAGCGAGGGCGGCGTGCCGATTCGCGTGAAGGATGTCGGCGACGTGGTGCTGGGCCCGGACATGCGGCGCGGCATCGCCGAATTAGACGGGCGCGGCGAGGTGGTCAGCGGGATCATCGTGATGCGGCAGGATGAGAACGCGCTGAAGGTGATCGAGGCGGTGAAGGCGAAGCTCAAGGATCTTGAGCCGGGGCTGCCGGAGGGCATCAAGGTGATCACCGCCTATGACCGCTCGGACCTGATCCTGAAATCGATCGAGAACCTGAAGTGGACGTTGGTGGAGGAACTGGTAGTGGTGGCGCTGGTGATTTTTCTTTTTCTTTGGCACATCCCGAGCGCGATGATTCCTGCGATCACCATTCCGCTGGCGATCCTGATCAGCTTCATCCCGATGCAGATGCTGGGCACGACGGCCAACATCATGTCCCTGGGCGGCATCGCCATCGCGATCGGCGCGATGGTGGATGCGGCGATCGTCGTGGTGGAACAGACGCACAAGAAGCTGGACGAGTGGGAGCGCGCGGGGCGTCCGGGCGCTTATCGCGACGTGGTGGTGGAGGCGGTGAAAGAGGTGGGCGGTCCCAGCTTTTTCGCGCTGCTGGTGATCGCGGTCTCGTTCCTGCCGATTCTGGCGCTGGAGGCACAGGAAGGCCGGCTGTTCAAGCCGCTCGCCTACACGAAGAACCTGGCGATGATCGTGGCGGCGGTATTGGCGATTACGCTGGACCCGGCGCTGCGGCTCATGTTCACGCATGCGCGCAACTTCAATTTCCGCCCGCGGTGGCTGTGCCGCGTAACCAACGCGGTGCTGATCGGAAAGATACACTCCGAGGAGCAGCATCCGATCAGCCGGATTCTGATCCGGATCTATGAGCCGGTGGCCGCATGGAGCCTGCGCTGGAAGTATGCGGTGATCATGGGTTCTGTTGTGCTGGTGGGCTTGACCGTGCCGGCATACAACCGGCTGGGTTCGGAGTTCATGCCACCGCTCGATGAAGGTTCGCTGCTCTACATGCCAACTACGCTGCCCGGCATCTCGGTGACGGAGGCGCAGAAGTTGCTGCAGGTGCAGGATCGTATTCTGGCCGGCTTTCCGGAAGTGGAGCGCGTGCTGGGCAAGACCGGACGCGCGGAGACTTCCACGGACCCGGCGCCGCTTTCGATGGCCGAGACGGTGATTCTTCTGAAGCCGCACGAGCAGTGGCGCAAGAAGGAGACGTGGTACACGGGCCGTGCGCCGGAGTGGAGTCTGCCCTTTCTCCGGCGCATCACGCCGGACCGCATCTCAACCGAGGAGTTGGTGGATCAGATGAACGAGGCGACGCGATTGCCTGGAGCCTCCAATGCCTGGACCATGCCGATCAAGAACCGCATCGATATGCTGACCACGGGTGTCCGCACGCCTGTCGGGATCAAGATCTTCGGCGCTGATATCGGGGTGATCGAGGAGCTCGGCAAGAAGATCGAAGGACTGCTGCCGCAAGTGGAAGGAACTCGGAACGTGTTCGCCGAGCGAACCGGCGGCGGCTATTTCCTTGACTTTGAATGGAAGCGTGAGGAGCTGGCTAGGTACGGCCTGACCATCGATGAAGCGCAGATGATCGTGATGAACGCCGTCGGCGGCGAGAACATCACAACCACGGTGGAAGGCCGCGAGCGATATCCGATCAACGTGCGCTACCTGCGCGACTACCGCAGCGACCTGCCGAGCCTGAAGCGGGCGCTGGTTCCGGTGATGAACGGGATGCGGCAAATTCCGGTGGCGCAGCTGGCCGATGTGACGCTCAAGTCCGGTCCCGGGATGCTGCGCAATGAAAACGGCCTGCTGGCCGGATACGTGTTTGTGGATGTGGCGGGTCGCGACGTGGGCAGCTACGTCGACGAGGCCAAGCGGCTGGTGACGGAGCAAGTGGCGATGCCGGCCGGCTACACGCTGACCTGGAGCGGACAGTACGAGGCGATGGAGCGCGTCAAGGAGAAGCTGAAGATCGTCGTCCCGGTGACGCTGATGATCATCTTCGTGCTGCTCTACCTGAACACGAAGTCGACCGTGAAAACCTTCATCGTGCTGCTGGCGGTTCCCTTCTCCGCCATCGGCGCCATCTGGCTGCTCTATCTGCTCGGCTACAACATGAGCATCGGCGTTTGGGTGGGCCTGATTGCGCTGATGGGCGTGGATGCCGAGACCGGCGTTTTCATGCTGCTCTACCTGGATCTGGCCTATGAGAAAGCACGCAAGGACGGAAAATTGAACAGCCTGGCGGAGTTGCAGGAGGCGATCCTGGACGGCGCGGTGAAGCGCATACGGCCGAAGTTCATGACGGTGGCGACGATGTTTATCGGACTGGTGCCCATCATGTGGTCGACGGGCACGGGTGCGGATGTGATGAAGAGAATTGCGGCTCCGATGATCGGCGGAATTATCACGTCCTTCATTCTGGAGCTTGTTGTTTATCCGGCAATCTATGAGGTGTGGAAATGGCATTTCGAATTGAAAAAACAGTTACGCTCGGCTTGATGATCTGGCTGGCCGCGGCCGCGCAGGAGCCGCTGCGCTACCAGGTGCGGCACGACCATTGGCGCAAATACTGCACCGGCGAGCTGGAGGTGACCGGCGCGTCCATCAGTTACCGGCAAACCAGCGGGAAGAAGCAGGAGCACAACTGGACGTGGGACTACCGCAACGTGCAGCAGCTGCTCGTGAGCCCGAAGACGATCCGCGTGCTGAGCTACTCAGACAACGGCTGGAAGCTGGGCGCGGACCGCGAGTACGAATTCAGGTTGGTGGATGGCGACACGAGCCATGCCTACGCGATGCTCAAGGATGCGCTGGATGAGCGCTTCGTCGCGGCGTTCCCGGATGAGGCGGTGCAACCGCTGTGGGAATTGCCGGCGAAGCTGCTCGGGCTCATTCATGGCGCCGAGGGGGTGCTGAAGGTAGGCGTTGACCGGATCATCTTCGACACCGGCAAGCGGGAGCAGTCGCGCACGTGGCGCATGGCGGACCTCGAGAACATCTCCACGAGCGGCCCGTTTCAGCTGACGCTCACAACCTATGAGCGCGACAAGAAGCATTACGGCAACCTCAAGGGCTTCAACTTTCAGCTGAAGCAGCGGCTCACCGAGGATCGCTACAACCAGCTGTGGCGGCGGCTCAACCGGACCAAGGGTCTGCCGGTTCTCACGATGCCAGTAGAATAAGTAGGGCATGCGAGAGATTCAGGTTGCCACGGCACAGTTTGAGGCGCGAGACGGGGACAAACGCTACAACCTCGCGGTCATCGAAGAGCTAAGCCGGCAGGCGGCCGGACGCGGCGCGCAACTGGTGGTCTTTCACGAGTGCTCCATCTCCGGCTACACGTTCCTGGAGACGCTCGACCGGAGCGGGATGTTCGAGATTGCGGAGGAGGTGCCGGGCGGCGAATCGGTTCATAAGCTCCGGGCGATGGCGAAGAAGCTGGGGGTTGTGATCGGCGCGGGGCTGGTGGAGCAGGAGGGGGAGAAACTATATAACTGCTACGCGCTGATCGGCCCGGACGGCCTGCTGGGCAAGCACCGCAAGCTGCACGCCTTCGTGAGTCCGCACCTGAGCTGCGGGGACCGCTACACGGTGATTGACGCGCTGGGCGCGAAGATCGGCATTCTGATCTGCTACGACAACAACCTGCCGGAGAACCCGCGCATGACGGCAATGCTCGGGGCGGAGATCATTCTCATGCCGCACGTGACCGGCTGCCTGCCGTCGCCGGCGCCGGGCCGCGGCGTGGTGGACCCCGAGATCTGGCACAACCGAGTCCGCGATCCCGTGCGGTGCAGGATGGAGTTCGACGGGCCGAAGGGGCGCGGCTGGATTATGAAGTGGCTGCCGGCGCGGGCGTGGGAGAACGGAGTCTATGTTGTTTATGCGAACGTGCTGGGCGTGGATGGCGGAACGATCAAGCCTGGCGGCTCGATGATCGTCGACCCATTCGGCGAGGTGGTGGCGGAATGCCGTTCGCTGGCTGATGAAGTGGTGATGGCGCGCCTGCAACCGGAGAATCTGGAGTCGGCTTCCGGCGCCAGCTACATCCGCGCACGGCGTCCGGAGCTGTACGGGAAGATGCTCGAGGAGAATCCGGCGCTGGGCCCGGACCGGCGTCCGGAAGTCTATTGGCAGAAGATCAGGGAGAAACAGAAATGCTGAACCGGCGGTATTTTTTTTCTAGGTGCCCTTGAAGGCCGGCAAGCACGTCTATTGCGAAAAGCCGGTCGGCATCACACCGGCATCAATCGGTGAGCTGATCAAGGCGGTGCGCGCATCCGGCAAGGTGTTCGTCACCGGCCAACAAAACCGTTCCAACAGGCGGCTTGCCGCCACGATTCGTCACATTCGCGATGGACTGATCGGCAAGGTGGTCATGATCAAGGCGCAAAGGCATGCAAACGACGATTTGAATCACGACGGACCCTCGGCGGACTGGCTCTTCGATGCCAACCGCAGCGGCGACGTGATTGTCGAGATGAGCGTCCACAATCTCGACGTCTGCAACTGGGTGATGGGCGAGTATCCGGAGCGCGCAGCCGGTTTTGGCGGCGCATTGGTTTGGAACAACCAGCCGCCCGGCCGCACGAATATGGATGGATACACGCTCAGCTACGAATACCCGGGCGGCGCGAAACTGTCTTACACCCAAGTGTTCTTCCACCCGCGTGGCATGCCCGGCTCGGGCCAATTCTGCCATGTCTAGGGAACACAAGGCGGCATTGACCTGGATCAGTCGATGTACTATCCGCGGAACCGCGGCGAAAAACCCCGCCGGCTGGTGGAGGAGGGCAAGGAGGATCTGAATCTGCAGCACATAACCGCCTTCTATGATGCGATCCGAACCGGGTCCAAGCCCCCGGCGGGAATCGAAGAAGGGGCCAGCGGCGCGCTGACAGCAATTCTGGGACGGGAAGCCATTTACCAGAAGAAAGTGATGGAATGGAAGAGTTTCGGGGTGAACCTGTAAGGAGCAGAGGAATGAACCGCAGAACTGCCATGGGATTGATGGGCGCTCTAGCCGACGGCGCCTTTGCACAACGAACCGGAGATATGCGCGACCCGGACCTGAAGTATGAAGAGGGCTGGACCTCGCTGTTCAATGGCAAGGATTTCGGCAAGATGGTGATCGTGCTGAAAGGCGAGGATGGCCGGAACAAGAAGTACTTCGAGGACACAACGGCCAACCAGTCCACGTTCTTCATCGAAGGCGGACTGCTGAAGACCACCGGCACGCCGAACGGCTACATCCGCACCAGTGACGTCTATGACAACTACGTCTTTCACGTCGAAGTGCGTTTCCCGCAGCGCGGCAACAGCGGCGTGCTGGTGCATATCCAACGCGATGAAGTTTGGCCGCGGGCGATTGAATGCCAGCTCTACCAATCGCACATGGGGCGGATCTTCCCCATCCAGGGCGCCTATCTGGAAGGTGGCGAGATGATCCACGAGAACTCGAAGCCGACGGGGGAATGGAATACCTACGAGGTTTATTCCGAAGAGGGGCGCTTAGCGACGGTGCTCAACGGCACCATCGTTGGATTGGCCGCTGAAGCCAATCCCCGTATCGGCCACATCGCGTTGCAATCGGAAGGTGTGCCGGCCGAGTTCCGCAATATCCGTGTCCGTCGCCACGCGCCGTCACATCACCTGTGGAACAAGGGAGAGCCGCTGAAGCGCTAGTTATCGCAGCTCCTTGATCAACAGGTCCTTGAAGTGCATCTCCAGCGCCGGGCCGCTGTGCAGTTGCAGGGCGATGAAGCCGGTGGTATCGATGCCGTCCTCGATTTCCGTGTAATCGACCGTCACGCGGCCGTTCAGTTCCAGCTTGATGCGCTTTCCTTGCGCGGTGATCGTATACTCGTTCCAGCCGGTTTTGTCGAGCCCGGCGAGGCTTTCCGCGGAAGCCTGGGCCAGCACTCGTTTACGGCGCGACTCATCGTACAAGCAGCCCCAGTACTGCTGCCCGATGTCGGCCTGATAGCCGATCACTTCATGCGAACCCTCCATCGGCTTGCTGCGGAACTGGATCCCGGAGTTGCCGCGGCCGCTGGAATCGATCATGCGGAACTTGAGTTTCAGCACGAAATCGGAGTATTGCTTGCGGGTGCGCAGGAAATCGTTGTACTTCAGGCCCTGCGAGACGCCGATGATCCCGCCATTTTCGACGCGCCACAGCCCCGGCGTGCCGACGATCCATTCCGAGAGATCCTTGCCGTTGAACAGCGGACGGAAACCGTCCTCGGCGGCAAGAGGCAACGCGAGCAGCGCCGCAAGAAGAAGGCGGCTCACGTCAGTGTCACACCGAGACGATTCATGCCGTCATAGGCGGCCGTCTTGTAGCATTCGGCAAGCGTCGGATAGTTGAACACGGTCTTCACAAAGTAGTCTACCTTGCCGTTGAAGGCAAGTACGGCCTGGCCGATGTGGATCAACTCGCTGGCGCCTTCGCCGATGATGTGTACGCCCAGCAGCTGGCGGGTTTCGTAGTTGAAGATGAGCTTCAGCAGGCCGCTCAGGTCGCCGATGATCTGGCCGCGGGCGATCTCGCGGTAACGCGCCTTGCCCACTTCATAGGGCACACCTTCGCTTGTGAGTTCCTCTTCGTTCTTGCCGACCATGGAGATTTCCGGGATTGTATAGATCCCGTAGGGGAACAACTCCGGCACGCTCTTGGAATCGACACCAAAGGCGTGGCAGGCGGCCAGCCTTCCCTGCTCCATCGATGTCGAGGCAAGGCTCGGGAAGCCGATCACGTCCCCGACGGCGTAGATGCCTTCCACAGGAGTCTGATAATGTTCATCCACCTTGAGACGGCCGCGGTCGTCGGGCTGCAGGCCCGCCAACTCCGCCGAGATGCGGCTGGTAGCGCCGGTCCGGCCGATGCTGTAAAGGCATTTGTCGGCAACGATCTGCTTGCCGCTGCTTAGATGAAGTCGCACACGCGACTCCCCGTTCACCTCTCCGTCCCGTTCTATCGCCGCCACCTCTTCGCCCAGCCGCAAAGTAACCCGGTTTTCCCGCAGCTGATAGGCCAAAGCGTCGGTGATTTCCGAATCGACAAACGGCAGCAGCTGATCCCGCATGTCCACCAACGTTACACGCACGCCGAGAGTGGCGAACATGCTGGCATACTCGCAGCCGATCACACCTGCTCCCACCACGGCCACCGTCTTCGGCAGTTTGTCCAGATGGAGGATATCGTCGCTCGTGAAGATGCGTTTCCCGTCGAAGGGGATATGGTCAGTCTTGGTTGCTTCGGTCCCCGTGGCGACCACGATCTTTTCCGCCGTCACCGTCCGCTGGCTGGATCCGTCGGATGACTCCAATCGCAATGTCCGCGAATCGATAAACGAAGCGCCGGCGGTAATCAGCTCCACCCGATTGCGGATCAACTGGTGCCGTGTGACATCCACCTCGTGCCGGATCACATGATCGGTGCGCAACAGCAGATCCTGCATGGTGATGTTCTGCTTCACCGTGTAGGATGCGCCGTAGACACTCCTCTCGCGATAGCCGGATAGATAGAGGACAGCCTCGCGCAGTGTTTTGCTCGGTATCGTGCCGGTGTTGATGCAGATCCCGCCGACGACCGTCTTTTTCTCGACTAGCGCGACGCGCTTTTCAAGCTTGGCAGCTTGGATGGCAGCCCGCTGACCAGCCGGGCCCGAGCCGATGACCACTAGGTCATAGTCGAACTTGCTCATCCGTTCCCATTGTAGCCTGAGGCAGCCGAATCGAAGCGCATGGTTTGCCTCCGATTGCTCCGATGATTCTAAAGCAAGGACCTTAACGGGGACTACAGCGAAGTTGGCAACCATGTTCAGGGCGTAATGCAGTTGGCCCTTCCACCTTTACACTGCTATTCTGCTATCGTCGTGACGCGGACGAAACTAAGTCCTTTACATTAAATAACTTAAACATGAGCCAACACAGACTTCTCCTCTTTGCCTTTACCTGCTCCTTGTGCCTCTGCCAAGTTGTGCCGGGACGCTACGTGGTCGAACTCCGCGGCGAGCCCGCGGCCGCTTATGCCGCCAAACGGGGCAACACAAGCACCGCCGCCGTTGAGCGGCGCGCACAGATCTCATTGGAACAACAGCAGACAAGGGCTGCGGTGTCCCAGCTCGGCGGCCAGACATTGACATCCACCGACACGGTGATGAACAGCCTGATCGTGAACCACTCCGATCCGGAACAGTTGAAGTCCATTCCCGGTGTTGCGCGCGTGTATCCCGTTTATCAAGTGAAAGCCTCGCTGAGCCGGGTCATCCATCTGCATAAGGTGGTCGATGCGTGGGACAGGATCGGGGGAGTCGAGAAAGCCGGGTTGGGGGTCAGGATGGGGATTCTAGACACTGGGGTCGACAACACGCATCCGTGGCTCGTGGATTCCGAACTTCCTCCAGTGGAAGGATTCCCCAAGGTGAGCAAGGAGGCCAACTTGGCCTATACCAGCAGCAAGGTAATCGTGGCTCGCAGCTATGAACAGCTGAGTGGCGAAAGCTACAGCACCGATGCCGCGGACCGGGACAGCCATGGAACCAATGCCGCGGCGGCCGCTGCCGCCGTGCCTTTCGCCTTCCGTGGGTTGATCGTCAGCGGCGTGGCGCCGAGGGCTTACCTGGGCAACTACAAGGTGCTTGGCGACAATGGCGGCGGCTCCACCGACGCCATTATCAAGGCGCTTGACGACGGCGTGAAGGATGGCATGGACATCCTCAACTTGAGCCTGGGCTCGGATTTGGCGCCGAGTTGCTGGCGCCTTACTGGTACGCCGTAAGCACCCCTGCCCCGTCCAGGATCACGCTTCTGTCGGCCAAGCAGGAAGGCCCGGCCGGCGGCGAGGTACGCTTCGGAGTCCGCGTTCTGGATGCCTCCGGACTCGCGCTGGACTTGAAACCTGGGGTTGACATCGGTCCCGGCGGCGGCCAACTGATCGGCGTCGAATCCATCGCCCAGGAGGTCCCCGGCGCTTACATGATCGCATTGAAACTCGGGCCTGAAGCGGGACCGAACCTGTTCCGCATTACCGCTGGTCCGGCGGAGCGCATCATCGAAATCGTAGCCAAATAGCACTTTCGTCCCGCGTTTGACAGCGTGGTCTTTCCCCGCATATTCTTCTGTGGTGAGAGTTCTGCTGACAGGATTGCTGCTGCTGACAGCCGGCTCAGCCCAGGACAAGAACCCGCTGCACGGCAACAAAGATGCCATCGAAGCCGGCAAGGGGATGTTCCGCATTTACTGTGCGCCTTGCCACGGCATCGCCGCGCAGGGCGGGCGCGGGCCTGACCTCACGCTGGGCTCTTACACCGCCGGTAACGAGGACGCCTCCCTCTACCGCGTGATCGCCAACGGCGTGGCGGGCACGGAAATGCCGGGCTACAGCGACCGCTTTGATTCCGATGGCATCTGGCGCGTCGTCTCCTACATACGTTCGGTGGCCGGAAGGCCTGCCCCGCCTCTCACCGGTAACCGCGCCGCGGGGGAAAAGCTGTTCTGGGGTAAAGGAGCCTGCGGGGCCTGCCACCGCCTCGGCATGCGTGGAAGCCGCATCGCGCCTGACCTGACCCTGGTTGGACGCACGCGCAGCGTCGAGTATCTCAAGGAAGCGCTTGTCGCGCCGAACGCCTCCATCACGCCCGGATATAACACCATTACAATCGTGACCAAGGAAGGCAAGAAGATCGCCGGCGTGCAACGCAACTACGATGCGTTCTCGGCGCAGGTCATGGACGCGCAGGAGAACTACCATTCCTTCTTCCGCGACGAGGTGAGATCCATGGAGCGGTCGCTTGAGTCGATGATGCCTTCCTATGCCGCTACTCTCTCCCCGCGGGAGTTGGACGACATGCTCGCCTTCCTGGCCAGCCTGCGCGGAAAAGGAGACACGCAATGAGAACCCTCGTTCTGGTTTTGGCGGTCACGCTGGCATTCGGCGCCGGACCGGTCACCGAGAAACAACTTCTGGAGGCGCAAAGGGACCCTGGCTCCTGGCTTCACTACGGCCGTAACTACGCGGCCTGGCGCTACAGCGAGCAGACCGGGATCAATGCCTCCAACGTGGCCCGCCTCGCGCCGCGCTGGATCTACCAGACCGGCGTCAACGGAAAGTTCGAAACCACGCCCATCGTGCACGGCGGGCTGATGTACATCACCGCGCCCTCCAACCATTCCTACGCATTGGATCTGGCCACAGGACGGCCAATCTGGCATCACTACAAGCCCGTGCCGCGTGGCGTGAACGTCTGTTGCGGCCAGGTAAACCGCGGCTTCGCGATGCTCGGCGACACCCTGTACAAGGTAAGCCTGGAAGCCACGCTACAAGCCATCGACAGCAAGACCGGCCAACTGCTCTGGGAGACGCCAGTGGAGGACCCTAAGCGAGGCTACAGCACAACGGCAACGCCGCTGATCGTGAAAAACTCCGTGATCGTCGGCATGGCCGGGGCCGAGTTCGGCACCCGCGGCTTTATTGACTCCTACGACGCAACCACCGGTAAACGGCTATGGCGCTTCTGGACCGTCGCCGGACCCGGCGAGCCCGGCGCAGAGTCCTGGGCCGGCGACTCCTGGAAGCGCGGCGGCGCATCCACCTGGGTCACCGGCAGCTACGACCCTGAGTTGAATCTCACCTACTGGGGTACCGGCAACCCGGGCCCCGATTTCGACGGCAGCGTGCGCAAGGGCGACAATCTCTACTCCTGCTCCCTGGTCGCCGTCGACGCCACTACCGGCAAGCTGAAATGGCATTTTCAGTTCACACCGCACGACGTGCATGACTGGGACTCCACGCATGATCCCGTGCTGGTGGACCTGGACCACAACGGGCGCAAGGTGAAGGCCGTGCTCATCGCCAACCGCAACGGCTTCTACTACGCGCTCGACCGCACCAACGGAAAAATGCTGACCGCGAAAGCCTACACGCAGGTCAGTTGGGCCGACGGCATCCGTCCCGACGGCCGGCCGAACCTGATCGCCGGGCAGGACCCCACAGAGGACGGCAACAAGAGCTGCCCCGGCATCGGGGGAGGCCATAACTGGCAAGCCACAACCTACTCTCCGGCCACCGGTCTCTATTACTTCCCCACCACCGACGGCTGCCAGATCTATTTCAAGTATGCGCAGGAATACGTGGATGGCCTCTGGTACCAGGCGAGCACCACACAAGGCATCGGCGATGAGCCGCTGGTGGGCTCCATTGTCGCGGTCAAGCCTGCATCCGGTGAAATCGCTTGGCGCTACCGGTTGGTCAGCACGCCGACTTCGGGTCTGTTATCCACGGCCGGCGGACTTGTATTCGGCGGAGACCGCGAAGGTTATGTATTCGCGCTGGACTCCGCCACAGGCAAGGTGCTTTGGCGCTTCCAGACAGGCGGCATGGTGATCGCGCCGCCGATCTCCTATGAGTTCCGCGGCAAGCAATACATCGCCATCGCCGCCGGCTCCGCGATGATGACCTTCAGCCTCCCGTAAGTTTTGTCTCATCCAACTGGCGCAGCATCTCGCCCAGCGCCTCGGCCAACTGCTTGGGATATGTGATGCGGAACTCCTTCCCGCCGTAGGTCCTCACCGCCGAGCCCATCGTGTCGCGCCACGGCATCATGCGCGGGCTGGCGACATAATTCAAATAGAACACCGGAGCGGCTGCGCCCGACAGCGC
Source organism: Acidimicrobiia bacterium (assembly GCA_016871315.1). GTDB lineage: Bacteria > Acidobacteriota > Terriglobia > Bryobacterales > Bryobacteraceae > VFZE01. Next base: position 180,323 of record VFZE01000002.1, on the reverse strand, counting down.
CTCCGTCGCCTCCTTCGGCACCTTCTTATCGAGAAACAGCTTCGGCCCCACCACCAGTACGGCATCGGCGGAATGCGCGCGGGGATCCAGGTGCGCGCTGAGCAGCCGCGTCAGGAACTTCGTTCCACTGTTCTTGTCGGCGTAGCGCTCATAATCAATCACGCCCAGTTGCAGGCCGGAGATCGCCTCCCCCAAGGCGCCGAAATCGATCCGCGTCGTCTCGCCGGATTCGTAAATCACGCGCTCCTCCTGCATGTTGAAGGCGACCAGCGTCAGCTTGTCAAAGCGCGGCTCGCGTGCGACGGTGCGCAGAATGGAGGCCACCGCCAGCGCGTCCTGCATGTTCAGCGTGGAGCGGCGCGGATTGGTATTGGAAAAGTTCGCCAGGATCTTGATCTTGAACTTGCGTCCGCCGTTGTCAGCTGGCGCGGGCTCGGGGGCGGCGCCGCGCCGGCCGCGGCCCGGATTGATCGGCGTGGCCGTGTGCGGCGCGATGGCAAGGCGGAAATCTCCGCCGCCCTTTACCTCAATGCTCCAGTGCGAGCTGCAATAGCGGTCGCGGCCGTCGCGCACCAGCCAGTCCACCTGGTAGCGGCCCTCGCCCAATGCAAATCCGCCGCTAATCATGATCTCTCGTCCGCCCATCCGGTCGCGCGATGGAAGAGTCAGCGAATCGGCTAGCGACAGGGGCCGGTTGCCTTCCTTTTCCGGCATCACCCGAATCACCACACGCAACCTGTCTCCGGCGGGCTGGAACTCCTGCGGCTTCATCGTCGCCTGCCATCCCGCCAGGTAGCGCAGATCGAAACCCAGCATCGGGGATTGCCGCCGCAGCCTGCAGGAAAAGTCACGGCGTGGCTTGCGCTCATTGAGCACTCTCGTGTCTTCCGGGCTGATGAAGGCTTGCGCGAAGCAGGAAACTGCAAGCGAAAAAAGCAGAATAATCCTGTTGCCTGCAGTCACAAAGAGTGTGCGCTCCGCACACTCAAATATACGCCTCCGGCGCGGTAAAAGTTACCGCCTCACCCAGACCTGCGGCGCCAGCGGACGCGGGATGCTGAGCCAATGCGCGTAGGCCGGCATCATTCCACGCGTCGCCTGATGATAGAGATGCCGTAACCGCTCAGTCACCCTCCCGACCGAACCATTCCCCACCTGGCGATGATCAATGCGGACAATCGGTGCGATCTCCACCGCCGTCCCGGTGAAGAAAACCTCCTCGGCCACATACAGCTCGCTGCGGTCAATCCCCCGTTCTGCCACGTCCATCTTCAACTGGCGCCGCGCAAGCTCCATCACGCAGGCGCGCGTAATGCCCTCCAGCACGTTGTCCGACGGCGGCGGCGTCAGCAACTGCCCGTTGCGCACCAGAAAGATGTTGCATGTTGCGCCCTCGGCGACGTGGCCGTCTTCATTCAACAGGATCGCTTCGTCGTAGCCGTGAGCGTGAGCCTCCATCGTCGCCAGCACGGAGTTCACATAGGCGCCGCAGATCTTGGCGCGGCAAGGAATCGCCGTGTCCTCAAGACGCCGCCAGCTCACTACGCCGGCGTGGATGCCGCCTTCACTTGGCAAATAGACACCGAACGGCACGGCAACAATCGCGAAGCTCGACTTGCCGTCCGGCCGCACCCCGATCCGAGGCGACGACATGTAGGCCAGCGGCCTCACATAAATGTCAGTCTCGAAACGATTCCGGCGGATCAACTCGCCGGTGATAGCCGTCAGCTCCGCAGGAGATGGCGCGGGTTCGATCCCCAGAATGCGGCAGTTGGCTTTCCAGCGCGCGTAATGATCCTCCGGCCGCACCAGATAGATCTCCTTCTCGCGCTCGGACCAGTAACCGCGGATGCCCTCAAACACTCCCGTCCCGTAGTGCAGCGCGTGCGTCAGCACGGGCAACTTGGCATCCTCAAGCCTGACATAGGAGCCTTGGAAATAGACAATGACATTTTCATGCATGAGTTAACTCCTCCTCTCGCACCTGCGTCCGGCCCGCGGCCAGCGCCTTGCGGTTGAGTTCCCGCCATTGCTCACGCTTCACCAGCCGCCGCATGGCGCTTTCTATCGCCTCCTCCGGCAATGCTCTGGAAACTTCCCGCAGCGCGCCCAGCATCACGGCGTTCAGCGTCCTGGCGCTGCCGGCCGCATCGGCGATCGCGGTAAAAGGCCGCTCCAGGAAACGAACATCGCTCCGCGGAGCCTTTCCGGAAGCTCCCACGCCGTTGTAGATCACCACTCCCCCTGGCTCCACCGTGTCAAGAAACTTCTCGAGCGATGGCTCATTCAGCGCCAGCAACACGTTCGGCTTGGTGACTACCGGCGAATCGATCTCCTCCGAACTCAGCCGTACATGGCAGTTCGAAGTGCCCGAGCGCATCTCCGGCCCGTAGGACGGCAGCCAGCTGACATGCAGCCCGGCGTCCATGCCCGCCTCGGCCAGCCATTGCCCAAGCAGTTGCACTCCCTGCCCTCCGAAGCCCGCGACGCGGATGCGCCAATCGATGCGCGGGCCCTCGGAGGGCTTCCCACCCGCAGTCTCGTCCAGTTCCAGGCCGAGGATGCCGGGAATCGCTTCAAGCGGTGGCGGATCTGGCGGCAGCGGACACCTCACACGCGCACCGGTGCGGTCACAGGTGACGCCGAGCGGGAACACCTTCTCCATCTCATCCGCCACGTAATCGCGGGCGTTCACCGGCTCAAGCTTCCATACCGTCGGGCACGGCGACAGCAGCTCCACCAGCGAGAATCCCACGCCGTTCATCTGCACCTCCAGCGCCTTGCGGATCGCCTTCCGCGCTTTCATGATCTGCTTGATGCCGCCGAGGGAAACCCGCTCCAGATACGCAGGACCCTCCAGCGTCGAAAGCAGCTCGCAAACCTTCATCGGGTAGCCGTCATGATGAACATCGCGCCCGCCGGGCGTTGTCGTCGACTTCTGGCCGATCATCGTCGTCGGCGCCATCTGGCCGCCGGTCATGCCGTAAATGGCGTTGTTCACGAACAGCGTCGTGATGTTCTCTCCCCGGTTGGCGCAGTGCAGAATCTCGGCCGCGCCGATCGCCGCCAAATCGCCGTCGCCCTGATAGCTGACGACAATCGCCTCCGGGTGCGCCCGCTTCACCGCCGTAGCAACCGCCGGAGCCCGGCCGTGCGCCGCCTGCACATTGCCGACATCGAAATAGTAGTAAGCGAAGACCGAACAGCCGACCGGCGAGATCAGTATCACGCGGTCGCGAATGCCAAGCTCGTCAATCGCCTCGGCCAGCAGCTTGTGCACAATCCCGTGGCCGCACCCGGGGCAGTAATGCGTCTGCCGCTGCCATTCGCTCTTGCGCTCAAACTCTTCGTAGAAGCACTCGGGCTGTTCGTGAAGCAGGGAATAGTCAGGCATGGCTTGCCTCCATCGCGCCGAGGCGCGTTTTCACGAATTCCACGATCCCGGCCGCGTCCGGCAGATTGCCGCCGCAGCGGCCATAAAACTTCACCTCCGCGCGGCCGCTCACTGCCAGCCGCACGTCCTCCACCATCTGGCCGGTGCTCATTTCCACCGCAACAAACAGCGGCACGCGCCTGGCCAGCCTCTCGAACTCCTCCGTCGGAAACGGAAACAGCGTGATGGGGCGCAGCAGCCCCGCGGCGATGCCCTGCCCGCGCAACTCATCCACCACGTGCCGCAAAATACGCCTCACGATTCCGTAGCCGGTCAGCACCACCTCGGCATCCTCGGTCCGGTAGCTTTCCAAGCGTGTCTCCCGGCGCGACGCTTCGGCGTACTTCGCCCCCAGCTTCCCGATGTGCGCCTCCAACTCATCCGGCTGCAGGAAGATCGAGCTGACCAGGTTCTTTCTGGTTTCCGCGGTACCGTCCACCGCCCATTGCGGTCGCGGCGGCACTGCGGCGGGCTCACCGAAGCGGACCGGCTCCATCATCTGTCCGATGACGCCATCGGCCATTACAAACACCGGATTGCGGTAACGCGCCGCCAGCGCAAAGGCGAGCCGTGTCAGATCGGCCATCTCCTGCACCGAAGACGGAGCCAGCACAAGCGATCGATAGCTGCCATGGCCGCCGTTCTTCACCACTTGCCAGTAATCGCTTTGTTCCGGCGCGATGTTGCCCAAGCCGGGGCCGCCGCGCGTGATATCGGCGATCACGCACGGCAGTTCCGCCCCCGCTAGATAACTGATCCCTTCGCTCATCAGGCTGATACCCGGCCCCGAGGAAGCCGTCATCGTCAGCACCCCGGCCGAGGCCGCGCCGTACACCATGTTGATGGCCGCCACCTCGCTTTCCGCCTGAAGGAATGTCCCGCCGCAGCGTGGGAAATAGTATGCGGCCGCTTCGGCGATTTCATTGGCCGGCGTGATCGGATAGCCGTAGAAGGCGCGGCAGCCTGCCAAAAGGGCGCCCTTCACAATCGCTTCGTTGCCCTTCAGAAGCTGTCTCATGGCGAGCCTCCCTTCATGCCGCCCGGCGGCGATCCTGCTTGAAGACCTGAATCGCCCCCGGTTCCGGACACGCGTAAAAGCACAGCCCGCAGCCGTTGCATCCCTGGCCCAAATAGACGGCCGGACGGTAGCCGAAACGGTTCAGCCCCCCGGCCAACTCGAGCACCCGAGGCACACAGACTTCCAGGCAAAGGCCGCAGCCCTTGCATAGGTCCGGGCTGATCTCGACAAAACCCAAATCACTGGTCTTCATGAGCACACCTCCTGCGGCTCCAGATAACGGGCGCGCACGGCGAACTCATAGAGTTCATCCCGGAACCTGGGGTCGGCAATCTCAATCAACGACAACGCCCTCTGCCGCAGTGTCTTGCCGTGTAGATACGCGGCGCCGTACTCGGTAACCACGTAGTGCACATCGGCGCGCGAGGTGACTACGCCTGCGCCGGCATCGAGCGTCGGTACGATGCGCGAAACTCTGCCGCCGTGCGCCGTCGACGGCAGCGCGATTACCGGCTTGCCGCCTTTCGAATGCGCCGCGCCGCGGATAAAATCCACCTGCCCGCCGAAGCCTGAATACGGCTTCAACCCGATCGAATCCGCGCAAACCTGCCCCGTCAAATCCACCTGGATGGCGGAGTTGATCGCCACCATGTTCTCGTTCTGCGCAACGGTGAACGGGTGGTTCACGTAGCGTATGGGACGGAATTCAAACAGCGGATTGCACTCGATGAAGTCGAACAGCCGCCGCGTCCCCAGCACGAACCCCGCCACCAGCTTGTTCGGCAGCAGCGTCTTGCGCGCCCCGTTCATCACGCCCCTCTCGATCAGCGGCATTACGCCGTCGGAGAACATTTCCGTGTGCAGCCCGAGATCCTTGCGATCGATCAGGCAGCTCAGCACCGCGTCAGGAATCGCGCCGATCCCAAGCTGCAGCGTCGCGCCATCGGGAATCAGCGATGCCACGTGAGCAGCGATTCTCTCCTGAGCCCTATCGGCCCGCTCCGAGACCAACTCCGGCAGCGGGTGATCGGCTTCCACCAGCGAGTGAATCTGGTCGAGGTGAAGAAGGGTTTCTCCACAAGTGCGAGGCATCCGCGGGTTCACCTGCGCGATCACATGGCGCGCGCAGCGGGCCGCCGTCAGCGTGCAGTCCACTCCCACCCCCAGGCTCACGTAGCCGCGCGAATCGGGCGGGCTGCAGTGAACCAGCGCGACGTCAACCGGCTTGGCGCCGGAAAGATAGAGATCCTCGATCTGATGCAGGAAGATCGGCGTGTAGTCGGCGCGTCCCTCCTGAACCGCCGCGCGGATGTTTGGGCCGATGAAAAACGCATTGCCCCTGAAGATGCCATCCATGGCCGTGCTGTTATAGCCGGACTCGCCGAGCGTCAGCATGAGCAACAGCTCGACATCGCGCAACTGAGGGGCGCGCGCCAGCAGCGCCTGAACCAGCAGTTCCGGATTGGCGCACCCCGGGTGGATATGAACGGACTGGCCGGAACCGACGGCGGCGAGGGCAAGATCAGGAGAGACGGCCTTATTTAGGAATTTCATGTCTTAATACCTGTTATCTGCCCCCCAGTATGCCCCATTCGCACATCCCTGTCAACCCCTTTCCAATCAGTGTTTTACTTAACCCCCACTAGAATGTGGGGCTTATGGCTTTTCCGCTACCCAAAATACCCCTGGCCGCTGGGATGGCGTGGACATCAAGTTCGTCTTCGACCGCCAATAGTCCCTCAGATCTTCTTCGGCTTCGGCGGCGACTTTTCTTTCAACGCCTCCCGCTTCGCCTGCACATCCCGCCGGTCGACGATGTAGTAGTAGCGCGCCGTGGTTTCTCCGCCGCTTAAGTAGGCCAGCAGCTCCTCGAAAACATCCGACGGCCCGTGCGCGGTCACGCCCACCGACCGCAGGTAACCGGAATTGCGCAACCGGTGGAATAGCTCGGCCAGCGTGTAACGGCCCTCCACCGTCTGCCCGCCGGACTTATGCGACCGGCTCAACAGATACTGCACCAACAGCAGCTCATCAAACAACACCGGATTGAGATAGAGCCGCCCAAGCTCCACCTCCCAGCCCTCCTCCAGCCGCCGTGACCGCCGTATCGCCTGTAGTCCCGCGAACTGCCCCGCTCAGTCCACCTTCGGCTCCTTCCGTCCCAGGTAGTGCATCGAAGCTTCCATCAGCCAGCCCGGTGCGTCGAAGTCAAGCTCGGCGCTCAACTTCTCCAACCACTCATAGAAGGCATGCCGCCGCGTCGTTTTCTCATCCACCACGGCGAAGGAATCGGTCAGCGACTTGACCAGTTCGCGGCGTCGCCCATCGCTAGCCTTGCCGCTTTCAATCCGGTAGATACACAGCCGCGCATGCCATTTTGCCGCCGAGCCGCAATGCGGACACCGATCCTTCGGCCTCTCCGGCTCAAAGAAAGGACGGCTCAGCTGGTGCGGATGAATCTCCTCTATGGTTGGGGTGTATTTCTTAATCTCGCTGCGCGCCGTTCTCGCGCTCAGTTTCAAGTGGCGTGTGTAGACATCCAGGATGCAAGCCAGACACAGCCAGCGCTCCAGAATCGTCACCGATTCCGGCGGGAATTCGGTGAGTTCCAGCGGTGTAATGGCGCGCCTAGGCAATGGGTTCCCTCCGCTTGCCTGCTATCTTAGCGCGCGAACAGGACCTTGCGCCCTACGGATTGGTCTTCCACCAGATGCCATTCGGGCCATGGTAACGGGCCAGCCATTCCGCCAGCAGTTTGTCGCTGGTTTCGGCCCAGTTCGTGAGGCTCGAATCGGCGGGCAGCCCGAAGAAAGGCGCAAGCGGCCGATGGCAACGAGCAGCGCAGGAGTTCGGCATGCCGCCCTGCGCCTGGAAGTCCAGCGTCTTCTGCGGCGAAATCGCCTCGAAGGTGTGCGAGCTGACATCGTAGGGATCGCCGTTGGTCGTCGTCTTGGCCATGTGGCATTCCGTGCAGCGGCTCAGCCCCATGAAGCCCTCCGGACGGTACGGATGCCGCGTGTGTTGCGTCACCACATTGGCGATGACGGAGGCGTTGCGCTGCGGATCGGTAAGCTCCTCGGGCCGCAACGCGGCAAACGAACCCTTCCCGGCATGGCAAGCCAGGCACAGCGTGTTGTCTTCCACCTTCACGTTCAACTGCAACGATGCGCCTCCGGAGCCGGTGACCATCATCGCTTGCCGTAGCTGGCCGCGCCCGCTGGTGCGGTGCGGATCATGGCACTGCGAACAGATGGCCTTCGGTGAATCGCCCGGACCTTTCCCCGATGTGCTCATCTCGTTGAACTGCTGCCGGTGCGCGTTGGGGGTCTTGCGGTCCGGCCAGCGCGTCGGGTTCGGCCGCCAGAACGTGGAATCCACATCCTTGCCGAGGTGCGTCGAGTAATCTTCCCCGCGCGCCTCATCGTAGGGATAACCGAAGCTGCCGGCCGAGGAGGTGCCGCGTGTATGGCAGGATCCACACAGCGCGTTGATCTGCCGCGGCGTAAAGTCCCGTGCCGGCTGGATCACTTCTTTCGGATCCCGCAGATTCACGATATGACGCGCGCCGGGGCCGTGGCACCGCTCGCATCCCACGTTGAACGATTCCGGCCACCCGTTGCCATCCAGATCCAGGTAGTGCGGCTCGCCGGGCGGTGTGTAGACCGGAGATTGCGCCGTGCTGATCCATTCCCCCAGCGCATCCCGTGTCGTCTTCACCGCGCTGCCATGGCAGCCCGAACAGCCCCCGTAGAAGGAGATCCCCGTCGATCCCGCCACGCGCGAAGTGACCGGCCCGCGAATCTTGGGCGTGTTGTCGGCGTTGTACCAGTTGCCCGTGGAATACGTCACCCACGTGCCCGACTTGTCGTTGTACTGGATCGGCAGATAGTAGTAGTCGGCGCTCCAGCCCGATGGCCGGTCCGTCACCGGGAACCTCACCGCGTAGCGCTGCTTGGCCAGTCCCGTGCCGCCGTGGGTGAAAACCACCGGGTATTCCACGCCGGCAATCGTGACAGAGTAACCTGACCCAACCTTGTAAGCGAGTATCGGTGCGTTCGGCTTGAACCGGTCAAAGGCGCTGTTGATCTTGTTGAAGTCCAGGCCCTGCTTGAAGTCATCCACCCCGTTGCGGTCGTAGTCGGCGATGATGCCATCCATCACTTTGAGGGAAAAGCGGTCGTCCCGGACCATCTTCAGGCCTGTGTGGTGCGCCGTGCGCTTGAAGTCCTGGTAGCCGGGATGACAGGCCAGACACGCGTCAGTTCCTACAAAAGCATTCTGCACGACGTTGCCGTTCACCGATGCCTCGGCCATCCTTTGCACCACTTGCTGAATGATCCCGTCGTTACGAAATGGCTTCTGGTCGGCAGACCAGGCGGCTGCGCTGAACAGTAGCAGAAAAATGGTAAGTAGAAATGCGCTCCTTCGAATGTGCATTATGAAGCTCCTTGGAACGAAAATCGTCGTGAGGTGAGTGCGGTGTTTCGCGACGTTGCGGCAACTCACCCACGCCGCTATCTGCACGGGCAGCCTGTTGTATTCTTCAACACTCAGCCATTCCCTTCCCAACAGCGAACATGGCCTGCTTCTCCGCTCTCCGTGCAACCAGCTTGCGTGCATGCGTCACCCTTCGCGGCTTCCGTCGTGCAATCCGGTTGCCAGCTGCGTGCAGACAAACCCTGCCCCCGCGTTGTAGCTTAAAAAGACCATGACCAAGATGCACCGCAGAGGATTCCTTGCCGGCGCCGCTTCCCTCGCCGCCGCCTTCGCCCAATCCAAGCGCGACTGGACCGGCAAGGAGCCCGTCCGTTACCCCGACCCCGACATCGTCGCCCTCGACCCGCGCTTCAACAAGTACAAGCTGGGCAACACGCCCATCCAGCGCCTGCACACCGGCACCCTGTGGGCCGAAGGTCCGGCATGGAACGGCGTCGGCCGCTATCTGCTCTGGAGCGACATTCCCAACAACGTGCAACTCCGGTGGCTGGAGGAGGATGGCCACGTCAGCGTCTTCCGCAGCCCGGCCGGCAACAGCAACGGCAACACGTTTGATTGGGAGGGCCGCCAGATCGCCTGCGAACACGGCAACCGGCGCGTCGTCCGCTACGAGTACAACGGCAAGATCACCGCGCTGGCCGACAAGTTCGAGGGCAAGCCGCTCAATGCTCCTAACGACGCCGTGGTTCATCCCGACGGTGGCATCTGGTTCACCGATCCCGGCTACGGCAGCCTGATGCATTATGAAGGCAACAAGGGCGAGTTAGTGATCAAGGAGGCGGTCTATCGTCTCGATCCGAAAACCGGCAAGCTCGACAAAGTCACCGACGAGATCTTCAAACCCAACGGTCTCTGCTTCTCACCCGACTATAAGAAACTGTACATTGCCGACACCGGCGCCTCGCATTACCCGCAAGCGCCGCGCAACATCAAGGTCTGGGATGTCGCCGATAACAAGCTCGTGAAGGGCCGCCAGTTTGTGTCGATGGAACTCCCTGGCGTCGGCGCCGGCTTCGCCGACGGCATCCGCGCCGACACCGATGGCAACGTCTGGGCCAGCGCCGGCTGGGTCGGCGACGGCTACGACGGTGTGCACATCTTCTCGCCCGACGGCGTGCGCATCGGCCTCATCAAGCTCCCCGAGATCTGCTCCAACGTCTGCTTCGGCGGAACCAAGCGCAACCGCCTGTTCATGACCGGAAGCCAGTCCCTGTACGCCGTGTACACGGAATCCATCGGCGCCCATATCTGTTAGTGATAGAATTACGCCAATGAGAACATGGTCGTGTCTTTTTGTTGTTGTCGCCAATCTGTTGGCGCAGGCCGACTGGGGTACGCATGGCGGAAACTATGCGGCATGGCGCTATAGCAGCCTCGCCCAGATCCATACAAGCAACGTAGGGCGGCTCACGCCCGCATGGTCATTCCAGACCGGTGATATCGAACACGGCTTGCAGGCAACACCGATTGTGCAGCGCGGCGTGATGTATGTGTCGACTTCGCAAGGCTGGGTGATCGCGCTGAATGCAGCCGACGGGCGCCTCATCTGGGAGTATCGATATGCTCCCGAGAACACCGCTGTCTATGGAAAGCAGAACCGCGGCGTGGCCGTGTCGCAAGGGATGGTGCTGCTCGGCACCGCCGACAACCACGCCGTCGGTATCGACGCGCAAACCGGGAAGGAGAAGTGGCGGGTCAACATGGAAGATACCCGCCAGTGCGGCTGCAATATCACCGGCGCTCCCTTGGCGGTAAAGGACGTGGCGGTGTTCGGCGTGACCGGCGGCGACTCGGCGCACCGCGGCTACCTGACGGCGCTGAACATTCGGACAGGCCGGTTCCACTGGCGCTTCTACACGATTCCCGGTCCCGAGGAGAACGGTCACGAAACGTGGCCCGGAGACAGTTGGCGTCATGGAGGAGGCTCCACCTGGATGACCGGCTCCTATGACGCGGAACTGAATCTGCTCTATTGGGGCGTCGGGAATGCGGCGGGCGACATTCTGTCAAAAAACCGGCGCGGCGACAACTTGTACACGGCCAGTGTGGTGGCGCTGAATCCGGACACCGGCAAGCTTGTCTGGCACTACCAGGAGGTTCCGCACGACGTATGGGATTACGATTCCGTCTACGAGCTGGTCCTGGCCGATCTGCCGGTCGCGGGAAAGATGCGTAAGTTGCTTTTTCATTCCACCAAGGCGGGCTACACCTGGTTGCTGGACCGTTCCAACGGCGAGTTCATCAAAGCCTGGCAGTTTGTGAAACACAGCAATTGGGTGGCCGGCATCACCGAAGGCGGAAAACTGGTGGGGCGGCGGGACCCCGAAATCGGGAAAGGGCTGTTCGTGTGCCCGAGCGCGATGGGTGGCAAAAGCTGGAACGAATCCGCATGGTCGCCGCGGACCGGGCTCCTGTACTTGCCGGTAGTGGAGGCATGTAATGACTTGATGGCGCGCGAGCAGGAACCGCAGGAAGGCCAAATATACATTGGCGGCAGTTGGATCATCAAACCTCCACCCGACGGCAAAATCGAAGGCTACCTTGCTGCGTTTGATCCCTTGACCGGGTCCAGGAAATGGAGCCTGCCCGGCAAGACATGGTTTATGGCATCACTGCTGGCCACCGCCGGAGACCTGCTGTTTACCGGCGACCCCGAAGGGAACTTCTTCGCGCTGGACGCACGCGACGGCAAGAAACTCTGGAGCTTTCAAACCGGAGGCGGGCACAGGGGAGGCGCGATTACCTACGCCGTGAATGGCAGGCAATATGTGGCGACCCCGTTGGGGTGGGGGTCGTTTTTGGGAATGTTCCATCTCAGCATATTCCCGGATGCGCCGGCGCCGCGAGCCGGCTCGGCGCTGATGGTGTTTGCGCTCCCGGAGGTGGGTCAATGAAGAGCTTTGTGCTATTTGCCGTCACCGCGGCAGCCATCGCCCAGGATGGTGCGGCATTGTTCCGTGCCCGTTGCGCCGTGCCCTACTGTCATGGTCAGGCGGGCAGCGCAGGCAGGGCTCCAAAACTGATTGGGCATACCTACAATTCCTCGGCGGTGTTTTCCATTGTCTCCGGCGGCCTGCCGGCGAAGGGAATGCCGGGTTTCGACAGAGACCTCACGGCAGAGGAGATCGAAGCGGTCACCCGATACGTGATGACATTTGCGGGAGCCGGTCCTAGGAAGAATGAATGGGGCATCTCCTCGAGAACCCAGCTTACGCCGGAACTCGAGCGGTCACGCAACCTGTTCTTCGACGCCGCCCGGATGAACGGCTGCGGCCGCTGTCATGAGGTGGATGGCTGGGGATCGAAAGTCGGCCCCGACTTGAGCCGGTCCGCCTCCTGGAACCTGCGGGGCGGCTCCGGCAAAGGCGTGGTGACAGCGCGGATCGGCGCAGAGACGTTTCCTGCACTCGTGCTGGAACCCGGGAGTGTGACCAGGTTGTGGGATCTTGGTTCCAGGCTCCCGGTTCTGCGGACCGTTGCGGGCGCCGATTTGCAAACCGACGCGGCCAGCCGATGGGATCACGCCGCGGAGACGCGCGCATATTCCGACGCGGAATTGCAGCTCATCCGGCCTTTCCTCCAGTGGGCTCGGAAGCAGCAGCCTGACGCGCGTTGAGAGCTTGCCGTCAACGCCGCGCCAGCCCCAGTTCTGCCAGCCAGTCCCTTTCATCCGTTTGTACGGAAGCGATCGGCGCCCACATCTGCTAAAAGGTTGCATCTCGAAATCCAAATCCAGTAGACTTCCGTAACAACAGTCACGGAGGGTACTGATGAACACATCCCAAGGTTCGCTCGCCGCCAACATCAGTTTCTTCCCCACTCCTCTGGCCGATGAAGGGCGCAAGAGGATGTTCGACAGCCTCATGGCGGAGGCAGCCCGGACCGTAAACCACTTTTACCACCTTCTGCCGTTCCTCGAGCAGGATAGCTTCCACAGGAGCATCCAGACCGATTTCGCCAGACCCTCCTCGGCAATCACCAGCCCTGTGAATAACTACTTCAGCAAACTATCGGGGCCGACCGGATACTCTCTGGCCACGATCTTTACCGACGTGCCAATGAGTGATGAAAAGACCGTTCAGAATCAGGCCGACCATCGTGACGCTCCGATTTTTAGTCCCATTCTGACCAGCGCGCAGAAGATCATGCAGCTGGGCGTGAATAACGAAAACTGGCTGGCCATTCCGGGCGTGAGGATGAATCTGACCATTCCGAATCCTCCTCCGCCGTTTACCTTCAACTTCGCCGAAACCAGCGTGCGGACACACGTGCCCGCGGGCAAGGCGCGCGGTTTCCTTCTCCATCAACGACAGCTCGCGCGCGATGCCGCGGCCCGCGGCAATCCGGCAGGCAAGGAGCAGGCGATCAAAGCCTTCATCGACGAATTGTCCACGCACACCGGCATCAACGTGCCTGCCGAACAGGCCACGACGCCGCTGTTCCTCGTGCGCAGCTTGTGAGTTACTAGTTCTTCTTGTGGCCGTTGCTGCCACGGGACAAAGCTTGGATGAGACGGTCGAGGCGGGCGTCGATTTCAGCGGAGCGTTGCTCGGCACGCAATTGAGCGTCAGCCAAGGCCTTTAGCCTTTCGTCCGTCTTGACCAGCATTCTCATCCCCGTCTGAATCAGCTTCGTGGTGGCATCAATTCGCTTGTCGATCTTGAGCATGCGCTTGTCATGCTCAGCCATGCGTTCTCCGCGCTCAGCTTGACGGGCGGTCATCGCCGCCTGCTGTTCGAGGATGAACTCCATGGTCTTCTGGATATCCATACCCGTCAGGGTAGCACGGGAAGTTACCGCGTAATCTGGCTCCACTCGTGTTCGTAGTAGCGGACCAGGACCTGGTTGTTGAGGCGGTTGGGTTCGGCGTCGACGGGCTCCATGTCCTTGGGGAAGTGGAAGAGTTGCGCGATATTGGCGGCGGTCAGAAAGCGTAGCCCGGAGGGGAGCTGCATCGGCGGCTCGTAGGCCGAGTTGCCGTGGGAGGCCAGCACGAAACCCCATTCCCCGAAGGAGGGAACGTAGACATGATAAGGATACGGACGCCAGCCGGAGTGGCGGATGGTTTCCACTACGCACCAGAAGGACTGGCGGGCGAATAGCGGCGAGGTACTCTGCACGGCGATCAGGCCGCCGGGAGTGAGGTGGCGCGAGAGCAGGCGGTAGAAGGCGGTGGTGTAGAGCTTGCCTAAGGAGAAGTTGGTGGGGTCGGGCAGGTCGATGACGGTGAAGTCGAACTCGTCCTGCGTCTCATCCAGCCAGACGAAGGCGTCGGCGTTGACGATCTTCAAGCGGGGTGAGTTGAGGGCGTTTTGATTGATGCCGGTGAGCAGGGGGTGGGTGGAGAAGAGCCCGGTCATCTCAGGGTCGAGATCAACCAGGGTGATGGACTCGACGCCGGGATAGCGTAGGATCTCGCGGGCGGCCAACCCGTCGCCGCCGCCAAGGATCAGAACACGGCGGGCGCTGGGCCGCGCGGCGAGGCCGGGATGGACTAACGCTTCATGGTAGCGGTACTCATCGCGCGAGGAGAACTGCAAATGCGAGTTAAGAAAAAGGCGGACGTCGTCCTTGAAGCGGGTGAGCACGATGCGCTGGTAGCGCGTGGAGCGGGCCAGAATGACTTCATCGGCGTAGAGTGTCTGCTCGGCAAGAGTCGTGATCTGTTCGGCGCGGAACATTCCGCCGGCAAGGGCGGCAAGCCCGAGGAAGCAGGCGGCGCGCATCGGCAGCGGCCGCGCGATGTGCGACTTGAAGATCCAGGTGGACCAAAGCGCGACGCCGGCGTTCAGCATTCCGAACAGGATGGCCGAGCGGACCAGGCCGAGTCGCGGGACCAGCAACAACGGGAACAGCAGCGATGCGCCGAGCGCGCCGAGATAGTCGAAGGTGAGGATGTTGGCGACCAGGTCGTGGAACTGGAAGCGCTCCTTGAGAATGCGCATTAGCAGAGGGATTTCCAGACCGACGAGGATGCCGATGATCAGCACGAGCGAGTAGAGGATGAACCGAAAGCTCTCGGTGTAGGAGAAGGCGAGGAACAGGAGCGTGGAGGAGAAGCCGCCGATCAACCCGACCAGAAGCTCGATCTGCACGAAGCGCGCCACGAGGCCCTTGTGCAGGAAACGCGAGAGGTAGCTGCCGATGCCCATGGCGAACAGGTAGCTGCCGATGACGGTGGAGAACTGGAGCACGGAGTCGCCGAGCAGGTAGCTGGCCAGCGTGCCGGCGATCAACTCATAGATGAGCCCGCAAGCGGCGATCAGGAAGACCGAGAGAAAGAGTACAGCGGTCAAGTTAGTGGACGGCGGCGGCGATGATCAGGCATAGGCCGATGGACATGGCGCCCAACAGGATGGCGAGGGCAGTGTTGTGCTCCTCGATGATCTCTTTCCAGAGCTGGAACGGCGTCGCCTTGTCGATCACCTTGAAAGCGACGACGAAGATGACGATGCCCATCAAGGAAAAGACCAGCGCGTTAATGAGGTAAACGACTTGGAATTCGGCCATGGCTTATTTGCCTCCTGCGTAGCGTGGGATGTAACCGTAGTGGGAACGGTAGGAGCCCGGGTTGTCGCGGATGGTCTTGGGGACGTTCCGCAGTTCATTGGTGGAGATGTTGCCCCAGCCGCGGTACTGCGTGTAGCCGGAGAGGAGAATGGTGAGCAGGCCGTAGGCCATGAAGAGGGGATGCTTGATCATTCGTCGTCGTCCTCGTCGTCGCCGCTGGAGCTGGGCGCGTAGTCGGATTCGGCCCAGCGGCGGGATTCAAAGCCGGCCGAGCGCAGGGTGATGAGAATGGCCGGAATCGCGATCAGAATGAAGGCAACAAAGAAAGGGAGATTCCAGGGCACGTCGCGGCGCAAGGTGAGCGAGTAGCGCATGGACTGGCCGGGCCGCGAAGGGTCCATTTCCGGCTCGACGCGCAGGTAGTACCGGCCGGCCGGAACTGACGGAATCAGCACGGTGTCACCGGAGCTGCCTTCCGTCCAGTCGCCGTCGGAGTCGCGGCCGCGGTAGTAGCTGACCTCGCGGCCGAAGTCGTAGGCTTGCCCGGTCTTTTCGTTGATGAGGGCGAAGTTGAAATAGGCCCAGCGGTTGTCGAGGTCGGTGCGGACAGAGAGTTCTACGTTGGTTTCGCGGCCGTCGAGGTCAAAGGCGCCTGTGACCAGTGAAGGTTCTCCGCGCGAGCCCTGCGTGAAGGTGAACATCTGCTTGAAGACTTCCTTCTGGCCCATCAGCAGCGAACTGCCGAACATCACCATGGCGAGGGCGGCCCAGAGCAGAACGGCGGTGCGCCAAGCGGAGCCCGGCTTTCCCGCGTGCGGCGACGGCTGGTTGGCGAAGACGCCACGCGAGGGCGGGAGCGGATTGGGCAGCGAGAAGGCGGCGCGCACCTGCTCGCCGGCCATGTAGACGCCGTGGGACCAGTTGACTTCCGAACCCGTTTTCTCCGAGCTGAGCATGTCGGGCGGGGCGACATAGTCATCGGTGATCGCCCGTTCGCCGACCATGACCTTCCAAGGGAACTCGCCCATCACGTAGGTGGTTTCCGCGTCGGCGTTCTGGAAGTGGCGGTAGGTCTTGCCAAGCCATGTAGCGGCGGGCTTGCCTTGATGGGAAACGCGCTCCGGCAGGCCGGTGAGCGGCTTGATGTCGTTCCAATGGCCGTCGTACTCGCTCAAGTAGCGGAAGCCCTTATAAGGATTAAAGAGCACATACTCGCGCCACTCGTAGGCGGTGCCTTCGACCATGATCTGGCGCGTCTGGAAGCCGATGGCTTCATAGTCGGCGCCGTGCAGCTTGCCGCGCGTGCCGAGCGGGATGAGCGGCGCGACACGTTCCTTGACCTTGAACTGTTGAATGATGCGGAGCTCGGCGGAGCTGGTGTCGATGATGGAGAGGCACTGTATGCAGACGGCGCTAAGCGCCTGGCCAAGGCCGCGGAGCTGCACGGTGCCGCCGCAGTTTGGACAGTTCAGGGCTTTCGCCTTGACCGGTGTGCTCATTTACCAGCCCTCGAACTCCTTCAGGTTCTTGAGACGCAGCGAGTCGAACTCAACGGCCTGGCCGAGGAAGAGAAGCGGAGGCTCTTCGCTGTAGTCGATGGTGCCGAAGCGGGAGGAAGCCGAACGCAGGTCGGCGAACAGGACCTCTTCCTTGTCCCAGTACTCGAAGGGAAGCTCGCCTTCGACGCCGGAGTAGAAGGCCTTGGTCAGCGTTGTGACCTCAAAGCGCGTGTTGTCGAACTGGAAGGGCCGGCCTGGAATGAGTTCAGAACAAGCCGGCAGCGGAGCAGGCGGAGCAAAAGGGAAGCTGATGGCGTAGTCGGCCTGGGCGTCGGAGAGCCAGCCGCTCTCACCGTCGTTAAAGACGATGTGCCATTCGTTCCAGCCGCCGAGATCGTACTGATAGGCGATGCGGCCGGCGACCCAGAATGCCTTGTTGCCGAAGATGCCTTCAGTGCCGAGTTGGATAGGCGAGACGTCCGGCGGCAGGTCCGCGGCAACGCCGACCTTTTCCAGATCCACGTCGTGGCGGACCAGGATCGAGCGGCAGTATTCGCAGATGGTCTGCACGGCGCTCGAAAACTTGAAGTTGATCGTGGCGCCGCATTGCGGGCAGGCTCCGGAGCGGCGGCTCATGTTCCCGTTGCCTCCAGCGTTGCGGTGTAGGGACGGTCGAGGCGCCGTACGCGGACATGGGCCGCGCCGAACTCGCGTGCGAGGTAGGAGCGGAAATCCCATTCCGGGCGCGGCTTGCAGCAGAACAAATTGATGGTGAGCGAGCGGTGCTCGGGAAAGCTGTGGCAGGCAAAGTGCGATTCGGCCAGCAGACAAAGCCCGGTAATACCGCCTGCGCCGGGGAACTGGTGCCAGAGCGGATCGCCGACCGGGTGCAGCGGGAGGTCGGCGACCAGGCGGTCGAGCAGGGCGCGGAGCCGGCCGGGGTCGGCCAGCGCCGCGGGGTTACACTCGAAAGCCTCTACGATCCATTCGACGCCGGGCATCGTCAGGCTTGAGGTTTACCACACTCCGGACAGAATTTGGCGGCCTTGATGATGGACTTGCCGCATTCGACGCAGAACTTGGTCTCGCCGGTTGCCCCGGCTCCCCCAGGTTGCGCCTGCTGCATGGAGCCCATCATCTGCTGCGCCATAACGAGGCCCGCGCCGAGTCCGGCTCCCAGTCCCGCCGTGCCGCCGGCGCCTTCATTGGCGGCGGCGATGGGAACCGCCTGCGCGACCTGGAACTGGGTGTACCTGCCCATGTCGCCGACCATCGTCATGCCGATGCGTTCATCAAGCCGCTTTTGCAGCTCTTCCGGCAGCGAGAGGTTCTCGACGACGAAGCTGTCGAGCTGAAGTCCGAGGTCGGTGAAGGAGGGGCGGAGGAATTCGGCGATCTTCTGGCCCAGCTCGATCTGGTTGGCGGCCATGTCGAGGAAGGGGACGCCGCTCTCGCCGAAGGTGTCGGCCATGCGGCCGGTGATGGTGTGGCGGAGCTGGCCTTCAATGTCGGCGACGCGGTAGGTTTCCACCGTACCGCTGACTTTTGAGTGGAAGGTGCGTGGATCGGAGATGCGCCAGGAGTAGATGCCGAAGGCGCGCAGGCGCACGGCGCCGAATTCCTTGTCGCGGATGGTGATGGGTTGCTGTGTGCCCCACTTCTGGTTGACCTGTAGGCGGGTGCTCATGAAGTAGACGTCGCTCTTGAAGGGCGAGTCGAAGAGCTTGTCCCAGTTCAACAGGTTGGTGAGCAGAGGCAGCGTCTGGGTAGTCAGCTTGTATAGGCCGGGGTTGAAGACATCGGCGCACCGGCCTTCATTGACGAAGACGGCCATCTGAGACTCGCGGACGGTAAGCTGTGCGCCGTTCTGGATTTCCATGTCGCGCATCGGGTAGCGCCAGGACAGAATGCCCTCCTCGGGCTCCGTCCAGTGGATGACGTCGATGAATTGCTTTTTGATGAAGTCTTTTAGGGCCATGGTGGTTTCCCCACACCTCCTTGCAAAGTATAACGCTGAAGGGTTCGGGAATGTTCCGTGGAAACAACGACACGGCGGAGGTGGAAAAGATTACATGGTTTAGGGAAGGCAGCCGAGGTGACGGGGAAGGTTGTCGAGTCTGACCCGGGCGGGCGGGTGAGGGGCGTGGCGCAACTGGCGATCCGCCTGACGAGCTCAAGGCTGCCGGACGGCAAACAGGTGGAGCTGCAGACGGAGGTGTTTACGCGCTACGCGCCTACTACTAAGAAGAAGGATGCCGCGAAAGTGGGTATCGGCAGCGGCGTCGGGGCTGTGGCTGGTGCGATTGCCGGAGGGGGGAAAGGGGCGGCGATCGGCGCGGCGGCGGGCGCCGGAGCAGGCACGGGGGTGGTGTTGGCAACGCATGGTGAACCGGCGGTGATCTCCGGCGAGTCGCTGGTGAGTTTTGCGTTGAAGGCTCCGGTGACGGTGCCGAGGTAAGATCTCTCATGGAGTGATTGCCGAATATCTCGGACTGCGGCGGAACGTAGTGCTGCTGCTGGCGGCCATCGTGATGGTGGGCGCAGGCGAGGAACTATGGATGCGGTTCGTGCCGAAGTACCTGGAGGTGCTGGGCGCCGGGACCTTCGCGATCGCATTCTACGACGGGATGATGACCGCGCTCGCGGCGCTCTATGCGTATCCGGGCGGCGTCGTGAGCGACCGTTGGGGCCACCGGCGGGCGTTCGTGAGTTTCAGCCTGGTGTCGATGGCAGGCTACGCGCTGATGCTGGCGTGGCCACGGTGGGAAGCGGCGCTGGCGGCGATGTTCCTGTTCACGGCATGGGCGAACCTGTCGTTGCCGGCGATGTTCTCGCTCGTCGCGGCGAACCTGCCTTCCAACAAGCTGGTGATGGGGATCGGGGTACAGTCGCTGGTGAAGCGTGCGCCAATCATCGTCGGGCCGGTGGTGGGAGGAATGCTGCTGGATGCGTATGGCGTGGTGGAGGGGACGCGGATCGGACTGGCGGTGTGCCTGGTGCTGTCGGCGGGGGCGCTGGCGCTGGAGAGCAGAATTGATGCGACCGGGGAAGTGCGCAACCAAGGGCGGCCGGAGTTCTGGAGAGTGGTGCGCGGGTTTGACGCAAGGCTGCGGTCGCTGCTGGTAAGCGATATTCTGGTGCGGTTCTGCGAGCGGATACCGGCGGCATGGATTGTGATCTATGCGATGAACGAGGTGCAGGCGAGCGCGGCGGAGGTGGGGATGCTGACGGCGCTGGAGATGGCGGTGGCGATGCTCTGCTACATTCCGGTGTCGCACTGGGCTGACCAGGGCGACAAGAAGCCGTTCGTGCTGGCGACGTTCGGGTTTTTCACGCTGTTTCCCGTGGCGCTGGCATTCAGCGGGAGCGTGGCGATGCTGGCGGTGGCGTTTGTGATCCGTGGGTTGAAGGAGTTCGGTGATCCGTCGCGGAAGGCGCTTATCGTGAGCTACGCAAGGCCGGAGGAGCGGGGCGCGGTGGTGGGCGCTTATTACTTGATACGGGATCTGGCGGTGAGCATGGGGGCGCTGGTTGGGGGGCTGCTGTGGGCGGTAAGTCCGCGGGCGAACTTCTGGGCGGCGGCGGCGGTAGGCGCGGCCGGAAGCCTGTACTACTGGGTGAGCATGCGCGATAATAGCTGAGTTTACCCAGGGAGGTTGGAAGATGAAACTGCGCTTATTACTGGTGTGCTGTCTGCTCGCTTCGGCGGCGGAGAAGGCCAAGCTGCTCGACACCGAAACGTTCTTCGATATGGAGTCGGTGTCGAACCCGGCGATCTCGCCCGACGGCTCGTTGATCGTTTTCTCGCGAAGCTACGCGGATCAGATGAAGGACCAAACGAGATCGAACCTGTGGATGATCGACCGTGAGGGGACGCGGCTACGCGAGCTGACCAATGGCAACTGGCGCGACACCTCGCCGGTCTGGTCGCCGGACGGCAAGCGGATCGCCTTTCTCTCGGACCGCGACGGGACATCGCAGCTGCACGTGATGTGGGTGGACACCAAGGAAGTGGCGCAGCTCACGCATCTGAGCCGGCGCGTGGACGGGATCGAGTGGTCGCCCGATTCCAAGCGCATCGCCTTCACGATGACCCTGCCCGATGAGAAGCCGGCGCTGGAGATCAAACTTCCCAACAAGCCGCGCGGCGCCGAATGGGCGCGGCCGGCCGTCGTGATTGACCGGCCGAGTTGGGCGGCGGACGGCGTGGGCCCGGTGCCGAAGGGCTACCGGCACGTGTTTACGGTGGATGCGGTGGTGGGCGGGACGCCGAAGCAGGTGACCGAGGGCAACTACAATCACGGCTCGCCGGCATGGTCTCAGGATTCAAAGATGCTGTATGTGAGCGGGATCCGGAAGCCGGAGGCGGAGTATCTCCGGAACGACAGCGAGATCTATGCGATCGATCTGACGAACGGGGCGATCAGGACGCTGACGGAGCGCAAAGGGCCCGACGGGAATCCGCGCGTGTCGCCGGACGGCAAGTGGATCGCCTACACAGGCTACGACGATAAGAAGTACACGCGGCACCTGTCGAGCATCTATCTGATGGCGGCCGACGGCGGCGGAAAGAAGACGTGGGCCCGCAATCTGCCGGATTCCCCGGGTGATGTCGATTGGGCGGCGGACGGCTCCGGCGTGACCTACCTGATGAATGAGAACGGGACGACGAACCTCTATTCGCTGAGCCTGGACGGGAAGCCGAAGAAGGTGACCGAAGGCAATCACGTGCTGACGAGCGTGTCGATTTCCAGAAACGGCTACGCGGCGGCCGTGAAGACCAGCTATCATCAGCCGGGCGTGCTGGTGGTGAGTGATTTGAAGCGTCCGAACGGCTGGAAAGAGTTGGTGGATGTGAACAGCGATGTGCTGGAGGGCCGGAAGCTGGGCGAGGTGGAGACACTCTGGGTGACGAGCAAGGATGGGCTGAAGGTGCAGGGCTGGCTGGTACAGCCGGCCGAGCTGGAGAATGGCAAGAAGTACCCGCTGGTGCTCTATATTCACGGCGGGCCATGGTCGGCTTACACCGTTGGCTTCAACTGGGCCTGGCAGAACTTCGCGGCGAAGGGCTACGGCGTGCTGTACATGAACCCGCGCGGGAGCACGGGCTACGGACAGGATTTCGTGAACGGGATTCAGTATTCCTATCCGGGAAAAGACTACGACGATCTGATGGCGGGCGTGGACGCGGCGATTGCGAAGGGTTGGGTGGACGAGAAGAACCTGTTCGTGTGCGGCGGCAGCGGCGGCGGCGTGCTGACGGCGTGGATCGTAGGCCATACGAACCGTTTCCGCGCGGCGGTGTCGATGCGGCCGGTGATCAACTGGCACTCCTTTGTCGGGACCACCGACGGGATCATGTGGTACGACCAGTTTAAGAAGTACCCGTGGGAGGATCCGATGGAGTACGCGGTGCGCTCGCCGCTGCACTATGTGGCGAACGTGACGACACCCACGATGGTGATGACGGGCGAAGCGGACCTGCGGACACCAATGGCGCAGAGCGAAGAGTACTACCGGGCGCTGAAGATGCTGAAGAAAGAGACACTGCTGGTGCGGATGCCGGATGAGTTTCACGGCTGGCGGCGTCCGTCACACCAGTTGGCGCAGCAGCAGTACCTGCTGGCGTGGTTTGAGAAGTGGCGGGCGAAGTGAGCTTAGGCCCGCGGAGTGAGCGTGCAATCGAGAGATCGCGTTGTCGATTTCTTCGGCGATTCTCTGGCGTCCCTGCATCTGATCCAAGTTCTTCCGGGTGGATGACGAGAGTTTGGACAGCTTTCAGTGAAACGGGGAGAGAATCCAGAACCTCAGGTCTCGTGACTATCGGGATCACAGGTTTTCCAAGGGCCCAAGTGGCGCCGATCTCCCATAGGACCCACTGACTACCCATCGAAGATGGAGTCAGTAGTACGACATTGAATGAAGGGGCGCGCACCGCGATGACCTATCCCGCCAGTCACGACTCTGCCTACAACCCGCTCCCCGGCCAAACCTTCACTTATTCCTACGACGCGATGCACCGCCCTTCCGGCATGACGCACCAGGCCACCCAAACCGCCTGGGTCTCCGCCATCTCCTACAACGCCGCCGGACAGATGACACAGCTCACCACCCCCGCCGGTGTCGAAACCCGCACCTTCAACTCTCTCCACCAACTCACCCGCATTTCCATTCCCGGAGCCATCGACTTCGAGTACTCCTACAGCTCATTTGATTTGGACCGCCCTCGTTGATACCGCCCTCATGCGTCGCTAAACCTCAGTGGCGAGCGGTGACGCGGTTCCAGTTTTGAGGACGAGAGGATCCCGAGAAACCGTTTGGTCGTGGCTCGGTTAGAGGTTTCATGCTTGCATCAAGAAAACCGGCCTCGCCCGGGTTTGCGGGTGTTCTCTAGAATGCGAGATTGAAGCCTCGCGGAAACTGAAGTTTCCCCCAGGCCTTGCCATGCTCTTCTTGAAGAGCCGGCTCGGACTGAGACACAATGGAGTGCCGATGTGGAACAGGCGTGACTGGATACGTTTCGGATTGGCCGGGCCCATAGCCGGCCTCCGTCAAGGAGCCGCGGCTCAAACTTTTCTTGCCGGCGTCAGCGCCGGGGTTCAGGATGAGGAAGGATTGCGGCGATTAACCGAGGAATTGGCCCGGCTGGGAATTCGGTATCTAGAATCGAGCGGCGGCGGAATTCGCTTGGCGGACCTGTATGCCGGACGGGAGGCGGAAATCAAGGATGAGTTTGACCGGCGTAATTTGAAACTCGCCGGGTACGCGCAGTATTCGATGATGGGCGATGCCACGCGCCGGCAGGAACTCATCGAATTGCACCTGCGCATCGCCAGGTTTGCTCAGCCGCTAGGCGCCCGATACATCACGCAATTGTGGACTCCTCTTTCGAGAAAGCCGGTCGCGGAGGATTACAGGAACTTCGCGGCAAATGTGAATGAGGTCGGTCGCCGCGTGCTTGGAGAGACTGGTCTGGGGATGGGATTTCACGCCGAGCGCGAGGATGTCGTGGCGGGGATGCTGGAGCCCGTGATGGAGTCCAGCGATCCGCGATTCTTCGGACTGGTCGCCGATGTCGGCCATTTTCAGGCAGGCGGGCTGGACCAGCTGGCGGCCGTCAAAAAGTACCGTTCGCGCATCATTGCGATTCATCTGCGCGATTTCGATCCGATGGCGCAAGGCCGGGGCGCGTTTGTGCCGCTTGGCCAAGGAGTAATCAAACTTGCCGCGTTAATCGCGTATCTGCGAGAAACTAGCTTCACCGGGTCGGTCAATGCCGAGGGCGGCGTGCTTGAGGCGAACAGGGACTACATGGTGCAACGTCTCGGACTGGAACTTTGACCACTATCGCGTGATCCAAATCGGACTGCTCCACGCCATCTGCCCGTCCTCCTGCATCACCCGTACGTAGTACCAGCTCTCGCCCGCCCGCGGATTCTGCTCGGTAAACTCCCAATTCGCCGTCGCCGTGCCAGGCCGCGTCGTATACAGAAACCGCTTGTTCGAAATCAGATCAATCTGTTTGATCACCCCGGTCCCGCGCACCTTCAAGGAAAGTTTCGGCGAAGCGGAAGCTCGAAACACATCGCCCATGATGTACTCCTTGTTCCCATCTCGCGCCCGGAAATCCACCGCGATATTGTCCGTTGCCGCATAGGCGTGCCGCCTCCGCAGCGCGTCCATCATCGCCTCCCGCGTCGGCGCCTCCGTTACAATGCACGCATAGGAGATGTGCGTCGACCAGTGATCGCTTGACGCCTGCACGCCCAGCTTGAAACCCTTCTCCAGCGCGTTCCACCAGAAGCCTTCCGGCTGCCATCCGCTCTTCTGTGCATGCTGGTTCAGCGTCGTCGCCGCCTTCGGCGCGCCTTCATATTCATAGCTGGCGCGGTAGCCCTGGAAGATCTCCATCAGTGGCTCCACTTCCGGATCATTGTCCCGCCAGTCGGTGCCCTGCGCGGTGGCCGAGGTGTGCGGCATCGAGATCCCCTTGCTGGCGCGCAGGTATTCATACAGTTTCGCCGCGCCCACCTTGCCGGAAGCCTCATCCTGGGGGATCGG
Source organism: Acidimicrobiia bacterium (assembly GCA_016871315.1). GTDB lineage: Bacteria > Acidobacteriota > Terriglobia > Bryobacterales > Bryobacteraceae > VFZE01. The sequence goes on along the minus strand of VFZE01000002.1, from coordinate 155,305 downwards.
CAAAGTCCGCACGCCGCGGTAACTCCACACGATATTGCGATGCCCGTTCGGGTAGCGCAGGCTGCGCTCATAGCCGAACAGCGGCACAAACCGCCCCGGCATCAGGAACAGATCCACGTATTTCTGATGCTGCCACCAGCTGAACTCCTGATCGAAGCCCACCTGGTGATCGGTCGGCACAATGTAGTCGAACCCCGCCGCATCCAGCGCATACCGGTACACCTCAAACAATGACCCGTCGTATTTGAAATCGGTCGACAGATCCGTGTGCCGGTGCATATCGCCGCGCATCACGCGATACGTCTTTCCGCCCGACGCGATCGTGAAGTTGCGTATCGCCGCCACATCGCCTGTCTCATTGTTGTGCACGGGAATCTCTTCCAGGAACGGCTCGGCATAGGCAACCATCGAAGCCGAGGAAATCTTACCCTGCGGCCCCTCGGTCAACTTCGCCGCAAAGACGTTGGAGTTGCCCGGAACCATCGTCGCAAACGGCCGATTATCCGCCGCCCAGGCCGCCCACAGTTCTCCCTCCGCATCGCGCGCCATCAGCGGATACTTCTCGATCCAGCCGCCCGTTGACGGCAGCGGCCGCGGCGCCGTCCACGACTCCCCATCATAGTGCGCAAGATACGTCTCCCAAACCAGCGGGCTGCCGATGCTGCGTGAAGCGCGCCGCGTCCAGTGCCGGAACAATAGCGCCAGCGCGCCTTGCCGCGTGAAACTCATCTGCGGATGCTCGGCGTTCATCTCCATGTCCGGCGGCGCCTGCTTCACTGTCTGAAATCCAGCGCCGTCGAACACTGCGACCTTCACCCAGCGCTGCTGGTGCAACGGCGTGGCCAGCGGTGTCGGAATCAGAAAGCCCTGATCCTTGCCCCAGTTCACGCCCGATTCATTCCATGCAATCCACGGTCGGTTCTGCGAATCCACCGCAACGGAGGCATGCGCCTGAAACAGAGGGGAAGAAGTGATCCGGCGTAGCGCCGAGCTGACACCCGCCTTGTGCGACCGGTAGTGAACGTCGTAATTGCCCTTCTCGTAGCTGTCCCAAGCCACGTGCGTCGTTCCATCCGCCGCTGCCGCCACCGCCGGCTCCCAATCGTTCGCCGCCGTTTCGCTCAGCTTCACCTCGCTCGACCATCGCCCCGAAGTGTGACTCTTCAGATAAATGTCGCCCTGCCCGTTGCGGAAACTCTGCCAGACAACATGCACCGCATCGCCGGCAGCCGCCGCGCGATGGAAGGTAGAGGAGCCACTGCTTGTCAACTGTTCCGGAGCCGACCATGACCCGCCCTCCTTCTTCCGGCCCCACAGATGCCACGTCTCTCCAGATCGCTCGCTCCAGAACACCCACAGCGCGCCGCCGGCCGTCGCCGCCACCGACGTGCGGAAGATATCGCCGGGCTTCAGCGTTATCTCCTCTGGCTTCGACCAGACTCCCTTCACGCGTTGGCGCAGCAGAACCCGGTCAGCCTGCTCCCGGTAAGCCACCCACGCCACGGCAAGCTCGCCACCGGGCAATGCCGCCACGGAAGGCTCATCATCTTCAAACTCGCCCGCGGACAGCTGATCCGGCGCTGCCACGCGCTGCAACGAGACCGCTCCGTTCAGAAACATCTTCGGCTGCGCAGTGACTTCATCAAGGGAAACCTCGAAGCTCCCCTTCGCCGTCTGCACCGCTGCGCGCGCGCCTGCCTGCCGTTCCACGCGGAAATAGACGCCCACCGGCAGATGAAACACTTCCGGCCGCGAACCCGGCCTCATTTCGGTGTAATGAATATCGGCGTACGGCGCCACTTCATCCCGCCGCGTCGTGCATTTCCAGGAACCATCGGCCGACACTGCATCCGTGTCGCTGAAGTGACGCCCTTCCACGTTCACCAGCCTGCCTGCGGAGAGTTTCAAGGAACCGTCCCAGCGCTCCACCGACGTCGCAGTCAGTCCGAACTGCAACAGATAAACCGCCTGCTCCGCCATTGGCGCCGGCTGCTGTGACAACGTGGTGCGCAGCGTGAGCGCCGCAAGGCACAGTCCAAGAAGTGGAATGAGGAATTTCGCGCTCTTCGCTTTCATGATCCCGCCAGCATAACGCATCGCGGCGGAATCGGGAGGCGTTACTCGACGCCCTTCAGATTGAACTCGACGCCGCGTTCCTGGTTCAACTGCCGGCTCAGCGCGATATCGGCGAGATCGATGGATGCCTTGTTGTGGCTATGCTTCGTCGTGATGTAGTGCAGCGTCTCGCCCTCCACCCAGAACGCAAGCGCCGGATAAATCGTCCCGTCCTGGAACGCGATCAGGTAAATCGTCGGCTTATCTGACGCGGCGGCCTTCTTCGGCGGATCAGGGAAGGAGGGAATCGGCGCTTGGTAGACACGCATCGAGGGTTCAGCAGCCTCCGGAAGATCCGCTTTCGTGTAGTCGCGCATCACCGGATTCGCCCGGTCCGGCACATAGTTCTGATTGATGATCACCGATGGCACCATCGGCGGCTGATTGAAGATCGTGATGTTCTGCGGAGGCGGCGGAGCCGGGGCAGCGTAACCATATCCACCAACGAAAACCGGCACTGCCACAGGAATCGCTCCACCTCGATTCACCCCGTGATAGCCAGGGATGAATCCGCCGCGCACCGTTGCTCCCAACTGCTGCGGGAACGACGGCCCCGTCCGCGGAATCCCCGTCCCCGGGAACACCACATTGCCGAACCCGTGCCCGACAGAACCAATACCGATCCCGCGAACGGGCGGAGGCGCAGGGGCATGACCTACTCCCCGCTGCTGGCCAAATCCCGCCAGCCCGGCGGCCATCACGGCAAACACGAGTTTATAGGCCATCGAATCCCCTTTCGCATTGAGCATAGTTCGGGCAAACTCTTGGACGCAAGCCGGCGGCCGCCGGTTTCACTCCACCCTTACCCACAAATGCGCCTCCGCATCTCCCCGCCGGACCGAGACAACGTAATCTCCGGGCTTCGCATAGGTGTGCCGCGTCATCGCATAGCCATTCGGATCGTGCATTTTCACGTTCCCGTCCGATCGCGTTGCTGCCTTGCTCCCGTCTCCAAACTCCCACGCCTCCTCGCCCTCCGTGGTGCCAAAAGTCCGGACCTTGAACGTCACCTGATCTCCGGCGCGGATCCCCGTGCTCGGATGGAAAGACGCGTGAATCGCCGGAGTTTCGGCCGCGGTGATGATATTGATCACCGCGAAATCATAGGCAACCGCCCCAGTCCGGCTGGTCACCTTCAGGACTTCACTGTAGGTCCCCGGCTTCTCGTAGCTGCGCTCCACCACCGGCTCGCTCGATTTGCCGCCGCCGGAAAAGCTCCACTCATAAGAAGAGATCCGCCCCGACGGACTATATGACTTCCGCGCGTCCAGCGTGATCTTTTCGCCCAGCGCCGCCACACGGTGCGGCCGCGCCACCGCGATCACCTCCGGAGAAAACTGCCGCTGATATGCCTCCCACAGAAACGCGTAGCCCTCCTCGGTCCCCCACTTCCCTGACGGCTGCCGGGCCTTGATCTCGAAATGCAGGTGCGACCAACCTCCACTCCCGCCCTCCTTCCCCAGCAGCCCCAACCTCGTACCCTGCTTGATCCTCGCCCCCAACTTGATCTCAGCATCGAACGAGTGCAGGTGCGAGTAGCGGTAATACCAGCCGCGATCATCCAGCAGGTAGATCACGTCATAGCGCTTGGCCACCGGCGTCTCCTTTTCATGACCCGCCAGCACCTCGTTACCCAAGCTGACCACCTGCGCATCGGTAGCCGAGATCACCTCCGTCAGTCCTTCCGCCCCGCCGATGTCCAGTCCGCTGTGATAGTAGATCTTCTTGCGCGTCACGCGCTCGCCCCGATCCACATACGTCGGCTCGTTAGACATCTGCGTCATCGAAGCGTTCCAGCGCGCCCGCACCGGATAAATCATCGCTCCAGCCGCAAGCCATCGCGAACTGAACGGCCACACTCGCACACGCGCATCCTTCTCCAGCCCCCAATGATCGGTATTCGAGTTTTCGTAGTAAGCTCTCGACACCGTGCAGTCGATCTGCACACCCGCCGCCATCAGCGGCAACTCGTAGTTCCCGCACCCAAGCTTCAGCAGCAGCCCGTTCACCTCGACACCCGCATACGCCGCCCTTACCGCCTGCTGCGTCGAATCCTTCACCGTGTTGGTGTAGTGCAGCTTTACCGTCGCCGTGCTCCCGTCCGTGAGCTTCACCTCCTGCTCCTCGCCGATATTCAGATCAACCGTGGTGTGAAGTGGAGTCGCGGCAAACGCCGCGACGGACAGACTGATCAGCCAGAGACGCACCATGCGTCTCAGCTTAAATGAAACTCCTGCCCGATGGAATGGGTGGCGACACGCGAAACCGCCGGCCCCGCCGCCGCATGAAATCGCTCAATCGGCTCCAGCTTCTGTTCCCGCGACAGGCTGAACGTCTGATGATGCACCGGCATGAAGAACTGCGCGCCCGCTTCGTTGCCCATCCTCCAGGCCTGCTCCGGCGTGCAGTGGTAACGGATCCACGGGTTATAGGCGCCGATCGGCATAATCGCCAGATCATAGCCGCGCGCCGTGTGAATCTGCTGAAACGCCTCGGTATTGGCGGTGTCCCCGGCAAACAGCACCCGATAATTCCCCGCCGTGATCGTGTAGCCGTTATAACCGCGATAAGTATCGGTCCGCATGCGCGCTCCCCAGTGGTTCACCTCGATCGCCTGCACACTGACGCCGTTAAACTGCGCCTGCTGGCCCCAGCGCAGCTCGCGCGTGGAGCGGTAACGCCCGGCACGCAGCAGGTCGCTGGTCTCATGCGCCGTCACCAGGTCCACGCGCTTGTCCTCCAGTTCATTCAGCGTCGGCACGTCGAAATGATCCATGTGCGCATGCGAAACAAGGATCAGATCCAGTTTCGGCAGCGCTTCCATCTCCAGCGCCGGCGCGATCAGCCGCTTCACCCCCAGCGTCACGGGCCCAACATTCAACCCGGCACGGTCGCTAAAGACAGGATCGGTGAGGATCGTAAAGCCGTCGATCTTGAGGAGCACCGTGCTGTGGCCCAGCCACGCCGCATGCAAACCCCGATCCGGCCACTTCGCCGGGTTGGGCGCATGCGGCGCCTCGCCGATCGGACGGTTCCATTCCCGTGCGTATTGTCGCCAGAAGGATGGGGACACTCGGTAAGCGGCGACGCCCAGCCCGCCGGCGGCAACGGTTCCTACTCCGGCTATCCAGCCGCGTCGCGTCATCTCTTCTATTTTACGCACCCGGACCGCGAATTGTTCCCGCTACGGTGTGCAGCGGAAGCTTCGCGTCCCCGAGATCGCCCCATCCGGGCCCAGAAACGTGAACCGCAGCGTGTGCGGCTGCGCGTTCAACTGCCGCACCGTATGCTGCACCCGGTACTGGCTTGCCAGCAGCTCGCCCATCGTGCGCAGCATCCGGTCGAAGTTAAGCGACGAAGCCTCCTGCACCAGTTGTCCGCCCGTGTCTCGCCCCAACTGCCGCAGGAATCCTGTCAGGTTGACGTCGGCCGCCCCGGCGCCGATCGCGAACGCGAAGTACGGCGCGCCGCTCTGCTGCGCCGGCAGCAGCACCTGTCCCGGATCGCGCAGCACGCCGGAAAGCGTATCCTGCGCCGTGATCAGCACCACCGCCAGCCTCCGCCCAGCCTGATCACGCACCAGGTTGTTCACCAGCCCCACCGCGTCGATCAGCGCGTTGCCCGCGCCCACCGGCCGCAGCAGGTCCAGGAACCGGTGAATCTCTCCCCTGTCCTCGGTGAACCCCAGCAGCGGCCTCGCATCGCTTTCCACGTGCACCAACGCGATGCGCACATTATCCGGCAACCGGTTGACGAAGCCGCGCACCGCCGTCTGCAACAACGTGATGTCCTGCTGCGCGGCCAGCCCGTTCAAGCTGATCGCCAGCACCACCGATAACGGCAGTTCCCCCGTCACTCCAAGCGTGCACGCAATCGGATCGCCGTCCTCGGTGCACGATGGCGTGGGAAGCCCGGCCACCGGTTGCCCGTCGCGGTTCAATACCATCGCCAGCGTGTTAATCTCCGGGCACGCCTGAACCTGAATCTGATTCAGCAACACTCGCGCGCCGGCCTGAGTCGATGCGGTGATCGTGAACGGCAATGCTGCGGTGCGGCCTCCGCCGGGCTCCGGCGTGAATACCGTTACCTGCGCCGTGCCCGCCGCCGCGATGTCCGCTGTGGTGATCGCCGCAATCAACTGCCCCGCATGATTGAAGAAGGTGGATCGCGCCTGCCCGTTCCACTGCACTACCGAGGCCCGCACAAACCCGGCTCCGTTCACCAGAAGGTTGAACCCGCTACCGCCTGCCTCCACCGACGTCGGCGATAGTGACGTCAGCGACGGTGCAGGATTCGGTGGCGGCGGCGTGTTGATGGAATTCGCCGTCAACGGCACGCTCAGTTCCGCGTTGGCCTCCGCATCGCTGCGGATGACGATGTTCGCGCTGAACTGGCCGGGCTGCGCGGCCTGAAATCTCACCTGCAAGATGCGCTGCTCGCCGGGATTCAGCCGGAAACCCGCGGTGGAGGACAAGCTGAATGCCGAAGGAGAGAGCGCGATCTCGGTGATCGTTAACCCCGCCGATCCGGCGTTCGAGATGGTCAGCGGCAGTTCGCGCGCCTGCCCGACGAACACATCCCCGAAATCCACGCGCGCCGGAGTCACCGCCAGACGCGGCGAAATGTCCAGCCCTCCGGCGACGCGCAGAAACATCAGCGGCGCGGTGAACTCGCCTACTCGGATACTCAGCCGCAGATCTCCGTTGCGCACCCTGGCCGGAACGCGGAAATTCACCTGGTACACGCCCGCCAGTCCCGGCGCCGCGCCCGCATAGGGCACAAGCTCCGCCGGCAACTCCTCGCCGTCCAGAATTACCACCACCGGCAGCGCCGTCCGCGCCGCTCCGGCAGCCAGCTCACCCGTCGGAACTGGAGGATTCGTCGGGCCGAACCCGGTGCCGAACACCATCACGTTATCGTTCGGCTGCGCGTTGACGGCCCCGGGAACCAGTTCCCCAGGAGCTACGAACGCGCCCGTCACCGCATTCACGGCGGCCACGTAATTCCGTCCGGAGGCGCGCGCCACGCTGAATAGCTCCGGCGACACCGATGCGATCACCACGCGCTCCTCATCGCTGCGCAACTCGCCCGTCACTCCGCAGTTGATGATCACCACCACGCGCCCATCTCCAGGCGCCACGTTATCCGGCACCTGCAGGTTGATGTGCGTCGGCGTCACGCTGATGATGCGCGCCGCCGTGCCGTGAATAGTCACGCAGACACCCCCCAGGTTCGTCGGCAGCCGCCCGCCCACCAGGTCATTCGCCCCCGCTACCAGTAGCGTACCCGGCGGTGCGAACGAATTCCCAAAAACAGCTGCAATCCCGTTCAGCGCGATCCGCGCCTGCGGGGGCGAACTCAGCCCGCCGCCGACTACCCCTGCCGTATTGATCGCCGGCAGCGGCGGACCGGTCCGGATCACCGTGAACGTAAACTGCGCCGGAGGCAAGTTTCCGAATGTCGCCGACACCGTCGCCGTCGCCCCTCGGTTCCCCAGACGCGCGCGAATGCTCGCCCGCCCATCCGCGCCTGTGTTCTGCGACGGTGCGCTGACCACGGCATTCACCGCGCTGAAATTCACCAGTACGTTTGCCATCGGGTTGTGGAATTGATCCCGCACTTCCACCACCAGCGGCAGCGGCAGTTCCGTGTCCTGATCGGCGGTCTGATTGTTCCCGGAAATGACGATGACTCTCGCCGGGGCCGTGGTTGTATCCCCAATGCGCGTGATGAATGAAGTCGTCGTGCCGAAACCGGAAGAGCGCTGAAGTGCTCCGGGGTTGCGCGGGAAGTCGTTCGACTGTGTGTAGCCCGCGACAAAAATGTTCCCCATCGAATCCCGTGCGATCGCCGCGCCGATCTCGTTGCGCGATCCCCCCAGATAAGTGGAGAAGACAATCTGCTGCCCCAGCGGATCCAACTGCGTGATGAAGGCGTCATCCGGCTCGCCCGATCCGCTCCCCTTGGCCAGTTGCACCGCATTCGACGTCACGGGAAAGTCCGTCGAATTCGTCGTCCCCACCAGATAGGCCATCCCCGTCGCGTCCACGCGCATTCCATTGATCTGATCGTCGCCCGTTCCGGCGATGTAAGTTGAAAAAACCGTCGTGCCGTTGGCGGTCAGCTTGGTCACCCAGCCGTCACTCAAAGTCAGCGTTCCCCCGCCGAAAAAGCTGCGCACCACTCCCGGCGTGGTGGGGAACCGCATGCTCGAGGTGCCGCCGGCGGCGTAGACGTTGCCGCTCGCATCCACCGCCACGGCTCTCAACGTGTCCGCGCTCTCGCCTCCAATGAACGTCGAGATCAGCGTGGTGGTCGCCGTTTCGTTGAACTTCACCACGAACGAATCCACCAGCCCGCCATGCACGCTTTGAAAACCCGACGGGATCACCGGAAAATCCCGTAGCGTCGTGATGCCGCCCACGTGCGCCATGCCGAACCGGTCCACCGCAATCGCGCGGCAGCCCTCGGCGGCGATGGCGCTGGAATCAGCATCGCCTCCAAGCAAGGTCGAATAAATCATCGCCGAACCGGCCGCGCTCAGCTTCGTCACGAAACAATCGGTCGCCCCCTTGCGCTGCGTTTGAAAAACATCCGGCGTGACCGGATAGTCCGCCGACCCGGTTTCACCGGCGACGTAGGCGCTGCCGGCCGCATCGATATCGATCCCATACACCGTGTCATTGCCGCGACCCCCGATGCGCGTCGAATAGATCAGGCCCGAGCCGGTCGAGTTCAGCTTCAACACAAAGCCGTCCAGCCCGCCCTGTGGCGCGGTGATCAATGCCCCGGCGGTCGTCGGAAAATCGGCCGAGCGCGTGGCGCCGCCGAGAAAAACTTCCCCCGCCTCGTTCACCGCCATCGAATGCACCGTCTCCTCATCCGTGCCGCCGAGCAGCGTCGAATACAGTACCTGCGTGCCCGTGCTGTTGATTTTGACGATAAACAAGTCGTTGGCCGTTCCCGTGATCCGGCCCTTCAACGCTCCTGGCGTCACCGGGTAGTCCATTGATGTGGCCAGCCCGGCCACATACACGTTCCCCTGCGTGTCCAGCGCGATGCTACGCGCCTCATCGCGCAGCTGGCCGCCATAGTAGGTGGAAAACAGAATCACAGGATCGATGATCAGCTCCCGCGTCCGGTCATAGGCTGCCAATTCAAACTCCACTCGGTTCTGGGCCGAAAGCCGGTATCGCGCCTCCACGCGCCGCCGCCCCTCCGGAGTCTGCTGGTAGGCATGCGGAGCCTTGTGCCGCAGTTTGCCCGACTCCGTCTCCACCACCAGATCACCACTGTCAAGCGAAACCGACCGCGCCCCCTCAAACTGCAACCGTATCCTCCGCGGATCGGCGCCGGGCCGGAGGATGAAATCGTACTCCAGCTCCGCCGGGTTCCCGTAGTAGAAAACATCGATCCCGGGATAAACGTCGCGGTAACGCACGCGCCCATAGTGCGCCACTCCGGTCTGCCAGCTTTCCCGGCCACCCCGCAAATAGTGCGAACTCCCGCCCAGAGGCTGCTCGGGTTTGCCGGCGGCGTTCCGGTTTGCCTCAACAAGCACCATGCGCAGCAAGGAACCGCCGGATGCCAGCGTCGCTCCCGTCGCGTCCAGGCCGAGCGAATAGCCCGGCCCCCGCGCCAGAAACTGAACCGCCGCGGGCGCCTGGCCCTGGTTCGGCTCAAAGCGCAGCGGCAGCTTGTCGAGCGCGGCGTGCGCTGGCGCGGCGCAAAAAGCCGCCAAAACAAGAACACGGATCCTTGTCATATTGGAGTCCCGTATCCATCCTACACCCACTGATTTTCGATTGAAATAGATTTCGTCTAAGGCGGTTTGCCTATTTCCGCGCCAGGTTTTCCGCAGCCGCTTCCAGCTCGTCCAGGCCGCCCGCGAAGAAATGATCCGAGGAGGCGATCCAGATCAGCTCCTTCTCTCCACGAACCTGCGCATAGTACCGCTCAAACACGTCCTTCGGGCCGAACTCATCATTTGGGCTCTGCACAAACACCGTCGGCGCCGTGCAATCCAGAAATGGCTCCCATACGGTTTTCTGCGCCGGAAAGCCGACCGCGATGACCCGCCCGGCGCCTGGCTGTTTCGCCGCCAGCTGCAGCACTATCCTCGATCCGAAGGAAAATCCCGCCAGCCACCATGGCAGATCCGGGTAGCGCTCGCGCACAACTGCCAGCGCCGCTTCCGCATCCAGCAACTCCCCCACGACGTTGTCGTATTCGCCCTCGCTCAGGTTCACGCCGCGATAGTTGAACCGCAGCACCACCGCCCCCGCCTTCCGCAATCCACGCGCCACCCTATAGACCACCTTGTTATGCATCGTCCCGCCGTGCTGGGGATGCGGATGACAAACCAGCGCCGCAAAACGCGGCTCACCCTCTTCCGGCTCCTCCAGAAGCGCTTCCAGTTTGCCGGCGGGCCCGGCCAGCATCAGCGATTCAATACGCCGCGCCAAGGCTAGGGCTTTCCCTCTTCCAACGTGCTCACCGCTCCGTCAACATCCTCCACCCGGATCCAAAGCTTGCGCCGTTTCTCGATGATCGGCGCCGGCACCTCAAAGCGCGCCGCCAGCATCCGGTCCATCGACGCGCCCGCCGGGACCTTCTCGCGAATCGTGAACGTGTCGTTGTACTTCGGCCCAAGCATCTTGTAGTAATCGAACATCCGCCGTGCGTCCGGCTCGCTCACCGACATGCTGCTCTCCAGCTGCTTGCCATTCTCGTCCTCGATGAACATCTCCACGCTGCGCACCACGAACGGATAATTGGCTGGATTCACGAACCGGAAATCGGCGATCACTACCGTGGAGGTGTCCTCCATCGGTTGCGTCCGCACCTTCTGAATCCCGCCGGTCAGCCGGATGTGCGAGCCACGCGTGAAAAAGAGAATGCCTCCGACAATCGCCACCACGGCAAGCAATCCAATCGATAGCGGGAGGATTCTCTCCTTCATACTGTGCGGACTAACTTGTGACCAACCGCAGAATCTCCCTGATCGATTCATGCGACTTCTGCACCTGGATCTCGCCGAAGATGTGCGTCTCCAGCCCCACTTGGCCTTTGTAGCCATCCTTCTCCAGCCGCCGGAAGATTTCAGCCCAATCCATCAGCTGCGGTCCGGGCAATATGCTCCGCCCCTTGATCTGCACGTTCTGGATTCGCTTGTTCGGAAGCATGTTGTAGCCGTCCGGGAACGCCACTTCCTGTTTGTTCGCCGCGTTCAGCGGGTCCCAGTTAATGCCCAACCATTTCGACGGCACCTGTTTCAGCAGCTCCACCAGTTCCCCGCAAGTGGCCACGTTGCAGGCGCCTTCGTTCTCGATCAGCAGGTGGATCTTTTCCTTCGCCGCCGTCTCGGCCATCTGATTCAGGATCTCGGCCACTTTGGGGATCTGCTGCTCACGGTCGGCGGCGCGCAGGAAAGTGAACACGCGAACCTTGTTCACGCCCAGAATCCTTGCCGCCGCAATCGACTGCTCCAGCTCCTGCTGGCGTTTCTCAAACCGCGAGACGTCCCATCGCCGCTGTGGGTTCGGATTCACAGCGCCCGGCATCGCATACTTCAGCATGCTCGTATTCAGGAAGGAGATCTTCACGCCGGCGTCTCGAAACTGCTTCGCCGCCTCCCTCAACTCCGCTTCCGAAAGCTGAAAATACTCCTTCCGGCCGCCGGGTACGCTACGCAACTCCAGCCACTCCAACCCGTACTGCTTGGCGAACTCGATCGCCCCCTCCGGTGACCTCGCGATCTCGTCGGTGATCGCGCTCACGCGCGACCGCGTGATCCGGTTGGCGGCCATCGCGGGCATGGCGGCCAAAAGCGGCGCGGCGAGAAAGCCTCGCCGGCTCGGCTGATCTGCTCTATTGCGGCTTCTTGTAAATGTCATCAGAGACCCCTGGGTTCAGTTTATATTCCGAGACCTTCTGCTCGGCTGCTTTCCGGCCATTATTCGTGATCGAGACATGGAAAGGCAACTTCACCCCGCCCACATCCCTCATCTCGGAGAATGTTTCCACCAGCGCGCCCGGCGGGCCCATCAGTGCGCCCTGATAACCCTTGCCGGCAAGCATCCCCGTCGCCGGATCGATGAGCATCGTCACCTCGAGTTTCAACGCCTCGTTCTTTACCAGAACCCCTTCCACATCCTTATCGCCGAGCTTGGAAATTCCTACCGCTTGGACGGCGTAGCCGGCCGCGTCAAAGTTACTCAGCAGCGAGATGTTGTCCTGCACCGCGTTCTTGCGTGCTTGATCGGCCACCGCCGGCGGCGCGTCCTGCACACCCTGCGGAGTCTTCATCCAGCCCTTCTCCCCGTCAAACGCCTGAATGATCTCCCCCATCGGCGAGGCGATCTTCATCAGGTATTTGACATCGGCCAGATCCACCGTGGCGTCGGTGCCCAAGGACATCTCGCCCTGCGGGGTCACCATCGTCAAGTCCATCTTTGCCTGATACTGCTTCACGGCCTTGATCGCATCGCCGCCGTGCAGCTGCCGCGCGCGTGTGAGCAGGGCAACTCCCTTCGCCCGTGTCTCGTCCGTGGCGGCGGAAACCTCGGCGCCCTTCGGCTGTGGAATCGTGACATCCACCGGCGTCACCGTACCCAGTGAAGAAAGCGGCTTGTCGAAATCCTTCGATTTGCCCAGCACCAGAATCTGGAACTTGTCCATATCGAGATATTTCTGCGCCGCGCGCAGCACATCCGCCTTCGTCACCTTCTTGATGCCTTCCCGGTAGCGCTGCAGATAATCGCTCGGGTAGCCGTAGTACTCATACGTCGCCAGCCGCCCCACAATCTTCCCCGTGGAATCGAAGTCGAATGCCTCTCCCCTGAGGATGCCGTCCTTGGCCACACTCATCTCGTCATCGGTCGGCTCCACTTCCTTCATCCGCGCGATCTCCTGGCGCATCAGCTCCAGCGCCTTGATCGTCGTGCCGCTCTTGGTCCCGGTCTGTGCAAACCACATCCCGGCATGGTCAAACTCCGCCGCGTAATGCGAGAAGGCCATGTAAGCAAGACCCTCCTTGGCGCGGATGTTGTTCGTCATGCGCGAGCCGAAGCTGCCGCCCAGCACGTTAGTCATCACCACCATCGCGTGATAATCGGGATCGTCGCGCCTGCCCAACAGCATGCTCATCGCCAGCGTCGATTGCGTCACGTCATCCTTATCGATCAGGTAAATGCCCGGCTTGCCGGCCACCTGCGGATCCACCTGCGGAGCCTCCGGCTTCGGCTTACCCCCCTTTGCCCAGGAGCCGAATACCTTTTCCATTTGCGTCTTCATCGCCGGAGCCTTGAAGTCGCCCCACACCGCAAGGATCACGTTCTCCGGCTGGAAGTACTGCTTGTGGAAGTTCACCAGATCGTCGCGGGTGATCGAATCGAGCGTCGCATATTCCATCTGCCGCGCATACGCACTGTTCTTTCCGTACAGCAGCCTTAGCTGTTCGCGTCCGTGTATCCCCATCGGTTCGTCATTGCGCCGCGCGATCGAGTCACGCATATCGATCTTCGCCAAATCAATCTTGTCCTGCGGAAAGGCCGGATTCCGCAGCAAGTCCGCCAGAATCGTGAACGCCTTCTCGCCATCCTCTTTCAAGGCGAAAATCGACGCCGAGGAGGAATTCTTGCCGGCCCCGGTTTCCACCGTCATCGACAACCGGTCCAGATCCTTATCCAGCGCATCGCCGCTACGTGTCGTGCTGCCGCCGGTCCGCATTACGCGCAACGCGATGTCGGCAAGACCAGCCTTGGCCGCCGGCTCCCACCTCTCACCCGTGCGGATCACGGCCTGCGCCCGAACCAGCGGTAACTCCGGGTCCTCCACCAGGAACAGCGTCAGCCCGTTCGGTAGCACGTGCTTGTGAACCTGCGGAACCGTGATCGGGTTCAGCTCCGGGAGTTTGATCTCCTTGTGCGTCTTGACCACCGCGGCCGGCTTGGGCACCTGCGCCCGCGTCTGTGCGAATGCGCCGGCCGCCAGCGCCAGCAGGAGAAATCCGGTCAGGCATTTCTTCTTCAACATCGTTCCATCTCCTTACTTCGGCGCCGGCTCCAGATAGCCAGTCGTGCGGTTGCTTTCGGTGAATGTCGCCTTCGCCACCCGCTGCACGTCCTCGGGTGTGACGGCATTGATCCTGTCCAGATACTTGAACAGATTCCGCCAGTCTCCGGTCAGCGCCTGCCAGTGCACCAGGGACTGCGCCATGTTCGAGTTGTTCGACATCCGGGAAAGCAGTCCCGCGCGGGCACGATTCTTCACCCCTTCCAGCTCCTCCTTGCTCGGCAGATCATCCTTCAGCCGGTTGATCTCCACCATCATTTCCTTCTCCGCGTCCTCGTTGGTCTTGCCCGGCGCGGTCACGGCGAAGAACAGGAACAGTCCCGGGTATTTCTCGCCGGGGAAGCCGGGGAATCCGCCGGCCTGCACCGCCACCTTCTTCTTCGTCACCAGGCTTTCATGCATCCGTGAACTGCGCCCCGCGCTGAGCAGGCTGCTGATCGCCTCATACACCGCATGGTCGGGATGCGTAATGGACGGCTTGTGATAGCCGATCACGATGATCCGCTGCGCCTGCGCGCGCACCGTGACGCTGCGCTCCACCGTTTGCTCCGGCTCCATCGTGCGCAGCGGCATCGGTTTCTCACGCGGCTGCAAGCGGCCGAAATAAGACTCCGCCAGCTGCTTCACCCGCTTCGGATCCACGTCGCCGACAACGGCAATCGTCAGGTTCGACGGACCGTAGTACTTCCGGAAGAATTCCTCGGCATCCATGCGCGTGAAGCTTTCCAGGTCGCTCATGTGGCCCACTTCCGGCTCGCCATACGGGTGCGCCTTATACGCCACCGCCTTGAACTCCTCCAACAGCTTGCCGATCGGGTTGTTCTCCGTGCGCATGCGCCGCTCTTCGCGCACCACGCCGGCTTCCTTATAAAAATCCCTCAGCACCGGATTCAGGAACCGTTCCGATTCGAGATAGAACCACAGCTCCAGCGCATTCGACGGCAGGCTGTAGAAATAGTCCGTTCGGTCAGCGGCCGTTGTCGCGTTCAGGCCACGGCCTCCGGCGGCATCGATGATCTGCGAGAATTCGTTGCTGACCACGAACTTCGCTGCCCCTTCCTGCGCGGCATCGAACTCCTTTTGCAGCTTCTCCAGCGCCGCCTTATCCGGCCCGCCGAGCTTCGATTTCTCCTTCTGCAACGCCACAAACGCCTGATCCACGCGGTCCAGCGACAGCTTCTCCTCAGCGTAATTCTTGGTCCCGATCTTATCGGTGCCCTTGAACGCCATATGCTCGAACATGTGCGCCAGGCCCGTGATGCCCTTCACCTCCTGCGCCGAGCCGACATCGGCGTACGTATAAAAGGAGACGACGGGCGCCTGGTGGCGCTCCATCACAAGAAACTTCAAACCATTGGCCAGCGTGAACTCACTCACCCGGCTCTGGACGCTGGTGAAAGCCTCCTGGGCCGGCAGCGGCAGCGCAACCAGCGCGGCCACACAGATTCCGGCTAAGGGCAAACGGATATTCATGGGAATTCCTCTCGTTTCTGAGCTGACGAGTCAAGCGTAGCGGAGCCGAACCCCCGCATGCAAGCGGCGGCGGCGCGATACACTGATGCTGAAGTGATCCTTCTTCAGAAGGTTTCCAAGCATTACGCGCTCTACCGGCGGCCATCGGACCGTCTGCTGGAAACCATTCCCCTGTTCGGACGCAGGCGCCATACGGACTTCTGGGCGCTCAAAGACGTCTCCTTCAAGGTCGAGACCGGCGAATTTGCCGCCATCATCGGCCCCAACGGCTCCGGGAAAAGCACGCTGCTGCAACTGGTGGCGGGGATCGCACGGCTATCGAGCGGCCGCATCCGCACCGAAGGCCGCATTGCCGCCCTGCTCGAGTTGGGTGCGGGCTTCAACCCGGAGTTCACCGGCCGCGAAAACGTTGCTCTGAACAGCGAGATCCTCGGGCTGACCAAGCGCCAGATCAAAGAGGTTTTCCCGCGCATCGAAGCCTTTGCTGACATCGGCGAATTCATTGACCGCCCGGTGAAGGAGTACTCATCGGGCATGTACATCCGGCTGGCCTTTTCCACAGCGATCCATGTGCAGCCCGACATTCTGATCGTCGATGAGGCGCTGGCCGTGGGCGACGCCATCTTCGCCAACCGCTGCATGCAAAAGTTTGAAGAGCTGAAGCAGCGCGGCGTGACCGTGCTGTTCGTCTCGCACGACCTGGGCTTGGTGAAGCGCCTGGCCGACCGCGCCATCCTGTTGTTGAACGGGCGTGTCGAAATGGACGGTCCGCCCAGCCAGGTTGTGAACCACTACGTTGGCCTGGTGCATGAATGGGAACGGCGTCACGATCCACGCCCGGCCGGCGCCGGCGAAAGTCTGAAATCAAGCAACCGGCATGGCGATCAGAAAAGCCGCATCGTGTCCGTGGAGATTCTCGATGGGGCCTACAGGCCCTTGAACACGGTAGAAACAGGCGCGCAGGCGGTGGTGCGCGTGCGGGCCGAGTTCCTCGCCGAGATCGAGGAACCGATGGTGGGCATCCTCATCCGCAACCGGCTCGGCGTCGACGTCTTCGGCACCAACACGCGCGTGGAGGGCAGAAAGCTCGGCAACTTTGAAGCCGGCGAGGTGGTGGAGGTGGAGTTCCGGTTCCCGTGCCTGCTGGCGCAGCAGGACTACACGCTCACCGCCGCCACGCAGCATTGGGATGGCTCCAGTCAGGACTGGCTGGATGACGTGCTCAGCTTCACCGTCGTCGACCGCCGTGCCGTGGCGGGCTTGGCCAGCTTCCCGGTGGAAGTCAGCCATCAGCGCATTCCGGCGGAAAGCGCGGCTCGGTTGTGATCTGCTCGCCGAATATGGCGCCGATCAGCGCCGGCAGCCACACCGTCGAGTTCTGCTACCCGCACTTTGAGCCCAAGGAACGCTCCGGCGGCCGGCCCGCCTACGCGCTGCATGTGCATGGTGTGGACCCTGACGACCAGTTGGCGGCGTTTGTGCTCGCGCCCGTGAACAGCAACGAACCGGTGCAGGCCTTCCTCGCGCGATGGGGAAGGACAGGCGTGGGACCAGCGGTCTTCATGCCGGTGCCGGCGCAGCTGGAGGATGACCGTCCGGCCATCAAGGTTCACGGCTTCTCGGCTTCCAACTTCAACTGGCGCAGCTGCCAGTGGGAGATCGCGCGGCTGGTCGATCCGGCGACTCTGGAGATGCCTTCCATGGATGGCGACACTGTGGAAGCGCCCGGCCACGCCTCCGGAGCGTGGGCTTTCCGTAACGGCGTCCCGCTGGCCGACCTGGACGCGCTCGAGTGCGGTGAACACGCCTCGCTCGGGCTCGTAAAAGAGAGCGAAGCCGGCTCGAGCGGAAGCTACATGATCCGCTTCGGCGGCCGTATCTGGCGGCGCTGGCAGAACGGATCGGCGCAAGAGCTGGAGCTGCTGGCCTTCGATCCGGAATCGCCCGTTCTGCAAACCGCGCTCGACAGCGTTTGGGGAGAGATCGGCGGGCAGGATGAAGCAAAGCGCGAACTGGCGCGCGCGATTCAATGGCCGGTGCTTTACCCGGAGTTGTTCCTGCTGTTCAAGCGGCGGCGCAGCCGCGGCGTGCTGCTCTATGGTCCCCCGGGCTGCGGCAAGACGCTGCTCGGCAAGGCGGTGGTGCGGCTGCTGGCCGCCCTCTACCACCGCAAGGCCGACGACGGCGGCTTCAAATACGTCAAGGGCCACCAGCTGCTGGATCAATACGTGGGCAACTCGGAAAAAGCGGTGAAGGCGCTATTTGATGAGTCACGCCGCTGGCGCGAACTGAAGGGATACCCGGCGGTGCTGTTCTTCGACGAAGCCGATGCGCTGTTCAAGCGGCGGCCCGCCAACGCACGCGAGTCCGGCTTCACGCTGGTTCCGGCGCTGCTGGCCGAGATGGACGGCATGGATGAAAGCGGCGCATTCCTCATCCTGGCGACCAACCGGCCCGATACGCTAGACCCGGCCATTACGCGGCCCGGACGCATTGACCGGCGCATCCGCGTCACGCGCCCCGATGAAGCCGCCAGCGAGAGAATCTTCCGCATCCATCTTGACGGCGTGTTCCTGGAAGAGGGGCTTGCGCTGGAAGAGCTGTGCGCCCATGCCGCGCACGAGCTGTTCTCCCATGCACACAAGCTGTATCAGGTTGCCTTTGAGGACTCTATCGATGAGTTCCTGCTGAAGGACTTGGCCAGCGGCGCGCTGATCCAGAACATCGTCGACCGGGCTACGGCGAACAAGATGGAGTACTGTATCGAGAACAACGTGCGGATCGGGTTGAACCGCCGCGACCTGGAGCTGGCGATTCAGGAAGTGCTCACCGAGCAGCGCGAGTCGAAACACAACGAGGAGATGGAGGAGTTTGCGGAGCTAAAGGGCAAGCCGGTCGTTTCGGCTCGCAAACACGTCTGACACCCATGCAACTGCGAGAGATTCAAGCGGCGCTGGCCGCCGCCGGCCTGGACGGCTGGCTGTTCTTCGACCATCATGAGCGCGACCCGCTGGCCTACCGCATTCTCGGCTTCCGCCCGGCCCGTCACGTGACGCGACGCTGGTATTACCTGATTCCCGCCAAGGGCGAGCCGCGCGGGCTGGTGCACAGGATCGAGTCCGGAATGCTGGATGCTCTGGCCGGAGCGAAGCAGCCCTATTCGAGCTGGCAGACGCAAAAAGAAGGACTGCGCGGGTTGCTGGACGGTTGCCGCCGCGTGGCAATGCAGTATTCGCCCGACTGCGCAATTCCCTATGTGTCTATGGTGGATGCCGGGACGGTGGAGCTTGTGCGCTCGCTGGGAGTGGAGGTCGAGAGTTCGGCCGACCTGGTGCAGTACTTTGAAGCACGGTGGAGCGCCGAGCAGTTGGAGATGCACCTGGAGGCCGGGCGGCGCGTGGACGACGTGCGTCGTGCGGCATTCGCGGAGATCGCCGTGCGGCTGAAGGCTTCGAAGACCGTGACCGAGTTCGACATCAAGGGTTTCATCTTGGGCGCCTTTTCCCGCGCCGGGCTGTTTACCGATCACGGCCCGATTGTCGCGGTGAACGCCAATGCGTCGAACCCTCACTATGAGCCAACGGCGGAGGCGCATCTACCCATCCGCGCCGGCGACAATGTGCTGCTCGACCTGTGGGCCAAGCTCGACTCACCCGATGCCGTTTACTACGACGTCACATGGACCGGCTACTGCGGCTCGGCGGCGCCGGCGGAGGTGCAGAAGGTCTTCGAAGTGGTGACCGGGGCGCGTGATGCAGCCATTGCGCGGATCCAGACGGCGATAACGGCAGGCGAGCAGTTGGCCGGATTCCAGGTGGATGACGCCGCGCGCGGCCACATTCACCAGGCGGGCTATGGCGACTACTTCATCCATCGCACGGGTCACTCGATCGGCCGCGACGTCCACGGCGCGGGCGCGAACATGGACAACCTGGAGACGCACGACACGCGCCGCATCATGGCGCGCACCTGCTTTTCAATCGAACCGGGCGTTTACTTGCCGGAGTTCGGGATCCGCAGTGAGGTGAACGTCTACGTGGGGGAGACCGACGCCAGGGTGACCGGCGAGATCCAGCGGGCGCCGGTGCTGATCGGAGTTTAGCGCAGCCCGAGGCCACCGTCGACGGCGATAACCTGGCCGGTGACGAAGTTGCCGGCGGTGAGAAAGTAGAGAACGGCGTCGGCAATCTCATCGGCAGTGCCGGGGCGGCCGGCGGGAGTCACCTCAACCAGCTTCCGGATACGCGGTTCATCCGTCTCGCCGAACGGAATGACGCCTGGAGCGACGGAGTTGACCGTAATATCCTGCGCCAGCGCCTTGGCCAGCGCCTGGGTCATCATGATCAACCCGGCTTTCGAAGCACAGTAGTGCACATGATCGGCCCATGGGCGCAGGCCGCCGAGCGAGCTGATATTGACGATCCCGCCGCCGCCGGTGCGCTTCATCACCAGCGCGGCCTGCTGGCAGCAGAAGAAGGCCGCCTTGAGGTTGACGCTGTGGATGAAGTCCCAATCGGCTTCGGTGACCTGGAGCGGATCGATCTGGGTGAAGCGTGCGGCGTTGTTGACCAAGCCGTCGAGCCGGCCGTAGTGGGAAGCAACCTCGTGGAAGAGGCGCTCGATTTCGGCGACGTTCTCAAGGTTGGCTTGGAAGGCGTGGCCGCCGCACTCGACGGCCGTCTCGGCAGCTTCCCTCGCCGAATGATGGTAGTGGACGGCGACCCGCGCGCCTTCGCGCGCCAGGCGCAAGGCGATGCCGCGTCCGATGCGGCGCGCGGCGCCGGTGACCAGCACGATTTTGCCGTCCATATCAGGCATTGCTCTGCTTCGGTTGTACCGCAGGATCGGTCAGCTTGCCCGCCAGGTGTCCCCAGGCCCAGAAGATGGCGGTGGAGCCGGAGAGGATGCCGCTGCATGCGCCGATCAGGCGCGGGGAATAATAGTCGGAGGCGATGCCGGCGGCCATCATCGAGAACATCATCGTGGCCCAGTTCATCGATTCAATGGTGGAGAAGACTCGGCCGCGGTATTCATCGGCGACGTGGCGCAGCAGCTGCGTCATGTTGAGGACGGAGGTGACGCCGACGGCTGCACGCGAAAGGCCGATGAACAGGAGCGCCAGCCAGAACTGTTTCATCTGGCTGAACAGAACGTAGGTGGCGCCGTGGATGACGTAGCAGATGGCAACGGTCCATTTATAGGAGTTGAAGTCGAGCCGCTTGCCGAGCTTGTGGGCGATGGCTCCGCCGAACAGGAGGCCGACCGCGGCGGCGGCCCAAATGATACCGATGCCGGCAGCGCCGCGGTTGAAGACCTGGACACCGAAGAGCGAGAACAGCACCTGCGCGGCTCCGCCTCCCGTGGCCCAGCCGACGTGGAGCAGAGCGAGCCCGAAGATCAGCGGTACGCCGCGCATGTAGCGGAGCCCTTCGCGGTATTCCTTCCAAGGCTGGACAACCTGCTGCTCGGCGAGCAGATCGCGCCGGGGGCGGAAGCCGGAGGGAGATCGCATCTGGCCGATGCAGACTGCGGAGACCAGGAACGAGAGCCCGTTGAGGATGAAGGCCAGCGCATAGCCGAACTGCATGACGCTGGTTCCGCCGAGCATGGTGCCGATAGCGAGCGTCGTCCACTGCGTGGTTTGCGTGAGCGAGTTGGCGGTGTGCAACTGGCGGCGGTTGGCGATAATGGGCAGAATCGCCGCGCGGCCGGACGTGAAGAAGGGCGAGGCGAACATCAGCAGGCCGCTCAGCAGGAACAGCATCCAGTTATCGCGGAACTGGAGGCATAGCAGGAATGAGATGCCGACGAGGGCGCGGACCACGTCGCTCATGAGCATCATCTTCCGGCGGTCCATGCGGTCCAGCAGCACGCCGGCTACGGGGCCGGCGGCGATGACGGCTACGGCGCGGGCCAGCAGCACGCCGCTGACGATGACGCCGGAGCCAGTGTTTTCAAGCGCCAGCGTAAAGACGGCGATGGTGTTGAAGTGGTCGCCGATCTCACTGACGATCTGGCCGAGCCAGAGGTAGCGGTAGTTGCGGTTGCGGCGCAGCAGGCGCAGGAAGTCCGACACTAGGTGCGCTCCGCGAAGATGACGCCGGCCAGCACCAGCAGGCCGCCGGTGACGAGCGATTGACTCAAATGCTCACCGAGCAGAAGCACAGCCATACCGGTGGCAAGGACAGGCTGCGCGTATCCGAGGACGGAGATCCTGGTGGCGGGCATGAAGCCCAGCGCATAGTAGTAAATCATGTAGCAAAGCAGAGAGGGAAAGATCGCCATGTAGAGCATGCAGGCCCAGGCCACCCAGCTGACCGAGGTGAGATCGGCGCCCCATGCAAAGTAGAGAGTGACGGGTGAAAGGACGATGGCGCTGCCGGTGTAGGCGTAGGTGTTGACGGTGAGGCTGTCATACCGCATGACGATGGACTTGCCGAAGACGGTGAACAGCGCGAAGGTGATGGAGGCTCCCAGGACGATGAGATCACCCGTCACGCTGGCGCCGGCGCTCTTCGAGGGAGAGAACTGGAGCCAGGCGACGCCGGAAATGGCGATCGCCAGTCCCACGAGCTTCTTCGTTTTGATCTGCTCATGGCCGATCCAAGCCGACAGCAGCAGCACCATGACGGGCGTGCCGGCGATGACCAAGGCGGCGTGTGCGACCGAGGTTCGCTGCAACCCGACCAGAAAGAACAGCTGGTTGAGGCCGACGCCGAGTACACCGATGGCGACCAGGCGCAGCTTGCCCTTGGGATCGTGTTTCTGCGGCGCGCGCGTATGGCGGCGCCACCAATAGAGAGGCCAGATGAGGCCGCCGGCGAACGTGAATCGCAACGCGCCGGCGAGCACAGGGTGGAACTCTTGCAGGACACGCTTGGCGACGATGAAGTTGACCGACCACAAGAACACCATCAATCCCAGCAGCACCCAAACGTGTGCCGGGGGGTCTCGATGGGGTTCGTTCAATGAAGCTCCTCCCGCCGCACGGTGACCGAATCGAGGAACTCCATGTCGAGGTTGTAGCCGAAGCCGGGCGCGTCGTTGACTCCGATGGTGCCGCGCGGGCTGACCTCAACCCACGGGTCAATGATGTCGCGCTTCCAGTAGCGCTTACTGGCGGAGACGTCGCCGGGCAGGACAAAGTTCTCGAGTGTCGAGAGGGCGATGTTGTGGGCGCGGCCGATGCCGGCTTCCAGCATGCCGCCGCACCAGACGGGCACACCGGCCTTCTGCGCGACGTCGTGCACGCGGCGGGCTTCCGCGAAGCCGCCGACGCGGCCGAGCTTGATGTTGATGATGCCGCAGGCGCGCATGCGGATGGCCTGCTCGGCCTGGTGGGCGCTGCGGATGCATTCATCGAGACAGATGGGGGTTTGGAGGCGCGCCTGGATAGCGGCATGGTCGATGATCTCGTCGTGGGCAAGCGGCTGCTCGATCATCATGAGGAAGAACTCGTCGAGCTTCTGGAGATGATCGGCGTCGGCGAGGGTGTAGGCGGAGTTTGCGTCGGCCATGAGCTTGATGGAAGGGAACTCGCGGCGGACTTCGCGGATGACCTCGACATCCCAGCCGGGCTTGATCTTCATCTTGATGCGCTGATAGCCGGCTTCGATTTCGGTTTGAATCTTCTTGAGGAGCTCGGGGACGGAGTTCTGGATGCCGATCGAGACGCCGCAGGGGATTTCCTTTCGGGCGCCGCCCCCGATTTGTTGATAGAGCGGGCGGTTGTGGAGGCGGGCTTCCAGATCCCAGCAGGCGGTTTCCAGCGCCCCGCGGGCCATGTTGTGGCCGCGGATATGCGCGGTGCGTTCGCCGACCTGGGCGGCGTTTTCAAACGGGTGGCCGAGCAGGCGCGGGCCGGCGTAGTCGCGGGCGATGCGCCAGGCCGACTCGGTCCATTCTTCGTTGTAGAAGGGGTTTTCCCCGGCGGTGACTTCGCCCCAGCCGGAGACGCCACTCGAGGAGACCTCGGCGAGGATCATGTGGCGCTCGGTGGTGCGGCCGAAGCTGGTCTCGAAGAAGTGCACCAGGGGCATGGAGATCTGGCGCAGGCGGATGCGGTCTATTTTGAATCCCATTTGGCTAGAAGGAAGGTACCTGTTTCTGAGTTTTTCTCGACGCCGACGACGGCAAGTCCGTTCGAGAAATGAAGCTGGAACTGGTCGCTGACGGTTTTCTGGATGCGGCGCGCCTCGGCGGGGTCTTCGAGGCGCAGCCGCTCGATGGCGGTGGGCACTTCAATACGCGCCTCGATGGGAGGCTGAGGCGGTGGAGTTCCGGCGATGATATTGCGGACGCGGTCCGTGTCCAAATACCATTCGGCGACACAGCGGTCGGTGGGGAGGCCGCCATGCAGGTGGCTGGAGGTGAGGCCGTACTGGTTGTAGACGTGGCGGCGGACAATGGCGCCCAGGCGCTGCATATTGAAATAGGCGTTCTTGATTTCGAGCGGATCGAAGGTCCACTCCATCAGCGGGACGCCGCGGGCGATGGCATCGTCGCGCTGCGCGAGTTTGAGCAGGCGGCCGACGCCGGCATTGCGGTAGTCATGAGTAACGCCGAGCATGTGACTGTGAAGGTAATACTTGCCGCCCGGCTTGAGGCCGGGAATGGCGAGGCAGAAGCCGACCATGCGCAAGCCGTCATAGGCTCCGAAGGCTTGGCCGCCGATCTTGGTGGCGACGACGAACAGGCGCAGGGGAAGCAGCTCGATGTCCTCAAAGCCCCAGATCTCCTTTTGCAGGCGGACGGCGTCGGTGACCTCCTCCAGCTGGGTGAGAGCGCGGACCTCAATCACGGGTTTTGCTTGGCTTCCTGCCACATAGCCTCCATTTGACCCAGTGTCGCGGCTTGGATGCCCTGTTCGGCGAGGCGGCGCTCGACGTGGGCGAACCGCTTGCGGAATTTGCGATTGGCGCCGCGCAGGGCTTGCTCGGAATCGACGTTGAGGCGCCGCGCGAGATTGGTGATGACGAAGAGCAGGTCGCCGAGTTCCTGTTCGATCTCCTCGTGGCTAGCTTTGCGGCGCGCCTGCTGCAGCTCGTTGAGCTCCTCGTCGAGCTTGGCGAGGATGGATTCCACATCGGGCCAGTCAAAACCGACGCCGGCGACTTTCGAGCCAATCTGCTGGGCCTCGGCGAGGGCGGGCTGGGAGCGGGAGATGCCGTCCAGGAGCTGCGTCTGTTCCCTGCCCTGCTGACGTTTCTCCTCCTTCTTGATCAGCTCCCAACGCTGCTTGACCTCGTCGGGGGTGTCGGCCTTGGCGTCGCCGAAGACGTGGGGGTGGCGGCGGACGAGCTTGTCGTTGAGGGCGCGGAGGGAGTCGGCGATGGAGAAGAAGCCGTCTTCGGAGGCCATCTGGGCGAGGAAGATGGGCTGGAGGATGAGGTCGCCGAGCTCTTCCGAGAGGGCGTTCCAGTCCTCGGCATCGATGGAGTCCAGAACCTCGTAGGCCTCTTCCAGAAGGTAGGGTTTCAGGGATTGAAAGGTTTGCTTGCGGTCCCAGGGGCAGCCGTTCGGGCCACGCAGGAGGGACATGATGTGGACAAGTCGATCAAACTCCTCTCCGGGAGGAGAGGGGCTGGGATTCTGTTGCATGGGGTGCTGAAAGGGAGGTATGCCCTCCGCTTCAGGCTAGCATAGTCAGGAGGGGGGTTTAGCGGCTTTCGACGACGCCAACCAGTTCTTCAAGCTGGCGTGATTCCTGGGAGCAGGGGGCCTCGGCTGCTGGCGGATGAGGCTCGGTGAGCAGGCGGATGAGGCTGAGTCGGAATTCCAATTCGTTCTTCAGGTTCTGGTTTTCGGATCTCATGGGTTCGGTCTCGCAGAAGTAGTTCTGATTCCTCATCGGATGTCGCAGGCAAATTCTTTACGTCAGGATTTTGGCGTCTGACAGGATTTCAGCGCCATTCTAGTGAAACAGAGAGGGCTCAGAGAACTGGTTGGGTGGGGCTTTATTGGGAGAGAAACTTGTGGAGATTGTTTGATTTGGAGAGAACTGTCGAAGTAGGAAAATAGGGGAACAACCTTTGTCCTCTGAGCCTTGCTGCTTTTCATCGCAAAGGATTAAAGCAAGTGGGATGCCAAACTCAGGGACGCTCTAATTCAACAGTTTGGCGGCGTCGGTGTTCCGTTCCGGAAAACCGGTTTCAAAAGCGATTCCAGTCATGAACGATCAGGCGCCTGCGGCGCTCGATGCCAGTTGCTGACGCTGCAGTTCCGACTTCCAGTCCAGCCAGGCATGGCTGATGACCCAGAAGACTTCATTGCGGTCAAAGGGTTTTTCCAGCACGTTGTATCCCCCGAGGTTTAGGACCTCCGACCACAGCTGGTCATCGGCCAACCTGGAGGCTACTACCAAACGCGGACGCGGGCGATTGGTCAACTGCCCGATTTCCTCCAACATGTAGCGCCAACAGTGCCCGGCAAGCTCTTTTTCAGAAATGATAACGGGAGTCGGGTTGCGGCGCATGAAGTCGACGGCTTCGCCGCAGGCGAAACTCGACTCCAGAGTCCAGTTGGAGTGATCAAAGATGGAGCGAAGGCAACGGTGATCTTCCTCGAAAGGGCTGACAGAAAGAACCGTAACCAGTTGGGTGGGTCGCCAGAGATGCTCTCCGGGAGATTGGAACACGGCGGTTCCGGTTTGCTCCAACATCCTCAAACCTCCTTCTCTCTCCGCCTCTTTCTATTTTAGCGGCTCGCGACGTGAATGGGAAGGAAAATCGGAGGGAGGGAGGAAGGAAAACGATGTGGGATTATTTCGCAAGGCAAATGATTTAATTTGAGGCCAATTATGCGCACAAATGTTCATTTTTCCGGTTGAACCAGCCGGCTCCGGATTGCGAGTTGAAGACGCTGGATGGGGAGAAGGTGAACCTATCGGAGCTGCGGTCCCTGGCGCGAAAAGTGGAGTTGTTGCAGACGATACGGGGCATCCGGGAAACGGCCTCGGCGGCGATTCTGGCCGAGAGTGGGCCGGACATGGAGCCATTCGCTACGCCGGCAAAGTTCAGTTCGTGGCCGGGTTAGGACTTCCTGTGCAAGAATAGCGGGAAAGGAGGGCGGTGATGAAACTACGCAATATCGCTGTGCTGACTGCGGCGCTGCTTTTTTCCTGTTCTGTGTTGGCTGCGCAGCCGGCGCGCGATTTGGGACGGCTGGAGAGGCTGGTCCGGCATGAGCTGGTGATGCTTCCTTACTATGGGGTTTTCGACAACCTGACATTCAAGGTGGAAGGGTCGAAGGTGACGCTGATGGGGCAGGTGACGCGGCCGACGCTGAAAAGCGACGCGGAGGGGGTGGTGAAGCGGATTGAGGGGATCGAGAAGGTGGATAACCGGATCGAGGTGCTGCCGGTGTCGCAGAACGACGAGAGGCTGCGTGTGGCGGTTTATCGGGCGGTGTATGGCCACGCGGCGCTGAATCGTTATTCGTTCATGGCGGTTCCGAGCATCCACATCATCGTGAAGAATGGAAATGTCACACTAGAGGGAGTGGTGGCAAACGAGTCGGACAAGAACATCGCCGGAGTGCAGGCGAACGGAGTTTCCGGCGTCTTCTCGGTGACCAACAATCTCCGAGTGGAAAAGGACAAGTAGCCGGCCACATTTCAGAAAGGCAATCCAGACGCATGAACAAGTTTCTTTCAGTATTGCTGTGTCTTGGTGCGGCGGTGGCGCAGACACCGGCTCCCAAGCCGAAAGCGGCCGTGGCGGCCAGGCCGAAGCCGGCGGTAGCGGCAAAACCGAAACCTGCGCCGCAGCCGGGCGTGCTGCAGGTGGGCGGGGAAAGCTACAGCCGTGCTGATTTCGAGTTGCTTTTGGAAGTGTTGCCTCCGCAGCTGCGGGCGCAGTCCTCGACGCCGGAAGGCAGACGGCAGATTGCCGGACAACTGGTGGAGATTCTGGCGCTGGCGCAGGAGGCGCGCCGCCGCGGTCTGCACGAGGAGGCGCGGACGAAACAGCAGATCCGTTTGCAATCCGACCAGGTTCTGGCCAGCGCGCTCATCGGCAAGCTGATGGAAGCCGCTCCTTTGCCGGAGGAAAAACTGCGCGCTTACTACGAAGAGCAGAAAGCGAACCAGTATCAGCAGGTGAAGGCGCGCCATATCCTGATCCGTTTTCAAGGCTCTCAAGTTCCCTTGAAAACCGGGCAGAAGGATCTGACCGAGGCCGAAGCGCTGGCCAAGATCCAGCAGGTGCGGGAGCGCATCGAGGGCGGCGGCGACTTCGCCGAAATCGCCAAGGCGGAATCCGACGACGTCGGTTCCGGCGCATCCGGCGGCGCGCTGGGCACGTTCGGCCGCGGCCAGATGGTGCCGGAGTTCGAAAAGACTGCCTTCTCCCTCGCCAAGGGCGCGCTCAGCGAGCCGGTCCGTACGCAGTTCGGCTATCACATCATCCAGGTGGAGGATCAGGTGAACCGCCAGTTCGAGCAGGTGCGCGGGGAAATCGAACAGCGGCTGCGCCCGGAGTACGTCCGGGAGCTGGCGCAGGGCGTCAGCAAGAAGGCCGGCGTGGTGATGGACGAGGGTTATTTCGGCAAGGATCCGGCGGCGCAGTAAGGCTACTGCGCTTCCGCAATCGCCACCGTCACCTCGTTGGACGGAACCTCTCCGATAGTCATTCTTAGCGGCACGGCATCGCCGATCGGCGCCGTGTCCGGTATGCGGACGTTCACTTGGTAAAGACCGATGAATCCGGGGGCGAGTCCGGAGAAGACAACGTCAGCCTGCACTCCCCCGATGGTGACGGTGGGCTTTTCCCGCGTCTCCACCAAGCGGTCTGTGGGAGCGGCCGAACCAGTCGGCGGGGCTGCCGTAACCTCGCCGATTAAAACTCTGACTGCGCAAAGGTTGTGTCAAGAGATTACACGATTTTGATTAGCGTGCGCAACTGCGATGAGATTCCTCCCCGCCTTCGCGCACCTCGTGTTTGAAGCGATGCCAGCGCCCGCCGTACTACAGGACGAGGATCTGCATTGGCTAGCCTTGCGGCTGGTCCCGGGACTCGGCCCGAAAAAGGCTGTGCCGCTGGTGGACAAGTTCCGCTCGCCGCAAGCGGTGTTTCGAGCATCGCGGTCTGAGTTGCAGGCACTGGGGTTGTCGGGTTCGGTGGCGCAGTCGATTTCGAGCGGCTGCACCTTCGAGGATGCGGCGGCGCAGCACCGGACAATGCATGAGCGCGGCGTCAGCCTGATTTCCTTCCAGAACCCGCTCTATCCGGAGCCATTGCGGCAGCTCTATGATCCGCCGCTGGTGCTGTTGGCGCGCGGGCGCACGGAGTTGCTGGAAACGGTGAAGCTGGGGGTAGTAGGGACGCGGCGGCCAACGACCTATGGGGCGACGGCGGCGGAGAGGCTGTCGGCGGACCTGGCTGTGGCGGGGCTGACGATCGTCAGCGGGATGGCGCGCGGGATCGACACGGCGGCGCATAAGGCGGCTTTGCGCGTGGACGGGGCGACGATCGCGGTGTTCGGGTGCGGCATTGATGTGATCTACCCGGCGGAGAACCGTTCGCTTGCGGAGCAGATTGCGGCCAAGGGGCTGATCCTGTCGGAGTACCCGATGGGAACGCCCGGCCACCCGCAGAATTTTCCGGTGCGGAACCGGATCATCAGCGGGATCAGCGCGGGGGTACTGGTGGTGGAAGGGGCGCAGTACAGCGGCTCGGCGATTACGGCGCGGCTGGCGATGGAGCAGGGCAGGGAAGTATTCGCGGTGCCGGGCAACATCACTTCCAAGATGAGCTGGGGGGCGAATCTGCTGATCAAGCAGGGGGCGACACTGGTGCAATCAGCCGAAGATGTGTTGAATGAGCTTTCCCCGGAAGATAGGCGCTCAATCTTCGGGCAGCGCGGGCTTCCGTTTGCACCGGCACAGGGTGCGGATCCGACCGCTACATTGCAAAACAGCCTGGGTCCATCGGCTCCGCTGGCGGGCCAGATTCTGCAGTTGCTGAGCCCGGACCAGCCGACCCAGATTGACGAAATCATCGAAAAGATGCCAAACTGTTCCTCGTCTGAGCTGATTGCGGTGCTGTTCGAAATCGAACTGCTGGGCCTGGTGAGGCAACTTCCGGGCAAAAACTTTGTTAAAGTGTGGTGAGACACCTCGCTTCCGCAGAGTGCAACCCAAGACAATCTAAGAATCTCAATGGTAGTCCATGTCTAAATCTCTCGTCATCGTCGAATCGCCGGCGAAGTCGAAAACCATCAGTAAGTACCTGGGAAAGCAGTACGTCGTGAAGGCGAGCCTTGGGCACGTGAAGGATCTTCCGAAGAAGGACCTGGCAGTCGACATCGACGGCGGATTCACGCCGCGCTACGAGGTCATCGAAGGCAAGAGGAAGCTGATCCAGGAGTTGAAGCAGGCGGCAAAGGGCGCCGAAGCCATCTACCTGGCGGCCGACCCGGACCGCGAAGGCGAGGCGATCTGCTATCACCTGATGGAGGAACTGCAGCCGAAGAAGGGCGACACGCCGCGGATCTTCCGGGTGATGTTCAACGAGATCACGGCGAACGCGATTCGGAAGGCATTTGAGACGCCGGGCGAGGTGGACATTCACCTGGTGGAGGCGCAGCAGGCGCGGCGCGTGCTGGACCGGCTTGTGGGCTATAAGATCTCGCCGCTTTTATGGGACAAGGTGCGGCGGGGCCTGTCGGCGGGGCGCGTGCAGACGGTGGCGCTGCGGCTGATTGTGGACCGCGAGCGGGAAATCCGCGCGTTCCAAAAGGAAGAGTACTGGACCATCGACGTTCACCTGAACGCGCAGAAGCCGCCGGTGCTCACGGCGCAGCTTGCCAAGCGGAACGGGCAGAACGTCGAGATTCCGAACCAGGCCGGGGCGCAGGCGATCGTCGGGGTGCTGGACGGGGCGGCCTATGTGGTTCGCTCGGTGGCGACCAAGGAGAAGAAGCGCAATCCGGTTCCTCCTTTTATTACCTCGACGCTTCAGCAGGAATCCTCGCGCAAACTGCGCTTTTCGGTGAAGCGTACGATGGGGCTGGCGCAGCGGCTATATGAGGGCGTCGAGCTGGGGCCGCAAGGGCTGGTGGGGCTGATCACCTACATGCGTACCGATTCTACGCGTGTGGGTCAGGAGGCTCTGGACGAGGTGCGCAAGTTCATCTCGCAGCGCTACGGCGAAGCTTACTTGCCCGCGACACCGAATCTCTACAAGAGCAAGAAGGATGCGCAGGACGCGCACGAGGCGATCCGGCCGACGTCGGCGATGAACACGCCGGAGGCCGTGCAGCCGTATCTGTCCGACGATGAGCTGAAGCTGTACAAGCTGATCTGGGCGCGCTTCGTGGCGAGCCAGATGAAGTCGGCGCTGTTTGACCAGACGACGATCGAAGTGCTGGCCAATGGCAGCGACCAGGCCGAGTATCTGTTCCGCGCGACGGGTTCGGTGCCGAAGTTCGACGGCTTCCGGGCCGTATACCAGGAAGGAAAGGATCAAAAGGACGAAGAGGACGAGGAGCTGAAGCACAAGCTTCCCGCCGTGACTCAGGGCGAGGAGCTGCGCTTCAAGGCGATTCTGCCGGAGCAGCATTTCACCGAGCCGCCGCCGCGGTTTACCGAAGCGACGCTGGTGAAGGAACTGGAAGCCGACGGCGTCGGACGGCCTTCCACCTACGCATCCATTCTTTCGACGATTCAGGATCGCGGCTACGTAAACAAGCAGGGAGGGCGGTTCTTCCCGACCGAGCTGGGGATCGTGGTGACCGATCTGCTGGTACAGAACTTCGACGACATCTTCGACGTGAAGTACACGGCGCGGATGGAGGAGGAGCTGGACGAG
This sequence comes from Acidimicrobiia bacterium, assembly GCA_016871315.1. Classification (GTDB taxonomy): domain Bacteria; phylum Acidobacteriota; class Terriglobia; order Bryobacterales; family Bryobacteraceae; genus VFZE01. Next base: position 123,833 of record VFZE01000002.1, on the reverse strand, counting down.
ATCGGCGAAGGCAAGATGGACTGGCGCGCGGCGATGAACGAGTTCTACGAGAAGTTCAAGGTGGACCTGATTCGCGCCGAGACCGAGATGGTCGACATCAAGCGCATGGAGAAGCCGACCGGGCTGACCTGCGACAAGTGCGGCCGTCCGATGGTGCTGCGCTGGGGCAAGCACGGCAGCTTCATTTCCTGTTCCGGCTACCCGGAGTGCACCAATACGCGCGAGCCAAGCGCCGATATGGTGGAGGGCACCAACCCCGCGGAACTAGGCGAGCAGGATGCCGAGGAGTATTGCGAGAACTGCGGCCGCGTGATGGTGCTGAAGAAGGGCCGCTTCGGCCAGTTCTACGCCTGCACCGGTTATCCGGACTGCAAGACGACGCGTCCGCTGGGCAGCTCCGAGCAGAAGAAGGCCGATGTGCCGCTGGACGAGGATTGTCCACAGTGCGGCAACAAGCTGGTGATGAAATATGGCCGGTTCGGCGAGTTCACCGCCTGCTCGAACTACCCGACCTGCAAGTACGTGAAGCAGAAGCTGGTCGGCGTGGCTTGTCCGAATTGCAATGACGGGCAGATCATCGAGCGGCGCTCCAAGCGCGGCAAGACCTTCTACGGCTGCAACCGTTATCCGGAATGCGACTTCGTAAGCTGGGGCAAGCCGATCCCGGAGAAGTGCCCTGACTGCGGCAGTTCGTACCTGGTGGAGAAGTGGCTGAAGAAGGGCAGCTTCGCGCAGTGCCCGAACGCGGAGTGCAAGTTTAAGCGGGAATTGACGCCGGCTTGATATCCGCTTGAGCATGGACGGGGCGCTGCGGGGCTGATTTAGGAGGTGAAATGGTGACGGGTTCGGGCGGAATTGGGTTTGTTTTGTAATTCCGCGTATCCGGTTGAGGAGCGCGGGTTTGGCGAGCTTGCGGCGCAGGGCCTGGAGCTGCAGGAGCTGTTTCAGGGACTGAATGGACTGCGCGGAGTCGGCGTCCTGATAGAAGATGTGGGCAAATAGAATCCTTTCGGTCCGATTGTGGCGGGCTGGGGGAAAGGATGACGGCTTGCACGGGGGAAGTGATTGAGAAGAGGGCTGAAATATTCTTCGGGCTTCGGTGCTTGAAAAAGGTTGCTTATTGAAAGGGGTTTGGGCGGTGGGGAAAGGTAATGAACGCGGATTCAGAAAAGAGGGCGGGAGGATTTCAGGAGGCGTTCTTCGGGATCGTCAAGGGAGGAGAAGAAGTCGAGGCCGGTGAGGCGTTCTACTTCGTCGACGGTGGTGAGGAATTCCGGGAGGGGTTGGGAGATTTGGTCTTGGTTGGGGAGGATTGGTGGTGGGGGAGGAGTTCGTGAGCAGTCCAGAGAGGGAGCTTGAGAGAGTGGGAGTAGCAGAGAAGGAAAGAGGAGCGGGTCGCGAGGCGGGCGGGACAGGCGGGAGCTGCCGCACGAATCTAAGGGTGGAGGATTTTGCGGTGGGTGGCGAGGACGGAGGCGGGGCTTGGCGAGCTCGGCGAATGAAAATCACCTTTCCGTCGGCCCGCCATAAGGCGTAGTTAACCGGCTTGGTGGAAATCTGCCACTTACCCCGCCGCTGGGGAAACTCCTGTGCGTAAAGCTGCCGAGTTCCGGAGTCGTCGGAGATATAGGAGATCCATCGGCCGTCTGGGGAGAAGGCCGCGTAGGCAAAGGTGAAAGCCGGCGATTCCAGATAAAGAAAGGCTGATCGCCTTCAACTCCGCCGAACCGACCAGGTGCTTCGATACCCGGAGCAAGTCTTTGTCGGCATCGGCCTCGATCTGCGAGGTCGAGACCTTTCGGGTGTTGCCCATCGTAGACAACCGGACCTTGATGCAAACGGTCTTCCTCGCCAAGGTCCACGCCGGGATCTGTGAACGCAACACCTTCAACGCGCGTTTTCTGAGCCACGGCCGTCAGGGAGTGGTTGGTTGTATCTATCGAGGCTACTCCTGGGCGCCTGGGCTCCCGAGACTACCGAGGATCCGCCCCCTTAGGAAACCCGAGCAGGTTCACGATGGTCGTGACGCCGTGGGCAAGATGCAAGCCGAGCAGCGTCGGGTTGGCGGCGCTGTCAGCTTGGTACTGCAGATGTACGTGGGCGTCAATCAAGCCCGGCATTAGGAAGAGGCCGGTCCCATCCAGGCGACGGATTCCGGCAGGAACGGGGGTACTTGCGGCCGGCCCGACGGCGACTATGAATCCGTCCTCGATCACCACGTTCTGGCCAGCCAGGATGGCGTCTTGGTCCATCGGAATGACAGAAACGTTCGTGATCGCAAGGGGCGTTCGATCGAGAGGAACGGGTTCCCGAACGCCCACAGCGATCCTGCCGGAACTCGCCGCGCCAGCCACGGTTTGGGCCTGCGTCCGGCATATGCCGCAGACTGCGGCTATTGCCAGGATACTGGCGAGTCGGTGGCCGAGCCTCATGTGGCCCGCCCGGGGTTGGTCAGCGATGGGAGCGATGTCCGCATGCGCTCTAGCGGACGAAGGTGCTCTTGGTTTCCGACCGCGTAGGCCTCCGCCAGTTACGAGGCGTGAGCTGGGCAAACGACATCCGTACCTGGAAAGCGATTCTCGTCTTCTCCGGCAGGATCGTCACGGGGCCGAATGTTTGAAGCGCAGCGACAAACGCGTCGAAGAGCGTGCGAAGTGCGGGGCTACGGTCCTTGAAATACCCGCCAGCCTGACTCGTGATCAGGCTGACCTGTTTAAAGAAAAGGCTTGGAGCGCCCGTGAGAGGCAATATCCAGAGGTCTCGCACATCCCGGGAATACAGTTAAGAATGCGGTCTCCCGGTTCTTCGCCGGGGGGTCGTCGATGGAGCCGCTGTACAGACCCCGGCGTTCGGCGTTCTGACTGCGGGCCAGATACAGGAAACGGCGGCCGCCGGGCAGGAACTGCGGATAATAGTGCGCCTGGTCGCCGGCCTCGGCATCGAAGAGGGTGACGTCGGAAACGGGTCCGCCGGAAGCGAAGACTTTCCTCGAAGGCATAATCGGGTCAGCAAACAGGATGACGCCGTCCCGATTCCAGGCGCCGCCGCGACCCTGGTTCGAGCGCTTGATGGCGATAATGCGGTCGAGGCGCGTGTCGCGGGCCTTCCAGACTTCGCCCATGCCGCCTTCGCCGATTTCTTCGAGCAGTTCGTAAGGGCCGAGGCGTTCACCCAGAATGACGAGCATTGTACCGCGGAATGGAAATAGAATAGAGAACTGATCCGGGGATGAGTGTAATTTGGCAAGAGCTGGAAGGAACCGCGATTGATGCGTATCCGTTGGTGCGTCTGCTGGGCGCGACGGAGCGCTCGGCCGTGTATTTGACGACGCGGGAAAGCGGGCAGAGGCGGGCGGCGATCAAGCTGATGGCGGCGGAGGCGGGGACCGCGTATACGTTGTTGCAGAGGTGGAAGGAACGGGCGCGGCTGTCGCATCCGCACGTGGTGCGGGTGTTTGATGCGGGACGAGGGAAGGCGGCGGAAAGCGATGTGGTGTACGTCACGATGGAGTACGCCGAGGAAGTGCTGGGGGACGTGCTGCGGGAACGGTGCCTGACGGGGGACGAAGTAAAGGCGCTGATCGGGCCGTGCCTGGCAGGGCTTGATTATCTGCATGGGAAGGGATTGGGGCATGCGGAGCTGCGGCCGTCGAATATTGTGTCGGTGGGTGAGGTGTTGAAGATCAGCTGCGACGGGGCGCAGGAGTTCGGGGCGGCTTTGGAGCGGGATGCGTACGGAGCGCCGGAAGGGAAATGCTCGGTAAGCGGGGATTTGTGGTCGCTGGGGCGTGTGATCGTGTCTGCGCTGGGCCGGCAGCCGGAGGGGGAATGGGAGGAGATCACGCGGCGGTGTTTGCACGAAGATCCGCGGAGCCGGGGTACGGTGGAGCAGATCCGGTCGCGGCTCGGACTGGCTGCGCCGGTGAAGGCGAAGCGGTCGCGGTATTTGATGGCAGGGGTGGCGGGAGCGGCGGTGCTGGCGGCAGTTGTGGTTTGGCCGCGGTTCATGGAGCCGGCGAAGGATCCGGAGCCGGTGGCGGCGCAGGCTCCCGTGCCGGTGGCGGTTCCGCAAGCTGCACCAGTGGCGGCTCCGGTGGCACCGCCTCCGGCTCCTAAGCCAGAGCCGGAGCCTCCGCCACCAGTGGTTGTGAAAGCGAAGGTGGAGCCGAAGAGCAGCGAGGCTGAAGCCTCGCGCAAGCTGAAGCTTGCCCCACAAAATGAGGAGCAGGTGAAGAGGAAGGTTGATCCGCCGCCGCGGGGAGCGGTGATGAGTCAAGGGCTGCCGGATGTGCCGGGAGAGGTGCTGAACACGATCAACGGGAGCGTGCGGGTGAGCATAAGAGTAGAGGTGGATGAGGCGGGCAACGTGAGCGCTTCGCGGATACAGTCGGCGGGACCGAGCCGGTATTTCGCGGGGCTGGCGGAACGGTCCTCCCGGCAATGGAAGTTCACGCCGGCGGCGCCCGGGCGGTGGGTGATCCGGTATGAGTTCACGCCCGAGGGCGTGAAGGCGTCAGCTATTCCTGAATAACGAGGCGGACGGAGTTGGAGTCTCCGAGGCCGGCGGCGTAGCCGGCCAGCACGCTGCAAGAGCGCGCCGGGCTTGGGCCGTGACACCGCTTTCGCTCAGGCGACCTGCGAAGCGTCGCGGCTTTGGGCGACGTGGCGGCGGATGGTAGCCAGCAGGACTTCGTCCTGATAAGGCTTGACGAGGTACTCGTTGACACCGGATTGGAAGCCGCGGTTGCGGTGCTTTTCGCCGGCGCGCGAGGTGAGCATGATGATCGGGGTATGTTCGAACTCGGCGCGCTCGCGCAGGCGTTCGGTGAGCTCGAAGCCGTCCATGCGAGGCATCTCGACGTCGAGCAGGATGGCATCGGGACGGAAGTCTCCCTGACCGAGGATCTCGAGCGCCTCGACGCCGTCCTTGGCCTGGAACGGATGCCAGCCGGTGTTGCGAATGAGGTTGGCGACGACGCGGCGTACACTGAGCGAATCGTCGACGATGAGGACGTTGAGCGCCTTGCGGAAGGTGGCGGCCTGACGGCGGATGGGCGTGGCGACCTGATGCTCGCCATGAAGCTGGGCGGGGTTAAGGATGAGCACGACGCTCCCATCGCCGAGAATGGTGGTGCCGGCGACGGCCTGGAGGCGGCGCAGCACGCTGGTGAGCGGCTGAACCGCCACCTCGCGCGCCTCCAGAATCCCGTCGACGATGAGTCCGAAATCGCGTTCGCCGGCCCGCACTACGACGACCGGAACGCGTTCGGTATAGGTTACGGCCTCATGACGCAACCCGAAGACCCTGGCAAGGTCCATTACCTGGATGCTTCGCGAACCGATGATGGCGGAGTAGTGATCGCCGTCCGGTTGGAGTTCGGCGGGCAACAAGCGGGCGGCCTGCAGCACGGACTGAACCGGCAGGGCAACGGTCTGCTGGTAAGCTTCCACAAGGAGGACTTTGGTGATGGCGAGCGTCATCGGCAGCCGGAGCGTGAAGGTGACGCCTTCTCCAGCGACCGATTCCATGGAAACCGAGCCCTTGAGGGACTCGACCTTGGTCTTGACGACGTCGAGGCCGACGCCTCGTCCGGAGATCTCCGAAATCTGGCCGGCGGTGCTGAAACCTGGCTCGAAGACAAAGTTCATCAACTGGTCCCAGGAGAGGTCGGCCGGGTCGGTGGCGTAACCCTGCCCGACGGCCTCGCGGCGGAGTTTTTCCTCATTCAATCCGGCGCCGTCATCGGACAAGCGGATGACGACGTCGGTACCTTCCTGGGAAGCACGGAGGGTGATGCGGCCGGAGGCGGATTTGCCGGCCTGCACACGCGCCGCGGGATCTTCAATACCATGATCCACGGCGTTGCGCAGCAGGTGCTCCAGCGGACCGGCGAGTTCCTCGATGACTTTCTTGTCGAGTTCGGTGGACAAGCCGTGCAGGAAAATCTCAGCCATTTTGCCGGTTCTGGAGGCGGTGACGCGGACGGTACGCTCGAGACGATTGGCGAGCGAGGAGAGGGGCACCATGCGGAGGCGCATGAGCTTGTCCTGGATTTCACTGGTGAGACGTTCCTGCTGGGTGACGTATCCGTTGAAACCGCGCAGAAGGTCCCGCAATTGCGCGCCGGCGGAATTCAAGTCGCTTCCGGTTTCCGAGAGGTCGCGCGTGACCAAGTGCAGTTGGGTGTAGCGGTCGAATTCGAGGGCGTCGAATTCCTCACGTCCGCCGGAAGCGGCAGCGCCGGTGGATTGCATGGTGCCGGGGAGCCAGTTGACCTGCTCGACTTCCATGGTGGAGCTGATGCGCTTGAGCCGCTCCTGGCTGAGGCCAAGCTCGTCAACTTCGCGATTGCAAAAGGAAAGCTGGCGTTCAAAGAAGGAGTGCTGCACGAACAACTCGCCGACCAGACGCATGAGCTGATCAAGTTGCTCAATGGGCACACGCACGGTGCGGGCCGCATCGGGGGCCAACTCCTGCGTAGCGGCGGCTTCGACGGGAACGGTTTCCGCAATCGCGTCCCCGGTTTCGTGGGCTTCGCCAGAGGCGGCCGAGAGCACCGCCTGATATTCGGTGTAGATGGTATCGAGAGCAGGCTGGTGGCGTTCACTTTGGCCGCGGGCGGAAACGAGCTCGGCCAGCAAGTCGGAAGCGCCGTAGAGCAGACGCTGGCAATCGGCGTTGTAGGCGATGGTGTCCTCGTAGAGGTGATCGAGCAAGTCCTCCATCCGGTGGGCGAGCTTGCTGATGGCCGGGAGGCCGACCATGGCGGCGGCGCCCTTGATGGTATGGACGCTGCGGCGGATGTCCTGAACGAGCGGCTTCTTGCCGGGATTCTGTTCGAGTTCGCGGAGCCAGGGCGAGATGAGATGCAGATGTTCGTCAGCCTCGACCAGGAAGCCGTCGACGAGCTCGCCGGCGAGGTCATCGGCCGGGGAACCGGCGGATTTCGCTTCCGAGACGAGCGGAGCCGGGGCGGCCGTGCTGTCCAACATGGATTCGATGTGATCGAGACCTTGGCCCATCAGCTCGACCAGTTCGGCGTCCAGGGGGATAAGCCCCTCGGAGATCTGGCGGAGGAGATCTTCGAGACCTTCGGCGAGCTGGCCGATTTCGGGCATGCCGATGATGTTGCTGGCGCCGCGGACATTGTGCGCGAGCCGGTGCAATTCCTCGAGAGCTTCCCGGTCAGAGCAGTTGGCGGCCAAGGCCTGCAAACATTTCCGCATGGCGGGAAGGTTGGAGCGCGCTTCGGCGAGGAAGCTGCCCAGGACTTCATTGGCGACAGAGTTTGCCATTTCCCTCTCCTCGGATGCGGAGCGGCGGTGGCCGCTCCGAACCTGGCTGAAGCTTACGCCGCCGCCCGCTGGGGCAGCTTGAACCGGCTGACCGAGTCGTTGAGCTCGTTGGCAAGCGAGGTGAGGCGGCGAATCCTCTCGGCCGCCTGCTGGGCGCCTTCGGCGGTGAGCTGGGTCACCGAGGAGATGCCGGTCACGTTCCGCGAAACAAACTCGGAACCTTCGGCCTGCTGTTTGGCGGTTGCCGAAATGGTGCGGACGAGTTCGGAAATGCGCTTGGAGACGTCCATGATCTGGGACAGGCGGAGACCGGCTTCGTTGGCCAGCTGCGAACCTGCGACCACTTCGCGGGTGGTTTCTTCCATGGCCGAAATGGCTTCGTTGGTGTCGCCCTGCACCGACTTGATGATGCCGGTGATGCGGCGGGTGGATTCGGCGGCCTGTTCGGCGAGGCGTTCGACTTCCTCGGCGACGACGGCGAAGCCCTTTCCGGCCTCGCCGGCCATGGAGGCCTGAATGGAGGCATTGAGGGCGAGAATGGAGGTGCGGTCAGCGATGTCTGAGATGAGCTGCACGATTTCGCCGATCTCCTGCGAGCTTTCGCCCAGCCGCTTGATACGCTTGGAGGTTTCCTGCACGGTGCCGCGGATGGAGTTCATACCCTCGATGGTCTTGTTCACCGATTGCGAGCCTTGCTGCGCGCTGAACAGAGCCTGCTCGGCGACGACGGCGGCGGAGTTGGCGGTGGTGGCGACCTGCTGAATCGACTGTGCCATTTCACCGATGGCGTGGGAAGCTTCCCCGATCTGGACCGACTGGGCCTGGCTGCCCTGGGCGAGCGATTCGGCGGTGGCCTGAACCTGCTGGGCCGAGGAGGTGACCTCGCGGGTGGTCTTCTGCACGGAGCTGATGATCTGGCGGAGCTGGGCGATCATGTAGTTGAACGAGTCGGCGATGGCACCGGTGACGTCGGCGGTGACTTCGGCTTCCTTGCTGAGGTCTCCTTCGGCGACGCCGCTGACTTCCTCGAGCAGCTTCTGAATGTTGGCCTGAATCTGGTCCCGCTCGTCCTTGCTTTGAATCAGGGCGAGGGTGTTGTCGAAGGTCTCGTTAATGGAGCGGGCCATTTCGCCGAGGTCGTCGCGGGAGCGGATGTCGATGCGGGCGCCGAAATTGCCGCTGCGCACTTCTGTGAATGTGTTCTGGATGGCGTTGACCTGGGTGGCGATGCCGCTGGAGACGAGGAAGACGGCGGCGGCGGCGAGCAGGAGGACGACGCCGGCGAGAAGGAGCTGCTTCCAGGTTTCCTCCTGCAGAGAGGCGACGCGGCGGCTCAACTGATCGGACAGCGTGGTGGCGGTGAGGTCATAGAGGCGGAAGTACTGGTGGAGCGACTCCCTGCCCTGCTCCATGTATGCGCGGACGTCGTAGGCGCTGCCGGAGCCCTTCAGGAACTGCTCATTGGCATAGCGGCTGAAGACGTTGGCGGCGTCGACGGCGGTGTTCATGACCGCGGAGATCTCCGAGGCGACGCGCGGATTGTAGCGGATGGCGGCCTGGAGGTTGCGGCGGGATTGCTCACCGGCGGTCTGAATCTGGCGGGTGAGGTAGGTGAGCTGGGCGAGTTCTTCGGGGCTGGCCTTCTGCTTGGTGGAGACGCCGGTACCAAGAGCGAGCAGTTGGCCGACGTGTTCACTGGACCAGCCGAGGGTGTTGACGAGACTGTCGGCGAGATAGAAGGTGGCCAGTTCGAAGTCGGTACGGAGCTGAGAACGCTCACCGACCAGCTGGACGTGGCCGAGCAGGTCAGTCATGACCTTGTTGTGGGCCTCCATGCTGGTGCGGGCGTCGAGGTTGAGCGCGCCTTCGCGGACGGCGTTCCATTCGTTCTTGATGCGGAGCCACGATTCGCCCGTGCGCCAGGCGACGCCGTACTTCTTCTCGACTTCCTCGACGGCCTTGACGTTGAGATCGATCTGGCTGCGCAGTTTTTCCAGCTCCTCGCGCCAGCTGTTGTCCCCGCCGATGACGGCGGCGGCCGCAGCGCGGTGGTGAGGGACGTTCTGGAGCAGGTTTCTTACCTGCTGCAGGTATTCCAAACCAGCCAGCTCATTCTTGGTGGTGTCGATCTGGCGGTTCTGAGACTGCACGAACAGGTAGACCAGGGCCACCACCGGGACGCCCATCAAAAGGGCGATCAAGCTCAACTTATGCCAAATTCTCAGCTTAAACATACGACTTCATCCCTCCACAAAACGGTTCATTTTTCCCGGCCGCTCCTCCCGAGAGAGGCCGTCACTGCATGCCCTCAAACTTTCCGTGCGCCAAAGGCCCGGCATTAAACGTTGCGTAACTCCGTGAGCTCCTTGCTCGCAAAGAGCCGTTCCAAATCGAGAATTCCGAGTTCCCTGCTGCGGTGTTGCCCGACAGCGGAAACCAATTGCTCCAGTTGCAGAGCATCTTCCTGTTCCGGGGCCTGCTGCGGCTCGACGCGAGTCAACTCGGACCTGCCCAGCCAGGCGATGCCCCCCAAGCCATCCACAAGCAGGGCGGCGGGGCTTTCGCCTTCCTTTGGCCGCACGACGACCATGCGTCCATCGCTATCCGCCTCCAAGCCCAGCAGCAGCCGCAGATCGATGAGCGGCAAAACCTCGCCGCGGAGGTTGGCGACGCCGGGGACGAAGTCCGGCACAAACGGAAGCGGGGTGATGCGCGGGAGCCTGTCGGTCTCCATGACGCGGCGCATGGGCAGGCCGAACATCCCGGCTCCGACCTTGACCACGACGTAGCCGTCCTTGCCGGCGACGCCGACGTCGGACTTGCGCTCCTGAATGCGGCCATACATGGCGCGGATGAGTTCGAGCAGACCTTCGGTCTTGTCGGAAAGTGCGCGAACACGCGCGGGGGCCGGAGCTTCTGGCGCCGGCGGGGAGATGGCCGTGGGTTCGAGTTGCGGTTCGATTTCCGGCTCGGAAGCGGCGACCGGCTCCAGTTCCTCGTCCAGCTCTTGGCAGACGGCCTCGGGCTCAGATTCGGCTTCCTCTTGTTCGGCGGACTGCGCAAGAAGCATTTCCCAAAGGCCGGAATCGGCGAACGGTTCCGCCGCTTGATCCGCGATCTGGTCTCCGGCTTGGCCGGCCTGGAAATCCAGGCCGGCATCCGGATCGCCGGCTTGCAAGGTCTCCTCCGCAGAAGACATCTCCTCCTCTGCCGCCGGAGTTTCTTCTCCCGCGTGATCGCCGGAGTGCGCCTGGTGAGTTGGTTCCTCCAGCCAGGCGTCAAGACTGAAGTTAAATCCTTGGTGAGGTTCAATCGTGCAGCCGCCGGTTTCGGCATGATCCTCCGTCTGCCATTCCGGCAGAGCCGGCGGGGAAGCCGGGTACTCGGAGATGGCGGCGGACCATAGATCGGGCTCGGCGGTCTCTTCCGGCACGGTGAATTCTTCGGCCGGAGATTCGTGTGCGGCCTCGACTACGGGCTCCTGTTCGGCGGCAAAAGTCTCCGCGGTTTCTAGGACCACCCCGGCAATGGCCGATCCATCGACTGGAGGAGTCTCTTGGCAGACGGGGTCCTGCGGCTCATCGAGGGAGGTGTGGTAGACAGCCTCGGCGAGGCTGGCCAGGGTATCTTCCACCTCGGCGGCCGGCTCGAATTCGCCGGATCCATCGGCGGCGCCGGCTTGGGCGGCGCCAACGGGCTGAGCGTGGTCTTCGTCCCACTGAGTCAGCAGGTCGGTGAGGAGCTGCTGAAAGGCGTCGCCCTCTTCGGGCTGGCCGCCGCGCGCCTGGATGTTTTCACTTTCCATGGCAAGTTACCTACAGATTCCGCTCCACGCTCGCCAGCAAATCCTGCGGCTGAACGGGTTTGATGATGTATTCGTCGGCGCCTTGTTTGAGGCCCCAGAAACGGTCACTGTCCTGATTCTTGCTGGTCACCATGATGACCTTGATATTCTTAGTGGAGTCGCCGCTCTTGATCTGGCGGCAGACCTGATAGCCGTTCTTTTTCGGCAACACGACGTCCAGCACAATCAGGTCGGGGTGATGCAGTTCGGCCTGCTGCAGGGCCTGCTCGCCGTCGGCGGCGGTGAGGATCTGATAGCCCTTTCCTTCCAGGGCCAGCTGCATCAGCCTCAACTCCGACGGGCTGTCGTCGACAACCAGAATGGTCCTCGTCATCTCATGTCCTCTCTCATGATTTGGGCTGCGCGGCCCGGATATACTTCTTGACAGCTTTCGTAAGTTGCTCGTCTTCAAACGGCTTGGTAACGTAGTCGGCGGCGCCAGCCAGTTTGCCTTTTACCTTGTCGAAGAAACCGTCATTGCCGGACAACATGACAACGGGGATATTCTTCGTATACGGATTCTGCTTGATGACCTTGCAGACCTGATAGCCATCCATGCGCGGCATGGTGATATCCAGCAGAATGAGATCGGGAACCTGCTCATCGAGGCGGGCCAGGGCCTGCATGCCGTCGCCGGCGGTGAGCACGCGGTAGCCTTTCCGCTCCAGCATGATGGAGAGGATTTTGCGCAGGGTGGTGCTGTCATCGACGGCAAGAACCAACTGGCGGCTTTCGAGCTGGCGGACAACCAGCTTGAGGCCGGTGTCATTCGGATTGGCATCGAGAGCCTTTTTGAGCCACGGCATCGCCTCGGCGGAGCGGTTGAGATTGAGGTAGACGCGGGCGACGTTCACACAAGCATCCGAGGTGGGCTCGACGGTAGCGCGCTTCTCGAGGATGCCGACGGCCTCGGCGAGCAGTTTTTCGTCGACACCGCGGTTTTCCGCCAGGGCCTGGAGATCTTCCAGGGCCAGGAGTGCGCCACAGCGGCCGCAGCGGCGCTGGGGCTGCATGGCTTCGCCGTGGCAAAGCGGGCAGGCCCAGTTGCGCTTGAGCATCTCCCGGAATTCGAGTACGCGGCCGGCGGGCGCCGCCGGCGGGGCGGGGCGGGCTTCGACGACCGGTTCGGGCTCGAAATGAGGAATCGGCGCCGACACCGGAGATGTCATCGGCTGTGGCCGGGAAATGACGCCGCTGAGCCGGCTGACGGCGAGAATGTTGATGGCCTGCTGATTGTTCGGGTTTACGCTGAGGACGCGTTCCAGGTGGAGAGAAGCCTCCTCGGGGGTCAAGGCCAGCGCGGCGGCCCACAACAGCGCCTGTTCATTGTCGGGATCTTCCCCCAACAACTCCTTCAAATGGGTACGTGCAAGATCTTTTTGACCCAACCGGGCGGCGGAAACCACCTCCCGCATTTTGATCTTGGACTGCGACGTAACTGTCTTGGTGACGGCTGCTCCGCGAAAATTCATTTCTCCAATCCACGAAGGTACCCCCCCAAATAAGCCAACTATAGCCAGTAACTGGAGGGCAAATTTTTGTTGATCGCTGCATTCTCATTTTGAGGAATAACACTGCCTTAAAGCACTAGGACAGATCCCTAGAGTTGACGCTAGAGAACACCTATACGAGCCTGTATGTTTTTGCACACTTGGGTTTTGCGCCCGTCAAACACCCGGGGAGGAGCGCCCAGGCGTGGGCGCCGGAGGTTGCTTGGCTGTGGCCGATAGTAGGATAATGTGGCACGGTGCCCCAGCGAGGGTGCCGATAAGGAATCGTGGACCGTCGCATCAGGCGTGAGGGTGCCAGTTGGAGTGCCGTAGCAGGGGTGGCCGCGCTGCTGCTTGCAATGCCAGCCGTCGGAGCCGCCCAAAAATATAGCTTCAAGAGCTACGCCTACGCGGAAGGCCTGTCGAACATCAATTCCAACCAGTTGATGCAGGACCGGAGCGGTTTTCTGTGGATCGGCACGCAAAACGGCCTGCACCGCTATGACGGCCAGCAATTCACTTCTTATGGCTTGCAGGATGGTCTGCCAAGCACCGATGTGCAGTCGCTGCACGAAGACCGCGGCGGCATTTTCTGGGTGGGCACTCGAAACGGGGTTGTGGTGCGGACCGGGAGCCAGTTCAAGACGGTGTATCTAGGCGAACCGGTAGAGATGGTTGGCTACGATCACATTGCCTCGCACGGCTTGAGAACCGTGTATCTATCTACAAGCAAAGGCGTGGCCCGCGTAAGCGGGGAATCGGGAGGATACCGGGCCGAGTGGGTTTACCGTGGGGAAACGCATGGGCTGGAGGTGGAGCCTGAGGGCCGGCTTTGGTTTGGTTGCGGCACGGACTTGTGCCGCCTGGAGGGTTGGAAAGTAAAAAAGCACGGCGATTCTTTGGGATTGCCTGCCCAGAACTGGTCCAGCTTAGCCAGGGACGGCAAAGGAAACTTGTGGCTGCGCAGCCCCACCATGCTTTATCGTGTTAGCAGCGGAGGCTGGGCGGAAGACGCCAGCGAGGGACTTGCAGGCACTGCCTATCCGGCGCGGCCTTTGACGATCACCGCCGACGGGGAGTTGATGGTTCCCACGCAGAAAGGGCTAGCGGTGCGGGCAGAAGGCAGGTGGAAATACATAGGGTCGAAGCAGGGTTTGCCACGAGATGCCGCCTCTCATGTGTTTCAGGACCGGGAAGGCTCCCTATGGATCGCGATTACCGGCGAAGGCGTGGTCAGATGGCTGGGTTATCAGGAGTGGGAGAACTGGACAACCGAATCCGGCCTATCCTTTCCCGTTGTTTGGGCAGTGCGGCGGGATGGCGCCGGGCAGTTATGGGTTGGGACTGATCATGGATTGAACCGGATGACGGGGAAGGGAGAGGGGGGGGTTCATCTGGCGTTGCGGGATGTGAAGGCGCGGGCACTGGCGGTGGATCCGGATGGCCACCTATGGGCCGGATTGGCGCCTGGAGGTTTGGCGCGGTTTCAACCGGGTGGAAAGCCGGCCGGCCGATTCGGCAAGGAGTCTGGCCTACTTACCGATTCCGTATATGGTCTGATGCTGGACCGGGAGCAGCGGCTTTGGATCTCGACGATCGGCGGATTGTACCGAAGTTCGCCTGTGGACGGACCTTTCCATGTGGAGCGTTTGGAAGTTCCCGGGACTGACCTGGCCGAGCGTTTCTACCAGGCGGTACAGGATGCAGAGGGCGCGGTTTGGATACCCGCCACAAGAGGATTGGTGCGCTGGCGGGAGGGTCAATGGCGGCGGTTTGGCGTGCAGGAAGGTCTGAAAAGCCAGCGAAGCAGCTCGGTCACCACGGCAAACGACGGAAGGATCTGGGTGGCCTATGCGGAGCCATTGGGGATATCAGCGATCCGGCTGCTGAATGGCAAACTGCAAGTGGAACATCATGGAACCCAAACCGGGCTTTCCTCCGACAAAACCTATTTTCTGGGCCGGGACAAGTCTGGCAACATCTGGGCGGGAACCGAGCGGGGTTTGAACGCCTGGAACGGAAGGGCCTGGCGCCAGTTCGGCACAGCGGACGGACTGCTTTGGGACGACTGCAACTCCAACGGTTTCTTTCAGGATTCCGATGGGGCGATCTGGATCTCCACAAGCAGGGGATTGTCGCGATACACGCCGAGCGGGAAGCGGCTGCAGCCAGGAGGGCCGCCCGTAGAACTGGTTTCGGTAAGCCTGGGGGGAAAACAGCGGAATCCGGCCGGGACCGTCGAGGTTCCCTACGCCGAGCGGTCGCTGCATCTGCGGTTTGCGGCGCTGAGCTTCCGGAATGAGAAGAAGGTGAGCTACCGGTACCGGCTCTCCGGGGTGGACGATACCTGGATTGAATCCCAACAGAGTGAACTGCGCTATCCGAATCTGGCGCCAGGGGAGTATTTGTTCGAGGTTTTCGGGATCTCCGCCGAGGGAGTGGAAAGCGCCAATCCTACCCGGCTGCGGTTCCGTGTGAGACCGCCATTCTGGCTTACCTGGTGGTTCCTTCTGATGGTTGTTTCCGGCTGCGCCGGCCTGGTGGGTGCGGTGTGGAAATGGCGTCTCAAGCGGCTGGAACACCACCGGCGGGAATTAGAGCAGCTGGTGGAGGCGCGAACACAGCAGCTGAGCCTGGAAAAGCGGCGGGCGGAGGAAGCCAGCCGGCTCAAGACCGAGTTCCTGACCAACATCAGCCACGAGATCCGGACGCCGATGAATGGAATTCTGGGAATGACCGACCTGGCGCTGGAAGGGGAGCTGAACGGCGAGCAGCGCGGCTACCTGGAGGCGTCCAAGCATTCCGCGCAATCGCTGCTGACGCTGCTGAACGAGCTGCTGGATTTTTCGAAAATCGAGGCGGGTCGGCTGGAACTCCGGCCCCAGCCGTTTACGGTGCGGGAATGCGGCGAGTCCGCGGTACGGTCCGTGGCGGCGCTGGCGCAGGTCAAGAAGCTGCAGTTGCGGTTGGAATTCGCCCCGGATCTGCCGGAACAGGTGGTAGGGGACGAGGCACGGATCAGGCAAGTGCTGTTGAACCTGCTGGGTAACGCAGTCAAGTTCACTGAGACGGGCTGGGTGGTTGTGCGGATGAGCGCCGGGGCAAATCCGGCGGGCGGCCTGAGGCTGAAGCTGGAGGTGGAGGATACGGGAATCGGCATCCCGGAGGATCAGCAGAGAATCATCTTCGAGGCGTTCCGGCAAGTGGATGGATCCACCACAAGACTGCATGGCGGAACCGGGCTAGGCCTGGCAATCAGCAAGCAGTTGGTCGAGATGATGGGCGGCGAGATCCAGGTGGCGAGCCGAGAGGGTGAAGGAAGCCGCTTCCGATGCGAAATCGAAGTCCAGCCGTGCCCGGAAACGGAGGCGGCGATAGCCGGCGTCAGCAAAGCGGCGCCTGGGCAAACGGCGAAGAAGCTGCGGATCCTGATTGCTGAGGATAATCCCGTCAACCAGCTGGTGGCGCGGCGCATGCTGGAGCGGCAGGGGCACCTTGTGGTGCTGGCATGCTCGGGGGCCGAATCGATCGATTTATACCAGAAAGGCGAGTTCGACTTAGTGCTGATGGACGTGCAGATGCCCGGCATGGACGGATTGGAAGCCACCCGAGTCATACGCGGAATACAGAACAGGACAGGCCGCTTCACTCCCGTGCTGGCTCTGACGGCCCATGCCGGTCCGGACTACCGGGATAAATGCCTTGAGGCGGGAATGGACGGCTACTTGTCCAAGCCGATTGACGTCGGAGCCATGACGGAGGCGATTCAGTCGGCGGCACTGCTGAACCGCTCCCGTGATTAAAAATGTAGCTTCGCGCCGAGCTGGATCTTGCGCGATCCGCTGATAACGGAGTCGCGAATGCGGCCGAAGATTGTGGAGGTAAAGGTCGCGGTCGGGAAGCCGAACGTGGGCGTATTGGTGATGTTGGTCATGTCGGCTCGCAACTCAAGGCTGGTGCGTTCGGTGAGCGGAGTGCGCTTCAGGAAGGCGGCGTCCATGGAGAATGAACCTGGGCCACGGAGAAAGTTGCGGCCGGTGTTGCCAAGCTCGCCCGGACCGGGTATGGAGAAGCGGTTGCGCTCGCTTTCGTTCAAGTAGAACTTCAGGCCCTGCGAGGGATCGTCAAAAACACGGCCGTCGGCTCGGGTGCAGCCGCTGCAGTTGGCCGGGCTTTGATTGACGTTCGAGACGGTGTTGGAGCCGGAGTAGATGGTAAAGGGCCTGCCGCCCTGAAGGGTCATGAAGCCGGACAGTTGCCAGCCGCCGATGACACGGTTCATCCACGCGCCTGCCGAGGAGGCGTAGCGGCGGCCGCGGCCGAAGGGCAGCTCGAAGGACCAGAAGGATTGCACGACGTGAGTGCGGTCAAAATCGGAAAGCGCATAGTTGAGTTTGCGGTTGGAGAGGTCAAACGGCGTGGAGGAGGCCGACTGATTGTTAGCCCCGCTGACAACGGTGAAGGCCGGATCATAGGAGCGCGTGTCGAGCGATTTGGACAACGTATAGCTGGCCTGCCAGCTGAGCCCGTTGTGGAAGCGGCGCTCGACCTGGAATTCGACGGCGTGGTAGGTGGAAAAGTCATTGGAGTCGATCACGTTGACGCCGCCGAGGAACTGCGGGAAAGCGGTGAGGTAAAAGGTGCCGAGATCGGAGAGATCGGCCACCGACCGCGAGCCCTGAATGCGCGCGGCGATGTTGCCGGCAACCGCGCCGACCGAATTGTTGCGTAGGTCGGCGGGAAACAGGCGGCGGATCATGTTGGAGCCCGTTTCGTTCGCCTGGCGTCTGGTATCGGGCAGCAACAGCCGGTTCATGAGATCCGATTGGCCTCCGGCCTGCACGATCTTGAAGGCGTCGAGGAATCCGTTGCGGAAGATCTCGGTCTGGTTGGCATTGTAGGCGCCGAACAAGCCATAGGCGCGGCGGCCGATGTAGTTGATCTCAACCACGGTACGGCTCATGATCTCCTGCTGAAGGCTGAGGCCCCATTGATGGGTCATGGGCATGCGGAAATCGGGATCAACCACGGTGATGGAGTTGTTGGAGAAGGCCGGAGGCTGAGCCAGGCTGTTGGGGGAGAGCGAAGGCGGCTGAAGCACGGGAAGGCCGCCGAGACGGCCGCCACCCTGTCCGTAGGCCTGATTGACGACGCCCTGCGCGACGCCGGGCAGATTCTGGAGCACGGAGGAGGAGAAGGCGAAGGTGTTGATGCGGTCATAGGCAATTCGATAGTTGGCGCGGACGCTGGATTTGCCTTTCCCGGACGGATCCCATGCCAAGCCGAGCGAAGGCCCCAGGTTATTGAGATCGTCGCCATAGAAAGCTCGCGGTTCCCAGCGGAGGGTGTTGGTGGCCGCCGCGCCGGCGGTCATCAGGGCGTTGGGAGCGCGGATGATGCCATTGCCGGCGCGCGGGCTGAGCTTCCACTCCCAGCGCAGCCCGACGTCAATGGTGAGATTGCGGCGTAGTTTCCAGTTGTCCTGCCAGTAGAAATCGTACTCATCATAGCGGGAGGTGACGTTGTATAGCTGGTTGACGAACTGGTCGCCTTGGGCCACAAAAGCCTTGGAGGTGGTCCCGACACGGCCGAGCAGGAAGTTGACGTGGGCCTGCAAGGGCACCTGGTCAAACTGGACGTTAATGTCGCGGGGCAGACCGAAGGTGGCCGGGTCGACGGGGCTGACGGCGGTGGAGAAATTGACGCTCTGGTTGGCGTTCAAGCCGGCGATGGATCCGCGCGTGTCGCGGTGACGCTGCAGCCGGACGTTGGCTCCGAACTTGATGGCGTGCGTGCCGCGGAACCAGGCCAGGTTGTCGACAAACTGGTACGTGGTGAGTTCGCGGAGGTTGCCGAAGCTGAATGTCTCCGGAATAGTGACTGGAGAGGTGAGGGTGATCTTGTTCAGATCCGCGGTGGGGATCTGGAAATCGAAGGCGAAGTTGTTGAAGCCGACGACCAGCTCATTAGTTACCGAAGCAGTGGGCGTGGTGCGCCAATTGAAGGCGTAGTTGCGCGGGGAGCGCAGGGTGTTGACGACGCAGCCGGTGCCGGGGAAGAACTCCGAGCCGCCGTTGACGCGGTCGCAATTGGTGTTCTGCTGGCCAAAGGCGAGACGGGCATAGACGGTGTTGCGATCGTTGATATTGTGATCGATCTTAAAGACGGCGTCGTACTGGCGTTCCTGCTGGAGGGCGGTGAAGGTGAATAGCGCTGTGTTTAGCCCGTCGCCACCGGTGAAGTTGTTGGGAAGCGGGCTGGCTTCGATCAAGCCGCGGATGCGCTGGTCCATGCCGAGACGCTGCGGATCACTTGCGGCGATGTTGTAGGTTCCGATATCGCGGCCGGGGAGGACATGGCCGTTGAAATCGACCGCGGCGAAGGGGCCGCCCGCGGCGCCGTTGCGTCCGCCGCGCACGTAGCGCCAGATTCCCTGGCGCGCCGATTGCGTATAGACGGTGCGGTCGGTGACGGCCGATTCGCGCGCCCGCAGCCATTGGAGGTTGGTGAAGAAGAAAGTCTTGTTCCGGCGGATGGGTCCGCCGAGGGAGCCGCCCCAGATGTTCTGAACGAACTGGCGCTGGCCGAGGTTGTTGAGGTTGTTCTGCCACTCATTGGCGTTGAGGCGCGGGGTGCGGTAGAACCAGAAGCCGTCGCCATGAAACTGGTTGGAGCCGGAACGCGTGATCATGGCCACCTGGCCGCCGGAGTTGCGGCCGTATTCGGCGGTGAAGTTGGAGGTGAGCACGCGGAATTCGGCGAGGGAATCGGGATTGGTGCGCAGCGGGGAGAAGTTGCTGCCGCCGGCGCTGGTCTCGTTGATGTCGATGCCGTCGAGGGTGAAGTTCCAGGCGCGGTCGCGGGCGCCGTGGACGTGAGTGCCGCCGCCGGTATTGGCGCCAGAGACGACGCCGGGCTGGCGCAGCACGAGTTCCAATGGGTTACGGCCGCGGGTGCCGACGATGGGCAGATCGCGAATCACCTGGCCTTCAAACAGGTTTCCGAAGTTGCCCGAAGTGGAGGTTTGAACAGTCTCATAAGCGCCGGCCACTTCCACGGTTTCGGTCACCGCGCCGACCTCGAGCGTGACATTCACCGTGAGCGGCTGGCCGATGGAAACGGGGTTGCCCTTGGCGGTGAATTTCTTGAAGCCGCTGGCCTCCACCGTGAGCGTGTAGGAGCCCGTTTGGACGGCTTCAAAGACGTAGACGCCGTTCTCGGCGGAGGTGACGGTGAAGGTGGTGTTCGTGCCCTCATTGGTCAGCCTGACGGTGGCGCCGGGAACCACCGAGCCGGTGGAGTCCTGGATGATGCCGACGGCGCGCGAAGTGGTTCCCTGGCCGAACAGAGATCCCGCCAGAAGGCAGGCGGCAAGTAAAGTGCGAGTAATGACCCTAAGCAGCATGAGGGCTATCTTAGCAAAAAGCAAGCGCGGTTACGTACTCAGGGTTTGGGAGCCTTCTCGGGAGTGTTTTCCGGCAGGATCTTGCTCATGTCGGAGAGCAGCTGCTGCTCCGCGGCGGTGTATTTGTTGCGGAATTCATCGCTGTTCATGCGCGCCTGCCTCTCCTCCACGGAGAGGGCCTGAAGCGATTGAAACTCCTCACGCAGCAGCGGGCGGCGTTCTTCGGAAAGACTATTGAAGCGTTGATAGAGCCGCCGCATTGCTTCGCGGCGTTCCTGAGGGAGGCGCTCAAAGAGTTCATACTGGTGGCGTAGCTGCTCGCGCTCCTCCGGAGTGAGTTGCTGGAAGCGCTCGAGGCGGTCGGCGATGGCTTTCTGGCGCTCCGGCGGCAAGCGCTCCATCAGGCGGCGGCGTTCGGCCGGAGTCATCTTGCGAATCCGGTCCAGCTGGTTGCGCCCCTGCTTGGGATTAGGCTGGATGATCTTGGCCGCTGGGCCGGGCCCCTTCTTCTGGGCGCAGAGCGGCGCCGCCAACAAGGCAGACAGACATACCGCAACTGTGAACCGGACGCGCATGCTCACCACTTCCCTAATCCTCAAACCTGATAAGAAACCCAGCTAGACCCCGCCCTCGGAGCCGGCAAAGACACCCATCTGGCGCAGCATCTCCATATCGTCCAGCGCCTTTTCCACTTGATCCAGGTCAACCAGCTCGGCGCCGGCCTGCTTGCCGAGACTGGGCTCCTGCGGCGTTTGAAACAGCAACGTCCCGACGACCAGCAGGCAGGCCGCAGCTACCGGCAAAGCGGGCCGCAGCAGCACCGGCGTGACCGGCGCAAACAGCCGCTTCCAGAATCCGGCGGCCTCTTCGCGCTCGATGCGTGCATATAGGCGGCGGTTGAAATCCGTGGAAACGGGCGCCGGCTCCCAGGCATCCAGCGCGCTCCACACCTGCCGCTGCGCGGCCAGCACGTTCTGGCATTCCACGCAAACTTCGACGTGAGAACTGATGCGGCGCATCAGGTCGGTATCCAGCCTGCGGTCGCAGTAGTCCAGCAGGATGGCCGCGTTCTCCCGGTCTTGCATCGGACAAATCATTGCCTGCCGCCTCCTTTCACCTCAAGTGGGCCAGCCTGGCCCGCAACGTCTCGTAGGCCCGGAACAGCAGCGACTTCACCGCCGACTCCGAGCATTCCAGCACCTTCGCGATTTGAGAATACTCCAACTCTTCATACTTATGCATGAGCACGGCCGCCCGCTGTTTGGCAGGCAGCAGCCGGATGGCCTTCCGGATCTCCTCCATCCGCGCCTCGCGTACCATCTTTTGCTCAACGCTGGGGGCGCGGTCGCGAACCTGGCGTTCGGCCCCCTCCAGAATCTGCTCATCCAGACTTTGTGTCTGCAAACTGCCCTTGTTATCCCGGATCCAGTTCAACGCCAAATGAGTGGCGATGCGGAACAGCCAGGTGGTGAACTTGGCCGACGGCTCATAACCGGCCCTGGACTTGTAAACGCGCAGGAAAACCTCCTGGGCGAGCTCTTCAGCGACAGCCTGGTTCTGGACCATGCGATAGAGAAAATGGACCACCGAAGTCCGGTGGCGCTCCAGCAACTGAGTGAAACTGGCCGTGTCGCCTTCGCGGACACGGACCATCAATTCGGCATCGTGCTCCAAAGCGATGGCCGCCGCCATATCCTTGTGAACACGACCTTTTCGCCGATGTTGCGGTTGATTCACAAAGACTTCACCGGCTTCCAAACCGGATTCGGACCTCGGTTCCTGCGCGGATCCGGACAAAATTCTCCTTATGACGCCATAATATCAATGCGGCGGAAGCAGCCGAGGCCATCAAGAGAGCCGCAGGCGGGTGAAGAATGAGCCATAACGCCATCGGGAAAGTGCCCACAGCCAGGCAACTGCCCACCGAAGTATGGCGGGTGAGAATCGTCCCGCCGAGCCAGACAATGGTGACGGCGAGAGCCGGGAGGGGAGCAAGCCAGGCGAAACAGCCGAAGAAGGTGGCGACCGCTTTGCCACCCTTGAACTTAAGCCAGACCGGGAAGACGTGGCCGAGCATGGCCGCCAGCGCGGCGGCGCTCATCCAATCCATGGATTCACCGCTCCAGTTGCCCGTGAGCCATACCGCGAGTGTGCCCTTTCCGGCATCCAGCAGAAGGACCGCCAAACCGAGTCCGCGGCCTCCCTGCCGCCATACGTTGGCAGCACCCATGTTGCCGCTGCCCATCTTGCGGATGTCGCCGCCCAGCCGCCATTTGGTGAGGAGGAAGCCCCACGGAACGGAGCCGAGCAAATAGGCAAACAGAATCGAAACGATGGCCATGTTTTTCCTTAAACCCCTCTTTCGGCGGCCGGTATCGGGAATGCCGCGATTTGGGTGTATTGGGAACCCGCTGCGCCTGGCTGGCTGCGGTACAGATGGAAGCAGGCGCAGGTGAAAGCGCTCCACTGCTGGTCCAGTTTGCAGGCCACTGCCTTGCGCAAAGCGTCGAGGTTCGGATTACGTCCGCCGCGAGGCTGGATGCGTGCCAAGGTAAGGTGTGGCCGGTAGGGCCGGTTTTCCGGTTCGATACCAAGGGCGGCGAGGGCGCGCTCGGTGCGCGCGGCCAGATCAATCAACGGTGCGCCGGCCTGGACTCCGATGTGGAAGATGTGCGGCCTTTGCGGCTCGGGAAACCAGCCAAGACCGTGGAGACTGATCTCGAAGCTTGAACCGGGATCGACATCGCGGAGTTGACGGATCAGCTCGTTCAGACGCTCCTCGGGCCACTCGCCGATGAATTTCGTGGTAATGTGCAGGTTTTCCACCTTCGACCAGCGCAGCGGCGCGAGTGGGCGCAATCGATCGAGTAGCCGCCCGACGGGTTGAAGAGCCGGAGCCGGGATTTCGATGCCCGTAAAAAGCCGCATGAGCCGAACTGTTCATTCTCGAATGAAAGCAGTGCCGGATTCAATGACCCCCGCCGAGATTCGGTCGCTGGCGATCCTGCCGCGCAGCTTTTACGCGCGGCCGGCGGCCGAGGTGGCGAGGCTACTGCTGGGAAAGATGTTGGTGCATGGGGGACGGGCCGGGCGAATTGTCGAGACGGAAGCGTATCTAGGGGAAACAGACCGTGCCGCGCATACGTTCCACGGCCGCACCGCCAGAACAGAAGTTCTGTACGGAGAGCCGGGCCACGCCTATGTGTACTTGATCTATGGAATGCATGAATGCCTGAACGTGGTGGCCGAACCGGCGGGATCGCCGGGCTGTGTGCTGATCCGGGCGCTGGAACCGGTGGCGGGCATCGGCGCGATGACGGTGGAGCGCCCGCGTACGCATTCCACAGCGGAGCTTTGCTCCGGTCCGGGCAATCTCACACGAGCCATGGGCATCTCGCGGCGCCACTATGGAGCGGATCTGACGCACGGAGCGCTGACGATCCGGCAGATGGACGTTCCCAGGGAAGAAGTGCTAACAGGGCCGCGCGTGGGAATCCGGCACTCCACCGATTGGGAGCTGCGGTTTCATATTCGCGGCAACCCCAGCGTCTCCTCCAAATGAACAACGCCGGTCCCGGGAGACCCGGCGTTGGTATATTTTTTGTGCAGGAATTACTTGGTGGCGCGGCGGCGGGCAGCCAGGCCGAGTCCGACCAAGCCGAGAGCGATCAAGCCGTAGGTTGTCGGCTCCGGGATCGGCTCGAGGATTTCTTCGAACGTCAGGCTGTAGAGCCGGAAGTCGCTGGTGGTGCTAACCAAGCCGATCCGCACGCCGTTGGAGTCAATTGTTTGGTTGAAGGGATAGAGGTCGATCACGTCTCCCAGATTCGTGAAATTCGTGAATGTCGAGCCGTTGTTGAAAGAGATGCGCCACTGCTCATTGCCTGTGAAGTTGGCGAGACCAACTTCCAGCAGCCGCCAGACACCGCTGTTCACTGTGACGTGGAACCATTCCAATCTCGGGTCGGCATCCACCTCGGTACCGCCGACAGCCACATTGCCGCTGTTCCAGCGGATGCCGATACCGGCTGAGCCAAGCGTCGATGAGCAGGCAGTTGCCGCGTTACTGGTCTTGTAGCAGGTAATGTGCGGGCCGTTGGCCAAAGGCCCCGGCGTGGTGTCGACAAATGCCGTGATGGTCAAAGCACCACCAAGCATGTCTAGAAAACTCGTGTTGAAATTGATTCCGTTTGTATTGAATGCCGTTCCAGTTGTTAACGTGGTTGGTAGTGTTACGTTTGTACCGGTACCAGCAAAGGTCACTGTGACAGGTGTTGCGAAAGCAACTGCTGTCAACAACAACCCTACAAAAAGCACTTTCCCTTTCATTATGATCCTCCTCCAAGGCGAAGACTAAGGTATATCTTAAGTCAGACAAAATGGGAAAGTCAAGGGGGACTTAGGCAGATCGCCTCAAACAATTGAGGTTGGGCATCTCCTGAACCGGCGGACTTGCATAAATCATAGCACATCTCTCAATAAATTATGTTTATGCAACGCCTTTTCCACAGGGACCAGGAATCTCCCCTGCAACCCTGGAGGTATCTCTTCTTTCCGCCGATAGGTTATGGAGCTTCTGTACCCGTTCATCGAACCATGAGACTGCATAGCAAACACGCTATGGGGTTCCTGTTCGCCACACTCACTCTTGTGCTTGTGGCGTTACTCGGCCAATTGGGCCTTGCGCCGCGCCTAGCGCCTTTCATCGGCTTGGGCACGGCGCTCACCGCCTACCTGTTCCGCCGGCGCCACGCCTGGGCGCTGCTGCTGGCCTACCTGGCGGCTGCTCCGTTCCTGGAGCCGGATCCGTCTACGATCAGTTCCATCCTGACGGCTCAGGGGGCACTTCAGGTGGCGATGTTCGTGCTGGTCAACGTGGCGATCATCTATTCGATGCACAACCTGAGGCTGGCGCTGGAATCGGCGCGGCGCAATGAGCGCAACCACCGGCTGATCGCCGAGAACACGCGAGACCTGATCCTTGCCTACGACATGAACCGGAAGCTGCTGTATGTGAATCCGGCGGTGAGCATGCTGCTAGGGTATGCGGTGGAAGACATGTACAGCAAGCACTTCATCAACTGGCTGCACCCGGACGATGAACCGCGGATGCTGGCGCTTTGGGACACGGTTTTCGAAGGCTCATCGTATTCCGACGTGGAGTTCCGGGCGATCCGGCGGGACGGGCGGCAGATCTGGCTGTCAGCCTCCTGGGGACCTTTGCGGGATGAGAAGGGACGGCAGATCGGGGTGCAGGGCGTGGAGCGCGAGGTGACCGAGCGGCACGCGATGAAGAGCGTGCTGGCGCGCCACATGACCGAGTTGGAACTGGCCAAGCAAAAGGCGGAGCAGCAGGCCTCGGAGCTGGCGCGTCTGGCCGCCGACCTCTGCCTGGCGCGCGACGAAGCAGTGGAGGCAACCAAGGCAAAGAGCTACTTCCTGGCAACCATGAGCCATGAGATCCGGACACCGATGAACGGCGTGCTGGGCATGACGAACCTGTTGCTGGACACCGAGCTGACGCCGGAGCAGCGCGACATGGCGGATACGGTGCTGCGCAGCGGGGAGTCGCTGCTGGGAATCATCAATGATATCCTGGATTTCTCGCGCATCGAAGCGGGCAAGCTGGAGCTGCAGATCGCCGATTTTCATTTGCGTCGCGAGATGGAGAACGTGCTTGACCTGATGGCGGAACCGGCGGCGAGGAAAGGCCTGGAGCTAAACTGCCTGATCGAACCCGACGTGCCCAATCTGGTGCGGGGAGATGCCGGGCGCCTGCGGCAAATCCTGGTGAACCTGGTGGGCAACGCGGTCAAGTTCACCGAGCGCGGCGAGGTGATGGTGCGCATTTGCCAGCTTGCAGAGAGCGATAAGAAAGTAGTGCTGCGTTTCCTGGTTCGCGATACGGGGGTGGGGATCAAGCATGAAGATCAGGTCAAGCTGTTTCAGCCGTTCTCGCAGGCCGATATGGCGGCCACGCGGCGGTTCGGAGGCTCGGGGCTGGGCCTGGCGATATCCAAGGATCTGGTGGCGAAGATGGGCGGCGAGATCGGGCTCCATAGCGAGGAGGGAGCGGGATCGACTTTCTGGTTCACGGTGAGTCTGCCGCGGCAGAAGATCACCGAGGAAGGCAGGGAGAAGCCACTGGCGGGTCACCGTGCGCTGCTGGTGATCGAGCACGACACGGCTTTGCGCGCGACGGCGTTGCAGGCCGAAGAGCTGGGTCTGCAAGTGGCTCAAGCCCGCACTCCGCCGGAAGCGCTGCAGATCCTGGGATCGGGGAGGAAGTTCGATATTGCCCTCACCGGATGTGGAGACCACGGCAGGTACGCGATTCCCTGGGCAGCCGACCTGAAGAACGCGGCGAGAATCCCCGTCCTTCTGGTGGCCGGACGCGGACGCCAGCCGGCGCCTGAATTGATCGCCGAGACCGGCCTGGCCGGTGTCATCGTCAAACCTATCCGGCGGGAGCAGTTGCTTCGGACAATTCAAGCGGCGCTGAGCCGGGAGCCGGTGACGGCAAACAAGGCAATTCCCGTTGCTCCGGGAAAGAACCCCTGGAAGCAAGCGCCGGGCGCGAGCCGGCGGCTGCAGATTCTCATCGCTGAGGACAATCCGCTGAACCAGCAACTGGCGAAACGGATGATGGAGAAACTTGGCTATCGCGCGGATATCGTTTGCAACGGCCAGGAAGCGCTACGCGCCATTTCCCAAGCGCATTACGACATGATCCTGATGGACTGCCAGATGCCGGCGATGGACGGTTATCAAACCACGCGCCAGATCCGGCAACAGGAACGGCAGCGGCGTCAGAAACACTTGCCCATCATCGCGATGACTGCGGATGCGTTGGATGGCGACCGGCAGCGGTGCCTGGAGTCGGGCATGGATGATTACATCTCCAAGCCGATTGACCTGAAGCTGCTTGCCGAGGCGATCGAGCGATGGTCAAGGCCATCGCGCAGCCGGCTGACGGCTTCCGGCGATTGAGCGGCGAGCTTTCCATCGCACGAGCTTCCTTCTTACCGAGGTGAGCGGATACACTGTTAGGCATGCGTTGCCTTGCCGCGCTGGTTTTGCTGGCCGCCGTGGTAAACGGCCAGCCCGGTTGCCCGCCAACACCGACCTACACGCCGTGCGAACTGGTGTTGGAGATGGCCGAAGCCGAAGCGGCCGCGCACGGGAATCCCTACCTGAGCGTGGAGTTGCACGCGGAATTCCGGAGCCCGCGGCACCGGACTTTCTTGATGCCGGGGTTCTGGGACGGCGGGAGGCGGTTTGTGATTCGGTTCTCCCCGACCGATCCGGGCGAGTGGGATTTCCGCATTACCTCCAACGTGAAATCGTTGTCGGGGGCAACTGGCCGCTTCCCGGCAACCGATTCGGGCAATCCCGGTTACTTGCGGCCCGACAATGTGCACCACTGGTCGACCACGGAGACGCGCAACGCGCATTTGTGGATGGGCGATACCTGCTATCGGTTTGCGTGGATCGAGCGTTCATTGTTCGATAAGCTGATCGAGGTCCGGGCGTCGCAGAACTTCAATCATCTGCGGGGGCTGGTGATGCACAACGATGAGCGGCTGGCGAAGGCGTATCTATCGCCGGATGAGCCGAACCTGGCGCACTTCCAGGAGCTGGACAACCGCATCCTGGCAATGAACCGGGAAGGCATCTTCGCCGATCTGGTACTGGCCGGCGATGAGAATCACCTGGCGCGCGAGATGCCGCAATGGCAGCAGCGGGAGCGCTACATTCGGCATCTGGTTGCGCGCTACGCGCCGATGCGGATCACCTGGCAGGGGGTGCAGGAGTTCGAGGAGTACGAAGATGGCCGCGGGCTGCTCAAGGAGATCGGGCTGTTGCTGAAGAAGTTGGATCCTTATCAGCACCCGCGGTCGACGCACACCGTGCGCACGTCGGCACCGCTGCTGGAGGACGGCTGGATGAACTACGTCACCTATCAATCTTCCGACACCGCGCTGGGAGCGGTGGAGCGGCAAATTGTGCGGGCGCCGCTGGTGAACGCCGAGTTCGCCTATGAGGATTCCGGAGCGGGCAAGTCGCATCCGCATCATGTCGACTCGGACACTTTCCGGCGGCGGTTGTGGAACGCGGCGATGAACGGACAGTATCCCACCTTCGGCAACACCGGCACGTATGGCGGACGCAAGTTTGAAGTGGAGGAGAATTACCTGGATTCGCCGGGCGCGCGCGCGATGTCGGCGTGGTTTGAGTTTTTCTCGCGCACCCGGTTCTGGGAGCTGCAGCCGTTTTTTGAGATCGACGGCGGGCGCGCGCTGGCGCTGCCGGGGATCGAGTACATTGTGTACCTGGAGAAACCGGGGCCCGTGGAGGTGGTGACGGAGAAGAAGAGCTACGAAGTTTACTGGTTCCGTCCGGCGACCGGGGAGGTCGTGAAGGAGAAGAAGGACTACAAGGGCGAGCGCTTTTCCGGCCAGCCGCCGGATATCTCGAGCGACTGGGTGCTGCATCTGTCGCGCGACGGCAGAAAAGAGGGCATGCTGAGAAGCTGGAAGTTTGCATCGCGGCCTGTTTTCATGCAGGAGGCGGAGCGTAACGCGCAGCGCACGCCGTTTGAGATCGCGGCGCCGGTGGAGGGGCCGCTGCCTGCGGGCAAGCCGGTGGAGTTCGCGGT
Organism: Acidimicrobiia bacterium; assembly: GCA_016871315.1. GTDB lineage: Bacteria > Acidobacteriota > Terriglobia > Bryobacterales > Bryobacteraceae > VFZE01. The sequence continues at coordinate 95,140 of VFZE01000002.1, read as the reverse complement.
GAAGCTGACGCGGCAGACGCGGGCCACCTCGTCGATGTACTATTTGTGGACGGCGGAGGCAACCTCGGAGCGGCAGGGTTACCGTGTGATCGGATCGGGCGAGAAAGGCTCCTTCACGATCCCGGCTTCGCTGGCGCGCAACTATCCGGCGGTGGTGAATCTGCGGCTATACGGGCTGAACCTGAACGGGAAGTTGTACGCCATCGACAAGGTTGTCCGCGTGGAGAAATGAAGCTTCGGGTGCTGGCAATCGATACCAGCGGCGAGGTATGCTCGCTCGCGCTTCTTACGCCGGAAGGGCTGTATGAGCAGAGGCATCGTTCCGCCGAAGGCCATGCGCACTTGTTGTTCCCGCAAGTAGAGGCGTTGTTGCGGGAAGCCGGCCTGGGCGTGGCCGATATCGACTGTTTCGCGGCGGCATCGGGGCCGGGTTCGTTCACGGGAGTCCGCGTGGCGCTATCGGCGGTGAAGGGGCTGGCGGAGGCAACGGGCAAGGCGGCCGCCGGGGTTTCCAATCTGCAGGCACTGGCCTGGCACGGTTCGGCAAAGCTGCGCGCGCCGCTGATCGATGCTCGGCGGCAAGAGGTGTATGGGGCGGTTTACGATGGAGAGTTGCGGCTGGTGCAGCCGGAGACCGTGGGTCCGGTGGAGGCATGGCTGGCATCGCTGCCGGAAGGCGAGGTGGAGATCGTGACTGCGGATTCTCTACCGCTGCCGGCAGGCCATCCTCGTGTATGCCGTGTTTCCCGGGAACTGGCGCGGGCGGTCGCGCATATCGCGGCCGGGCGGTTACTAGCCGGCTTGGCGGCGGAGGCGGCGGCTCTGGAAGCGAACTATGTGCGGCGCTCCGACGCGGAGTTGAGTTGGAAGGAGGTCGGGTGAGTACGGCCGGCGTCTGGGCGGTTCTTCAGCAGGCCGCCGCGCTCCATCCGCAGCGGCCGGCAGCTTGTCGCATCAGGGGAGACGGTGGATCTTCTGTGCCTCATCGATACGCTGAACCCGGCCTGGCGCAAGGGGCAGAGCGTCTCTGCCACTGCAGGTGCCCTTTACGGGCAGTTTCGTGAACGGGTGCGCGCGCACGCGGCAACCCTGCGCAGCCAGGATTTTTCCGCGCAGCTGGAGTATTTGATGATGCGGTCGCTCGACTTTGCGCGGAACCACCGGGAGAACATCGCTGCGTGGCTGGGCCCTTCCTCCCCGGCGTCGCGCCACCGCGCGATGGCGTTCCGCTACTCGCCACAGCCGCTGCCGGTCCGGCCGGTGGTGATCCGGGTGCTTGGACGGCGGGCGCATGCGGAGGCGCTAGGGTGGGAGCCGGTTTTCCCGCCGGGTTTGGAAACCGCCGATCTGCCGTTTCACCCCGGCGGTGCGCTGACGGGCGGGAATCTTGCCCGCTGCGCGAGCCTGCTTGCCAAGCGCCTCAACCGAGAATGAAGAAGCCGCTCTGCCAGTGGCCGTCGCAGACGCGGTTCCAGACGACACGGGCCTTGCCGCGTTTGCCGGAATAGGCGAACTCCACGATCTGACCGGTCTCCAGAAGAGGCGATTCGTGCGCGGCGCGGAAGCCGCTCGTGCTCACGTCGAGCAAACTGCCGCAAATCTCCACGGCAGGCACGACCAGGTCGAGCACCACCTCGCCTTCGGCCGCCTGGCGCAACTCACACCGCCGGTCCATCGGCGATCTATTCATCGACGGATCCTGTGAGGCAGTCTTCATTCACCCTCCCCATTCCGTATGCCTTCAGCTTCCTGCTCAGCGTTCGCGTGGAAATACCCAGCAGCACGGCCGCCTTCTCATGATGGCTGCCGGTTTCGCGCAGCACGCGCAGGATGGTCTGCCGTTCCAGTTCCTCCAGGTTGACCGTGTCGGCGCTCAAGGAAGCCGCCGGCTTCTCTTCCCCTTCCAGCACGAGGTCGTTTTCTTCGATGCGATCGCTGAGCGCCGCGATGGAGGAACTGATCAGCACATTCCTCAATTCCCGCACGTTACCCGGCCATGCGTGCCGCTGCATCCTGGCTAGGGCGCCCTGGCTGAGCTCGATGGCCGTGTTCTGCTGATCCAGGAAGAAACGCGCCAGCGCGGGAATATCTTCCGGCCGTTCGCGCAGCGGAGGGACGGGCACTTTCACCTGACTGAGACGATGATATAGATCGCTACGGAACCGGCCCTCCCTGATGGCTGCTTTCAGGTCCTGGTTAGTGGCCGCCAGCACGCGCACATCGACGGTGATCTTCTTCTTGCCACCCAGGCGGTAGTAGGGCGCGCGGTCGAGCACACGAAGCAGCTTCACTTGCATCTTCGGGTCCAGCTCGCCGATTTCATCGAGGAACAGCGTCCCGGTGTCGGCCATTTCAAACAGACCTGGCTTGCCGGTGTCGGCGCCGCTGAAGGCGCCCTTCTCATAGCCGAACAGCTCGCTCTCCATGAGGTGTTCGGGCAGCGCGCCGCAGTTGACATCAACCCACGGCTTGGCGGAGCGCAGCGAGTATTGGTGGATCGCCCGCGCGGCCAGTTCCTTGCCGCTGCCGCTTTCGCCAGTGATCAGCACGCAGGCCTCCGTCTGCGCCACGCGTTGGAGCTGCGCCATCAGATTCCGCATGACGGGACTGACGATGACTGCTTCCAGCCCGAGAAAGGTTTCGGTCGCCGTCTCAACGCTCATTGCACACACGTACCTACCCTTTCAGTCATCGGCTGAACGGAAGAGAATGTGAACTATCCCCTGAGGGGGTACGCAGGATCTGGTAGCCGGGCGCACCTTCGCACCCTATTCCGCACTCCCTATTCCCCCTCGCCGCCGATATGAGCCTAGTGAGGCTTTCTACGCCAGCACGCAGCCTGCTTCGGCTTCCGTTGATGTTGCTGCTCGCCGGTCTGCTTGGCGCCACGCTGGTACGTTTTGCGCCGGGCTTTGCCGTGGATGAACGCGAGTTGGACACACGGCTTTCTGAGGAAACGCTCAACGCCGTGCGGGCCGAGCGGGCCGCCGATGCCGGTCTGCTTGCCTTCTATGGAAATTACTTAGGAGGCCTGGCTTCCGGCGACCTGGGTTTTTCCCGTAGCTTGAACCGTCCGGTGAGGGAGTTGCTGGGGGAGCGTCTGCCAGCGACGCTGCGGCTTGTGGCGGTGGGCCTGTTGCTGGGCTGGATGGCCGGGTTGGGTTTCGCTCTGTCTGGCGCCGCATTTCCCGGTTCCGGGGTTTCGGCAGGGGGCGCAGCCGTGGCCGGTCTGATTCTGTCGGTTCCCGCCGCGCTGGTGGGCCTTGCGTTTCTTCATGGCGGATGGCCGAGGGAAGCGGCAGTGGGAGTGGTGGTGTTCCCGCGTATTTACTCCTATGCGAGCCGGCTGCTTCAGGAAACCGCCACCCGGCCACACGTGTTGCTGGCGCGCGCCAAGGGCGTTTCCGGGGCGGCCCTGCTGGGGCGTCATCTGTTGCGGCCACCGCTGGGCGAACTGGCGGCGCTGGGCGGAGTAACCGTCAGCATCGCGTGGGGAGCCTGTATTCCCCTGGAAGTGCTGTGTGATGTGCCCGGCATCGGCCAGCTGGCCTGGAACGCCGCTCTGGGACGCGATCTGCCGGTGCTGGTTTCGCTCACTTTGTTGACGGCGCTGATCACCATGTCGGCGAACGCGCTGGCTGACATCGCCGCCGCCTCACTGCGGAGGCCGGGATGAGCCGGGCGCGGATGGCCGCATGGATCGTGCTCGCCTTGATCCTGGGACCGGCGCTGGCGGCCGGCTGGATCGCGCCGGCGCCATACCATCGCCAGTTCCGCGAGGCGATTGCGGCGCCGCCTTCGGCGGACCATCCGCTCGGCACCGACGAACTGGGCCGCGACCGGCTCTCGCGGCTCCTGCACGCGACCCGTGTTTCGCTGCTGCTGGCTCCTGCCGCGGCGCTGCTGTCCACGCTGCTGGCCGCCTTTGCCGGCGCATCGGCGGCGTGGCTCGGACGTTTTCCCGCGGGTGCGCACCAAGTCTCCTCCGATCTTCTGCTGTGCCTGCCCTGGATGTTCCTGCTGCTCACGGTCCGCGCCGCGTTGCCGCTGGATGTGGAACCGCTCGCCTCGCTGGTGATTACGTTTCTATTGCTCGGGGCGCTGGGCTGGGCCGGCCCCTCGCGCGTGGTACGGGCCGCGGCAGCCTCACTGCGTAATTCCGACTTCCTGCTGCTGGCCCGCGCGCAAGGAGTCGCCGGCTGGCGATTGCTGAGCCGCCACCTGATGCCTGCCCTGCGGCCGGTGCTGGCGGCGCAATTCTGGACCTCGATTCCGTTGTTCATTCTCGCCGAGGCCAACCTCGGCATTCTCGGCCTGGGCGTGGTGGAGCCGCTGCCCAGCTGGGGAGGGCTTCTCAAGGAGCTGGAGAATTATTCGGCGATCGCGGAGAACCCGTTCGTGCTGGCGCCGGCGGCGCTGCTGCTTGCCTGCGTCTGGGCGATGCACGTCCTGCTGGCCCGCAAGGAGCGCGCCGCATGAGACGGCTGCTGGTTGCCGCAATCGCAGTTTGGCTGAGCGTCCCGCTCGGCGCACAATGGGGCGGCACGTTGCGCCTTTGCCTGCGCTCGGAGCCCAAGACGCTGCACCCGCTGGAGGCGGCCGAGGAATCCTCGGAGACGATCCGCTTCCTCACCTCCGCTGCCTTGATCCGCCTGAACCGCGCCAGCCAGCAGCCGGAGCCGGATCTTGCCGTGAGCTGGAAAATCACCGACGCCGGCCGCCGCATCCGGTTTCAACTGCGGGAAGGCGTGCGCTTCTCCGACGGAACGCCGTTCACGGCCGAGGATGTCGCCTACACGTTCGATCTGCTTTCGGCCGCCTCGCTGCGCTCACCGGTCGCCGATTCGTTCCGCTCCCCACTGGGCGTATTGAAGACGACGGTGCATTCCGCGCTAGCCATCACGATCGACTTCCCCGCCCCGGTTGCCGGTCTGGACCGGCGTTTCGACGGGCTCTCGATCCTGTCCCGCCGCTCGCCGCTCAAAGAGAAGGCCGTGCTCGGTCCGTTCCTCATCGCGCAGCATCAGCCGGGCGTCTACTTCCATCTCGACCGTAACCCGCACTACTGGAAGACCGCTCCGGCCGGCCGCCGCCTGCCCTATCTTGACGCGGTGCGGCTGGAGATCCAGACCAACCGCGACACGGAGCTGCTGCGGCTGCGGCGCGGCGAGATCCATCTCATCAATAAGATCGAACCGGAACATTTCCTCCGGCTGAAGGGCGACATGCCGAAGGCTCCCTACAACGCCGGTCCGTCGCTGGAGCCGGAGATGCTGTGGTTCAACATGGTTCCCACGGCGCCGCTGCCGGCGCACAAGAAGGCATGGTTCACTTCGCGCCCATTCCGCAACGCCGTTTCCGGCGCCATACGCCGCGACGATCTGGTGCGTATCGCATTTCAGCTGCTGGCAACTCCGGCGGCGGGCCCGGTCAGCCCCGCCAACCGTTTCTGGTTCAACAAGGATCTGTCTCCGCGCCGCCACGATCCGGCCGGCTCGCTGCGTCTGCTGGCCAAGGTAGGTTTCCGCAAACAGGGCCCGCGCCTGGTGAGCCCCTCCGGCCAGCCGGTGGAGTTCACCTTGATCACCAACTCCGGCAACAAGACACGCGCGCGCATGGCCGCTTTGATTCAGCAGGATCTGGCCGAGATCGGCATCCGCGTGCACCTGGCGCCGCTCGATTTTCCGAGCCTGATTGAACGCATCACGCGCACCTTCGACTATGACGCCTGCCTGCTCGGCCAGACCAATCTCGATCTGGATCCGAACTCGCAGATGAACGTCTGGCTGAGCTCCTCACCCAATCATCAGTGGAATCCGTCGCAGCCGGCGCCGGCCACCGCGTGGGAGGCGGAAATTGACCGGCTCATGCGCGCCCAGGCCGCCTCGGCGGACCCTGCCGAGCGCAAGCGTCATGTCGACCGCGTGCAGAAAATCGTCTTCGACGAGGAGCCGTTTGTCTACCTGCTGTACAAGAATTCCCTTGCGGCCTCCTCCGGCGCCTTGGCCGGCGTGCAACCGGCGGTCATGTTCCCGCAGGTTTTTTGGAACATCGACCGGATTCATTTCGCCAAGGGGGCAGCGGGCAACTGATGGCGGCCAGATTACTGGAAATGCGGATCACGGCGGGTTACGGCAAGGGGCAGCCGGTGCTTGAGGACATCACGCTGGCGGTTGAGTCCGGCGAGATCCTGGCGCTGGTGGGACAAAGCGGCTCCGGTAAAAGTTCGCTCGCGATGGCGCTCTTGCGGCTGATCGGTTACCGCGGCGGATGGGTGCGGGGCAGTATTGTTTTCGAAGGGACGGATCTGATGGGCCTGCCGGAGCGGCGCATGCGCGAGCTGCGAGGCAGCCGTATCGGGCTGGTACTGCAAAGCCCGGTATCGTCGCTGAATCCCTGCTTGCGGCTGAGAGATCAGCTGCGCGAGGCCTGGTTGGCGCACCGCTCCGCGGACGGCTCGCCTTGGCGCCAGGAGACGGGCCGCGCCATGGAGCTTGCCTGCCTGCCCTCGGAGGAGACGTTTCTGCGGCGCTATCCGTCCGAGATCAGCGTTGGCCAGGCGCAGCGCGTGCTCATTGCCATGGCGATCCTGCACCGTCCGTCATTGCTGATCGCCGATGAGCCGACCTCGGCGCTGGACGTCATTACGCAGGCGGAGATCCTGAAGCTGTTCGCCGATCTCAACCGCAAGCTCTCCACCGCGGTATTGTTCATCTCTCATGACCTGCTGTCGGTGAGCACGCTCGCGCACCGTGTCGCGATACTCGAGAGGGGGTCGCTGGTGGAATGCGGCCCGGTAAGGCAGGTCTTCGACAGTCCGGCGCATCCGTTTACGCGCCGGCTGATCGGCTGCCTTCCGCAACCTCCGTCACGGGAGCCGGAGGCGGTCCCGGCCAATGATCTCCGGGCGCTGGTGAACTCGGTGGGACAAGGGGAACCGGTCACGCCGCCGGTGCACGCCGGAGAAAGCCAATGAGTCTCTGGATACTGGTTGCCGCTGCCGCCCTTGCCCTCTCGGCCCTGGTGGTCTTTCGTGTGAAGTTCTCGATGAAGCGGATGGCGGAGCGGCACCTGAGCACGCTGGAAGCCTTCGCCCTTGCGATCGAGGTGCGCGGTGACGCCACCGAGTTTCACCTTCGCCGCCTTCAGGTCTACTCGATGGAAATCGGGAGGCGGATGGGCCTCTCGCGGGAGGAACTCAGCGCGCTCCGCACGGCGGCCATTCTTCATGACATCGGCAAGCTGGCCGTACCAGGCCACATCTTCTCCAAACCAGCCCGCCTGACTCCGGAGGAGTTTGAGAAGGTGCAGATCCATCCGGCGGTGGGCGCGCAGATTCTTGAGCAGGCCGGATTCCCGGCGGCGGTATGCGGGATTGTCCGCGCTCACCACGAAAAATGGGACGGCACCGGTTACCCGGACAAGCTGGCCGGCGAGGACATCCCCATCGGCGCGCGCATCATCGCCGCGGTCGACAGTCTGGATGCACTGGCCTCCGCCCGCCCGCACCGCGGCGCACTGCCGCTGCCGCAGGCGCTGGAGCTGGTCGGCGCGGAATCCGGCCGCGCCTTCGACCCTCAGGTGGTGAAGATCCTTCTCGGCAAGGCCGCGGACCTGGAGCAATGCACCGCAGCGGACGCCCCGGCTCAGCCGGCCGTCCCGCCCGCCGCCGGCTTTCTGGAGCGGATCGCCGCGGCCCGCCATGAGGCGCAGCGTCTGTATGAGCTCACCCGCGATCTGGGGAATTCCCTCCGCGTGCCGGATACTCTATCCCTATTCTGCTCGCGCATTCAGGACCTGGTCCCCTATGACGCGGTTTCGGTCAGCCTGGCCGAGGGCGGACTGCTGAAACCTTGCTTTGTGAGCGGGGAAAGCAGCCGGCTGCTTGCGTCCCTGGAGACTCCTCTTGGTCAGGGGTTGTCGGGCTGGGTGGCCGCGCATCAGCAGCCGATAGTGAACGGGGATCCGGCCGTGGAAGCCGCGCGTCTCACTTCGCTTCGCTCGGCTCTGATCGTTCCGCTGCGCGACGGAGAGAACCTTGTGGGTGTACTGGCGCTCTATTCTCTGGAAAGGAACGCCTTCCGGCGCGACCATCTGCGTTTGCTCGAAACTGTATCCGGCAAGCTCGGCATGGCTCTGGCCAACGCGGTCGCTCACCGGAACGTTCAGCAGAGCGCCGCCACCGATGGCTTGACGGGCCTGCCCAACGCGCGCTCTCTTTTCGTTCACCTGGACCGCGAACTGGCCCGCTGCGGCCGCTCCGGCAACGGTCTCTCGGTGCTGGTGTGCGATCTGGACGGATTCAAACAGGTCAACGACCGTCACGGCCACCTGGCAGGCAACGAGGTGCTTCGCCTGCTGGCCGGGCGGATCAAGACGGAATGCCGCGACTACGACTGTGTGGCGCGCATGGGCGGCGATGAATTCGTACTGGTTCTGCCCGATTATCCGCACGGGAATATCTCGGAGAAGATCGAGTCGCTCTCCCGGATCGCCGCCGAGGTTGGCAGCGAAGTTTGCGGAGAAGGCCTGCTGCAGTTGAGCGCCGGCTGCGCCAGTTTTCCTGAGGACGGGCGTGACGCCGATCAACTGCTGGCCACCGCCGACCAGCGCATGTACCGGGAGAAAAGGAGCAAAGACTCTTAAGTGCTAAGTCCTGGATTTGCATGGCGTTTCGTACCGTTCCCCTTTCTCGGTCTTACCCTCAACCCGCGTTCGCTTCCACCGATAAGAGAGAATGACCGCCGGATGCTGGGGTCCAGGTTCAACCAATCATGTTCGCAATCATCGGAATCGTCATTGTGCTCGGCGCCGTCCTCGGCGGCTACTTGATGGCTCACGGCAATCTCGCCGTGCTGTTCCAGCCGGCCGAGTTGGTCATCATCGGAGGAGCCGCATTCGGCACGCTGTTCGTCGCCAACCCGATGCATGTGATCAAGGGCGTGTTCGCGGGGCTGATCGGAATCCTCAAGGGCAACCGCTACAACAAGGATCTCTATCTGGAAACCCTGAAGATGCTGAACACACTGTTCGTTTCGGCGCGCAAGAACGGAGCGACGAAGCTGGAAGCCGATGTGGAGGAACCGGAGAAAAGCGACGTGTTCAGCAAGTTCCCGGCTTTTCTCGCCAATCACCACGCGGTGGATTTTGTCTGCGACACGCTGCGCATGTCGATCAGCGGCGGCGTGGATCCGTTTCAGCTGGACCGGATGATGGAGCTTGACATGGAAGTGCACCATCATGAGGCGGTGCAGCCTTCCACCGCGCTCAACACCATCTCGGACGCGCTGCCGGGTCTTGGCATCGTCGCCGCCGTGCTCGGCGTCGTGATCACGATGGGCTCGCTGGGCGGCCCGCCCGAGCAAATCGGCCATCACGTGGCTGCGGCGCTGGTGGGGACCTTCCTCGGCATTCTGATGTGCTACGGGCTAGTTGGTCCGCTGGCCTCCAACATGACTAAGATCGTCGACGCCGAGGGGGCTTACTATAACGTGCTGCGCGTCGGCGTGATGAGCTACATCCGCGGCAACGCCCCGATTCTCTCGGCGGAGTTCGCGCGGCGCGCCGTGCCGCATGAGGTGCGGCCCACATTCAAGGAGTTTGAAGCTGCTTGCAAGGGCGCCCCGGCGGGAGCGAGTTAGAGAGTAACCACGATGCCTGAAGAATCCGGACCACCAGCACCAATCATCGTCATCAAGAAGAAGGTCGGCCATGGCGGCCACCATGGCGGAGCCTGGAAGGTGGCCTACGCCGACTTCGTCACGGCGATGATGGCCTTCTTCATGGTGATGTGGCTGATGAATGCCAGCCCCAAGGTGCAGGAGGCCGTGGGCGGATACTTCCGTGACCCGACCGGAAAGGGCAAAGCGTCCGGCTCCACCTTGACCGGCCAGGGTGAAGGGGTGGAAATAAGTAAGGACGACATGGGCGAGCTGAAGGACAGACTGGAATCGGCGATGAAGTCGATGCCCAGATTTGAAGATATGAAAGACCAGGTGCAGATGACGGTCACCGGCGAAGGGCTTCGGATTGAGCTTCTGGAGACCGACAAGGGGATGTTCTTTGCCAGCGGCTCTCCAATGCCCAGCTCGGTTGGTGAGGAGCTGCTGGTACTGCTGGCCAATCAACTCGGCCAGATGCCGAACAATTTGCTGATCGAGGGTCACACCGATGCCAAGCCGTTCGCCGCCAAGGCCGGCTATAGCAATTGGGAGCTATCGGCGGACCGCGCCAACGCCGCGCGCCACTTGATGGAGTCGGCCGGCCTGCGCCAAGGCCAGGTTGCGCAGGTCCGCGGCTTCGCCGACCGGCGCCTGCGTGTTGCCGACAATCCCGTGCACGCCTCCAACCGCCGGATCTCCGTAATCGTCCAGTATCAAGCCACCGCCGCCTCCGAGGACGCCAAACCCGCCGATGCCAATGGAGCACCCGCCAGCCAGGAATCGAAACCTGAAACAGAAGCCGGCGCCAGGCCGGAAGCCAAACCGGCACACTGATTTCTGCCCGCGTTGATCGGCCGGTGTCTATTCTCGCTATCATGGACACCATGCGCGTCCTGACGCTGCTTCTCCTTTTCAGTCTCTCCGCATCAGCTCAAAGCACTCTCGATGCCTTCGGACTCCGCTGGCGGCTGCCCGACCCCGCCGATTGGAAACTGGACAGCGGCGTCCTCCATCTCCTGGTCCCGCGCCCCTCCACTCAGCCGAGGCGCCCCACACAGTATGCCCTCGCTGAAACTCCGCCCTATCAACGGCTGCACCTCGAACTGGAAGTGAAGAAGGAGCCGTTGCCGGTCCGCAATCGCCGCACCTCGCTCATCCTCGTCTACGCCTGGCGTGATGAGAATCACTTCAACTACGCTCACCTCTCCGTCGATACCGGTCACCAGGCCGCGCATCACAACGGCATCTTTCACGTCTACGGCGGCGACCGCGTGCGTATCAGCTCGCTCGACGGCCCCGCCATGCTCACCTCCGAGGAGTGGCACAAAGTGCGGCTCAGCTATGACGCCGCCACGCACCGCGTGGATGTTTACGTGAACGGGAAAACATCGCCTGCCATGCGCGCCGTCGACATGAGCCTCGGCGCGGGACGATTCGGGATCGGCAGCTTCTTCGACATGGGCTCCTTCCGCGGCGTGAAAATCAGTGGCGAAATCGCAAAAGATTAAACCCGGGTGGTAGAACCATTCTGCTATTGACACCTCTGGAATGGAGGTTCATTATGGAACCGTAAGGAGGTTGCAATAGAACCTGACAAGTCAGGGGGCGGTGACGCGCCACTGACTGGTGCTGCGGTAGAAATGACGCGAGCGGCCGGAAAAGGCGCTTGAAATGCGCCGCGCTTGATGCGCAAATCGATGGCGTTAACGCGAGTTTCTTGCACCAGTCGAGTCGCGCATCCCGCCCCTGTCCTATTGGCGGATACCGTAGCTGTACAGCGTGTCTTGATCCCGCAAGTAGAGCCTGCCATCGGCGATCGCTGGATGCGCCCAACTCGGCCGGCTGCCGATCGTCAACCGGAACCGCGACTTCTCCTTATACCCCTCCGGCGTCGCCTCCACCAGCGCCACCTCGCCATTCTCGCCGAAACAATACAAATGCCCCTCGGCGAAAATCAGCGAGCCTTTGCCCACGCTGCGGTCGCGCCAGGCAACTTCGCCGGTAAGAAACTTCATCGCCGTCAGCACCGATGAGGAAAACCCGTACAGCGTGTCGCCCACCAGCACCGAAGTCGCATGATGGTTGCGCATCTCGCGCGTAAAGTAGACTTCGCTCGCCTTCACGCTGCCGCCCTGCGCCTCCAGCTTCAGCAGCGCCGCGCCGGTGCCGTAGTCGGAGGAGTAAAACGCGTGCCCATCGCGATAAATCGGCGTCGCGACATTAGCCGTGCGGTTGGCCACCTGCGCATAGCGCCATAGCAGCTCGCCGTTATCGGCGCGCAAGCCCAAAGCTCCACGCTCGGTGAAGGTCAGCAGCTGCCGCACGCCGCCGGTCACCGCAATGACCGCCGAGGAATACGCCGCATCATCGCTCTGCGATTTCCATACCAGATCCCCGGTCGCCTTGTTCAGCGCCACCACCGAAGCCCCGCTTCCACCGGTCACCGCGATCAATCTGTCGCCGTCAATCAGCGGCGATTCGCTGATGCCCCAATGCGGCACCGAACCGCCAAACTTCTCGACGGCGTTGTAGCCCCAGATCTTCTTCCCTGTCGCCGCCTCCACGCAAATCAGCGAGCCATCGGCCGCGTAAGCCCACAGGCGGTTGCCCTCAATGGTGGGCATGCCGCGCGGACCATCGCCGCGCCGCTCGCGGTACGGTCTGCCGTTGGCCGTCTCCCACAGCTTCTTTCCCGTCGCCGCGTCGAACGCCATCACATACTGCACCTCGCCGCGCTGGCCCTGCGTGTAAATGCGCCCGTCGGCTACCGACATGCTGGAATAACCTTCGCCCAGCCCCTGCGCCTTCCAAACCAGCTTCGGACCGCCCTCGGGCCACCGCTGAAGAAGACCCTTCTCCGGCGAGACACCGTCACGGTTCGGCCCGCGCCATTGCGGCCAGGCCGCCAGCATCGCAAGCACAATGACGAGATTCATTTCTTCATCCCCGCCAGCATCTTCTCAAACACCGCTCTCGATGCCTCCACCGTTTTCGCCGGACCTGTCAATTTGAAGAACACATTGCCTCCTGGTGCTTCGACGATCGAGCCGATCAAATGGTAACCGGGCTTCGGTGTTTTTACAGGAGCCATCGGCGCGCCGGCAAGATAAGTCCCGGCATGCTCGACGGTCGTCACCTTCATTCCCGCCACAGTCTGCGGCTTCGTCTTCGGCGTCACGCTCTGGCCGCCCTCGAACTGCCCCAGCCAGCGCCGCACATTCTCCTCCACTCCCCCGCCCTGGCCGGGTCCGAAGTAGAAGACCGCGCATTCTCCATCCTCTTTGTCACCCGCCGCCGCGGGCACCCTATACGTGGCCGCGCGCATCGGACGTTCGCCCAGCGTCTTCCATCCGCTTGGCGCTGTCCACTCGACACCGCCCGCCGTTTCCGCAAGGGCAGCCGCCGCCAACAACAAAACCCAGAGTATTGGCTTCATAGGTTCATTATGGCGCGTCTGATCGGCGCTTCGCGGCCCTATGCGAAGATCACTAGAAGCATGCGTCTTCTGCACACCGCCGACTGGCACGCCGGCAAGAGCCTGCGCGGCCGCCCGCGCCTGGAGGAGCTGCGCCTGGCGCTGACTGAATTGCTCGACATCGCCGCCCGCGAACGCGTCGATTGCCTGTTGGTGGCCGGCGATGTGTTTGACTCCTACGCCCCGGCCGCAGAGAGCGAGCGTCTGGTCTACAATTTTTTCGCGGAACTCGTCCGCACGCGTATCTCCGCCGTCGTCATCGGCGGCAATCACGATCATCCGCACCGGCTCGACGCTCTCGCCCGCCTGCTGGATCCGTTGCGCATCTTCGTCCGCGGGCAGCATCCCGGCGGCATGGTGGAACTCGAGTCGGGCTCCGAGCGCGCAGTGGTCGCCGCCTTGCCCTGGGTTCCCGAGCGGCTTGCCGTGCCGGTCGCGGAGTTGCGCGCCTCCATGGATTCCACGAGTGTCTATGCCGATGCGGTAGCCGCGCACCTGCAGCAGGCGGTGTCGCAATTCCGCAACGGCGCGGTCAACCTCGTCGTCGCCCATCTTCATATCCACGGCGCGCTCGTTAGCGGCAGTGAACGAGCCTCGCACGTGACAATGCCCTACGCCCTTCCCGCCCGCTGCTTGCCGGAAGCCGCCCACTACATCGCCCTCGGCCATCTCCACCGCCCACAGCAAATCGATTGCCGCGCACCTTGCCACTATGCCGGCTCCCCGCTACAGCTTGACTTCGGCGAGGCCGGCCAGTCCAAGCGCATCCTCCTCATTGATGCACGCGCCGGCGCACGCGCGCATGTGGAAAGCATCCCTCTCACCGCCGGCCGCCGCCTGCGCGACGTCTCCCTTTCCCTCGATCAGCTCCGGACCTTCGCCACATCGGCCGGCGATGATTTCCTCCGCGTCACACTCGATACGCCTCACCCCTTGCCCGGTTTTGCCGCCGAGCTTCGCCGCAGCCTCCCGAACGCCGTCGATATCCGCCACCGCTCGCAGGAACCAGCTACGCCCGCGCCCCTGCCATCTTCGCTCGAACCAGCCGAACTCTTCGCCGCCTTCTATCGCACGCGCCACAACGCCGCCCCGCCTCGTGAATTGATCGCCCTGTTCCGCGAACTGTACGAGGAGGTGGCTCATACGCCCCGTTAGGCTGGAGCTGGCCGGATTCACCAGTTTCCGTGAGGCGGCCCTGCTCGACTTCTCCGCCCTTGACCTGTTCGCCATCACCGGCCCCACCGGCGCCGGCAAAACATCGCTGCTCGATGCCATCACCTATGCCCTCTACGGCCGCACCGCGCGTCTTGGCCGCAGCGCGCGCGAACTGATCAGCCAGGGCGCGCCGCGGCTCACCGTGACGCTGGAGTTCCGCGCCGCCGGCCGCGAGTTCCGCGTCTTCCGCTCACTGGATGACCGCGCCGCCACCGTCCGCCTGGAGACGCGTCAGCTTGGCGAATGGCAGCCCGTCACAGGCAAGGCGCGCGAAATCGAAGAAGAAGTGGAGCGCATCGTCGGCCTGGATTTCGACGGCTTCACCAAGGCCGTCATCCTGCCGCAAGGCGAGTTCGACGAGTTCCTCCGCGGCGACAGGGCAACACGCCGCCGCATTCTCACCGGCCTGCTCAGCCTCGACCTCTATGACCAGATGAAGCAGCGCGCCAATGACCAGGCGCGCGACCTGGCCCGCGAAGCCGAATGGAAAGCCGGCCTCATTCAGCCGGAAGCCTCGCCGGAAGCCCGCGCCGGCCTGGAAGCCGATCTCGCAAAGCTGGAGCTGGAAGCCGCGCGCCTTTCCGAGCGCCTGCAAGCCGTGCAGAAAAGTTTCCCGCTTGCCGCTGAGCTCCGGCAGAGGCGCCGCGCGCTGGAGGAATCCGAATCGGAACTCTTCAAGCGCAAGCGCGAACTGGCAGCCGTGACTTCGCGCCTGCAGGCTCCCGCCCAGCCCACCGTTCCAGAGCCCGAACCGGAGCGCAGGGAATTGAGCCCCGCCGAACACATGCGGCTGCACTTGAAGCTGGGCAGCCGTTGCCCTGTCTGCCTTCAACTGGTCCGCCAGTTGCCCAAGGAAACCGCGCCGGAACGGCGCCTGCGCAATCACAGGGAGAAGCAGGAGCAGGAACGTGCTCAATGCGAGATGCAGCACCAGCTGCTGGAACGTCAGATCGAAGCCGCGGAAACAGCCGCCGCCGCCCTGCGCGCACAAACCGATTCCCATCTCAAGAAATGGACCCGCGCCACTGCGGCGCTTGACCTACCGCCGGCGCGCGATGAAGCCGCGGCGCTCGACATGGCCCAGTCCGCGGTCAACGCCCTGCTGGAACGTACGCGCATCCGTCTGGCCGGACAGCAGACCGCTCTGCAAACCCTGGATGACCGCATCAAGGAGAACAAAAAGCTGCGCGAACAGTCGCGCCGGCTGGAACGCAAATCGGCTCTCTACCGCCAACTCGGCACCCTGCTCAACGCCGCCAACTTCCAACAGTTCCTTCTGGCGGAATCGGTCCAGCGGCTTGCCCGCGCCGCCTCCGTGCATTTCCTCACCCTCTCCGGCGGACGATACTCGTTCCAGGCCACCGGCGACGATTTTGAAGTTCTCGACCAATGGAACGCCGGCGAGCCCCGCTCGGTGTCCACGCTGAGCGGCGGCGAGTCCTTTGTCGCGTCCCTGTCGCTCGCCCTTGCCTTGGCCGCCAGCATCTCCGACCTGGGCAGCGAGCGCGGCGTCGCCGCGCTGGAGTCACTCTTCCTGGACGAAGGTTTCTCGACATTGGATGCGGAGAGCCTCGCCAAATCGGTCGATACATTGCAGCTGCTCGAAAACGGCGAGCGTCTCATCGGCGTCGTCACCCATCTGCCCGCGCTGGCCGAACAACTCCCCGCCCGCATCGATGTCGAAAAGAGCATCACCGGCAGCCGCCTGAGTTACAATGCACTCACCGCACCACAAGGGAGGTCCACATGACCTTGCGCCGCCGCGATTTCCTTGCCGCTGCCGCTGCCGCTTCCGCGGCCCCAGCCGCCGAACCCAACATCCGCATCGCCACCAGTGGTTTCATCTGGCAGATGAATATCGAAGAGGGCATACGCACCACCGCCCGCTTCGGCTTCCATGGCATTGAGCCGTTTCGCAATCACATCATGAAGTATCTGGGCCAGCCGAAGGAACTGAAGAAGCAGCTCGACGACGCCGGCATCGCGCTGGTCACCTGCTCCAACGGCGGCGACATGTCCGTCGATTTTCTCGATCCTGCAAAAGCGAGGCAGACGATTGAGGATCATGAGCGGTTCGCCGGCGACTTCATCGCGCATTTCGGCTGCAAGCATTTCAAGATCAACCTCGGGCGAAGACCGGCGGAAGCGCCGACTCGCGATCAGCTGCGAAACCTCTGCGACACCGTGAACGAAATCGGGCGGCGTACGGCGAAACTTGGTTTGAAGCTGGCCCCGCACCCGCACATCTGGTCGCCGGTGGAGCGGCGGGAGGAGGTGGACGCCCTGCTGCGTTTCACCGATCCGGATCTGGTCGGGCTGGTGATGGACACCGCCCACCTCACCCTGGGGGGCATCGATCCGCTGGCGCTGATGATTGAACAATACGGCCGGCTGGTGGCGATTCACTTCAAGGACACCGAAGGGAAGTATCGCGGATGGCGCGGCCCGACGCCCACTCAGCAGGAGCACCGCAAGGTCAACCTCTACAAGAACCTCGGCACGGGCGGCGTCGCCTTTCCGGAGATCGTCAAGTCGATCCGTCACCGGTACCGGGGCTGGATCACCCTCGATTTGGACCCGCCGCGCCCGGGCGAGGGCACGATCGAGGAGAACCTGGAAATCAACCGGGCCTACGTGCGCGACGTGCTGAAGCTGCTGCCGGCCTGACCGGCTTGCGCTTGCTTGCAGCCGGCACGATCTTCGAGATCGCACGCTGCAGATCCGCGAATACCTTGTCCGGCGGGCGGCTGGCGTCGATGGTGCGGAACTCGTGCTTCTTGGCCATCTGATCCAGCGCGCGGATCACCCGCGCCTGGTAGCGGAGGAAACTTTCGTACTTGTCCTTGCCGAATCCATAGTCCATGCCGGATTCCCAATAGTCGAACGCCCCGCGGCCGGCCACCACGCGCGCCACCAGGTCCTTCACCTCCGCGTGCAGGTAGAAAACGGCGTGCGGCACCAGCGCGAAACCCGCCACCTTTTCGATCCAGTTGCGATCTTCTCCCCGCGCCACGGCCCGCGCGATCAGGGAAAAGATGTAGCGGTCGGTGATGACTACAAAGCCGGCACGCAGCGCCGGCAGAATCTCGTTCTCCAGCCTGTCGGCGAAATCGGTGGCATAAAACAGAGTCATCGTGATCGGGCCGAAGGTGTTGCCTTCCTTGGCCCTCTGAATTCCCTTCCCCGCCAGCGCCGAGCGCGCCATGCCGGTGTCCAATACGGCGTGGCCAGACTGCTCCAGCCAGACGCGCAACCGCTCAATCTGCGTCGTGCGTCCCACGCCGTCGGGCCCTTCAATCACGATGAGCTTGCCTTGCAGTTCGCTAATGTCCACGTCGGGCAGCGGTTCGGCGTAAAACTCGAGTGGCGTCTTACCGGTCATTGGGCGTTCCCTCCGGAATACGCAGCACATGGTTGTGCAAGCTGTCGCCGATCTCTTTCATCACGATCTCGCGCATCAGCTCCTGCTGTTCCTCAATGGACCCCGTCGCGTCAATCACGTGGAACCCCATCTCTTGCGCCATCGCGTCGTACTCCTCCAGAATCCGCCCCTGGAAAAGCCGGAAGCTTTCCACCACGTTGCGCGACAGCTCCAGATCCATGCCGGCCTCGTAGTATTTGATGGCGTCGCGCCCGCCCAGTATGCGCCCGATGGCCACCTCCAGCGGAACGCGAAAATAAAAGGCCAGGTTCGGCCGGATGGCGAAACGGTACAGGTTGCGGACCCAGCTCCTGCTGACGCCGCGCACCACATCGCGGGCGAATGCGGTGTAAGCGTAGCGGTCCGCGCAAACCACCGCGCCGGCCTTCATCAATGGAAATATGTAGCCCTCCATCCGGTCGGCGAAATCGGTGGCATGAATCAGGCTGAAGGTGTTGGGCGTGAACATCTCCTTCTTCTTGCCGCGGCGGGTTGTCGCGCGCACCAGCGGGGAGGAGTTCCACTCGCTGAAGGCGACGGCGAAACCCTGCGAGCGCAGCCACTGCGACAACAGCGACAGCTGAGTGGATTTTCCCGAGCCGTCTATTCCCTCCACCACAATGAGTTTGCCCCGATATCGGTTGGGAGCGAAGGCGGGCGATGGCATGCGGGAACTCCTATTATATCGATATGTCCTCCGTTACCCGGTTGGCCTGCGCCGCGATGCTCGCTTTCGTCCCGGCGATTCTCGCCCAGCCTGCCTCGCCGCAGGTTCACTACCCGGATGCCTCGAAGATCCTGTTCTGGTCGCCTCAGGAAAAACCATTCGGTTTCCGCAACATGGAGAAGGTCCTTCCCGGCCACGCCGTCAAGCGCGGACCGCGCATCCACCCACTTCCCTATGCCAGCGCAGCTTTCGAGGTTTCCTATCGTTACAAAGACTCCTCATGGAATACGGCGCGCTTCATGGAGGCCAACAACGTCGCCGGCCTGCTGGTGATTCACGAAGGAACAATTCTCTTGGAACGCTACGCCCTCGGTTTTGATGAGCGGAGCCGCTGGACCTCTTTCTCAGTAGCGAAGTCGGTTACCTCCACTTTACTCGGCGTCGCTATCCGCGACGGCAACATTCCATCCATTGACGAACCGGTTACTCGTTACTTGCCCGGCCTGAAGGACTCCGCGTACGAGGGCGTCAGCATTCGCCACGTACTCAATATGACCTCCGGCGTGAAATGGAATGAAGACTACACCGACGCTGCCTCCGATGTCAGCCGCTTCGCCTTCTCCACCGATGCCTCCAGGGGAAGCCCGCTGGTGACTTACATGGCGAAGCTGCCGCGGGAAGCCGCGCCGGGCGAGAAGTTCGTCTACAAGACCGGAGAAACAAATCTGGCCGGCGAGATTGTGATGGCCGCCACGAAGAAGAAACTGGCAGACTATCTCTCCGAGAAAATCTGGGCGCCGTCGGGGATGGAGCAGGATGCCTTCTGGATCGCGATAGAAGGGCGTGAGCTGGCGGGCTGCTGCCTGAGCATGAGCTTGCGCGACTATGGCCGGTTCGCCCTCTTTTTCCTCAAGGGCGCCTCGGAAGTGACTCCTCCCAACTGGGCCGCGGATGCCGTGACAGCGACAGAGGCCTCCCGGAGCGCCTTGGCTCCCGGCAGCGGATACGGCTACCAATGGTGGGTGGGAATCGACGGGGCCGGAACTTATAGCGCCATCGGCATTTTCGGACAGCGCATTTATTTCAACCCCGCCCGCAAGCTGATCGCCGTTGTTTTGAGCGCCTGGCCGGCGGCCCAGGATAGGGGCCGTACCGAGGCCGTCCGCGCGTTCCAGAATGCTGTCGCGGATGCGGTGAACATAACTCCCTCCCCGCTGCCTTGAACGCGCCGCCTATCATATCCATATGCCCCGCTACGCGGCTGTCGACATTGGCTCCAACTCCGTACGCATGCTCGCAGCCGAGGTTCCGCTCGGCGGCGATTGGACGATGCTTACCTCGGATCGCGAAGTGACACGGCTCGGCGCCAGTGTCTTTGAAAGCGGCATGATCAGCCAGGAGGCGATGGAACTGGTGTGCGGCTTCTTGCGGCGCATGGCCGGTGCCTATCAGAAACTGGAAGTGGCCGGCGTGCGCGCCGTCGCCACCGCCGCCGTGCGCGACGCCAGCAACCAAGCCGAGTTCCTTGCACGCGCCTCGGAATCCATCGGCGCGCCGGTGGAGATCATCTCCGGACAGGAAGAGGCGCGCCTGGTGCATCTCGGCATCCAGACCCAGTGGCCGCATCCGGACAAGCGCGTGCTGATCGCCGATATCGGCGGCGGAAGCCTGGAGGTGATCGTCTCCCAGAATGGGCGCATCGAGGAGAGCTTCTCGAAACCCTTGGGAGCCGTTCGCTTGACCGGCCTGTTCATGAAACACGATCCGCCGAAGAAGAAACAGCTCCAGCACCTGCGCGAATTCATCGACGAAAAGCTCGCTCCCGTGGTTCACAAGATTGGCGTCCAGAAATTCGATCGCGTCATCGGCACCAGCTCCACCGCCGCCGCCATGGTCTGCTCCGCAAACCGCGTCCCCCGCGCCCGCCGCGATGAGGCCGACCGCCGCCGAACCACTACGGCGCAGGCGAGGAAGCTTCTTGGGAAACTCCAGGAGAGGGATCGCTCCAAGCGGGCTCGGATTACCGGCATCGGCCCGCGGCGCGCGGAAATCATCGTCGCCGGTGTGTCGGTGCTGTTGCAGGTGATGGAGAAACTGCAACTGCCTTCGATGTACTATTCGACGGCCGGGGTGCGCGATGGCATTATCGCCGATCTCGCCGCCCGCCGCGTTGGAAGTGAGCAGGCGCTGCTGAGCCGCGAACAGCGCGCCGTGGTGGAGCAGATGGCCCGCAAGTACTCCACGCCCTTTGCCGGCACGCTCAAGCATGCACGGCAGGTGGCCCGATTCGGCCGCACGCTGTTTGAAGCGCTCGAACAGCTCCACCGCCTGCCGCCTTACTGGGGCAAATTGCTGGAAGCCGCCTCCTATTTGTACGAGACCGGGCTCTTCGTCAGCGACACCGGACACCACAAGCACTCCGCCTACCTGATTGAGAATTCCGGTCTGGCCGGTTTCACCGACCGTGAGCGCACGCTCATCGCACAGCTCTGCCGGTTCCATCGCAAGTCAATGCCCGCAGCCAGGCACGCCGACTATCAGGCGCTTTCCCCAGAGGACCGCAAGGCTCTGCTGCTGCTGATTCCGCTGCTGCGGCTGGCCGACGCGCTCGATCGAGGTAAGGAGCAGCGCGTCGAGGCGCTCGGTTGTCAGGTCAGGGACGGGCGCGTTCTTCTGCAAATCAAGGGCAGCGGCAAGATCGCTTTGGAGGAATGGTCCGGCGAACAAGTGGGGGGAGCCTTTGAGCAGGTGTACGGCAAGAAGCTCGAAGTGGAGCGGGCGTGACCATAATAAGAAGAACGGGCATGAAGCAATTTGTGCAAGAGCAAGTGGCGGCGCGGCTGGCGCGCGTCGCCTTTCAGGTACAGCACGCAGTGAAGCTGCCAGATGACGACGCGATCCACGACCTTCGTGTGGCGATCAGACGCTTCAATGCCGCTCTCAAGCTCTTCGCCGGAATCCTCGGCGAAAAGCAAACCAGGAGGATCCGCAAGCAACTGAAGGCGGTGATGAAGCGGGCCGGCGAGGTTCGCGACCGCGACATCACGATGCAAATGGCGCGCAAGGCGGGAGTGGCGGACACCTCACGGCTGGTCAAAAAGATGAAGCGCGAACGCGAGGAGAAGATGGCGGCGCTCAAAAAGGAATTGACCCGCCTGGACCGCAAGGATTTCACACGCAAGTGGCGGGAGCATTTGTCGTGAAAAAGTGGAACACCCGGAAAAGCGCCGCGGAGAACGCGCGCCGCAGACT
Source organism: Acidimicrobiia bacterium (assembly GCA_016871315.1). GTDB lineage: Bacteria > Acidobacteriota > Terriglobia > Bryobacterales > Bryobacteraceae > VFZE01. The sequence goes on along the minus strand of VFZE01000002.1, from coordinate 73,448 downwards.
CCCGGAGATGGCACGCGCCTACTTCCAAGAGGGCAGCTCGCTTAGTGCGGAAACGACTCCCAACGCACAGATGCACGAGTTCCGTCTTTCCACAAAGGCGTTCCGTTATACACTCGAGCTTTTTCTGCCGGTCTATGGCCCGGCGCTGAAAAACAAGCTGGAAGAAATCAAAAAGGTGCAGCAGATCCTTGGCGCGCTACAGGACTGTGAAACAGTTCTCGCCGCCCGCCCGCGCGACGCCAAACTCACCGCTTACGCCGAGGAGAGAATGCGAGCCAAGCGCGACCAGTTCTTCGAATACTGGACTATGCACTTCGCCTCGCCGGCCAACCAGGCCAAATGGAACGGCTATCTTTCCCGTCCAGTGAAGAAAACCGGGAAGGACTAGCGCCGCAGCGCGTAGCTGGAAAGTACCCGCATGTAATTCCCCCGGTCAAACGACGTGGTGTCCGGCGCCGCCCCGTAACTCATCGATCCCTGCATCTGCTCAATGGAGCTGTACTCGTGTTCCTCCATCCACGCAACGAGATCGCGCTCCAGCACCGCCGCCCAGGAGATGCCATGCCGCAGCAGGCAGGATGTCATCATCGCCGCGCGCGCGCCCGCCATCATCGCCTTCAGTACGTCGTGCGCCGAATGGATTCCGCCCGTAATGGCGATGTCCGCCTGAATCCTTCCATAGAGAATCGCCGCCCAGTGCAGCCGTAGCAGCAGCTCATTCGGACTGCTCAGCTCCAGGTGCGGCTTTACCTCCAGCTCCTCCAGGTCGAAATCGGGCTGATAGAAGCGGTTAAAGATCACCAGGCTGTCGGCTCCCGCCTGGTCCAATTCCAGCGCCATGTGGGGAATGGAACTGAAGAAGGACGACAGCTTCACCGCCAGCGGGATTTTCACGTGTTGCCGCATACGCCGCACCAGCTCCGTATGCCGCCGCTCGATCTCGGCGCCAGACACGTGAATATCGGTCGACAGGTAATAGATGTTCAGCTCCAGCGCATCCACGCCGGTCTCCTCGATCAGACGCGCATAATCCAGCCAGCCGCCGTCGGACACGCCGTTGAGACTCGCGATTACCGGGATCTTCACCGTCTCCTTGGCACGGCGCAGATGTTCCAGATAACCGTCCGGCCCGATGTTGTAGGAGGTCAGATCGGGAAAGTAGCTCAGCGATTCGGCGAATGACTCCGCGCCGCCGCTCAGGAAGGCGTCCAGGTGCTCGGACTCCACCTCTAGTTGCTCCTCAAACAACGAGTGCATCACCACGGCCGCGACGCCCGCATCCTCCATGCGCCGGATATTGTCCAGCGACTTTTGGAGCGGCCCGGAGGAAGCCGCAATCGGGCTCCGCAATTTCATGCCGAGATATTCCGTCGACAGGTCGATCATTCCGTCACCGTTTGCCTGGATGCGAGATATTCATACAGCTTCCACCGCGCCGCCACGTCCTTTTCGGCCTCCGCCAAAAGCCGCGCCGCGGCCTCCGGATCCGAATGCGCCAGCATCGTGTAGCGCCCTTCGTTGTAGGCGTACTTGCGCAACGCGATTGTCGGCGCGCGCGAATCCAGCTGGAACGCGTTCTTGCCCTCGGCCTCGAGCGCCGGATTGTAGCGGAACAACGGCCAGTGGCCGGACTGCACCGCCGCCTTCTGCTGATCCAGCCCGTAGACCATGTCGTAGCCGTGCGCGATGCAGTGGCTGTAGGCGATCAGAATCGCCGGGCCGGGATGCGCTTCGGCTTCCAGAAACGCCTTCACCGTGTGCGTGTCATTGGCGCCCATCGCGATGCGCGCCACGTAGACGTTGCCGTACTGCATCGCCATCATCGCCAGATCCTTTTTCCCCGCCGGCTTGCCTCCCGAGGCGAACTTCGCGATCGCCGCGCGCGGGGTGGCCTTCGACATCTGGCCGCCGGTGTTCGAATAGACCTCGGTGTCGAGCACCAAAATACGCACCTTGCGGCCGGAAGCCAGCACGTGGTCCAGCCCGCCGTAGCCGATATCGTAGGCCCAGCCATCGCCGCCGACGATCCAGACGCTCTTGCGCACCAGCGCACCGGCAATCGCCCGCAGGCGCTTGGCATCCGCCGTGCCCATGGCGTCCAACTTCCCAATCAACTCTGCTACCCGCGCACGCTGCGCCTCAATCCCCGCCTCTTTGCTCTGGTCCGCCTCCACGATGGCGCCGGCCAGCTCCGCCCCTATCTCCTTCGCCATCCGGCCAACCAATTCCCGCGCGAACTCTTCCTGCTTATCGAGACTGATCCGCATCCCGAGCCCGAACTCGGCATTGTCTTCAAATAGCGAATTCGACCAGGTCGGTCCGCGCCCGCCGCCATTGGTGCAATAAGGCGTCGTTGGCAGGTTGCCGCCATAGATCGAGGAACAACCGGTGGCATTGGCGATCAGCGTACGGTCGCCGAACAGCTGCGTCAGCAGCTTGATATAGGGAGTTTCGCCGCAGCCGGCGCACGCGCCGGAAAACTCAAACAGCGGCTCCAGCACCTGCACGTCCTTCACCAGGGCGTGATTCACATCCTCGCGCGGCGTTTCCGGAATCCGCGCAAAGAAGTCCCACCACGCCTGCTCCCGCTCCAGCAGCCCTTCGCGCGGCTCCATGTTGATCGCGCGGTGCTTCACGTTGCTCTTGTCCTTGGCCGGGCAGGCCGCCACGCACAGCGCGCATCCGGTGCAATCCTCCGCCGCCACCTGCAATGTATACAGGCGGTCCGGAAACTCCTTCCACCGCGCTTTCACCGCCAGAAACCCATCTGGCGATCCTTGCAGCTGGTCCTGTTGCAGAATCTTGGCGCGAATCACCGAGTGCGGGCACACCAGCACGCACTTGCCGCACTGGATGCACAACTCCGCATCCCAAATCGGAGCGGTCGCGCTGATGTTGCGTTTCTCAAACCGCGCCGTGCCCACCGGGAAGGTGCCGTCGACAGGCATCAGGCTTACCGGATGCGAGTCGCCGTTGCCGGAAATGATCGGGAACAGCACGTCGCGGTAGAAAGCGGGGGCGCCGGCCGGCGCCAGACTCGGGAGGCCGTCGGCGCCGGCCGGCACGGCGGGGATGCTCACTGCGTACAAGTGGTCGAGGGCCGCATCCACCGCCGCGAAATTTTTCCTCACCACGGCTTCGCCACGTTTGCCGTAAGTTTTTTCAATGGAAACCTTGATCGCCGCGATCGCCTCGTCTCTGGGCAGCACGCCGCTGATCGCGAAAAAGCAGGTCTGCATGATCGTGTTGATCCGCGAACCCATTCCCGCCTCCCGCGCCACCTGGTCGCCATCGATCACGTAGAACTTCAGCTTCTTCTCGATAATCTGGCTGCGTACCCGCGCCGGCAGCCGCTCCCACACCTCGCCGGGCCCGTACGGGCTGTTCAGCAGGAATACCGCTCCCTGCTGCGCCGTCGCCAGCACGTCATAACGTTCCAGAAATACGAACTGGTGGCAGGCCACGAAGCTGGCCCGCGAGATCAGGTACGGCGCGCGGATCGGCTTCGGCCCGAACCGCAAGTGCGACACCGTCACCGAGCCCGACTTCTTCGAGTCATAAACGAAATAGCCCTGTGCGTAGTTTTCCGTGTCCTCGCCGATGATCTTGATCGAGTTCTTGTTCGCCCCCACCGTGCCGTCGGCCCCGAGGCCCCAGAACAGGCAGCGCACCGTCTTGGGATCCTCCACCGAAAAGCCGGCGTCGTAATCCAGGCTGGTGTGAGTCACATCATCGCGGATGCCCACCGTAAAGTGATTCCGCGGCCGCTCCTTCGCCAGTTGCTCGAACACCGCCTTCACCATCGCCGGCGTGAATTCCTTGGAAGACAGCCCGTAGCGCCCACCGACAACGCGCGGCATCTCGCCGCCACGCTCCACCAGCGCCGTCAGCACATCCTGATAAAGCGGCTCGCCCGCACTGCCCGGCTCTTTCGTGCGGTCCAGCACCGCGATGCGTTTCACCGTCTTCGGCAGCACGGTCAGCAGATGTTCGGTGGAGAACGGCCGGTACAGCCGGACCCGGATCACTCCGGCCTTTTCGCCCGAACCGTTCAACGCCGAAACCGTCTCCTCCACGGTTTCCCCGGCCGAGCCCATGACAATCACTACTCGCTCGGCATCCGGGGCGCCGCTGTATTCAAACAAACGGTAACGGCGCCCCGTCAGGGAGGAGAACTTTTCCATCGCGTTCTCGACAATCGCCGGGCAGGCCAAGTAGTACGGGTTCACCGTCTCCCGCGCCTGAAAATAGACATCCGGGTTCTGCGCGGTGCCGCGGATCACCGGCTGATCCGGCGTCAGCGCACGGCGCCGGTGCGCCAGCATGTGCTCTTCCTCGAGCATCGCCCGCAAGTCATCGGCCTCCAGCCGCTCCACCTTCGCCGTTTCATGCGAGGTGCGGAAGCCGTCGAAGAAATGCACGAACGGAATGCGCGACTCCAGGCTGGCGGCCTGCGCGATCAGCGCGAAATCCATCACCTCCTGCACCGAGCCCGACGACAACATAGCGAAACCGGTCTGCCGAACCGCCATCACGTCCTGGTGATCGCCGAAAATCGACAGGGCCTGCGCCGCAAGAGACCGCGCCGCCACATGAAATACCGCGGGCGTTAGCTCCCCGGCGATCTTGTACATGTTCGGGATCATCAGCAGCAGGCCCTGCGAAGAGGTAAAGGTTGTTGCCAGCGCGCCGGTCTGCAGCGCGCCGTGCAGCGCGCCCGCAGCGCCGCCTTCGCTCTGCATCTCCACCACCTGCGGCACGGTGCCCCAGATGTTCGGCCGCGACTCGGCCGACCACTGGTCGGAGAATTCTCCCATCGGCGACGAAGGCGTGATCGGATATATCGCGATCACTTCGCTGGTTTGGTGCGCCACCCAGGCCGCTGCTTCGTTTCCATCGATGGTGACCTGAGTCCTGGCGCTATTCTGCATGTCTACTGCGGCTAAGTGCACGTCGGTGACCCAACTCATGTTCTGCCCGCAAACTCATGCAAGTGCGTGAGATAGCCAACAAACTGAGGCGTTGCGGAATTGGGTGATAAACCCCAAAAAGCGGGAATTCGCTCAAGCCCGTCTGTGAGTCTTTTCGCGCAGCGATCTTGACGGCTGCGCACAAGCCATTGCTTTTAAAGCGTTTATATTAATGCCTCCATATCGCCCCAGAATGGAGAGTGACTTGCTTAACTAATGTACGTGATTACTTCGCGCACTTTCATTCTATCCAGACAGATGGGAGGCAGTCATGAACCTACGTCCTAAATTTTTCCCATCCGGCGTGCCGCTTGTCAGGCTTATCGTTGCGCTGGTGGCGGTGCTCACCGCCGCGACTCTTGTCAGCGCGCCCAAGAATCCTTTCACCGAGCGTGACAAGGGCTACTACGCCGATGCGAATCTCATCAACTTCGTCCGCCCTGGTCTTCAAGTCAAGATCACTGCGGCCACCATCGCCGCCGACGGCACCATCTCCACGCGCTTTAAGTTAACTGACCCGCGCGGCCTTGGGCTGGACCGGCTGGGCGTCACCACTCCGGGAACCGTCGGCATCTCCTTCATCGCCGCGACCATTCCCGCCGGGCAGACCGACTACACCGCCTACACCACGCGCATCCAAACCTCGCCGATCACGAATCAGTCCGCCACACAGGCGGCCGGCGAGAATAACGGAACCTTTCAGCAAGTGGGCGACGGCGAATATGTTTACACCTTCCGGGCCCGTGCGCCGGCCAACGTCGACCGCACCGCCACCCACTCCATTGGCGCCTATGCCAGCCGCAACCTCTCCGAGTTTGACCTGGGAACCGGTTACGACGACGACGTGTTCAACTTCGTCCCCAATGGAGCGGCTGTCCGCGTGACGCGCGATGTCATCAAGACAGCGTCCTGCAATAACTGCCACGATCCGCTGGCCATCCATGGCGGCTCGCGCCGCAGCATGGAACTCTGCGTCATGTGCCATACGCCGCAGACCAGCGATCCCGACACAGGCAACACTGTCGACATGAGAGTGATGACCCACAAGATTCACATGGGCCGTGATCTGCCCTCCGTTCAAGCCGGCGGGAAGTATCAGATCATCGGGTTCCAGCAAAGCGTGCATGATTACTCGAAAGTTGTCTTCCCCGCCGCGCCCGATACCCGCAACTGCACCGTTTGCCATGAAACCGGCAAGGGCGCCGCACAGGAAGACGCATGGCTCAAGCCGACGCGCGCCGCTTGCGGCTCCTGCCACGATAACGTCAATTTCGCCACTGGCCAAAGGCACGCCAACCTGCCGCAGATTTCCGACAATCAATGCGGAACCTGCCACCAGCCGCAGGGTGAACTCGAATTCGACGTATCCATCCGCGGCGCGCACACCGATCCGCGATTCTCGCGCGATCTGCCCGGCGTCGTCTTCGAACTCAACGAAGTGCGCAACACAAACCCCGGGCAGCGGCCCGTTGTTACCTTCACACTGAAGGACAAGCGCGGCAATGCGCTCACGGCCTCCGACATGTCGCGTCTGGCCTTGGTCCTTGCGGGACCAGCCTCCGACTACCGCACCTTCGTTTCCGAGAATGCGTTGACTGCAACCGCGGCCGCCGGCGGACGCCATACCTACACCTTCACCGCTCCGGTACCCGCCGACGCGAAAGGTACCTGGACGATCGGCATGGAGGGCTACCGCAATCTCACATTGCTGGCAGGCACTGTCCGCGAGCAGACCGTGCGCGATGCCGGCGATAACAAGGTGATGCACTTCTCCACCGATGGAAGCCCGCTCGCCGTCCGGCGCCGCGCCGTTTCCATCGACAAGTGCAACGCATGCCACTTCGATCTCAGCCTCCATGGCGGCAATCGCAATGAGGTCGAACAGTGCGTGATGTGCCACAACCCGACGATGACCGACGCAGCACGGCGTCCGGCCAACCAGATGCCGGCTGAAGCCATCGACTTTAAGACGATGATTCACCGCATCCACAGCGGCGCGGAGCAAGGGCGGCCGTACATCATTTACGGCTTCGGCAACACGCCGCATGACTACTCCAACGTCCACTATCCGGGTGACCGCAGGAACTGCCTCGGTTGCCATATCAACAACGCCGAGCAACTGCCTGTCAGGCCCGGGCTTGGTGAAGTCACCGATCCTCGCGGCCCGCTGAACCCCGCTGGACCGACCACCGCGGCCTGCACCGGCTGCCATACAACCATCGCAGCCGCCTCGCACGCGCTGGCCAACACCACGCGGCTGGGCGAAAGCTGCGCTGCCTGTCACGGACCAAACGCCACCTTCTCGATCAATAGGTCGCACGCCCGTTGATGGGCTTTGAGGGGAGTAGCATCATGATCCGCGCTCTCCATCTGTCTGGAAGGGCTGCTGCTTCGGCGGCGGCCCTCCTCTTGTTCGCCACTCTCTGCCTGGCACAGGAGATGCCTCCCGGCTACGCGGGCACCGAAAGCTGCGCGCTTTGCCACGAGGATATCGCCAACGCCTTCGCCAAGAACCGCCACGCCGCCGTAGGCAAGGAAAAGCGCCGCGGCTGGGAAGCCAGAGCTTGCGAATCCTGCCACGGCCCCGGACTTAAGCACACCGAAACCACCTCCGCCGAAGATATCCGCAATCCCGCGAAACTTCCGCCTTCCCAAGCCGACTCCTCTTGCCTCTCCTGCCACACCATGCAGCCGACGCAGGTGGGCCGCGTCCAAGGCAGCCATGCACAGAACCAGGTGGCCTGCGCCACCTGCCACTCCGTCCACACTCCTCCGCAAGCCGCGCAGAACCGCGCCGCGCGCCTCAACGCGCAATGCGCAACCTGCCACATCTCCCAGCGCGCCGCCTTCAACCGCCCACATGGACACCGCCTCAACCAGAACGCCATCCACTGCACTGATTGCCATAATCCCCACGGCACGCAGATGACCGCCTCGCTCCGCCTCTCCACCGGCGGCGAACCCGGCTGCCTCAACTGCCATAACGACAAGCGCGGCCCCTTTGTCTTTGAACATGCCCCGGTGCGGCTGGAAGGTTGCAACAGCTGTCATGAGCCACACGGCTCGGCCAACCCCCGCATGCTCACGCGCCCCAACATGGCGCAACTTTGCCTGGAGTGCCATTCCAACATCGCGCTGCCTTCCGGCCGCACCAATACCGGCGCGCTCGGCGGCATTCCCCCCGCTTTTCACGATCAGCTGAACCCACGCTTCCGCAATTGCACCCTCTGCCATCAGAGGGTGCATGGCTCCCACATCAACAAGGCGCTGCTCCGATGAGACTCTCTCTCCTCATTCCGCTGGTTGCCGCCGCGCTCGCCGCGCAGGAGCCGGCCGCCGAAATCAGCCCCGTCTCGGAAAGGAAGCTCTCCTACTCCATCGACACCGGCAACCGCTTCCTCACCGGCGTCGGCGGCGACTTCAACACCTACCGCAGCGTGGTCAATCTCGGCGAAGGCCCCAAGCTGTTCGGCTTCGAGGCCGCGCTGGAAGACCCCGGCTCTGCCTGGATCAACCGCCTGATCGTTTCCGCCTCCAGCTGGGGCGGTGAGCCGTACAACACGCTCCGCGCCACCGCCGAAAAGGACCGCGTCTGGCGCCTCACGGCCGACTATCGCAACGTTGCCTACTTCAACTTCCTGCCCTCCTTCGCCAACCCCACCTTCGAGGCCGGCGGCGGATTCAACCAGCGCTCCTTCGACATCGAGCGCCGCAACGCCAACGTGGAGCTGGAACTGCTGCCCGGCGCCCGCATCAGCCCTTACCTGATCTTCGCCCGCGACTCCGGCAACGGCTCCGGCATCACCCCCTTCGTCGCTAACGGCAATGAGTATCCGATTGCCGCGCTGATGCGCGATGAGACCAATCACTACCGCGGCGGCGTCCGCCTGGAACTTCCACGCACGCACGTTACGCTGGAACAAGGCGGCTCCACATTCAAGGATGACCAGCGCAACTCTACTTCCCAGCTCAATCTTGGCAACCGCCGGGCGCCCATTTTCGGACGGCAGCTGCTGCTCAATAGCGCCGAACAAGCCTACGGCGTCCGCGGCCGCAACCTCTACACGAAGGGCATTCTGACCTCCGCGCCCGCCTCCTGGCTGCACTTCTACGGGCAGTTCCTCTACAGCCGCCCCACCTCCGACGTCCGCTTCAGCGAGAACGCCGACGGTCTTTTCTTTCTCGGCGCCACGCGTTTCTTCAACGGGCTCGGCGCGCTGTTGAGCTCCGAAGCCAAGCAGCCCCGCACCGCGGCCTCCGCCGGCGTCGAGTTTAAGCCGCACCGCCGGTTCCGTGTCTTTGAATCCTGGTCCACGGACCGGCTGCACAATGCCGGCTCCGCCCTGCTCGCCGAACGGCTCCTGTTCTCCAATGGCCCCGCCGAACTGCGTGACCTGTTCGAGCCCACGCGCCTGGTCATGAACCTCAACCGCCAGCAGGCGGACCTGTTCTTTGACCTCACCTCCAAGCTCACCCTCCGTGGCGGCCACCGATTCGTCTGGGGCGACGCGATCGCGCCTGCCTCCTTCCTCGCCTCCGGCCCGGGCCAAGGCGAGATCCGCCGCCATGTCGGGCTCGCCGCCGTCAACTACCGGCCTTCGACAGCCGTCGCCGCCAACGTCGAATATGAAGGCTCGCCCGGCGACAAGGCCTACTTCCGCACCAGTCTGCAGAATTACCACCAATTGCGCGCCCGCCTCCGCTGGCAGTTGATGAGTTCGTTGCGCCTCGGAGCAACTTACCTCTTCCTCGATAACCGCAATCCCGCCCAGGGCATCGACTACGAATTTCAAACCCGGTCCGCCGGCATCACCCTCGAGTGGCGCCCGGGCGACGCGAAGTACTTCAGCATCCTCGGCGACTATACCCGCTCCACCTGGCGCTCCGACATCGATTTCCTTACGCCGCAGAACCTCCGCCCGGCGCGCTCCTTCTATCGCGACAATGGACACACCGCTTCCGCTCTGACCCAGTTCCGCATTCCCTGCTCGGCGCAGTTCCAGCCGCTCATCGAAGCCGGCGGTTCCCTGTTCATCTCCAGCGGAAGCCGCCCCACCGATTACTGGCAACCCATCGGCCGCGCCATCCTGCCGGTTTCGAAGGGCGTCAGCCTATACGGCGAATGGCGCTGGTACGGCATGAACCAGGCCTTCTTCATGGTGGAAGGCTTCCGCACACACCAGTTCGTTAGCGGACTGCGCATTTCCAGATAGGAGGGCATCATGCGTATTCCATTTTTTACCGCACTCGCCGCCGTAACCCTCGCCGCCGCCACGGTGCCCATTCCCGGCGACGCCGCCCGCGGCGCCGCCCTGTTTCAATCCCAGAAATGCATCGTCTGCCATAGCGTCCAGGGCGAAGGCGGCGGGTCCGCCCCCGACCTCGGCAAGCGCTCCGCCCGCGCCTACACCCCCTCGCTGCTCGCCTCGCTGATGTGGAACCATGCGCCCGTGATGTGGCGCGCCCTGGAGCAGGCCGGCATCGCCAAGCCCCAACTCGATACCCAGCAAGCCGCCGACCTCTACGCCTACCTCTACGCTTTCCGCTATTTTGAGAAGCCGGGCGACGCCGGCCGCGGCCGCCAGTACTTTTACAGAAAGGCCTGCGCCGACTGCCACAGCCTCGACCCCGGCGGCACAGGTACCGGTCCTGCCGTCAGCTCCTGGGCCGCCCTCACCGATTCCATCGCCCTCTCCCACGCCATGTGGACCCACGGCCCGCAGATGTACCAGGCGATGACGAAGAACAAGATCGATTGGCCCCGCATCAGCGCCCAGGAACTCACTGACCTGATGGTCTACCTGCGCAACTTGCCTGACCGCAAGCCCGGCCAGGAGGCCTTTTCTCCGGCGCCGCCGGAGAGCGGCGAAAGCCTTTTCCAAAGCAAGGGCTGCTCAGGCTGTCATCAGGGCTCGCTGCGGCTGGACGCCCGGCTGCGCAGCCGCACGATGACCGATTTCGCCGCCTCCATGTGGAACCACTCCCCCAAGATGCTGCAGCTGCCGCCCTCCATCACGCTCCCCGACATGCGCATGTTGGTCGGCTACCTCTGGTCGATTCAGTTCTTCGAGGATCCCGGCAACGCGCGCCGCGGCGAAAGCACGTTCCGCAAGAAAGGCTGCGCACAGTGCCATGAAGGCGCATCCCCCACCGCCCCTTCTCTCGCCGGCCGCGGCCCCGTCAACTCCATCTCGCTCGTCTCGGTGCTTTGGAAACACGGCCCGGCGATGATCGAGCAGATGATCAAACAGAACATCGCCTGGCCACGCTTCAAAGACAGCGAAATGGCCGACCTGGCCGCCTACTTGAACCAGAAGCGTTAGGCCACGCTCTCGTTTAGCCACCAACGTGCCCATTCCTTACGTCAGATCAACAACGCCAGGAAGCGGGAAATAGCGCCACATTTGGGTCGCTGTTGGCGCCGCCGGATGACTCCATCAGCCTCGCCGCCGCGTTGGACGGTTGGCTGAGTGCAATCGAACCGCTCACCCTGGATGGCTGGCAGTCTTCCCAAACATGGATCTTCGGCCACACCGCGCGCGGCAGGGTCTGCCCCTATGGAACAGAATATGGCAATCAGGGAATCTTCGAGCAGCCGCGCCAGCTCGCCGCCATTTCAGGTTTCTACCGCGCTTTCGGCCTTCAGCTGGCGCGTCATGGCCGCGAGCGCGCCGACCACGCCTGTTGCGAACTCGAGTTCCTCGGGTTCCTCTGCCGCAAGGAGGCTTTCGCCGCGGAGACCGGCGACCAGGCGAGCCTTCAGGAAACTCAAAAGGCCGCCCGCCTTTTTCTGCGCGATCACTTGGGCCGCTTTGCCTCCGCTTTCGCATCCCTGTTGCAGGAGCATGACCCGGTCGGCTTCTATCGGGAGTTGGGCCGCTTCCTGTCCACCTTCCTCGCCCACCTGTGCCGCCACTTCGACGTGCCGCCCGGGCCCGCCATGCTGCGGCTCCGCCCCGAAGACGACGGTCCGGCGCCCATGGCTTGCGGCGGATCGGAGGAACTGGTCCAGTTGAGGCTCCCATCGTGAACTCCGCGGACACCGGCGTCCCCATCGAATACGACCCGCTCCTGGTGGAACAGGCCGTCTTTCTCCGCATCTCCGGCGACCCTCTGGAAACCGCGTTTCACGCCGCCCGCGAGCGCCTCTATCTCCTGCAGGACCCCGCACAAAAGGAAGCCGCCTTCCAGCGCTTTCATGTCTCCTGGTTCGCCCGGCTCGCCCTCGGGCGGCTGGTCAGCGAGGCCTTGGCCGAGTTGCCCGCTCTGCCGGCCCGCGCCCAACGGCTCTGTCTGTTCCCCGCGCTTCATCCTTCCCAGGAAGGCGCCGACTTCCACCCCTGGCGCGCCCCTCAACCCAACCAGCTGGAACCCGCCGGAGCCGTCGTGATCCGACTGACGGCCGCACGCCTTCTTCCCCACCCCGAAGCCCTTTACTGGCTTCGCCACGAATTGATGCACGTCGCCGACATGCTGGATCCGGCATTCGCCTATTCGCCCGTTTGGCCCGCCTCCCCAGCCGATCCTCTCACCGCTAACCTGCAGCGCGAGCGCTACCGCGTCCTCTGGGACGCCTGGATCGACGGCCGCCTCCACCGCCGAGGCACTCTCCCGCAGGCTATCCGCCGGCGGCGCCTTGCTGATTTTACCCGTGCCTTCGGCTCCCCCCCTGACGCCGCCGCCCGCTTTGACGCCGTCTTTGGCGCCGATGCTCTCACACACGCCGGCCTTGTCGAGATGGCTCTACTCCCGGCAACAAACATCGCTGGTGAAACGTCCCGCCCGCCGGCAGCCCTTCCCTGTCCCATTTGCCGCTTCCCCACTTTCGAGCTCACACCCCCTGGCGCTGAGATTGACCAGAATGTCTTGAACCTGATTCAGGCCGATTTCCCTTCCTGGCGGCTAGAGCACGGCCTCTGCCGTCAGTGCGCTGACTTGTACCGGAGCAGGGAAATCTCCGCCGCCGAGGCAGCGCTGCTGCCAGGCATCCGCTAGCCGGGCTCACCGCAGCCCGTGCTTCTTCATCTTGTACCGCAGCGTGTCGCGCGTGATCTTCAGCAGCTTCGCCGCCTTTGTCTGATTCCCGCCCGTCTCCTCCAGCGCCTGCTGCAAAAGCCGCTTCTCGTTCTCTTCCAGCGAAACGCCCAAACCCAGATTCACGGGCGCCCCGGAATCGGCGCCGGCCGCCACCACCAGCGCCGGACGCGTGAGCGACAACGGCAGGCTGCCCGGCGTGATCTCCGGCGTCTCCTCCAGAATCATCGCCCGCTCGATCGCGTTGCGCACCTCCCGCACGTTCCCAGGCCAGCTATGTCCCATCAGCATCCGCGATGCTTCCGGCGTAATCCCTTCGATCTGCCGCTTGAACTTCCGGTTGTAGTGGTCGATGAAAAACCGCGCCAGCGGCACGATATCCTCCGGACGCTCCCGCAGCGGTGGAATCAGGATGTGGATCACGTTGAGCCTGTAATAGAGGTCCTGCCGGAATGCGCCCTCGCGCACCGCCTCGCGCAGACTTTTGTTCGTCGCCGCGATCACGCGCAGATCCAATTGAATATCGCGGAGCCCGCCCAGCCGACGGAAACTCTGGTCCTCCAACACCCGCAGCAGCTTGGCTTGCAGCATCAGCGGGATCTCGCCGATTTCATCGAGAAACAATGTCCCCTTATCGGCCAGCTCGAAAATGCCGCGCTTCTGCGACCGCGCATCCGTGAACGCGCCTTTCTCATAGCCGAACAATTCGCTCTCCAGCAGCGTCTCCGGAATCGCCGCGCAGTTGATCGCGATGAACGGCTCGGCATGGCGCAGGCTCTGATAGTGCAGCGTCTTGGCGACCATGTCCTTACCGGTTCCGTTCTCCCCCTCCAACAGAATGGTCGTCGCCTCGCTTGCCGCCACCCTCCGCACGAACCGCATCAGATCCTGCATCGCTGTCGACTCGGCGATCACCTCACGCCGCTGCGGCTCCACCTCCTCGGTCACGTCCCGGATCGTCGCCACCGAGCCGATCAGCTCGCCCGCCGCGCTGGTGATCGGCGAAGTGCGGATCACCGCCAGCCGCTCCCGGCCGTTGTCGGTGTGCAGCCGCACCGTCCCGCTTCCGGCTTCGCGCGATTCATCGATGCTGACCAGCACGCCGCAGCCCGGCTCGCAGATCCCGCAGCGGAAAACCTCCGCGCACTCGCGTCCGATCATTTCCTCAGCGCCCAGTCCAAACAGCTTCTCCGCGGCGCGGTTCACTCCGGTGATGATGCGCTGCTGATCGTAGATAACCAGGGCATCGGAAATATGGTCGAAAACCGCTTCCAACAAGTTCGTTTGTTCCCATTCGTAGTTGAGCCGCGGCATGAGCTTACTGCCAATATTGTCCTCCCGCGCCTCTTCTTCTTCAACTGCCAAAGGCCAACCGGTGTTCATGACTGCCCCCCTTTCTGTACACCAAATTATAGCATAGTTTCAGATCTTCAAATCTAAAATTGTGCCGTTTCACCCACCTCCTTCCTGCCCCGTTGGGCCTCTGCCACCCATTCCTGCTACGCCATTTGCCCCACTTCCGCCGTTTTCCGGCCTGTTTTCCACCATTTGGCGGGTACTTAACTTCTGGACCCCAAATTGCACTTCTCTCCTTGGGAGGCGTTATGAAACTGCTCAAATACCTCATCCCGCTCGCGATGCTCACCACGGGACTTCTTTTGAACACCCAGCTTTCACTCGCCACAGCGGAATACACGAAGAAAGAGAAAAAGCCGTGCACGGCCTGCCACGTCTCGGCGAAATCCAAGGAACTCAACGACGCAGGCAAGTACTACGAGAAGCACAAGACCTTGGATGGCTACAAAGCCCCTGAGAAGAAGTAAAGAGCCGGCAGGCTTGAGGCAAGCAGATGGCGAAGGATGCCGACAAGATCCAGATCGCTTTATCCGACACGCCGTTCCGCTCGGCGCTTTGCCGGATGCTTGCCTCCTCCGCCTCCTGTGATGTGATTTGCGTGGATTCCCCGGACCTCAACTCCGGCGGGGTCCTGGTCGTCGACACCGATCATCTCGGCCGCCTGCCTCATCCGCTCGATCAACCCGAGCGCGTGGTGTTGGTGACCCACGACGAGCCCGGGCTCATGTCCAAACACCTTGCCGAGGCATGGGAAGCTGGCGTTCACTCGGTGGTGTACGATCGAGACCCCATTTCCACGGTCGTATTGGCAATCCTGGCGGCCAGGCTGAGGGCGGCGAAAGCGAAGCCGTCCGAAGCCTAGCCGCTCACAATGGAGGCGCGCCATGTACAGGACACTGGAAGAACTGGAAACCATCGTCCGCGACCGGATCTGTTCGATCTGCTCGGTCCGCCCGGAAACCGGCGAATGCGGCCGCGATGAGCCCGGTGGCTGCGCGCTGTTCCGCCTCTTCCCGCGCGTTGCCGCCGCCGTCCATTCGGTCGATAGCGACGATATCCGTGACTATGTTCTTGCCTTGCGCCGGCAGGTCTGCTCCGCCTGCGAATCACAGGCCCGGGACGGAACCTGCGAAGAGCGCAAACAGGTCAGGTGCGCGCTGGACGCATACCTGATCCCCGTTGTCGACGCGTTGGAAGAGGCTACCGGTAAGCGCTTTGACCGGAAGCTGCTTGCACCGCCGCCTGGCGGCGTAAAGCTCCGTTTGCAGGCGGTGTGCTGATTGATACAAGGAGGTGCACATGAATACAAATCTCGTTCCCTTCGTGGTTGGCTGGGCCGTAATCGCCATCATCGTCTGCGTGTTCGCCATCTGGCGCAAACTTGTCTCGCGCCATGAAGACGACATGCTGCACATCGGCGACGGCGCCACGGACCTCGTCGCGCAGCAGAACCAGGTCGCAAACAAGCTGCTGTTCATCGACCGCTGGGGCAAGATCTTCACCGTCATTGCCTTCGTCTACGGCCTCGTACTGGCCACGGCCTATGTCTATGCCAGCTGGGTCGCAAGGAACGCCGCTTCCGCGGAAGTCGAGTTGCTGACTCGCTGACCGGAGTGACAGTGATGAAACAGGATGCCGGACGGCGTGCCGCACTTCTCCGCCTGTCCCACGCTGTCTGGCTGCTGGCGGCCGCCCTCTTCTGGTGGCCGCCCGCCGCATTGGCGCAATCCGCGGAGTCCTGCGCCGGTTGTCATGACGTCGCCGCCAAGCTCTCCACCTCCACCCACGCCAAGGTCGTGTGCGCCAAATGCCACCCTCAGCGCGAAGAGTATCCCCATCCGCCAACAGCGCCAAAACCCGCCTGCGGCTCCTGCCACGCCGCTCAGTCGGCTCAGCATGGCGTCAGCGTGCACGGCCAGAAACTCCGGCAGGGGGATGCCTCCGCCCCGGACTGCGCCACCTGCCACGGCGCCGCTCACGAGGTCACCCGCGCCCGCAACATCGAATTCCACAAGGAAGTCCCCAACACCTGCGGCATGTGCCACACCGAAGTCCTCGCCCAGTTCCAGGCCAGCGTTCACGGCGCCGCCGCCATGCAAGGCGTCCCCAACGCACCCGTCTGTACCGATTGCCACGGCGAGCATTCCATCCTCCCCAGCAGCGAACGCGCCTCCACCACCAATCCACGTCAGATCCGGGAGACCTGCGGCCGCTGCCACGGCGACATCCGCCTCATGCGCCGTTTCGGCTTGCCGCAAGACAGGCTGACCAGCTTCGACGAGTCCTTTCACGGCTTGGCAGCACGCGGTGGTTCGCAGACCGTGGCCAATTGCGCCTCCTGCCACGGCTACCACAACGTGCTGCCATCCTCCAACCCGAAGTCCATGACGCACCCGGACCATCTGGCCCAAACCTGCGGCCAGTGCCATCCCGGCGCCGGACGACGTTTCGCGCTGGGCCCGATCCACGCACCGATGGATAACGGCGAAGCAATGCCCATCCGCTTCGTCCGTCTCTTCTACCAAGTCCTTATCCCTGTCCTCATCGGCTGGATGCTTCTCCACAATGGCGGCGACTGGCTCCGTAAACTCCGCCGCATCCGTTTCTCCCCCGCCCTGCCCGCCGCTGCGGTTCGCCCCTCCGGCGCCGAACGCATGCTCTTCTGGGAACGCATCCAACATGCCGTCCTCGCCGTCAGTTTCCTCGTGCTTGTCTGGACCGGCTTCGCGCTCAAATATCCCGAACAGTGGTGGGCCATTCCGCTTGGCGAAGCCCGCGGCATCATTCACCGCATCGCCGGCGCCGTCATGATCGCCGCCTCCGTCGCCCATCTCGCCTCCCTCTTGCTCAGCCGCCGCCTGCGCGAGCATTGGATGCACATGCTGCCGCGCCGCCAGGATCTGCCGGAAGCCGTTCAAGGCACACTCCACAGCCTCGGTCTGCGGCGCGACATGCCCCACCGCTCCTCGCACAGCTATATCGAAAAGGCGGAGTACTGGGCCGTAGTTTGGGGCACCGCACTGATGGGACTTACCGGGATCATGCTTTGGGCCAACAATCTCATGCTCGAATACTTCCCCAAATGGACCCTCGACCTCGCTCTCACGCTTCACCTCTACGAGGCCATCCTGGCCGCCCTCGCCATCCTCGTCTGGCATTTCTATTTCGTGATCTTCGATCCCGACGTCTACCCGATGGACATGGCCTGGCTCACCGGACGTTCCGCCCGTCCTGTCAACCCGCATTCGAAAGGAGAATCACCGGCGAATGAAGAATAGACTCCTGGAGTGGCTGCTGCCGGTAATCTTCCTTTCCAACAACTGGATCAGCTTTCTCGGCATCGCGTTGCTTACCACCGCCACTGTCTTCTGGCTGTTCCTGCTCCCCAGTACATGGCAAGGAAACCCCGATCACCCTTACCTCGGCATCCTCTCCTTCCTCATCCTCCCCGGTGTTTTTTTCTCCGGCCTCGCGCTGGTCCCGGTGGGACTCTCTCTGCGCCTCCGTCAGGCGCGCAAACGCGGCACTTTCCCCGACAAACTCCCTTCGCTCGATCTCAACAACCCCTCGCTCCGCCGGCTCCTGGTTTTCCTCGCCGTCACCACCGGAGCCAACATCATGATCGCCAGCCAGCTCAGCTACCGCGCCGTCACTTACATGGACAGCGTCGCCTTCTGCGGAACCACTTGCCACAGCGTGATGCAGCCGGAATATGCCGCCTATCAGGACTCGCCCCACTCGCGCGTGGAGTGCTCCAAGTGCCACATCGGTCCCGGCGCTGACTGGTTCGTCCGCAGCAAGCTGAGCGGCGTCCGCCAGGTCTTCGCCGTCGCCTTCAACACCTACTCCAAGCCCATCCCTACGCCCGTCTACGATCTCCGCCCCGCCCGCGAAACTTGCGAAGGCTGCCACTGGCCGCAGAAGTTCGGCGCCGACAGGCTCCGCGTCACCGACATCTTCGCCGATGACGAGACCAACACCCACTCCAAGAACGTCCTCTTCATGCGGCTCTCCGGAACTGCTTCCGGGCCCGGCATTCACCGCGCCCACCTCGCCGAAGGAGTCGAGATCCGCTATCGCGCCGCCGATCCCCAGCGCCAGAAGATTCCCTGGGTCGAATACAGCCGCAATGGGGCGGACCGCCGCCTCTACCTCGCCGATGGCGTCGAGGAGAAACAAACCGGCTCCATGGAAACACGCCTCATGGACTGCATGGATTGCCACACCCGGCCCAGCCACTCCTTTGAATCGCCTGACACCGCCGTCAACCGCGCCATGGCCGCCGGCCGCATCTCTCCTTCCCTGCCCTTTGCCAAAAAGACAGCGCTCGAGCTTCTGCAAGCCACCTACTCCTCCAACAGCGAGGCCAGTTCCGCCATCCGCCAGCGCTGGCTCGATCACTACCGCAAACAACATCCGGATCTGTTCAAGTCAAAATCCGCCGAAATCGAGCGCGCCGCCCAGGCACTGGTCGAGATCTTTAACCGCAACGTCTTTCCCGAAATGAAGGTTACCTGGGGAACTTATCCTAACCACATCGGCCATAATGAATTTCCCGGTTGTTTCCGCTGTCATGATGAACGCGCCTCAGCCGGCGGCAAAACCATTACGATGGATTGCAACAACTGCCACGTGCTGCTTGCGATGGAAGAAACCATTCCGAAGATCCTCAGCGATCTCGGAGTACAATGAGTATCTTATCCACTCAGGAGGTGACCCATGTTCTCGATGTCCAGAATCCTTGTCCCCGTGGACTTTTCCGCCCGCTCCACCGGCGCCGCGCGCTATGCGGAGGCCTTGGCCGAGCATTACGGCTCCAAGGTCACCATGCTTCACGTGTTGCCGCCGCCGCATTACGAATTCACCGCCCTGGAAGGCGGCGCGCTCGCCCTCGGCGAGTGGTACGGAACGCGTAAAGAGAATGTTCAGGAGGAATTGGTACGCCACTTGAGTGAGCATCTGCCTGAACTCCAAGCCGAACGTCTCATCCTCCAAGGTGACCCTGCCCGCAGGATCTGTGAGTTCGCCGAGAAAGGCGCCGACCTCATCGTCATCTCCACGCATGGATACGGTCCCTTCCGCCGCTTCATCCTCGGCTCGGTCACCACCAAGATCCTCCACGACGCCCACTGCCCCGTCTGGACCGGCGTCCACATGGAAGATGCTCCCGCCGTGGACAGAATTCACTTCTCCACCGTCATGGCCGCCGTCGATCTCGGCCCGGAAAGCGAAAAAGCTATCGGATGGGCTCTCGAATTCGCCCGCACTCAGAAGGCCAAGCTCATCCTTGTTCATGCCACGCCCAGTCTGGAAGGCTCCGCCGGGGAGTACTTCGACCCCAACTGGCGCGGCGTGTTGCGCCGCCAGGCCACCGCGCGCCTCACTGATCTGCTCCAAAAACTAGGCGGCGAAGCCGACATCATGGTGGAAGCCGGCGATGTCCCCTACGTTGTCGACGGTCTGGCGCGCGAGCGCAAGGCGGACCTGCTCGTCATCGGCCGCGGCTCCGTCGCCGGCGTATTTGGCCGCCTCCGCGCCAACGCCTACGCCATCATCCGCAACTCCCCCTGCCCCGTCGTCAGCGTGTAGTTGACCTCCGCTATACTTGGGTCGAATGAGAACCGCTCTTGCGACCCTCGTCCTGCTGCTGCCACTCGCCGCTCAAAAAGTCCAGCTCAACGACGGCGAGGCACACGGCGATCCTCCCTTCCTCATCGAGGAAGGCTGGCGCCCCCTGCTCAATGGCAAGGATCTCTCCGGCTGGCGCGCGCAGGATGCCAGCCGCCCCAACGAGTGGTTCACCACCACCGGCATCCGCTTTGAGCGCCTGCTCAGCCCCACCCGTCTCCTCGGCGTCCCCACACAAGGCCCCAGAATCCTCAACGGTCCCACCGGACGCACCGTCAACCTCGTCACCGAGGAAAAACTCGGCGACGTCGAACTCTACCTCGAGTTCATGCTCTCAAAAGGCTCCAACTCCGGCGTCTATCTCCACGGCCTCTACGAAATCCAGATCTTTGACAGCTACGGCTCCACCGAGCCCATGAAAACCTCCGACGGTGGCGCAGTCTATCACCGCTGGATCGATAACAAAGGCGTCGGCGGATCGGCGCCTTCCCGCAACGCCAGCCGCGCGGCAGGCCAGTGGCAGTCCTACCAAATCTGGTTCCGCGCCCCGCGCTTTGACGCCTCCGGTAAGAAGATCGATAACGCCCGCTTCCTCCGCGTCCTTCACAACGGCCTCTCCGTCCAAAACGACGTCGAGCTGGAAGGCCCCACCCGCGCCCACATGCCCATCCCGGAAGCCCCGCTCAACCCCATCATGCTCCAAGGCGACCACGGCCCCGTCGCCTTCAAGAACATCTACGTCCGCCCCCTGCGCCCCATCATCAATAGATAAACGCTCAAACGGCGGCGAAGGCCCTCACCGGCGCGCCCGTCCCCCCTCGAATCTTCAGCGGCGCCGCAATAAACAAGAACTCGTAAAAACGTTCCCTGGCAGCCTCCTCCAGATTCAGCGCCTCCATAATGTGAATCCCGCTCTCCACCAGTAAATGCACATGGACCGGCATATTCGCCGCCGGCACCCGCTCAAACGCGATCGTGTCCGACCCCGCCGCGAACACCTTCCGCGCGCTCAGCCACTTCGCCCCCGCCAACTCCGGCCCCGGCCCATGCACCGCTCCGCCCTTTTGCGCGCGGATAAACCGTGCCGCGTCGCCCCAGTACCGCGCCCACCCCGTCCGCAACAACACCACATCCCCTGCCCCCACTTTCACTCCCCCGTGAGCCTCCGCCACTTCCAGATGCTCCGGCGTCACCTTGAAATCCTCCGCTAACTCCTCCACACCCACAACTCCCGCAACATCCAGCATCACCCCGCGCCGGAATATCGGTCTCACCCCATCCACCGGCCACTTCCGCAGGCCGCCGTCATAGGATTGCACCACCGCGGCCTCATGCCCCCCGAACAGCTTCCCCCCGCAGGAGAAATGACACAGCGCGTCAATATGCGTCCCCACGTGACCGCCCAGCGCGATCGACTCCGCCGCCGAGCTTGCCCCCTCCGGCGACACCATGTCCCCATGTTTCTTCGAAAGGGAAAATAGAAACGGCGGATGCGATGGATGATGAGGCATCCCCACATAGTACGGCTGTGATAAATCAATGATTCTGGCCTTCCCGGCCAGTTCTGCCAGTTGATTCACTCTCTAGGCTGCCTCCGGTAGGAAGTAGAACAGGATCGCCAGTATGACATACACCGCCAGCAGTTGCACTCCTTCGAACCAGTTCGACTCTCCGTCCCGCGAGATCTGCCCCGTGATCACCACCGCCAGCCCCGTCGCCATCACCTCCGCCGGCGTGAAAACCAAATCCATCGGCCGCGGCCCCATGAAGTGGCTCAGCACCACCAGCAGTGGCGCCACGAACAGCGCGATCTGAATGCTCGATCCCACCGCGATCCCGATGCTCAAATCCATCCGGTTCTTTATCGCCACCAGAATTGCCGTGCTGTGCTCGGCCGCGTTGCCGATGATCGCCACCACGATCACCCCCACAAATACGCTCGTCATCCCCAGCGCATGCGCCGCCTGTTCCACCGAACCCACCAGAATCTCGCTCATCCACGCAATCAGCGCCGTCGCCACCGTCAGCACCCCAATCGACTTCTTCAGCGGCCACCCCGGCTCGCTCACCTCTTCGGCTTCCGGCGAACCGGTGAAAAGCTGCTTGTGCGTCCGCAGGCTGAAAAACAGGCTCAATCCGTAAGTGATCAGCAGCACCACGCTGATCTCCAGACTCAGGTCCGCTTCATACACCACCTGCTTGCCCCCCAAGGAATGAAACGCCGCCGGAACCACCAGCGCCACCACCGCCAGCGTCAGCATCGTCGCCTGCATCCGCGCCCCCGTCACGTTGAACCGCTGTATCGGATACTTCCACCCTCCCGCCACACACGCCAGCCCCATCACCAGCAGAATGTTCCCGATGATCGACCCCGTCAGCGACGCCTTCACCACGTCATACAGCCCCTTGCGCAGCGCCATCAGCGCGATGATCATCTCCGCCGCGTTACCGAACGTCGCATTGAGCAGCCCGCCGATCCCTTCCCCGGTCCGCTCCGCCAAATGCTCCGTCGCCCGCCCCATCCATCCCGCCAATGGCAGTACCGATAAACACGCGCTCAGGAAGATCGGCATGTGCGCATCCGGGGACGTATACTCCAGCCACACCGTAGCCGGAACAAAGATCAGCAGCCAATTCAACGAAGGCTTCAACAGTTGCCGCATTTGACAATTCTCCCCTATCCGCTTGCATCCGCGTTCATCAGCGCCCATTAATTTTGCTTTCTTCTTACTTACCCCGCCCCGCCGGCGACCGCTTCGCCCGCTTCCGCCCCGGCTTCACCGGCTGATCCCGCTGTGCCCACCTTCCCAGCCGGTAACTCCTCTCATATCCCCCGCTAAGGTGGGAAATCGTCACCGTCACCGCTCCGCTGGCATCGCACGAGTAACTCTCCTCCACCTCTCCGCTAGGCTCCAGCCGCCGCACTTCCACCTCTTCCAACCGCTCCACCAGCGCCAGGCCCGCCTCAAACGGAAACAGGATCTCGTCCCACATCGTGATCTCCCCCGCCGGACGCCCATCCTCGCTCACCCGCGAACACTCCAGGTACCGGAAATGCCCGATATTGTGCGCCGGACAATAGCTCCGAGTCACCTTCAACGGCTCCTCCCCCGCCGGCGGCAACGGCGTCCCTTTCACGAACAAGGGATCAAACACTACCCGCTGGCCCCCTTCTTCCTCCCGCCAAACACCGAAGTACCGCGTGAATCTCTCCGACAACCGGTAGCCGGCCTGCGCATCCGCCTGTATCGCCAGCCCGATCGCCGTCGCCGACCGCGCATACGCGCTGCGCTTCACCTTCCGTCCGAACCTCTCCTTCAGCATCCTCCCCACCTGCGGCAGCTCACTTCCGCCTCCCGTCACATACAGCGCCTCCAGTTGCCCTTGCTCGCCTGCCACCAGATCCTCCACCGCATGCAGCGTCTCTTCGATCAGCGGCTCGCTCCGCTGGTAGAAATCCGCCACCGGAACTGTCACCGCCTCCAAGCCGTCTCTCACATGGTCCAACTCCACCACCACGCGGCGCGTATTCGCGTGCAGCGCTTCCTTTTTCCTCCGGCACTCCTCATGCAGCCGGAACACCTCACCCTGGCTCAAGCTATCTTCGGAAACCCCCGCCGCCGCCAGCGCCAGATCCGCCAGCAGATCGTCGAAATCGTCTCCGCCCAGCGCCGGAATCCCTTCGCTCGCCACCACCGCGTGCTGATTCCCCTCCATCTCCACCAGCGAGGCGTCGAAGGTCCCGCCTCCCAGGTCGTACACCAGAATGCGGTCCTTCATCGCCGTCTTGCCGCGCAGAGCATGTCCATACTCAATGCTTGCCGCCGTAGGCTCATTTAACAGACCCAGCACCTGAAACCCCGCCCGCCGGAACGCCTCCGCCGTCAGGAACCGCTGATTCCCGTTCGCGTTCGCGGGCACTCCCAGCATGATCTCCAGCGGCTCGCCCGCCGCCGCCCCTAACGCCGTCCGCAGCGCCGAGCACAATCCACTCAGTAAGTCGATCAGCGCATATTCATGCCCGCCGATCTCCACTCTTGTCTGCGGTCCTGCTTCCGCAAGCCACCGCTTAATCGAGCGGACTACGGTCGCCTCGGGATCCTCCTGCCCCGCCCACGCCTCCCACCCGTACAACACCTCCCCGCCGCGCACCGCGGCCAGCGCCGGAAACCACTCGCACCTCTCCCCATCGGCGGTCTCAAAACTCAGCACCGGGTAATTCCCCCGGTCCACCACCGCAACAACGATGCGCGTGGTGCCGAAGTCCACCCCAAGTCTCATCTAAATTAAGGATAGCAGGCTCCTTAATCAGTGGAGCGATCCTGTCTCCACCCTAGCCAACCCTTCCACTACCGCACCTGGCCTTTCCGCTTCGCCGATATCCGCGGCCCGGCCATGAACAACCTCGATCTCTCCATCAACCCCTGCTCTGCCAGCCCCAGCGCCTTCCCATCCAGCCTCAGCGCATACCCGTCCTCCAACTCCCTCACTTCCCGGACCGCTCCTCTCAGCCGTTTCCCTGCTTGTAAGAAGAACTCCCCGTATGTCACATCAGGCTCCTCCACCACTTATGATCACAAAAAGCCCGCCCATCCTCCCTCCGCCATCCGTGTCCATCCGTGTCCCTCAAAGCAGACCCCAGCGTGTCCGCACCCTCATCTCCCCCTCCTTGACACACACCGCTCCACACTGATATTTTTCTCACTCAGAGGTCTGGCTCGGAAATCGCTCTTAAAGAAAGGCACGGGGTTATGAAATCACTTTCCACTTTGGTCATGATTCTTGCGCTCGCCTGCTTCGCCGTGATGGCCCAGGCGCCCACCGGCGAGATCGTCGGCACCGTCACCGATCCCTCCGGAGCCGTCGTCTCCGGGGTCAAGCTCACTCTCACTAATCCGGCAACCAACGCCCGCCGCGAGATCGCCTCCAACACCGCCGGCATCTACACCCTTCCCGCTCTCCCGCCCGGCCTCTATAATCTGCGCGCGGAATTGACGGGCTTCTCCGCCCAGAACCGCAACAACATCGAGTTGCAGGTCGGCCAGGTGGTCCGCATCGATTTTATCCTTCAGGTCGGCAACGTCGCCGAGGTCATCGAAGTCACCGGCGGCGCTCCCGTCCTCCAGACCGAAACCACCGAGCTCGGCACCGTGATCGAACACAAGCGCATCCTCGAGCTGCCCCTCAACGGCCGTAACTATCTTCAGCTCGCCTCCCTCATCCCCGGCGCCACCACCAACGGCCCCTCCTCCTCCCAGGGCCAGCAGCGCATGGGCGGCGACCGCAATAAGTTCGCCCTCAACGTCGCCGGGCAGCGCGTTCACTTCAACCACTACTCCCTCGACGGCGTCGAAAACACCGATCCCAACTTCAACACCTATCTCATGCTTCCTTCGCTGGAGGCCCTTCAGGAGTTCAAAGTCGAAGCCGGTCTCTTCCAGGCCGAATACGGCCGCGCCATCAGCCAGGTCAACGTTTCCACCAAGGGCGGCACCAACCAACTGCACGGCACTGCCTTCGAGTTCCTCCGCAACGCCAAGCTCGATGCCAAGAATTTCTTCGACCGCCCCAACGATCCCATCCCCCCCTTCAAGCGCAACCAGTTCGGCTTCGTCGTCGGCGGTCCCGTCTACATCCCCGGCGCCATCGACGGCCGCAACAAGCTCTTCTTCTTCGCCAACTATGAAGGCCTCCGCGAACGCAAAGCCCTCACCCAGCAGGCTACCGTCCCCTTCGCCGAACAACGCGCCGGCAACTTTTCCGCCATCACCAACCGCGTCCTCTACGACCCCGCCACGCGCGTCTTCTCCGGCAACAATGTCACCGAAACCTTGCCCTTCCCCTCCAACCGCATCCCCACCAACCGCATCCACGCCACCTCCGCCCGCGTCCTCCAGGAGTTTTACCCTCTCCCCAACTTGAGCCAGACCGTGCAGGCCAACAATTTCCTCAACACCGAAGGCCGCCGCAGCGACACCAATCTCTGGAGCTTCCGCGGCGATTACGTCGAATCCTCCTCCTCCACCTGGTTCGTTCGTTACTCCCGCGCCGACGAGCTCCAGTACAACCCCATCAACATCCCCAACCAAGGCAACAACGCCGACCTCGATCCCTGGCAGGGTGTCGTCAGCAACACGCGCATCCTCGGACCCAATAAGGTCAACGACGCCCGCATCGGCATCAGCTACCTCAAGGCCGCCAATATTCAGCAGAATGCCAATGTCCGCAACGTCGTTCAGGAACTCAACATCCCCGATGTCTCCCGCGACTTCCCGCTCTACTGGGGCATCCCCGTTTTCCAGATCGCCGGATTCTCCAACGTCGGCGAATGCAATGACTGCCCCTTCGTCAACTGGGACACTATCATTCAGGGCAAGGATGATTTCTCCTGGACCACCGGCCGCCACGCCATCAAGTTCGGCGGTGAAGTCCGCCGCGTCCGCTACAACCAGATCGGCGCCGTCGTCCCCCGCGGCCGCTTTTCCTGGGACGGCCGCTTCACCCAAGGCCCCTCCGCTCTCGCCAACCGCGCCGGCGTCAGCGGGCTGCCCATGGCCGACTATCTGCTCGGCTTCATGTCCAACACCGAAGGTCAGGTAGGCGCCCCCATCGCCAACTTCCGCTCCAATTACTTCGCTTTCTATATTCAGGACACCTGGAAGGTGTCCCAGCGCCTTACTTTGAACCTCGGCCTGCGCTACGAATACGATGCTCCCTACTACGACAAGCACGACGCCATCGTCAACGTCGATTTCCGTTGGGATAACTCCGTCGAGCCCACCTTCGTCCGCGCCGGTACCGGCGACCCCTATGCCGGCAATCCGCCTTTCCCCTGGGCCCCGTCGGTCAAATACGTCCGCGACGGCCGCTTCGGCCGCGGCGCATACGCTCCCGACAAGAACGACTTCGCGCCCCGTGTCGGCATCGCCTACCAGATCAATAAGAAGACCGTCCTCCGCACCGGCGCTGGCATCTACTTCGTCCGCGACATCGGCAACGCCGTCTTCGACATCGTCCGCAACGCTCCCTTCACCATCCGCCGCAATGAGCCCGCTGA
Organism: Acidimicrobiia bacterium; assembly: GCA_016871315.1. Lineage (GTDB taxonomy): Bacteria > Acidobacteriota > Terriglobia > Bryobacterales > Bryobacteraceae > VFZE01. Next base: position 46,403 of record VFZE01000002.1, on the reverse strand, counting down.
TCCCGTCCGCCCCAACCAGACCTGGTCGCGCCCCTTCACCATCACCGGCAACCCCACCTTCCTCCTCATCAACCAATACGGCGAGCGCTCCTCTTACGTCCCGCAGTGGAGCTTCGGCCTCCAGCGTGAGCTCAGCGGCGATACGTCACTCGAAGTCACCTACATGGGCTCGGCTGGCATCAAGCTCCGCCGTCTGCTCAACTACAACATCCCCGAACCGGCCCCCGGCAACAGCAATCTCAACCGCCCCTTCCCCGCCTTCGGCCAGTTCCAGACCATGAACGCCTCCACTCACTCCAACTACAACGCGCTTCAAGTCCGCCTCCAGCGCCGCTTCTCGCAGGGTCTCACCATCCTCGGCTCTTACAGCTACTCTAAGTCGATTGACTTCGGCTCCGGCATCCGCACCACCGACGGCGACAAGCTCACTCCCACCGATCCTTACAACGGCCTCTGGCGCGAGCGCGGACTCTCCGCTTTCGATTTCCGCCAGCGCTTCACCGCCTCCTGGCTCTATGAGCTCCCCATCGGCAAGGGCAAGCGCTACCTCGGCGGTGCCTCCGGCCCCGCCAACCACATCCTCGGCGGCTGGCAGCTCGGCGGCATCCTCACCTTCCAGGACGGCTTCCCGCTCACTGCCTACTGCGGCCCCGGCAATATTCAAAACGGCGGTGACGGCTGCTACCCCGACGCCGTCGGCAACAACCCCAACCTCTCGCGCGATCAACAAACCGTCGGCCGCTTCTTCGACACCTCCGCCTTTGTTAACCGCCTGCCCGGCGGCTCGCAGTTCCGCTACGGCAACTCCGGCCGCAACACCATCATCGGTCCCGGCATCATCAGCTTCGACTTTTCCGCCGTCAAACTCTTCCGCATCGGCGAGCGCGCCGGCGTCGAGTTTCGCGGCGAGTTCTTCAACCTCCCCAACCACCCGATCTTTAACCCGCCGGGAACCACCGTGGCCACTCCCGCCTACGGCCAGATCAGCTCCACCAAAATTGACTCCCGCCAGCTACAATTTGGATTGAAATTCCACTTTTGAAGCTGTTCGCGACTCTGATTGTTTCCGCGATGGCGGCCGCCTCGCAAACGGCCGCCGTCCGCGAGCTTGAAGCTAAGCTCGACGAGGATCTCCCCGCGCGCATGCAGCGGCTCCATATTCCAGGCGCCGCAGCCGCGCTTGTCGATCGCGGCGCCATCGTTTGGTCCAAGGGCTACGGCCTTGCCGACCGCATTACCAGGACGCCCTTCACGCCCTCCACCATCATCCGCGCCGCCTCCATCTCCAAGGCCCTCTGCGCCTGGGCCGTCATGAGACTGGTCGAGCAGGGCGCCATCGATCTCGACGCCCCCGCCGCGCGTTACCTCAAACGATGGAAGCTGCCGCCTTCCGGCTTCGACCCCTCTCAGGTCACCATCCGCCGCGCTCTCAGCCACACCGCCGGCCTTGCCATTCCCGGCCGCCTTGGATTCAACCGCACCCTCAGCGAAGTCCTGGACGGGTTCCCCGGCAGCGGCGGCGTGCGCCTCATCCGCCCTCCCGGCGAACGCTTTCAGTACACCAACGCCGGCTTCAATCTGCTCCAAGCCGTCATCGAAGATGTCACTGCCGAACCCTATCACCTCTACATGGAGCGTGTCCTGCTGGAACCCCTCGGCATGCGTGACTCCACCTTCGATCCCAACACCGTCGACCGCCGCCGCCTCGGTTCCGGCCACATGGTCACCGGCGAGCGCTACCAGGATGTTCCGTTCGCCGAGCTCGCCTCCGGCGGCCTCTACTCCACCGTCGAAGACCTCGCCCGCTTCCTCTCCGCCTCCATGCCCGGATCCAACGGCGAGCCTGCCGGCCGCGGCGTTATCACACCGGCAAGCGTGCAGCTGATGATGCGCTCTGAGCCGGAAACAGGCGGCGCCTACGGTCTTGGCTATGAAACCCGTTCCTTCAGCGACGGCTCCTTGATGGCCGCCCACAACGGCCGGCTGTCCGGATGGAGTACGCGCTTCGCCATCATTCCGAAAAAGGCCACCGGCTTCGTCATCGTCGCCAATGGCGATGCCGGCTTCGCGCTTCTCGATCACGCCACCTGCCCGTGGCTGGACTGTTCCGCCGGGCTCCAGCCTGTCCGCCCCTGCCGCATCTGGCAAGGCCTCTCGGCCGGCGTGCTCATTCTCAGCTTCGCTCTCACTTTTCTGTTGGTCCGCTCCTTCGCCGGCCGCCGCCGCTACCGCTGGAGCTCCGGCCGCCGCCTTTGGAATTGGATCCGCGCCGCCATGGTCCTGCTCATTGGAGTGGTTTGGATCATCGTCTGGCACACCGGCTTCATCGCCAGCAGCCGCGTATGGATGCGTGGCTTCAAACCCGCCATGGTCATGCCGGAGTCGTTCACCATATTGACCGTCATCGTTGTCACCTGGTGCCTTGTGATCGCCGCCGTAAATCTGCGGACCCGGAACCCGTGATTCTTCATCGTGCACAGATATACTGTCAGGGCAATGACTCGAACATTCCTGATGTGTGCGGTTTTTGCCGCCTGTGCACTCGCCCAAGAATGGAAACAGCTCTTCAACGGAAAGAACCTGGACGGCTGGGAAGTCAAGGGCGACGGATTGTGGCATGTGCTCCCCGACGGTGTGTTGTTTGCTCATCCGGCATCCGGTCCGCGGAACCCCTTCGGTGAGGCGTGGCCGGCGACGATCACCGGGAAGCAGTACATGGACTGGCGGCAATCGCGCAATGACTCGATCCGCGTCAAGCTGAACGGGCACGAGGTGGCGAGCCATCCGGGAGATCCGAATCGTCCCAAGACAGGTCCGATAGGGTTGCAGCTGCACGACCGTTTCAGCGTGTTCCACTTTCGGAATATCAGAATCCGTGAGTTCAGGAGGTCTCCATGAAGTATCAACGCGAAGCCGTCCGAGATCGGCTTCGTCATGTGCACCAAGGCGGGCGAAGCCGCCGTTGTGAACGGACTGCGGATTCAGGAATCGGGCGGCAACCTGGTCACCAACGATCTGCACTACGCCGGGTCGATCCATGACTACATGGGACGGCGGAAGGCCGGTATGGATGTCCGCATCGTGAAGCACCGGGACTGGCGGATCGACTTGCGGGACATGGAAAAAGTCATCGACCGGAAGACCAAGCTGGTGTCGATTACGCTGATCTCGAACGTGAACGGATGGGTGGAAGATGCCGCGGCGATCAGCAGGCTCGCCCATGCGCACGGAGCCTATCTTTATGCGGACATCATTCAGGCCGCCGGCAGCGTGCCGATCGATGTGAAGGCGCTCGGGATCGACTTCGCGGCCTGCTCGAACTAAAGCACCTGTTGTCGGCCTTGGCCTGATCACAGGTAGCCGGTTTAATCGAAGATATCGGCGGGGTTTAGTTCCAATCCGGTTTCCTGGATGGTGTAGGAGACCACCTCGTGCAGGCCGTCCTGGCGGAACTCGTAGAGCACACGGGCTTCCGGGTCCACCAGCCAGATGTGTGGCACGCCCCAGTCGAGGTACTCCAGAAGCTTGGCGCGTACCTGCGACATGGGGTCGTCGCGGGAGAGGATCTCGACCACGATGAGCGGAGGCGAATCGGGGTAGCGGGCATCGGGCTTGTCCGGCCAGAAGACGCACACGTCAGGGATGACCACGCGGCCCGGGCGGAGGCGCAGGCGGGTCTCCGATGCGGCATGCAAGTGGTGGCTGTTTCGATGCCGGACGAAAAAGGCGCCCAGCATCAACTGCGCGGTTCCATGTTTGAGATCGGGCACGCTGCGCCCCAGAATTTCGCCGTCGCGGAATTCCGGATCGACGTCCGGGAAGCTGGTCCGTAGATACTCCCGTTCGGACAGGCCAGCCTTGGTGGGCATGTCCCCATGATATCGCCATGCTATGCTCCTCGTCAGTAGCGTGCCTCCATTTGACGACTGGGCAGATCGTCTCTCACTACCGGATCCTGGAGAAGCTCGGCGAAGGGGCGATGGGGGCGGTGTACAAAGCGGAAGATACGAAGCTTCGGCGAGTGGTGGCGCTGAAGTTCCTGCAAGAATCCGGGAGAGCGGTACCAGCACGCTGATGATTTGCTGGTGGACTTGCGATCGTTGGGAAGGCAGCCGGCCGGTGCGCCTTCGAAATCCGGGCGTCCGGCGGCGCGGGCCGGCCTTGTGGCGGCGGGCGTCCTGGTGTTGGCCACGGCTGGCTGGCTGGGATGGCGGCGGATGCGGCCGGCTGAGGAGGCTGGGATCAAGTCGCTGGCGGTTCTGCCGCCGAAGTCACTGCAGGCCCAAGGGAAGGAGGATTACCTGGAGGTGGGCCTGGCAGATGCCATCATCACCAAGGTGAGCAAGATCCGCGGGCTGTCGGTACGGCCGACAAGCGTGTGCGCAGCTTAAAGAGGCGCGCGAGCAGATCCAGAAGGAGATGGACCGGAATCCCAATTCGCCGCATGTGCTGGGGGCGCGGCTAATCCTGCTTGCGATGGAGGGCAACTGGAGCGCGGTGCAAACTGAGACACGGCGAATCGACAGCCTCGAAAAGGACCGGGCCTATCATCACCTGACGTACGGGGCGGCGTGCGCGAACGCGATGCAGGGCAATGCCGGAGAGGCGGTGAAGTGGCTGAGGAAGACCGACCAGTACGGGATGCCGAACTACCTGCTGTTTTCGCGCACCCCGCACCTGGAGAAGATCCGAGGCTCGGCGGAGTACAAGCAATACATGGCCGAACGGAAGGCGCGCTGGGAAGGTCACATGAAGGAGTTTCCGTAGGCGCGCCACCCCGACAAGCCGCTCTAGTGGCCGGGTGCCGTGCACTTCACCGCGGCTTCCCCCTTAGCGGCGATCTCTCTGTCAAAGAACTCAATGATCCGGTCACGCCGCGCCATCACTGCCTGAATCTCACCCTTATGCAAGTAATTCCCGGCCTCACGCTGCACATCGCCGGCGTTCAGTTTCTTCAACCCTTCATAGACGCGGTTGTCGATCCGGACCAGGTTCTTAGGAGCTCGCAGCGTCTTATGCAGACGGAAGGCCCGGGTGAAGTCGACCATCACAATGTTCCAGTCCCTGGTGATGAGCAAATTGCCGAGGTTGGCGTCCACGTTGTAGGCCAGTTCGTTGAAGATCCGCACCTGGTACATCTGGTCGTTCCAGCCGTCCTGGTCCGGCGGTTCCATCTTCTTCTGGTGACGGTTCAGCTCCATCATCAGCACGTCATCCACCCACCATCCCAAGGCGCCGGACTTGCCATTGACCTTGCGCTCGACGTAAACGGGAATCATATTCAGCCCGATCAAGCGGTCCAGCTTGTAGGCGACGAGATTGAACTTGTAATTGTCCTTGAAGTTCAGCTCCGTGCCGTTGGGCGTCTGGTACGAACTGGCGGCGAAATTCACATCGTTGAAATGGGCGTCATGAGTGAAGCCGCCGAGTGCGAGAGTAACCCGTTGCGTATTGTTGATGCCAGTGGAAACGGGGCGTGAGCCCAACACCTTGGCTTTGAGAAGAAACTCCTCACGATCGCGATCCGCGACAGGCCCGGTGGCAGGCTGTTGGGAAAGCAGAACAGCCGAGAATACGGCGACGGAAGCGGCCAGTGCCCAAGTTTTCATCACAGTTCCTCCAGCTAAGACTCGCCATATGTATGTATATAGGTTCGGATTCAGAAACGCAAGGGTCACCGGACGACAAACCGCCACAACAACCCGGCAATTAACAGGAGCGCGGTGGCGAAAACAAGCCAGCGGTAATCGAAAGCAACTCGCGGGAAGGCGGTTGGCTGATCGATGCTGGTGAGCGTAGTGGCGTCATTGGCACAGGCGCCCCGGGCGGGCAGTAACTGCGCGCCTTCACACCGGCGGCGGACGGCGGCCAGGTCAACCGCGAAGTCATCCATGTGCTGATAGCGCATCCCGGGATTCTTGGAGAGCGCCTTCGCCAGGATGCGGTTGAGTTCCTCCGCGGTGGGGTGGGGAAGTTCACTCAGAGCAGGAGGTGCATTGTGAATGAGCGCGGAAAGAACCGCGGAGTGGTTCTTTCCCGTGAAGGGAGCTTGGCCGCACAGCAGTTCATAAAGAACCACCGCCAAGGACCAGATATCCGTGCGGCGGTCCACGTCCTTGCCGAGCGCCTGCTCGGGAGACATGTAGCGCACGGTTCCCATGATGGTGTTGGCGCGCGTGATGCGGGAACGGTCGGTGAGCAGCGCAAGGCCGAAATCCGTGAGTATGGGTTGTCCGGAGTCAGAGACGATGATATTGGCCGGCTTTATGTCCCGATGAACCACGCCCTTGGCGTGGGCGGCCTTGAGGCCTTCGGCGATTCCGATGGTGTAGTCCAGCGCCAACGCTAGCGTCAACTGCCCGGAGGTGATCCACTCGTGCAGGCTCTTTCCCTTGACATAAGCCATCACAATGAATCTGTGGCCAGCCTCCTGATGATAGCCATGGACGGCGCAAATAGCGGGATGGTCGAGCCGGGCGGCGGCCTGCGCCTCGCGGGTGAAGCGTTTCTCCATTTCCTGGTTGAGCCGGGCTGCGTCAGAGAGGAATTTGAGGGCCACGGTTCTGTTCAATACCGTGTCCTCGGCCTTGTAGACCACACCCATGCCGCCTTCACCGAGTTTTTCCATGATCCGGAATGGGCCCACGATGGTGCCGGTCATAGGGATCAGGACTATTAGAACAAATCCTGCTGTTCGACCGCACTTTACCGTCCTGTTGTAAGGTGAAAAGTATGATGCGGTTTCTCATGTTGCTCACGGCGCTCCCCTTGATGGCCCAGAACTGGCCCCAGTGGCGAGGTCCGACCGCCGATGGCATCTCGACGGAGAAGAACCTGCCGCTGCGCTGGTCGAAGACGGAAAACATCGCCTGGCGCGCGCCGCTAAAGGGCATGGGAACCTCGACGCCGGTCGTCTGGGGCGATCATATCTTCCTCACCTCGCAACTCGGCGATGGCCCATTCGAAGGCCGCAGCCGCGATTTTGAAGGCGCCGCCGCCGCGCGGCGCACCGGCGAGACCGAAAAGGTGCGCTTCTCCGTGCAGGCCTTCCACCGGGTAACAGGCAAACTTCTCTGGGATTACACCTTCGACGGCGAAGGCGTTCTCCAACCAGTGCACATCAAGCACAACCTGGCGAGTCCGAGTTGTGTCACCGATGGCGAGCGAGTCTACGCATGGTTCGGCAACGGCCAGTTGGTGGCGCTCGACTTCACCGGCAAGCTCGTCTGGAAGCATCACCTTGGCCGGGAGGTCGCGCCGTTCGATGTGTTGTGGGGGCACGGCAGCTCGCCCACCTTATACAAGGACTCCCTGCTGCTGCTCTGCGATCATCCGCCCGGCGCCTATCTGCTGGCGCTCGACAAACGCACCGGCGCCCAGCGTTGGCGCAAGGACCGCGGCAAGGAGAAGCGCAGCTACACAACGCCGTTCGTGATCAAGCTGGCCGGCCACGATGAGCTGATTCTCAACTCCAGCCAGCGCGTCGATGCGCTGGACCCAACCACCGGCGAGCTGCTTTGGTCGGCAGGTGAACCGAACCGCGTCCCCGTGCCTACGCCCGTTTTTCACAACGGGGTGCTCTATTTGAACCGCGGCTACTCTTCCAGTCCTTATCTCGCGCTTCAGCCGGGCGGCGGCGTCAAGTGGGAAGTCAAGACCGGCGGCCCGTACGTCTCCTCGCTGCTCTACTACCAGGGCATTCTGTATTTGGCCAATGAGACCGGCATCGCCAGCGCCGTGGATGCCGCCGACGGCAAGACGCTGTGGAAGGACCGCTTCGGCAGTGTCTTCTCCTCGTCTCCTGTCGCCGCCGATGGTAAAGTCTACCTGGTAAACGAAGAAGGCGTGACCTTCGTGCTGGAAGCGGGCCGCCAGAAGAAGGTGCTGGCGGAGAATCACCTGGAGGAGCGGATTCTGGCCTCGCCAGCGATCGCACAGGGACGGATCTACCTGCGAAGCGACAGCCATCTGCTGGCGATCGGCAAGTAGTGGTGATTTTTACGTAGTAAGTAAACGCCGTTCGTGCTCCCGCTCCTTAGCTTCGTTACATTGACTATGGGCAAGACCGGGAGGGGTAGAGGGGCAAGAGCAGCCCTTTGCACTGACCAAGCTGCCTGCTGTAGACTGGTTCCCAAGAGTGCTGTCCGTAAGCAGAATGGCCTACCGGAATTGGGCTCTGGCGCTGGCCGCCGCCGCCGTCGCCGTTCTCATCAATTGGTATCCGCTTCAGTTCGCGGGATCGTTCTACCTGTTCCTCGGCTCTGCAAGCTGGTACGTGGTTACGAGTGTGCTCGGGCCGCTCTATGCACTGCCCGTGGTTGCGGCCGCCTACGTTCCGGTTTACCTGCAGCTCGGAAGCTGGAATGCATTGCCGATCCTGCTGGCCGAGGCGTTCGCGGTGGGCTGGCTGGTCCGCCGGCGCGGGTTTGTGCCCTTGACCGCGGCGATGCTATGGCTGCTGGTGAAGATTCCATTGGGGGCCTTGCTGCTGTGGAGAGTGCCCACGTCACCCAACGGGCTCGCGCAACTGCTGACGGCGTGGGCGATGTTGACGTTGTTCAGCGCCCTACTGTCGCAGGTGATTCTGGAATTGTTTGACAGTCAGATCGCACGGTTCGGGAACCCCTTGCCGGCGCGGAGCCTCCAACAGCACGTCGTGCATCGCACCGTGTTGGCATGCCTGATCATCGCCCTTGCCTTTTTTGTGGCGACCAGCCAGCAGTTTCTGAACCGGCAAAGAAGCTACATTGTCGAGGAGCTGGCCCGGTCCGCCCAGACAATGTTGTCGGGCATTACGGCGGAGCTGGACAAGCACAGGGACGAATTGACGCATCTGGCGATGTCGATGGAGGAGGGGGGCATTCATGGCAAGAGCGAGTTGAACCGCCTGCTGGAGCGCTACCACCAGAACCGGTCTTCGATCCTGACGATGATTGTTACCGACACCGCCGGGGCGGTGATTGGCTCGCACCCCCGGCGAACTCTCGATGGGAAACAGCCGATTCAGTCGGTAGGCAGCGATGTCAGCGACCGTCCCTATTTCATCGAGCCCCGGAAATCGGGGCTCCCGTTCGTTTCCGGCGTTTTCCGGGGGCGCGGTTTTGGAACCGACTGCATCGTTGCGGTGAGCGCACCCTACCGGGACCGGGCGGGCCGTTTTGCCGGCATTATCGAGGCTTCTTTGGATCTGGAGGTGGTGGGAAACAAGATCAGCGGAAACTTAAAACCGACCGACATGTCGGCAGTCTTCGACGCCTCTGGCAAAGTGGTCCATTCCCCGCCTGGATCGCCATACCGTGCGCTGGAGGACGCTTCCCAAGACGGAATGTTCCGTGCTGCGCGGGCCTCGGGCTCGAGCGTGTTCCAATACCCTCGCGTCAAGGGAATCCGCACTTTACCCAGGATCATGATGACGGCTTCGGCGACCGACGAGCACTATGGATGGACCCTGATGGTTTGGAGGCCTTTCCACCTGGTCAGGGATGAGCTGTTCGGGATCTACAGCCGCATAGGAGTCTGGCTGATGGCGGGGATGCTGATCTCCTGGCTGCTTGCAAGCGCCCTGGGCAGGGGCGTCGCCACCTCCATCAGCGGGCTGGTGGATCAAGTTCGCAAGATGCCGGCCGAATGCCCTCCTCCGGCGGCGCAGCTGGCGGCCAATCAAAGCTGCCCCAAAGAGGTGCTGGTGCTGATGGATGCCTATTCGGACATGTCCCAACGGCTAAACAGGGCGGCTGCCGAAAGGGAGTCGATTCTGTCGAGTCTGGAGGATAAAGTGGCCACCCGCACCGCGGAGTTGCGCGAAGCGACCCAGCGTGCGGAAGCGGCCAACATCGCCAAAAGCAGTTTTCTGGCGCACATGAGTCATGAGATCCGGACACCAATGAACGGCGTGCTTGGGACTTTGCACCTGCTGTCGGCAACCGACCTCAACCAGGAACAGCGCGAGTACACGGAGATGTCGGTTCAATCGGCGGAAGTTCTGGTGGCGCTTGTGAACGACATTCTAGACTTGTCGAAGGTGGAAGCGGGCAAACTGCTTCTGGAAGACAGACCCTTCAACCTGAGAGATTTGGTGGAGGGGACAATGTTCGCCTTCCAGCCAATCGTGCAGAACACGGGATTGTCGCTGGAGACAGAATGGGCGCCCGGCACGCCGGAATGGATATCGGCGGATCCGACCCGGCTGAGACAGGTTCTCATGAATTTGGCCGGCAACGCGGTCAAGTTTACCGAGTGTGGCGGCATCCGGGTTTCGGTGTCCAGCAGGCCAGGCGATTCCCCGAAGCGTATTCAACTCGAGTTCCGCGTTCGTGACAGCGGGATCGGAATCCGGAAAGAGATGCTGGACAGGATCTTCGATGCCTTTACGCAGGAGGATTCCTCGACAACGCGCAGATTCGGAGGATCAGGGTTGGGATTGGCGATCTGCCGAAAACTGGTGGGACTGATGGGAGGCGAGATCACGGTTGAGAGCCGCCCTGGGGAAGGGTCTACATTCCGGTTCTGGATCCCTTGTGAACTAGCACAGCAGGAGCCCGGCCATAACCCGGCTTTTGAAGAAACCCGCAGGAACCAGGAAGAGGAGCCACGCATTCTGATCGTCGAGGACAACCCTGTGAACCAGCTGATTGCCAGGCGGCTGGTGGAGAAACTCGGTTACCGATGCGAGGTGGCGGCGAACGGAGCGGAGGCCATCGCCCATCTGAACAACGAGGAATTCCCTCTTGTCCTCATGGATTGTCAGATGCCGGTAATGGATGGATATGAAACCGCCCGAGAGATCCGGCGCCGATTCAACTCCCGCGTCAGGATCCTTGCGCTGACGGCGAGCGCGATGGAGGAAGAGCAGCGGAAATGCCAGGAGGCGGGAATGGATGCTTTCCTTGCCAAGCCCATCGAGATCGAGAAACTCGCGGCCGCGATTGAACAGTTCACCCACAGCACAGGCCGCGGCGTCCCGATGAAATGACAGAACCTGGCTTCGCCGGCCATCTCCGGCGGACGCATCTTTCTGGGAACCGACAGCCATTTGATCGCCATCGGAAAGAATTGATTTTAATGTTTGTGAACGCAGTTCGCAGCCGGGCCGTTAAACCGTACAACAACAAATGTTTACGCTCTACGCAAAGGCCGGAAACTGGCTTAGGACTACGGGTTATAGTACTAGGCTTACCTCTACCGGCCCTTGACGCTAATATTGGATTTCTAACAGAATAGGCTCCTAGCTAGGAGGAGTGGTTTTCCGATTCGAAGGCGTTATCTCTCTTGAGAGAAAAGCCTGTTGAGGAGGCCTCGAAATTGGATGGAAGGTGTTCTCATCACCGGAGGAGCCGGATACATTGGAAGTCAGGCGGCCAAGGAGCTTCGCTCGCTTGGTTATCAGCCGATCGTTCTCGACAACTTCAGTACGGGCAGGCTGGAATCGGTTCAGTGGGGGCCGGTCATTGAAGCCGACGCCGGCGACAAGAAAGCCTTGTCGGAAGTGCTGACAGAAAACCAAGTAAAGGCCGTGCTGCACTTTGCCGCCTTCGCCGACGTCGGCGAGTCGATGCGCGAACCCGGCAAGTATTTGCAGAACAACTACCTGACGACCGTCGCGTTGCTGGAGGCGATGGAAAAAACCGGGGTAAGGAACCTGGTGTTCTCCTCCACGTGCGCCACCTACGGCGTGCCGCGATCGGTGCCGGTGTCGGAGTCGCACCCACAGCGGCCGATCAGCCCCTACGGGCAGTCGAAGCTGTTGGCGGAGGTGGCGGTGCGCGAATTCGGGCTGCGCGGTGTACTGAACTGGGTGGTGCTGCGCTACTTCAACGCCGCCGGGCTGGATCCCGAGCGCGACTACAGCAGTCAAAACGAGCCGGATTTCCGCATCATCCCGAGAGTTCTCCAGACAGCGGCCGGACTGCGTCCGGCGCTGGATCTGTATGGGGAGAATCACGAGACCCCGGACGGCACCGCGGTGCGTGATTTCGTGCATGTGACCGACCTTGCCAAGGCTCACGCGCTATCGCTCGAATACCTGCTGGGCGGCGGGGAAAGCCGCGCGTTCAATCTGGGCAGCGGCCATGGCTATTCGGTACGGGAAGTGATCGAGTCCGCACGGAGGGTGACGGGCCGGCAGGTTCCCTACCGCGGCTTGGAGCGGCGATTGGGCGATCCTCCGGCGCTGGTTGCCGACATCGGGGCGGCCGAATCGGTGCTTGGATGGAAGAGCAGCTATAGGGAACTGGATGAGATCGTGGAAACCAGCTGGCGGTGGTATGCGGCGGGGATGGAACCACAGGCGGCGGCTCTCAGTCAAGCCGGTAACGGGTGATGCAAGCTGTCGCGGTCCGCGGCAAGTTCCTTTACGCGGGTGAAGAGAAATTCTACATTCGCGGCGTCTGCTACGGCACGTTCTCCCCGGGCGTGGACGGGGGCGAATATGGCACACCCTCGAAGGCCGAAGCCGATTTCCAGCAGATGGCTGCAGCCGGCGTCAACAGTGTGCGCACATATACCGTGCCGCCGGTATGGTTTCTGGATCTGGCGGCGGCCCATGGATTGCGTGTCATGGTGGGACTTGCCTGGGAGCAGCACATCGCGTTTCTGGACGAGCCGGGCCGGGCTCATGAAATCGTTCACCGGTTACGCGCTCAAGTAAGGCATTGCCAGGGCCATCGGGCCCTGCTGTGCTTCACCATCGGCAACGAGGTCCCGGCAAGCATCGTCCGCTGGCACGGCAAATCGAGGATCGAAAACTTCCTGCACCGGCTGTACCGGGCGGTGAAAGAGGAAGCGCCGCACTCGCTGGTCACCTACATCAACTTCCCGACGACGGAATACCTGAATCTGCCGTTCCTGGATTTTTTCAGCTTCAATGTCTACCTGGAAAACCGGCAGAATCTGGAAGCCTACCTGTACCGGCTGCAGAACATCGCCGGCGAGAAACCACTGGTGATGGCGGAGATCGGGCTGGACAGCCGGCGGAACGGATTGGAGGCGCAGGCCGAGAGCCTGGAGTGGCAGATTCGCGCCAGCTTTGCGGCAGGCTGCGCGGGGGTCTATGTATTCTCCTGGACCGATGAATGGCACCGCGGTGGTTTCGACATTGAGGATTGGGATTTTGGGCTGACGACGCGTGAGCGGCAGCCGAAGCCGGCATTGCGCACCGTGGGGCAAGCGTTCCGTGAGGTGCCGTTTCCCGAACAGTTCGGCTGGCCCAGGATCTCGGTGGTGGTGTGCAGCTACAACGGGCAGCGTTATCTGGCCCAATGCCTGGAACACCTGTCGAGGCTGGCGTATCCGAACTATGAAGTGATCCTGGTGGACGACGGTTCGCGCGACCGGACTGCGGAAATCGGCGGCGCGCACGGCGCGAGAGTAATTTCGGTGGAGAACGGCGGCTTGAGCCGGGCGCGCAACATCGGCATGGAGGCGGCCACCGGCGAGATTGTCACCTACATCGACGATGACGCCTATCCGGACCCGCACTGGCTGCACTATCTAGGATACATATACGCCACCACGGAGTTCGGTGGCGCGGGCGGCCCCAACCTGCCGCCGCCCGGCGACGGGCTGATCGCCGATTGCGTAGCACGCGCACCTGGCGGTCCGATTCATGTGCTGGTGGGAGATCGTGAAGCTGAGCATATCCCGGGCTGCAACAGTTCCTTCCGCAAGGCGGCCCTCAAGGAGGCAGGAGGGTTCGACCCGGCCTTCCGCGCAGCCGGAGACGATGTGGACCTCTGCTGGCGGGTTCAGGAAAAAGGATGGAAAGTGGGCTTCCATCCGGCCGCGGTGGTGTGGCATCACCGCCGCAACTCGATCCGCGCCTATTGGAAGCAGCAGGCCGGATACGGAAAAGCGGAGGCGCTGCTGGAGCGGAAATGGCCGGAACGCTACGACGACTTGGGCCACCTTGCCTGGCGCGGCCGGATTTACGCTGCTGCTCTTTTGCAGATGGCCAGCCGATGGCGCAGCAGAATCTATTCCGGCGGCTGGGGCTTGGCCGGGTTCCAGTCGCTCTATGATCCGGGTCCGGCGGCTTTTTCCTGGTTTCCGCAAATGCCGGAGTGGTATTTGGTGAACGCCCTTCTGGCCGTGATAACAGCTCTCGGCTGGTACTGGAAACCGCTGTTGTGGACTGCTCCCCTGCTGGCGGCCGGTTTGCTGGCGCCGCTACCTGGCGTCGTCGCCGGCGTTCGGCGGGCCGAGTTTGGACCAGACAACGGATTCGCCGGCACCTGGGCACGGCGCCTGATTACCGCATTGCTGCACTTCATCCAGCCTCTGGCGAGGCTGACCGGGCGATTCCAGTTCGGCCTGACGCCATGGCGCGCCAATGCCAGAACCTCTCCCGCATTGCGTGCGCATCTGGAATCGTGGAGCGAGAAGTGGTATCCCACGGAGTACTGGCTGGAACAGCTAGCGGCGGAGGTCCGGCGGCTTGGCGCGCGCGTGCGGCGCGGGGGTGAATTCGACGAGTGGGACCTGGAGATCCGCGACTCGCTGGTAACGGCGGCGCGGCTGCACATGGCGATTGAGGAACACGGCGGCGGCAAACAGCTGATCCGCTGGAAACTGCGGCCACGCATCTCGCTGGCGGCTGCCGTTTTAGGGGCCGCGACCCTGGCACTGAGTGGCGCTGCCTGGTCCGAGTCGAAGCCGGTGGCGGCGGCGCTGGCTGGTTTGGCGATGCTGGTTGGCGTTAGCATGGTGGCCGGGTGGCTGCGCGCCTGCGGTTGCGTGCACTCCTCCGTGCGAAAGATGGAGAAGAAGGATGCGTGAGGCCAGAGTCAGCCTGCGGAGCGGATTGCCGGGATTGCTGGGGCCTTTCCGGCCGCACTTGGCCGGCATCCTTGCCCTGAGCCTTCTTGCGGCCCCACTGGCGCTGCTGCTGCCGGTGCCTTTGAAGATAGCCGTGGATAGCGTCATCGGCGATCAACCTGCGCCGGGCTGGTTCGCGATGCTGCTGCCGGTGGCGCTGTCGAAGACCGCCCTGCTGGTCGCCTGCGGCGCATTGCTGATCGTGGCGACGCTCCTGGTTTACCTGCGGGGGATGGCGTCCTGGCTGCTGCAGACCTGGACCGGCGAACGGATGGTGCTGGATTTCCGTGGCCGACTCTTCGACCATGCGCAGCGGCTGTCGCTAGGCTATCACGACACCAAAGGCGCGGTGGATTCGGTTTATCGCATCCAGTATGACGCCGATTCGGCGCAGCACTTGGTGATCAACGGGCTGGCGCCGCTGATCTCCTCGTTGTTCACGCTGCTGGGAATGGTGGCGGTGATGGCGCTGCTGGACTTTCCGATCGCGGTGGTGGCGCTGTTGATCTGCCCGGTGCTGTACGGCCTGATGTGGCACTACAGCCCGCAACTGCGCGAGCGATGGGATGAGGTAAAGACCCTGGATAGCGCGGCGATGGGCGTGGTGCAGGAAGCGCTGAGCACGCTGCGCGTGGTGAAGGCGTTCGGCGGGGAAACGCGGGAACAGGGCCGCTTCCTGGCCCACTCACGGCGGCGCGTGGAGAAACTGCTCGGGCTGGTGAAGATCGAGAGCCGCTTCGACCTGTTTGTCGGCATGACGCTGGCGGCGGGCAGCGCCGCCGTGCTGGTGCTGGGCATTCTGCATGTACAGGCGGGCCGGCTGACGTTAGGTGAGTTGTTGCTGGTGATGACCTACCTGGCTCAGATTTACGAGCCGCTGCGCACCATGAGCAAGAAAGTAGCCGATGTGCAAAAGAGCCTGGCCAGCTTGCGCCGCGCCTTTGATCTTCTGGAGGAGAGCCGCGAAGTGCCGGAAGCGGAGCATCCGCTGGCGCTGAGGCGCGCACGCGGCGAAATCGTGTTCGACAACGTCAGTTTCAGGTATTCGGCGGGCCAGCAGGTTCTCGACGGGATCAGCTTTCAAGCCCCGCCAGGCTGCAAGGTGGGCATACAGGGGCGCACCGGAGCCGGCAAGTCGACACTGATGAGCCTGCTGATGCGTTTCTACGATCCACAGCAAGGCGAGATCCGTCTGGATGGCCGGAACCTGCGGGACTACAAGCTGGACGATCTGCGCGACCAGTTCGCAATCGTGCTGCAGGAGCCGGTGCTGTTTTCCACCACCATCGGCGAAAACATCGCCTACGGACGCCCGGGCGCGAGTATCGCCGAGATCCGGCGGGCGGCGCGGCTGGCCAGCGCCGATGAGTTCATCGAATCGCTTCCGGAAGGCTACGACACAACGGTGGGTGAGCGCGGCATGATGCTGTCCGGCGGCGAGCGCCAGCGGATCAGCCTGGCGCGCGCGTTTCTCAAGGACGCGCCGATCCTGATCCTGGATGAGCCGACCAGCGCGGTGGACACGGCTACCGAATCGGCGATTCTGGAAGCTACGGAGCGACTGATGGAAGGGCGGACGGCTTTTCTGATCGCGCACCGTTTGAGCACGCTGGAGCATTGCGATTTGCGGCTGGAGGTTCGCGGCGGCCGGCTGTTGCCGATCCCAGCGGCGGGCAGGCTGGAACCGGCGCCATGAAGACGCGGCGGATCGTCGTCGCGGGCACGCTTGCCTGTGACCCGTGGGCGGGCATGGCGTGGATGGAGATGCAGATCGCCGCGGGCCTGCTCCGCCTGGGCCACGACGTTTACTACATCGAAACTACCTCCTGCTGGCCCTACGATCCTATACGCCGCTACAAGGTGGCTGACGCCAATTATACCCTGCCCTACTTGGAGCGCGTCGCGGCCAGCTTCGGGCTTCAAGGGCGTTGGGCCTATCGCACCAGCTACTCGGACGGCCAATGGCATGGCATGGAGGCGGCGAAGGCAGAGCAGTTGCTGGCGCATGCCGACATCGTGCTCAACCCCGCCGGCGCATGCCGCCCGCGAACGGTCGACGGACTGCGGGTCGGCCACCAGGTTTATCTCGGCACCGACCCCGGCTACGACGAGATCCGATTTCTGAACGATGCGGCATATCGCAGAGGGATCGAAGAGGAGTTCGACGATTTCGCCACGTACGGAGAGAATCTCGGCCTTCCCGGTTGCGCGATTCCCCCGCTTCCTGGCTTGCGGGCGCGGACGCGCCAGCCTGTGCTCGTGGACGTGTGGGAATGCGGCCCGCCGTCACGATGCGAATTCACCACGGTCTGCAATTGGAGACAAGACGGTCACGACATCGAATTCCAGGGTGAAACCTATACCTGGAGCAAACACCACGAGTTTCTGAAGGTGATCGATCTGCCGCGACGCACAACGCAGAAGCTGGAGCTGGCGATGGGAATGGTCAACGTCGGCGAAGTCATTCCGGGTAAAGACGAGATGATTCCCGCACTGGGAATGACAGTGGAAGAGCGGCGGGCATTGGATGAAAACGACTGGAGCCTGACTGACGCGCACAAGTTCACCACCGACCCGTGGCGTTATCGCGATTACATCCAGGCCTCGCGTGGCGAGTTTACGGTTGCCAAGGATCAATACGCGCGGCTGCAAGGCGGCTGGTTCAGTGAACGCAGCGCCTGTTATCTCGCGGCCGGCCGACCGGTGGTGACACAGGATACGGGGTTCGGGAAAGTTCTGCCTGTTGGGGAGGGTCTGTTCGCGTTTCAAACGGCGGAGGAAGCGGCCGCGGCCCTGGAAGAGATTGGTGGCGATTACGCCCGGCACAGCCGCGCCGCCCGCCGGATCGCCGAGGAATATTTCCGGGCGGAGAAAGTGCTGGCAAAGCTCCTCGTGGATCTGGGGCTATGAGGAAAAGTCGCCTCCGCATCATCGTGCAGGGCTACATCGTGCGCGGTCCTCTCGGCGGGATGGCCTGGCACAATCTGCAATATCTGCGCGCGCTGTCTCAGCTGGGCCACGAGGTTTACTTCCTGGAAGACAGCGACGGCTACGCGTCCTGCTACAACCCGGAGACCAACATGACGAGCGAAGATCCGGGCTACGGGCTTGCCTTCGCGGCCGAAGTTTTCCCACGAATCGCCATGGGGGAGTGCTGGGCCTATCACGATGCGCACACCGGCAGCTGGCACGGACCTCGCGCCGGCGACATGAGGATGTTGTGCAAGGAGGCCGACCTGTTACTGGATTTGTGCGGCGTAAATCCGATGCGGGACTGGGTTCGCCGGATTCCCCGCCGGGCGCTTGTGGACGAGGATCCCTGCTTCACGCAGATCAAGCACATGCAGAATGCCGGCGCAATGGAGCGGGCCAAGGCGCACAACCTCTTCTTCAGCTTCGGCGAGAATTTCGGCAAGCCGGGCTGCACGATTCCCGATGACGGTTTCCCGTGGCAGCCGACGCGGCAACCGCTGGCAGCCGGTTCGGTGAATCCGTCGCCGGGAGTTCCCGATGGCAGGTTTACAACGGTGATGGTCTGGGAAAGCTATCCGGCGCTAGAGCATGAAAGCGTGCGGTATGGGCTGAAGAGGGAATCGTTCCGGCCCTATATGGATCTGCCGAAACGCCTTGATTGCGAAATGGAACTTGCGGTGGGGGCCGAAGGCGCGGTTCAGGAAGCGCTTCGAGCCGGCGGCTGGCGCGTGACGGATCCTCGCGTGCCTACGCGCGATCCGTGGACGTACGAACGCTACATCGCCGGCTCAAAGGGGGAGTTCAGCGTCGCCAAGCACGGCTACGTAGTGAGCAACAGCGGCTGGTTCAGCGAGCGCAGTATCGCTTATCTGGCTTCGGGACGTCCGGTGGTGGTGGAAGACACCGGCTTCACCAGTTGGATGGACGCCGGATCCGGCGTGCTGAGCTTCCGGACGCCGGAGGAGGCGTGCGCTGTCATGGAAGAGGTGATCGGCAACTACGAACACCACTGCCGCGCGGCCTCGGAGATGGCTGCCGCGTACTTCGACAGCGAAGCTGTTCTCGGCTCCCTGCTGGACCGCTGCTTTCAAAGCACGCTATGAGCGCCCGGCAACACATCGCCATCTTCGACTGCCCGTACATGTTCGGGGATTTCTATCCGCGCTACGGCGTGGATCACCGTACCTTCCGCACGGAATGGGCCGATACGGGCAACCATGCCCTGCGCATCCGTCACCACGATTTCAACGGGCATGCGGCCTTCCGCGGTTATGACGGCGAATCGGAATACCGCGGGATACAGGATCTTAGCAGGCGCGGCCTGGCCGAAGTGGAACTCCACGGCTCCACGCACATGCATCCGGATCATGCCGCCTGGGCGCAAGCTCCGGACCGATATGAGAACACCGCCTGGTTCCGCGTGCTGGGGCCAACGGCGGAGGGGTTTCTCGCGGAGCTGCCGGCGCGCAAGCATCCTCACAACCGCGCGGTCGCCGCATTCCGGCTCGACCAAAAGCCAGCACGGCCTCTGCATCTGCGCGTCCGCATTCCTCATCATCCGCGGACCGTTTCAGTGAGGCTGCCGGATCGGACGGAGGAACTACCGGTGGAGTGGGATACCGACGGCAGCGAATCCCTGGTGATCGAATGAAGCGCGCCGCGCTACTGTTGATCCTGCTGGCTTCTGGGGCGCTCAGCCGAGATTTGAAAATTCCCAGGCTCGGCGGGGCGCCCTCTTTCGACGAGCTGCACGCTTCAGCACAGCGCGGAGAATTGGCCGAGGCCACGGGTTTCCGCCAGCGCGTGCCGGGCGACGGCGCGCCGGTGAGCGCCGCGACCAGCGCTTACCTGGCGCACGATGGCCGCAATCTCCACGTCCTGTTCGTGTGCCGGGAGGATCCGGCGCAAGTGCGGGCGAACCTGAGCAAGCGCGAAGAGATCGGCAATGATGATTTCGTCGCCATCTATCTCGACACGTTTCATGACCGGCAACGCGCCTACGTCTTCGCCGCCAACCCACTTGGCATTCAGCGGGACGCCGTCATCACGGAAGGACAGCCAGAAGACTCCAGCTTCGACACGCTGTGGAACAGCCACGGCAGGCTCACGGCGGACGGCTTTCTGGTTTGGATGTCGATCCCGTTCCGCAGCCTGCGCTTTTCCCATGCCCCGGCCCAGCGCTGGGGCTTCGCGCTGCGCCGCCAGATCCTCCGCACGAATGAAGAGACCTACTATCCGCACATCAGCAACCGCGTGCAGGGCTTTGTGCAGCAGTTCGCCACGCTGGAGGGATTGGACGGTGTTTCACCGGGGCGCAACATTCAATTGATCCCCTACGGCGCTTTCACGCACGCGCGGCTGCAGGACGCCGCGCAACCGGCTTTCACGCGGCGTAATGATGCACGCGCCGGGCTGGATTCCAAATTCGTCATCCGCGACGCGCTGAGCTTTGATGTCACGGTGAATCCCGATTTCAGCCAGGTGGAGTCCGATGATCCGCAGGTGACGGTGAACCAGCGCTTCGAGGTTTTCTTCCCGGAGAAGCGTCCGTTTTTTCTGGAGAACGCCGGCTACTTTGAAACGCCGCTCAATCTTTTCTTCTCGCGGCGCATCGTTGATCCGCAAGTGGGCGCGCGGCTCACCGGAAAGATCGGCCGTTGGGCCGTTGCCGGACTGGCGGCAAACGACCGCGCACCGGGAGAGGTTTTGGAGAGCACGAATCCGCTGTATCCGTCCAATGCCGAGGCCGGCCTGGTGCGCGTGCAGCGCGAATTCGGGCAGCAGTCGCGCGTTGCCGTGTTTGCCTCCACGCGCCAGTTCGGGCCGCAGGCGAACCACGTGGTGTCGGCCGATTCCCGGCTCAAGCTGAACGATACCTGGTTCTTCACCGGCCAGGCGGCCTGGACCACCGCGCGCGACAGCCGGCGCAAGAGCGAGAGCGGCAGCGGATACCTGGCGCAGATCCTGCGCGCCGGGCGCGGGCTGACCTATCAGAGCCGGTACTTGGACTTAAGCCCGCAGTTCCGCGCCGATCTCGGCTTTGTCCGCCGCGTCGATATCCGCACCACGGATCATTTCCTCGGCTACCGCTGGTGGCGAGAGAACGGGCCACTGCAGAATTTCGGCCCGGGATTCACGGCGTTGATCAACTACGATCACTCAGGGCGGCTGCAGGATTGGATCGTCGATTCCGCCTTCAGCATGAACTTCACCGGCCAGACCGAGTTTAACGTCAACCATGGCGAACAGTACGAATTCTTTCAAACCGGATTCCGCAAGCATCGCAGCTCCGCGTCGCTGTTCACCGGCTGGCTGCGCTGGCTGAGCCTGTTCGCCAGCTACGGCGCAGGAACGCAGACCAACTTCAACCCGGCCATTGGACTCCGCCCGTTTTTGGCCGACTCGGCCGACGGCAGCTTTACCATGACGCTACGGCCCACCGCGCGCTTCCGGTGGGATCAAACTTACCTCTACGCGCGCCTGGACACGCCGCGGGCCGACATCTTCACCAATCACCTGGTGAGGTCGCGGGTGAATTATCAGTTCAACAAGGAGCTGTCGCTGCGCTTCATCGCCGATTATTCCTCCATCAGGACCAATCCGGAACTGATCGCACAGGAGGATTTCCGCCGCGTCTCCGGAGACGTTCTGCTCACCTACCAGTTGAACGCACACACGGCGCTTTTCCTCGGCTGTATTGACCGTGAAGACAATGTCCGGCTGCTCACAGGACCGCGGCCGCAGGACTTCACCAACACGGGACGGCAGGTGTTTGTGAAGCTGAGCTACTTACTGCGATTTTGACGCCGGGATCATGCGCTTCAGGCGGAAGCTCTGCTTGCCGCTGTCGCGCAGTTGCACCCCGCCGGCGTTACCGGCGTTGGTGGAGGATTCGCGCTCGCGGAAAAGCTCCAGTTCCTCGCCCACGATGCGGCCGCTGAAGCGCAGCCGGGAAGTGTTGATCTGGTTGCCGGCCTGCTCCTGCGTCACCACGACGAAGGTCACCAAATCGCCGTGAACCACGGCTTCGCTGATCGGGCTGCTTTGGTAGTCGCCATACAGCTTGCCGCCGAGCTTGCCGTTTTCCTGCGTGAACTGGAAGGCGATGTCCTGCATGACGCCGTTGCGGCCGGGGATCTGGCCGGTCCAAATGCCGGCGAGAAACAGGAGTGCGGCGGCGGTCCCCATATCAGCCGCGCAGCAGTCCCGGTAGGTGGCCGGTCGAATCGGCGAAGCGCTCGACAGGCGCGCCGAACGCATCGAGCATGGAGACGTAGAGGTTCGCCAGCGGGCTGTCTTTCGTGTAGACGAGGTGCTGGCCGGAATCGATACGGCCGCCGGCGCGTCCGGCAACGACGATGGGCAGGTTGTGCGGATCGTGCTTCTGGCCGTCGCTCAAGGCGGAGGCGAACATCACCATCGAGTTGTCGAGCACGCTGGATTCACCTTCCTTCATGGCGGCGAGTTTGCGGAGCAGATAGGCGTACTGCTCGATGTGCCACTGGTTGATGATCTGGTACTGACGTAGCTTGTCCGCCTCGCCCGAATGGTGGGAGACGTCGTGGTGGCCGGCGGTGACGCCTTCGAGAAAGCGGAAGCTGACATTGCTGACGGCGTTGCCGAACATGAAGGTGGCCACGCGCGTGGTGTCGGTCTGGAAGGCCACGGCGATCATGTCCATCATCAGGCGGACATGCTCGGCGTGATCGCGGGGCCTGTCCGTGGGCGCGGCGTCAGGATCGATGGCCGCGCGCGGCTTCCAGGTTTGCCCGGTTGCGCTGGATGCGCGCTCGACACGCTCCTCAAGCGAGCGCATGACGGAGAGATATTCGTCCAATCGCGCCTTGTCCTCGGAGCCGACCTGTGCGCGCAGGCGGCGCGCATCGCCTAAAACGCGATCCAGCAGCAGCCCGTCCATGCGGGCCGAATTGCCGGTTGGCTTGGTAGTGGCGCGATACAGACGCTCGTAGACAGCACGCGGGTTGAGTTCGCGAGCCAGCGGCGTGGTTGGATTGCTCCAGGCGATGTGCGAGCCATAAACGCGCGTGTAGCCGACCACGGCATCGACGCCGATGGCGACGGGCGTGACACCGAGCTCGAGCGACGGAATGGGCGTGTGGCGCGCCGAGGATTGCGCGGCCATCTGATCCACCGATGTGCCGTTGGCAAGATCAGCGCCCGGCGTTTTCTTGATCGTGGTGCAGGTGAGGATGGCCGCTTCCTTGACGTAGTGGCCGTCACCGCCTTTCGACGCCTCGTTCCACAACTGGCTCAACACGACGACGCGGTCCTTCACATCGGCGAGCGGGGAAAGCGTCTTGGAAAGCGTGAAGCCGCGGCCCGTGCCCTCCGGCGTCCAATGATTGGTGTTCACGCCGTT
This sequence comes from Acidimicrobiia bacterium, assembly GCA_016871315.1. Lineage (GTDB taxonomy): Bacteria > Acidobacteriota > Terriglobia > Bryobacterales > Bryobacteraceae > VFZE01. The sequence continues at coordinate 23,239 of VFZE01000002.1, read as the reverse complement.
GGGCATGTAGAGCATGCCCATGCGGATGGGCGCAGCTTCTGGGGTGGAGGCCAGCGCCTCCAGCCAGGGCAGGCCGAGGCTGACACCAACGCCCCGCAGCAGCGTTCTTCGCGAAATGTTTTGAAGGCTCACCGACTGTTCTCCCTCTGCAAACTCTTCCCGGGCGCCTGATAGCGGAACGGCACGCTCAGCACGATCTCTTCTATCAGGGTTTGCGCGCTGTAGTTATTATCCTTCAACCTGGACAAAATGTGGTCCACCGTGCAGGAGTCCTCGATGGTGAGCCCGCGACCCAACGCATAGCCGAGCATCTTGCCGGTGAGGTTCCGGAGGAACAGGTCCTTGCGCGCGGCAAGCGCCGCTTTCAACCCTGCGGGACCGTCGATGCGGGTTCCATCCGGCAGTTCGGCCGAGGCGTCCACCGGCCTGCCGCCATCTTCGGCGCGCCAGCGGCCGATGGCGTCGAAGTTTTCCAGCGGCAGCCCGAGCGGATCCATACGGTTGTGGCAACTAGCGCACACAGCGTCGGCGCGATGGCGGGCCAGGCGTTCGCGCACCGATTGCGGCGGTGCGCCTTCGTGCTGTTCAGGCAATTCTGGAACGTCGGGCGGCGGCGGGGGCGGCGGCGTGCCGAGGATAGAGTCCATGATCCATGCGCCGCGCAGCACGGGACTGGTGCGGTAAGGGTACGAAGAAACGGTGAGCACGGCGGCCATGCCCAGCAGGCCGCCGCGGTTGGACCCTTGCGGCAGTTCCACCCATTGAGGCTGCTGGCGCGCATTCGGGTTCAGCGGCAACTGCAAGCCGTAGTGGCGCTCCAGGTGACGGGTGCCGATGGTGTGGTTGGAGTCGATGAGTTCCAGCAGCGAGCGGTTGCGCAGCAGAATCTCCCGGAAAAAGAGGACGGGCTGAAGGCGGATGTCGGAGCGCAGATCCTCATCGGCGGCGTAGGCGGGGAACAGCCTCGGGTCGGGCGTCTTCTCGCCGCCCAGCTCGCGCGTGCGCAGCCATTGCTCGATGAAGCGCTGGGCGAAGACGAGCGAACGGTCGTTACGGAGCATGCGGCCGACCATGTACTTAAGGACCGCGGGTTCCTGCAAGCCGCCGGAGGCCGCGCCGTCGAAGAGCAACTCGTCGGGCATGCTGCCCCACAGGAAATAAGAGAGCCGCGAGGCCAGGGCGTAGGCCTCCAGCGGCTTCCTGGCAGCCGTCAGGTTCGGCGGTTCGGCGCGGTAGAGGAACATCGGGCTGACGAGCGCGCCGCGAACCGCAAATAGAACGGCGCCCTCAAACGATTCCCCTTCGCGCCGCGCCGACTGATAGAGCGAGACGTAAGGGGAAATCTCTTTGCCGGTTACCGGGCGGCGGAAAGCGCGTGGCAGGAGCTTCTCGAAAATCATGCGTGCAGCGCGATCCTCAGTGAGTTGAGGGCCAGGCTCGACGGTGAAGATCTTGGCGCGCGATTTGAATTCGCGGGCGGCGAAATCGGCGATGAACCTCGCCGCGGCCATGTACTTTTCCGAATGCAAGCCAGTGAGGAAGAGCGTCTCGGCGGCGTTGTCGAAGCCTTCGCCGCCGGCGCCGTCTTCGGGCAGCGCCTGCGCGATGTCGAGGTGCATATCGAACAGGTCGCGGATGGTGGCAGCGTACTCGTCGCGATTGAGCCGGCGGATCATTGAGGGGCCGGGACGCATGCCGCCCGCGCAGGCCTGTTCACGGACGGCCATAGCAGCCCATTCGGTGAACTGCGCGCGCTGTTCGGCGGTGGGAACCGGCGCCCCCTTCGGCGGCATCTCGAGATTCTCGACGCGCGAGATCAGCTTGTTCCACCGCTGCGGCTCGGTGGCCAGCGTCTGGCCGGATGCTAGAACGCCGAGATCGAAGTTGCCTTGAGGCTTGCTGCCGGTGTGGCAGGCGCGGCACCAGAAATTCAGGAAGGCGGTCCCGTCCTCAATGGAATAGGGCGTCTGCGCGATGGCCGCGCCGGAGACCGCCAGACAGAACAGAAATGTAAGCCGGAGATTCAATGCGATTGCACGCCATTATCTCACTTTGCGCGCGCAAGAAACTTCTTGGCTTTGTCCGGCTGATTGAGGCGCGTGTAGATGACGCCGAGGTCCTCGCGCGCGTTTTGCAGCCAGCTCACCGAAGGGTTAGCCTGCCTGCTCAAGATCTCGTAGCCGGCCAGGCTTTCCTGCTCGGCTTCGGCGAAACGATCCTGCCGCAGCAGGGCGCGGCCGAGCTTGATGCGCGTGATACCTTCGTTCAAGTGGCCCGGAGGCAGCGTCTGCTTGTAGATTTCGATCGCCTGGCGGAAGAGCGGCTCGGCGCGCCGGTCCTGTTTCTGGGCCATGTAGACGCTGGCCAGGTTGGCCAGCGCGATTCCCATCAGGTAGTGTTTGCCCGCGTAGACAGAGCGATAAATCTCCGCGGTCCGCGTGAAGACCGCTTCGGCCTCCTTGTAGTTGGCGCGCACGAGCGCGACCACACCCATCTCGTTCAGCGCCGAGGCGACGCGCGGGTGGATCTTGCCGAATACCTTCTCCTGGATGAGGAGAGCGCGCGCGAGCAGCTCAGCCGCTTCCTGGTGCCGCTTCTGATAGCCGAGAGCGCGCGCCACCAGCGTCAGCCCTGTCGCCGTCTTGTGATGGCTGTCTCCATAGAAAGCTTCCGTGATGGCGAGCGCCTGACGGTGGTAGCGTTCCGCTTCCGGATAGTTGCCGCGCTCCTGCTGGATGGCGCCGAGGTTGATCAGGTCTTCGGCCACCATCGGATGCCGGGCGCCGTAGATCTCGCGATGCATCGACAGCAGGCGGCGGTTGAGCTCTTCGGAGCGGTCGTAATTGCCGGCGTAAAAATGTGCTCCGGCGAGCTCGAACAGGCTTTCGGCAAGCGCAGCTTTGGCCACGCCCGGCGCGGAACGCAGCCGGACGGCCTCCTGGAGCACCGGAATCGCCTCGCCGTAGCGGCCGCGATCCTGGAGCACTTTGCCGAGGGCATGCGTGGCGGCGGCGATGCCAGGATGGCCGGGAGGCAATTTGCGCTTGCTCATCTCCAGCCCTTGGCGAACCAGCATTTCGGCTTCTTCGAGCTTTGCCTGGTTGTCCCGGAGCAGACCGATCTGGACTAGACTCTCCGCCACACGCGGGTGTTCTTCGCCGAACAGGCTCTTGCGGCGGTCGAGAGCGGCGTGGAGCAAGGAGTCGGCGCGGTCCAGGAGGCCAAGCTTGGCGTAGACCTCGCCGAGCGACGCGTAGAGTTCCGCCTGAACCTCCGGTTCGTTCTCGAGAGCGCCCGCCTCCGCCGCGCCGCGGTCAAGCAACTCCGTGACGCGGAGGTTTGTGGCCGGCCCGGCGTCTTTATCACCGCCCTGGAACAGGTTCAGCGTGAAGCGCAGCACCCGCTGCGTCCGAGCACTTTCCGCCAGTGCCTCGTTGCGCGCGGCGGCCAGCCGCACCGTGTAGTAAATGACGAGCCCGGTAATTCCGGCAAACAGCACCGCGGCGGCGGCGACGGCGCGTTGGTTCCGGCGAAGAAATTTCCCAATCCGGTAGCTTGCGCTATCCGGACGCGCCTCCAGCGGCTGGCCGGCAAGGTAATGATCGATGTCGCGAATCAACGCTTCGGCGGAACCGTAGCGCCGTTGCGGATCGTTGTGCATCGCCGTGAGGCAGAGCACGTCGAGATCGCCCCAGCCTGCGCGCCGCGCACGCTGGGAGGGCTTTAGAGGCTCCTGGCCCGGCTGGCGGTTGTTGGCATCGAATGGCAGCTGGTCCGTCAGCAACTCATACAGAATGACGCCGAGCGAATAGACGTCGGAATAGATGCCGGCCTCCTGGCCGCGAATCTGCTCCGGCGCGGCATAGGCGGGCGTCATGAGACGCAGCCCTGTTAGCGTGCGGTGCTGGCTATCAGTCTGGTCCAGCTGTTTCGCGATGCCGAAGTCAAGCAGCTTTACCGCTCCATCGGCCTGCACCAGGATGTTGGACGGCTTCAGGTCGCGATGGATGACGGCATGCGAATGCGCATATTGGACGGCCTCGCAGACGGCACGGAACAGGCGCAAGCGGTCTTGGATGGAACTGTGGAGGAGGAGGCAGTCATTGGTGATAGGAACCCCTTCGACGTACTCCATGGCGAACCAGGGCGTGCCGTCGGGGAGTGTGTCGGCATCGTAGAGCCGGGCGATGGAGGGATGGGAAAGGCGGGCAAGGGTGCGTTGCTCGACGGCGAACCGCTCGCGGCGGGAAGGCGACATCCAGGCGTCGCGGAGAACCTTGATCGCCGCCACGCTGCCCAGGTCCTCGCGCCCGGCGAAATAGACGATGCCCATGCCGCCTTCGCCCAGCACGCGCTGAATGCGATAAGGACCGAACTCGCGCTGCGAGAGAGAAGCGTCCAGCGCCTGCGCGGCGGCCTGCCCTGCCCCGCGGTCGATCAGTGACGAACCATGCTCATCCTCCTCCAGCATGGAGAGGATCTGAGCGAGAAGCTGGGTGTCGCCTCCACATTCGGTTTCGAGGTATGGAGTGCGCGATGGGGGATCGAGACCAACGGCGTGGTGGAACAGCGACTGGATCTTTTCCCACCGCTCGCGATCCATGCCGTTATTGGCCCGGGCGGATCTCGATCGCCAGCCATGCCTTGGCGGCGCGCCAGTCGCGCAGGATGGTGGCTTCGGAGACTTCAAGCAGTTGCGCGGTCTCCGGGATGTCGAACCCGCCGAAGAAACGCGCCTCCACCATGTCTGCCTGACGCGGGTTCAAGCGGGCAAGGTCGTCCAGGGCACGGTCGAGCCGCAGCATCTCCTCATCCTGCGCCGCCGGTTGATCAAGCGACTCATCGAAGGTGACGAAAACGGCCTCACCGCCGCCGCCGCGTTTTTGCGAGGTGCGGCGCCGGGCAGCCTCCACCAGCACCTGGCGCATGGCGCGCGCGGCGATGCGCTTGAAGTGCAGGTGAGAGGTGGCGGCGAACTCGGAGGAGCGCGCCAGCTTCAGCCAGGCCTCGTGAACCAGCGCCGTGGGATTGAGTGTGGAGGCTTGGTCGCCGCTCTTCACCGAAACCGCCAAACGGCGCAGTTCCTCATAGGTCACGCTGAACAGATAGTCGACGTTCTTGCGCGCCGGTACGGGAACATCCTTTGGCCCTCGTTTTCGCATCCTCCGCGGCTGTACTATAACACAGCGGACGCCGGCTCAATAGGATAGGCTCATTGAGATGAAACTGATCCTGCTGATTGCCGCATGCCTGGCGGCGCTGGCGCAGACGCCGGCCTACGTGGACGTGCACATCCATCTTCGCGATGAAGCGGGATGGATCGAGAAGACCGCAGCCACGTACGCCAAGCATAGGGCGGTGGCGTGCCTGTCGGCGACACCCGAGCATATGAACACGCTGAAGGAGGCGGCACGCAAACATCCGGCGGCGATCAAGCCGGTCCTGTGGATCGATCTGGATCACCCTCAAGTGCTGGAGCATATCGACCAGGCGCACCTGGCCGGATTCGTGGGGCTGAAGATCCACAGTCCGGAGAAGAACTACGACGACCGAAGCTACGCGCTGGCCTTCGCGCGGGCCGAGCAGTATGGTTTGTTGACGCTGCTGCACACGGGCATCAGCTTCCGGCCTAACGACAAGGTGCCGCGGTGGAAGGGATCGGCGGCGCGGATGCGGCCGATGTACCTGGACACGCTGGCGCGCGCCTTCCCGAGCCTGAACCTTGTGGGCGCGCACCTGGGCAATCCCTGGTACGACGAAGCGGCCGAGGTGGCGCGTTGGAATCCGAACGTCTGGTTCGATGTGACGGGCAGCACGCTGATCAAGAAGAAGGATGACCTGGCCGAGTTCCGCCGCTACCTGTGGTGGGGTCTGACATCGGGTCAGGCGCACATGCCCAAGGACACGCCGCATGCGTTCGAGAAACTGCTGTTCGGCACCGACAACGACGCGCTGGATGTGATGATTGAGCGCTACACGGCGCTGTTCAACGCCTGCCAGGTTCCGGATGAGGTTCGCAAGAAGGTGTTCACCGGGACGGCAAGCCGCCTGCTGAGGCTGCCATGAATAGGCTCCTGTTTGGGCTGCTGATCGCGCTTGGCCTGGGGGCGCAGGATTACGATCTGGTGATTCGGGGCGGACGGATTCTGGATGGGACGGGCAACCCGTACTTCGCGGGCGATGTCGGGGTGAAGGCGGGACGGATCACGGCGGTCGGCGATCTGAGCAGCGCCCGCGCGGCGCGCGTCGTGGATGCCGAAGGCAAGTACGTGACGCCGGGATTCATCGACCTGCACTCGCACAGCGATGAAGACCTGGAAACATCGGAGCGCCGTTACAACCTGGGCATGGTGGCGCAGGGCATCACGACATCGGTGGTGAATCAGGATGGACGTTCGCCGAAACCGATCCGCGAGCAGCGTCTGAGATACGACAGCCTGGGCATGGGCAACAACGTGATCCTGCTGGTGGGCCACGGGACCGTACGTTCCAAGGCGATGGGGGCTCGTGACAGGGAGCCGGCCACCGAAGCCGATCTGGCGGCGATGCGCGGCTTGGTGGAAGAGGGCCTGCGGGGCGGCGCCTGGGGACTTTCCGCAGGCCTGGAGTACAATCCGGGACGTTTTTCCAATACTCGCGAATTGATTGAGCTGGTGCGTGTGCTGAAGCCCTACGGCGGCGTCTATATCAGCCACGTGCGAAGCGAAGGGCGCGACCCGATGTGGAAGAACGCTTCCGAAGAGCGTCCGGCGCCGACGCTGCTGGACGCGGTGGCCGAGACGATCCAGATCGGCCGGCGCACGGGCGTGACGGTTGTCTGCTCGCACATCAAGGCGAAGGGGGCCGACTACTGGGGCTCCTCGCACGCGGCCACGAGAATGATCGCCGAGGCGCGCGAGGAGGGTGTGCCGGTCTATGCCGATCAGTACCCCTATGAGACCTCAGGCTCCGACGGCAACACGGTGCTGATGCCGCTATGGGCCATCGCGGCGCCGGGCGCCAGCGTGGCCGGACAGCTCGACCGGCGCAGCCCGCACTTCCGCAACGCGAAGGAGAACTTGCAGGCGCGGCTGGACTATGAGCAAACCGCGGCGCGCATCCGCACCGATATTCAGCATGAGATCAACCGGCGCGGCGGCGCGGCGCGCATCATGATCCGCGAGTTCGCCGATCCGCGCTACGTGGGCAAGACGCTGGAATACGTGGCGCGCGAGCAGAGGCTGAACCCGGTGGAAACGGTGATCTGGCTGCAGCGGACGGGCCTGGACGGCGTTCCGGGCGGCGCGCGGATGCGCGGCTTCTCGCTATCGGAGATCGACCTGGATCATTTCATGCGGCAGGATTTCGTAGCCACCTCCACCGACGGCGCCATGGAGATGGGTCACCCGCGCTCCTACGGCTCCTATCCGCGCAAGATCCGGCGCTTCGTCATGGAGCGGGCGGTGATCACGCTGCCGTTCGCGATCCGCAGTTCCACCTCGCTGCCTGCGCAGATTCTCGGGGTGCGGGACCGCGGCATCATCCGCGAAGGCTCCTGGGCGGATCTTGTCGTGTTCGATCCAGAGACGATCCGCGACAAGGCCAACTTCGAGCAGCCGTCGCTCTATCCGGAAGGCGTGCTGTACGTGTTCGTGAACGGGGTTGCCGTGATCGACGGCGGCAAACCGACACGCGCGCTGCCGGGCCGCGTGCTGACGCCGGCGAAGCGCTAAACCTCTACCGCGCCCTGAAGCAGGCCCTTCAGATCCTTGATGCCGACGCCGGGGCCGGAAGGGACGCTCATCATTCCGTTCTTTACCGCAATGGGCGGATCGAACCAGGCGCCGTACTTTTCCGTGCCCAGCTTGTACTCCTGGTAGCGTCCCGGATCGCGGACCGCCGAAGCAAAGTGGAGCATGTAAACAAAGCCAAAGCCGCCGGAGATGTGCACGGTGGTCGGCATGTTGGCAACGTCGGCCATGCGCGCCACGCGCACTGAGCGCACCATACCGCCGTAATAATGCAGATCCGGCTGCACGATGTCTACGCCGCGGTTCAGGATCATCCAGCGGAAACGCCAATGGCTGTATTCCTGCTCACCTCCGGAGACGGGGATGGTGAGCGCATCGGCCACTTTCTTGGTGTCTTCGAGATGGTCAAATGGACAGGGCTCCTCGAGGTAGACCGCCTTGATCTCCTCCAGCATCCGGCCGACTTCGATCGCCTGCGGCGGATCGTAGCTCGAGTTGGAGTCGGCGTGAATGTCGATCGAGTCTCCGAAGGTTTTCCTGACCAGTGGGATGAGGGTCTTGGTTCGGCCCGGAGATGCGTCGGCGTTGCGGCTCATACGGCCGCCGACACGGAACTTCAGCGCGCGGGCGCCCGATTGCTGCACCAGCTTTTGCAGGTGCTCCACCTCCTGTTGCGGCGAGGTGTCGCGGCGGCCGCTGGCGACGTAGATGGCCACCTCCTTGCGGCGGACTTCGCCGATGACCGCGCCCAAGGGCTTGCCCGCGATACGGCCCAGCATGTCGAGGATGGCGAATTCGGTCCAGGCCTGCGGACTCCACAGGGCCAGTCCCTGAAGCTTGTAGTTGTCGTTCCAGCGGTAGAGTTCCCAGAGCAGCTCTTCCAGATCGCGCGCGTCCTTGCCGATGAAGAACGGCATCACGAGCTTCTTCAGGATGGGAGCCAGGTATTCCCCTCGCGGCGGGTTGGCGAGCGAGACGCCTTCGGCGCCGTCCTTGGACCGTACATGGACGATGTAATCGCTACCTTTCTTGAGCAGACGCATCGACTCGATGATCACCGGCGAGGAGAATAGACCACGCTTCAGAACGGGGGCCGCGGCAGCCCGGTCGAACTGGTCCGGGGAGGGTCCCTGGGCTCTCAGGCCGGAACCGGCTCCGGCCACCGCCACGCCTGAAAAAAAGGCCCTACGGTTGATCATTTTGTGCTCCTGACAGGCCCAAGTATAGTAAACTGGTTAAAGGTTGGGGGGAGTAGTTTGTCTGTCTGAAGGTCTTTAGGGAAAGGGGTCAACACCCATATGTCTAAAAAACTGCTGCTGATGGCGGCGCTGTGCGCGCTGGCCACAAGCCTCTACGCCCAAACGTCGGCGGAGATCCTTGGCGTGGTCCGGGATCCCAGCGGCGCTGCGGCGTCCGAGGCAAAAATCACTGTACGAAACCTTGGCACCAACGTTGCCCGCGAAACAACGGCCGACGTGGATGGCCGGTTCCGCTTGCCGCTGCTGCCGATCGGCTCCTACGAAATCATCGTGGAGAAGGCCGGCTTCGCCAAGTATGTCCAAGGCCCGATTGTTCTGCGCCTGAATCAGAACGCGGACCTGACGGTGCGGCTGGAAGTATCCAGCGTCACCGAAACCGTCACCGTCATGGGAGACGCGCCGATCATCAACACGACCAACGCCGAGATCGGCGCGAATTTCGACGTGAAGCGCATCAGCGAACTGCCGCTAGCGCCGTCACGCAACGTCTTGAACCTGGCCTTGAACGTAGCCGGAGTGGCGCAGCTCTCTTCCGGGCAGAGCACGTTTGCCGCCAGCGGCAACAACGGCTTGGACGCCGGAGTCAACTTCTCGGTCAACGGCATGCGCACGCGCTCCAACAACTTCATGCTGGACGGGCAGGATACCAACGATCCCAGCGTGTCGGGCATGATCCAGTCCGTGAACAACCCCGACATGGTTGCCGAAGTCCGGCTGATCACCAACCAGCCGGCGGCGGAATTCGGCCGTGCGGCGGGCTCCACCGTGAACATCATCACCAAGCAGGGCACCAACAGTTTTCATGGTTCCGGTTTCTGGTTCAACAATAACGACGACTTCAATGCAATGAACAACCTGGATTCCAACCGTGGTCTAAAGCAGGCGCCGTTCCGGAACAACAACCAGGTCGGCCTGACCTGGGGCGGACCAGTCTGGATTCCGAAAGTCTATAACGGCAAGGACAAGACGTTTTTCTTCACGAGCGGCCAGCGCTGGCAAGACCGCGCGCAGGGCTCCGGGTCGACGCTGCGCGGCGCTCCCACGGAAGCCGGACGGGCAGCGCTCCAGCCGTTCGGAAACCGCCCTCAGGTGAAGGCTTTGCTGGACTTCGTTCCCGCCGCTCCTGCGCCGAACGGCCAGACGGCGAGCTTTACCAATGCCGGACGCACGATCGTCGTACCGCTCGGCAACCTGACCGGCAGCGGCACGCAGTCCTTTGACAACTGGCAGATGTCGAGCCGCATCGATCACGTCTTCAGCGACAAGCACCGGACCGGCGGACGCTACATGTACGACGATTCTTTCAGCTCCGGTTCCGGCCAGCTAACGCCTCCCGGGCATGGAACGATCGTCCCCTCCCGGCGGCAGGCTGCCACGTCCTGGCTGACCTCAACGCTTTCTCCTACCTTCTATAGCGAGCTGCGGCTCTCCTACCAGCGCTTTGCTTCGGTGACGACGGCGGCCGACCCGAGAACGGAGTCGATCCCGTCCATCGAAATCAACGACCTTGGGATGACCGGCTTCAACGCCGCCACGGCCCGCACCGGGCTCGGTTTGGCTGTGAATCTTCCACAGTTCCGCCGCAACAACACTTACCAGATTCAGGAGACCATCACCTGGATTAAGGGCACCCACTCCATGAAGTTCGGTTTGGACTTCCGCCGCCAGGATGTGGTCAGCTTCTTCCTACCCACCATCCGCGGCCGCCTCGTCTATAACAATCTACAGGACTTGGTGGACGACCTGGCACAGTCCAGCCAGATCAACGCTCCGATGCCTGGCGGTGAGCCGCTGCAGTACTACAAGTTCAACGACTACTTCTTCTTCCTGCAGGATGAGTGGCGCGCGACGTCGAACCTGACGCTCACCTACGGCATACGCTACGAGTCGCCCGGCAATCCGTTCCTTAACCTGGCGAATTCCAATCAGCGGATCGTGGCCGCGTTCAACGGCGACGAGCGGTTCCGGATGAACCCGGTGCCCAATCGCGACAACAACAACTGGGCCCCGCGGCTGGGCTTCAACTACCGCTTCGGCCAGGCTCCCGGCGCACTGGGGCTGTTGACCGGCGACGGCAAGCTGGTCTTCCGCGGCGGCTACGCCCGCACCTACGATGTCCAGTTCATCAACATCCCGCTGAACATCGGCAGCGCGTTTCCGTTCCTGAACTCCAACCAGCTTCCGGCACGCACGCCGAACTCCTTTGCCGCATTGCCGGCGCTGGTGGCCGTGGCGAACTTCCCCAACCCGCTCTCGCTCACGCAGACGCAGGTGGACGCCAGCTTCCGCGCCCCGCTGGCCGAGCAGCTCTCGGCCCAGTTGCAGCGCGGCGTGGGCAAGGACTGGGCTGTCACCTTCGGCTGGGTCGCCACCAAGGGAACGGCGCTGTTCCAGACCACCGACGGCAACCCGACCGTTCCCGGCTCACTGGGTGCACGGCGTGTTGACCCCACGCTGGGCGTCCGGCGTGTGCGCCGCAATGCGGCCAGCTCCATCTACCACTCCTTCCAAACCAGCCTGGAGAAGCGGCTTTCCGGCGACTTCTCGATGGGAGCGCACTACACCTGGAGCGCCTTTATTGACCAGGCTTCGGAAGTGTTCAACCCCGCGGTGAACGGCGACGTTGCCGTGGCGCAGGACTCCTTCAATTGGCGCAATGACCGCGGCCGCTCTACCTTTGACCGTCCGCACCGCTTCACCGCCACTGCTGTTTACGAGATCCCGTACCAGAAGCAGCAGCAGGGTCTGGCGGGCCGCATCCTGGGCGGCTGGCAGATCAACGGCTTTATCACCTTCCAGTCCGGCGCACCGTTCACGCCACTTGCCGGCATCGATCCCGGCCGCGCGCTGAGCGGCATCGACGGCCTGGTGGGGAACTCGGTCCGGCCGCATGCTCTCCAAAGCCTGAAGGGACTGACCGTGGCGGATGCGTTTGCGTTTAACCTCCCCAGGGCCGTCAACGATTCGGCAAATACGCTGTTCCAAAGCGTGACGGCAGCCAGCCCGCTTGGCTCGCTCGGCCGCAACACCTTCCGGGCCGACGGCATCGCCAACCTGGACTTCGGCGCATTTAAGAACTTCAAGATCGTGGAAGGCCACCGCTTGCAGTTCCGCGCCGAGTTCTTCAACCTGACCAACACGCGCAACTTCGGCATCCCCGAGTCGCGCATCAACTCCGTCAACTTCCTCAACCAGTGGGGACAGGACGGCGGCAACCGGCGCATGATGCTGGGATTGCGCTACACGTTCTAAGACGCTCCGATTCACCGATTGGACGGACCCCCGCGCCGCAGAGCGCGGGGGTTTTCTTTTGCGGCGTCGTATAATTCTTGCCTATGAGAACTCTTGCGGCATTCCTGTTCCTGGCTCCCCTGCTTTCCGGCCAGTCCAGCGGCGATCTGGACTTTTTGAGCGGACAGACTGACGGCCGCGCGCTGCGGCAAATGCTCCACGAATCGCTGCGCGCCAAGGCGCTGCGGATGCTGGATGCGCGCAAGCAGGAAACGTCGCGCATTTCCAGTTCGCAGCAGGTGTTCGAGCGGCGGCGGCTGGTGCGTGACCGGATGACGCGCGCCCTGGGCGGGTTCCCGGAACGCACGCCGCTGAACGCGCGTGTCACGGGCACGCTGGACCGCGGCGACTATCGCGTCGAGAAGGTGATCTTTGAAAGCCAGCCGGGCTTTTACGTTACGGCGAACCTGTATGTTCCCCAGCGCGGCGCAGGGCCGTATCCGGCCATCCTGTTTCCGCTGGGCCATGAGGAGCCTGGCGCCAAGGCCTACACGGTGTGGCAGCAGCTGCTGATCAGCTTTGCCAAGAAAGGCTTCGTGGCGCTGGCGTGGGACACGCTGGGACAAGGCGAGCGGGTCCAGCTTTGGGACGAGGATTTCGGCGCCTCGAAAGTGGTGCGGTCGACGACGGAGCACACGATGGTCGGGTTGCAGACATTGCTGGCCGGCGACAGCCTGGCGATGTACACCATCTGGGACGGCATCCGGGCACTGGATTATCTGCTATCGCGGCCGGAGGTGGACGCGGCGCGTGTGGGCGTGACGGGGAACTCCGGCGGCGGCACGCACAGCTCCTACCTGGCCGCGCTGGAGGACCGCATCCACGTGGCCGCGCCGTCCTGCTATCTCACCTCCTGGCGCCGGCTGCTGGAAACCATCGGCCCGCAGGATGCCGAGCAGTGCATTCCGCCATGGATCAGCGAAGGTCTGGATCACGCCGACTTCGTCATCTCTTTCGCGCCGAAGCCGTTTCTCGTGCTGTCTGCGATCCGCGACTTCTTTTCGATTGCCGGTGCACGGGAAACCTTCTCGGAAGCCGAGCGTATCTATGACTCGATCGGCGCGGCGGAAAAAGTGAGAATGGTGGAGGCCGATGACCGGCATGGCTTTACTAAACCACGGCGCGAGGCGGCCTATGGCTGGTTCTCGAAATGGCTGCAAGGCGGACAAGGCGACGCCACGGAGCCGGAGGTGAAGCTGGAATTGGAAGAGGACCTGCGCTGTACGCGCACGGGCCAGGTAACCACATCGCTCAAGGCGGAAACCGTTTTCACGCGGAATCAGAAACGCGTGGAGCAGAACAGGCAGCCAGGCGCGACGCTGGCCACCGTGCGCCGCATGCTGAGCTTCGACCCGGCGAAGGCTCCGCTGAACGTCAAATCCTACGGGCGGAGCAAGCGGACCGCCTATGAGCTGGAGCGGCTGGTTTTTCAAAGCGAGCCGGGCATTCTCATTCCGGCGCTGCTCTACCTGCCCTCGGGGGAAGGCAGGAAGCCCGCGCTGATTCTGGCCGATGGACGCGGCAAGTCCGCCGCAAACGCGCACGCGGAAGCGCTGGCGGCAACCGGGCGCGTGGTGCTGTCGGTGGATCTGCGTGGATTGGGAGAGACGCGGCCCACCGATGAGCGGAATGGCTCAGACTGGCCGCGCTACTTCGGCGACTACTACAGCGCGATGACCGCCTTGCTGACGGGCAAGCCGCTGGCCGCCATGCGCGCCGAAGATATCAGCCGCGCGGTGGATCTGCTAGCAGCGCGTGCGGATGTGGATGCCGCGCGCATTGCGCTGGTGGGACGGGAATCGGCCGCGGTGCCCGCGCTCTACGCGGCGGCGCTGGACGCGAGAATCGAAACGGCCGTACTGGACCGCATGCTGCTCTCTTATGACAGCGTCATCCGGCAACGCATCCACCGGGCGGTGTTCGAGAACGCGGTGCAAGGCGCCCTGCGCCATTACGATCTGCCGGACCTGGCGCGCTGGATGGCGCCGCGCAAGGTGAAACTGGTGGACCCGGTGGACCCCGTCGGCAGCTTGGTCACCCTGGAAACGGCGCGCGGCCTGTACCCGGATACGGAAGTCTTACGGCGCGGAATCACCGAGGCCTTCCAGCCTTTTATATAGTTCGCGCTTGGGGAGCCCATGCCGCCGGGCCAGCGCCTTCAGCGCCTCCATCCGCGTAAGCCCTTGGGATAGAAGCTGCTTAAGCTCGGCGGCAAGGTCCGCCTCGGCCACCGATTGGCTTTGTTTTGTATTTTTGCCCACCAGCAGGGTGATCTCCCCTTTCACGGCGGGCCGATCGGCCAGCTCGGCCCTGACCTCCGCCACGGTACCGCGCAGGAACTCCTCATGGAGCTTAGTCAGCTCGCGCGCCACGACGACGGGCGTGGCAGGACCGAGGATTTCCTCAATGTCCTCCAGGGTTTCCAGGATTCGATGCGGCGCCTCAAAGAAGATCGCGGTGGCTTCATCGGATGGATGGCGCTCCAGTTCCTTCCGGCGTTGGGTTCGTTTTGCAGAAAGGAAGCCTGCGAAGCGAAACGCGTGCGAGGCGAGCCCGGAAGCGGTTAGGGCGGCAAGAACGGCCGAGGGGCCGGGGATGGGAACCACGCCGATGCCGGCGGAAATGGCGGCTTCCACAAGCCGGAAGCCGGGGTCGGAGACCAGCGGCGTGCCGGCATCGGAAACCAGGGCAATGGACTGTCCGGCGAGGAGCTGTTCTGCGAACTTCGGCGCCCGCTCCTTTTCATTATGTTCGTGGAAGCTGACGAGCGGCGTGGTTATCTGGAATTTTTCCAATAACTTACGGGTCTGACGAGTATCCTCGCAGGCGATGCGGTCCACTTCGCGCAGGGTTTGGACCGCGCGGAAACTCATGTCATCGAGGTTGCCGATGGGGGTGGCTACCAGGAAAAGCGTGCCGGGCATACAAGCTCAAGTATCCCATCCTCAAGGTTTCACCGTATCCAGCCGATAGAAAAACGCTGGACTACGTCCGGGCAGCCGGGGTTTCCCGGCGCGCCTGGATCGCAAAGTTGGTGATAAGGTGAAAGGAGCACGCACAATTCTGGCGGATTCGACAGCCTACATGGGCACAACAGGTCAACCGGGAAGCTACGCAAACCATGCTCCACAGGACACCTATATCTGGGAGGTGCCCGGCAAGCCCGTCTCGGTGCACATGGACCTGGACGTGGTGGACCGGCTGTCGCGTGAGGTGATGCAAGGCTTCGGCCTTGTGCCACGCCGTAGTGTGGAGGTGGGCGGCATTCTGCTGGGTTCGATCAGCCGCAGCGGCTCCATATCGGTGGTAAGAATCGAGGATTTTGAGCCCGTGCCTTGCCGGCACACCCGCGGCGCATCCTACTTGCTGTCGGATGAAGAGATGGTGGAGTTTGAGGACGCGCTCGCCCGGTGGAGCCCGGAGGGAGGCAGACACAGCTACGCCGTGGGTTTCTACCGCAGCCACACCCAAGTTGGCTTCTCGCTGACACCGGAGGACCTGGAGATCTACGACCGTTATTTCCCCGATCCAGGGCATGTGGCCCTGCTGGTGAAGCCGTTCGCCACCAGGCCGAGCATTGGGGGTTTCTTTTTCAGGGAAAACGGAGAGATCCGCAGCGAGTCCAGTTATCAGGAATTTGCATTTCGCCGGTCGGAGTTGGGAGGAGAAGAGACCGGCGGTGGGTCACAGGAGAGGGAGAACCAGATGCGCGCAACGACATATCCAGATTCCGGCTACGAAGCGCCGGCCAGACAGTCCTATCCTTCCGCAGCCGGCGAGGCCACGCAACCGCAGGCTCCTTCGGCGGGCAAAAGAAACAGAACGGGATGGATCTGGATCCCGCTGTCGTTCATCTTCCTGCTACTCGGGGTGATCCTCGGCTTTAACGTGGCGCTGAACGTGGGGAACCCGCTTGCGTCGGCGATGAGCGCCGATCCGTTTTCGCTTCACCTTACCGTCTCTCCCTCCGGCGACAACGTGCACGTAAGATGGGACCGGACATCGCCCGCCATCAAGGCTTCCCCGCAAGGCTCGCTCATCATCCGCGATGGGAACAATGAAAAAGTGGTCAATCTGGATGCGGCCCAACTCCAGAACGGAAGCGTAATCTACCGGAGAGCCACCGGAGACCTGAGCTTCCGCCTGGAAGTGCTCGCTCGTGACCGGGTTCGTGTGAGCGAATCACTCGATTATCGAACCGGGCCGCAATCCACAACGCCGTAGCAGGCTCAGGCCGCCCTGAGCGGACGCCTGGGCCCGTCGGTACTGGACGGCCTGCCTCCCCTCACTGAGCGGACCGGAGCGAGTTCATCGAGCGCCGGCTGCGCACGGACCGGTTCTTCATCAAACTCCATCTCCAGGCGCTGCCCGTCTTCAGACAGTTCCACGTAGAGCGTGCCGCCGGGCACGATCTGATCCTGCGCGACCAAGGACGCGATGGGCTGCACCAGGTTGCGGTGGATGGTCCGCTTGAGCTCGCGAGCACCGTATTGCTGGCTGGTGCCGCGATCCAACAGAAACTGGCGTGCGTCGGGGGAAACCTCGATGTCAAAGGCACGGGTCAGCAGACGGTTATCGATGTGCGCCTGCAGGTCGGTCAAGTGGTGTTCAAGAATCGCCGCCAGCGATTCCGTGGTCAGCGGCTGATAGGTGACCGTGACGTCGATGCGATTAATAAACTCCGGCGTAAACTTGCGCCGCATCGCGTGCATGCCGATGCTTTCCAGCTTCCGGACGACGTTGCGCGGCTGCAGGCCGGCCATGGCCTGGAAGCCAAAATCCGGGTTGATCTCTCGCACCATCTCCCTGGCGCCGAGATTGCTGGTCATGAAAATGATGCTGCGCTCGAAGTTGACCGTATTGTTGTCGCCCAGCCGCAGCATCGCTTTGTCGAGCACGCCCAGCAGCAGCCTGGTCATCGACGGCGCCGCCTTTTCGATTTCATCCAAAAGGATGATGGACAGGCTGCTGCGCTCGCTGGTGATCGAGTTGAGCTTGGACTGCGTCAGCATCGGCTGCGTCTCGCGGTGGCCGAGATAGCCCGGCGGCGCGCCGATCAGCTTCGCCACCTCATGCTCCATCTGAAACTCGCCGCAGTCGATCTTCAGGAGACTCTTCTCGTTGCCGTGCAGCACGCCGGCCAGCGCCTCCACGGTTCGTGTCTTTCCCGTTCCGCTTGGTCCAAGCAGCAGAAAGACGCCGACCGGTCTTCCTTCCGGCGCCAAACCCGCCTGGTACATCTGGACGTAAGGGAGAATGCTGCTCATCACGGCCGGCTGTCCGACAATCTTTTCTGACAACAGCGAATGCAGATCCGAGCCCTGCCCACCCGATCCCCCTCGGGAACGGGTCGTATGATGAATGGTCCTCATGAAAATAGGAGCCTCCTGGAAGAGAAGATAAACGGAAGCGGGAAAGGACGGCCGGATTCGAGGCGAAAAACAGGCGAATTCCGGGGCCAATTTCAAGATTTATTTTTCAAGTGGAATGAATAGATTAGGCTGGAAATCCGCTCGCTTGAGCGCCCGTCTCCGTAAGGGTTGTGAACGCGCGACATCCGACGGTAGATCGCGCCATCTTCCAGTAGTTGGCGAGCATGGTCCAGGATCACCGCCGTATCGGTTCCCACCAGCTTCACCGTGCCCGCCTCCACCGCCTCCGGCCGCTCGGTCTTATTGCGAAGCACCAATACCGGCTTGCCCAGCGATGGCGCCTCTTCCTGCACGCCGCCGGAATCGGTGAGCAGAAAATAGGAGCGCCGCATCAGATCCACGAACGGGACATAAGTGAGTGGCTCGATCAGCAGGATGTTGTCGGCGCCGGATAAAGCCTGGCGGATTGGACCGGTGACGCTGGGGTTCGGATGCACCGGATAGACGATCTGCACATCCGTCCGGCGGGCCAGCTCGCGCAGCGCGGCGGCGAGATTCAACATCCCGGCCCCGAAATTCTCGCGGCGATGCGCGGTCACGACGATCAGTTTGCGGCCGGGGTCAAGCTGCGGCCAAGCCGGAGCTTGCTCCAACCCTTTCTCCAACCGCTCGGCTACGTAGAGAACGGCATCGATGCCGGTATTGCCTGTGACGGCGATGCGCTCCTCGTCCACACCATCCTTACGAAGATTGTCCGCGGCCCACTCGGTGGCGGCAAAATGCAGCGCGCTGAGTCGGGTAGTGAGGAGACGGTTCATTTCCTCGGGAAAAGGCTGATAGATGTCGCCGGTCCGCAAGCCTGCTTCGACGTGCGCGACCGGGATACGGTGATAGAAACCAGCCAGCGCTCCCGCAAAGGTTGTCGTGGTGTCCCCCTGCACCACCACCAAATCCGGCTTTTCCTGTTCCAGAACCGGCGCCAGGCCCTCCACGACGCGCGCTGCCGTGGAGGACAGCGTCTGGCCGGGCCTCATTAAATTCAGGTCGTGATCCGGGGTGATGCCGAAAACCTCAAGGACCTGGTCCAGCATCTGGCGATGCTGTGCGGTGACACACACCCGGGGCAAGAACCGGGAAGGATCTTTTCGCAGGAATTGGACGACCGGGCAAAGCTTGATCGCTTCCGGCCGGGTGCCGAGAACAAACAGAACGTTCATGGGATGCCGCAGCCGCGAACGCGAGCCGGCCGGCCGGCGGCTACTTGTGCCTGTAGGTGATGCGGCCCTTGGTCAAGTCGTAGGGCGACATCTCGACCGTCACGCGATCACCTGCCAGAACGCGAATGCGATTCCGGCGAAGCTTGCCGGCAAGGTGCGCTAGCACAAGCTTGTCGGCGTCCAGCTTCACGCTGAACTGACCGGCGGGAAACTTCTCCACGACAATGCCCGTGACTTCAATACAGTCTTCTTTGCTCATCAACCTCCTTGGTAATCTCCAGACACGGGAAGAATGTGGTGAACCCTGCCTCCCGCTTATGCCTAGTATACCGCAGCATTTTCAAGGCCGATGCGGAACCACGGTGCGAAGGTTTGGAGGAATGTACTAACTTGTATGGGGAGGCAGACGGATTCTCGATTGCAGGAGTTCAGGAACAAAGGGGTATTGATCACGGGTGCGGGCCGGGGGATTGGCAAACGGCTGGCGATCGGGTTCGGAGCTGCCGGCGCTCATGTCGGGCTTCTGGCGCGCAGCCGTGCCGAGATCGAGCTGACGCAGCTCGAGATCGAACATTCCGGCGGCACCGCCATCCGGCTGCGCGCCGATGTGCGCGATCTGGAGCAGATGAAGACGGCCGTGGAACGCATGCACGCGCACTTCGGCGAGATTCACGTGCTCATCTGCTCGGCCGGACTGATGGGACCGATCGGACCGTTTGCGCAGAATCCGGCGGCGCATTGGAAGGAGACGGTCGAGACAAACCTGTTCGGCGTGATGCACAGCTGCCTTGTCGTGGTGCCGGAGATGACGCAGCGGCGCTCCGGCAAGATCCTGGTCCTGGGCGGCAGCGGCAGCGGCAGGCCGCGGCCGAACTTCACCGCCTATGCGGCTTCGAAATCGGGCGTGGTGCGCTTCGTCGAAACGCTTTCCGATGAGTTGCGCGACCAGAACGTGCAGATCAACTGCATGGCGCCCGGGGAAACCTATACGCACATGACCGATGAAATCCTGAAGGCGGGCGAAAAAGCAGGGCAGAAGGACATGGACGAGGCGATGCAGGTCCGGCTGACGGGCGGTATCCTTCCCGATAAGCAGATGGCGCTGGCGATGTTCCTCGCCTCGCAGCGCTCCAATCATGTATCCGGCAAGCTGGTAAGCGTGAACGACGACTGGAAGCGGCTGGAAAACTCCAACGTCCACTCCGAGATGTACACACTGCGCCGCGTGCTGAAAGTGTAGCGCCGAAAATGCCGGTTGCTATAATCGTCTATTAAAGGAGAGGCAACTTGAAGGGCAACAAGAAGGTTATCGAGAACTTGAACGAAGTGCTGAAAGCGGAGCTGACCGCCATCAATCAGTACTTCTTGCACGCCGAGATGATGAATAACTGGGGCTACCAGCGCCTGTATGCCTATACACGCAAGGAGTCCATCGAGGAAATGAAGCACGCCGAGGCGCTGTTGGAGCGCATCCTGCTGCTGGACGGCGTCCCGCGGATGCAGGACCTGTTTCCGCTTCGAATCGGCACCACGGTGAAGGAGCAGTTCGAGAGCGACCTTGCCTTGGAGTTGGAAGCCCTGCCGCGCCTGAATGCCGCCATCAAGCATGCCGCCGAGGTCGGCGACAACGGCTCGCGCGAGCTGTTTGAGAAGATCCTGGTGGATGAGGAGGAGCATGTGGACTGGCTGGAAGCACAGCTGCACATGATCAAGGAAGTAGGCATCCAGAACTACCTGGCCTCGCAGATTGTCGAGGAAGAGTAGTCACCCGCGCCAGCGCTTCAGAAAATCCAATACAAAACCGTCCCGGCGGCGCTTCACCTCGACGATGTCTTTCTTTGACCAGTCGTAGAAGCCTTCGCCCGTCTTGGCGCCGAGTTTGCCTTCAGCCACCTTCCGGCGCATCAGGTCGGGCGCGCGGGGTTGGCTGTAGAGGTCCGAGGAAACATACTCGGTAATGGCGAGCGCCATGTCCAGACCGACGGCGTCCTGGTGTTCGAATATGCCGTAGACGGGCAAGCGGAGGCCGAAGCCGTTTTTGGCAACCAGGTCCACATCCTCGACATCGGCAATGCCCGCCTCGACAATATGCACCGCTTCGCGGACGAGGGCCATTTGCAGCCGGTTGCCGAGTTGGCCGGGCGTGTCACGCTTTACCATCACGGCCACTTTGCCGCAGCGGGTGAGCAGTTCGCCTACAGCTTGCGCCACCGCATGATCCGTCTTTTCTCCCTTCACAATCTCCACCAGCGGCATCAGGTGCGGCGCATTCCAGAAGTGCGTGGTGAGTACGCGCTCCGGTCTCCGGCAACGTGAGGCGATGGCGGTGATGCTCAGCCCGGAGGTGTTGCTGGCGAGCACGGCATCCGGCTTCGCGATGGCGTCCATGCGGGCGAAGAGATCCTGCTTGAAGTCCATCTTTTCCGGCGCCGATTCGACAACAATGTCGGCGGCGCCGATGGCGGCGTCAAACTCCGCCGTCGCGCTCAGCAGCGCGGCCGCATCCAGGGAGGCGAGGCCGTTCTCCGACAGAAGTTTCAGCTGTGACCGAGCCTTTTCAAGACCTGCCTCCGCCGAGGCCTGCGAGCGGCTCAGAATGGTGGCGCGCAGCCCGCCCAGCGCCAGCGTCAGCGCGATGCCGGGCCCCATCATGCCCGTGCCGATGACGGCCGCTTGCCGGAATTCCATACCCGGCTCAGTCTCCCTTCAACTCGATCAGCAGGCTGCGGTAGGCTTTCGAACCAGCATTGCGCAGCACCGGGGCATCCTCGGAGCGGTCATGCCAGATCACATCCCCGGACTTGCGCTCGCGCACGGTTTTCTCGCCAGTCTTGGAATCGGTGCGCTCATACTTGCAGTCGTCCAGGAAAACGATCACCTGGTCGGTCGGCCTGATGTGGCGGGCCCGCGGAACGCCGGGCTCATAGGTGACCTCGGTGACGCGGACTCGGACATTCTCCAATACAACTTTTTTCGGCGCCAAGGCTAGACTCCTTTGGGTACGTATTTTTCGCGGACCAGGAATAGGTAACTCGCGATGCCGGCGATGAGGAAGAACCAGATCGCCTGCATGGGCGCGTCATAGCTCCCGGTGACACTCATGAGCCACCCGGTCAGCATCGGCGCCACGATGCCAGGCAGGTTGGCGGCGCAGTTCTGCACGCCGACGATGCGGCCGATGGCGGCGCCGGGCAGCAGTGTCTGCGTCAGCGCCCAATAGTTGGCGGTCATCAGGCCCAGTCCACTCAAGCTGAACACGGCGAAAAACAGAGCGACGTTTTGCGAATCGGTGTAGACGCCGAAAATTTCCGTCGAGGCGGTGAGGAAGCCGGCATAGATGAACGCCTTGCGCACCTTAACCGGATTCCCGCCGCGCTCAATCAGCCTGTCAGCGGCGAAACCGGCTAGAGTGGCCACCACAGCCATGCCGGTGAAACTCGCGAAGGTGAAGGCGCCCATCTTATCGAGCGACAGTCCACGCGCCTCCTTGAAGTAGGCCGGCAGCCAGGTCATGCAGTAATAGACGAAGTACTGGTAGCAGAAGGTGCCGATCACGGTGCCGATGATCACCGGGCTCTTCAGCAGGCGCCAGAAATCAACGCTCGCCTGAGTTCCCGCCTTCTTGGCGGCTTCCTGCTCGGCCTTCTCGATCAGCCGGTCATCGTCGCGAACCAGAAGCAGCCAAAACGGCAGCCACATCAGCCCGCCGAATCCGATGATGAGAAACATGTTCTGCCAGCCGGATTTCGTCAGCAGGATGGTGGCGACATAGGCGCCCAGTGCAGGTCCCACTTTCGCGGCCGCCATGTAGATGCCGATCACCAGTCCGCGGTGGTTTTCAGGAACATTCAGCCTGATCCAACGCATGCCCGCCGGGGTGACCATCGATTCGCCGACGCCGAGCAGCAACCGGATGCCGATCAGGTGCCACAACTCCGTGCACCATGCCGTCGCCGCCGACAACACGCTCCAGACAAAGAAGCCGCCGGCGTACGGCCACTTCACGCCGTAGCGGTCGACAAACCAGCCGGCCGGAATCTGCAGTGCCGCGTAAGTCCAGAAGAAGGCCGAGTTCAGCGTGCCGCGGTCGACATCGGTGAGCCGGAAGAAGTTTTTGAAGTCCGGACTGGCCAGCGCGATGGAGAGGTTGATCCGGTCAAAGTAAGCGATGATGAAGCCGATACACAGCAGGACGATGATGGACCAGCGGCGGCCGTGAGAGATTGGATTGGGGTAGTGCATGACCGGGTTGACCACGATATCACAGAGCGGTTAGCAAGAGGTGGGACAGAATTTTCCAATACAAGATGATCCTGAAACCGGGATTGATTCCAACACAAGATGATCCTGAAAATGTGAGAGGGCGAGGC
>VFZE01000001.1 GCA_016871315.1 Acidimicrobiia bacterium | reverse complement strand
ATCACCCGCTCCATCTCTCTGACAGGCCAAGGGTTGTTTATTGTCTTCACAACCCCTTCTGTCGTCAGTTCGAAGCGGACAATTCACGTGTCAACTCCACCGGACAACTCACATGCTATTAACAGCTGTTGCTGCTGGGTTGACAACGGCTTGCCGCGGCCAGTAGCATCGTCAATTCATGCTGCGTCGGAGGCTACTTGCATCCGCTTCCCTGGCGGGCGTCGTGCGGGCGCTGGCTGCCGGCGGGCTGGACCGCGCGGCCGGAGTCCTGGAACAGGCCGCCGCCAGCGGACAGTTGCGCGCCGCTTCGCTCTATGTGAGCCGCAAGGGAACTACGCTGCTGCGCAAGGGCTTCGGAGCCGCCTCTCCAGACACCGTTTTCCTGCTCGCCTCCATCACCAAGCCGATGACCGCCGCCGCGGTAATGAAGCTGGCCGATGAGGGCGCGCTGTCGCTGACGGATCCGGTGAGCATGCACATTCCCGAGTTCGAAGGCAGCGGCCGCGGCCTGGTCACCATACGCCACCTTTTGACACACACCTCCGGCCTGCCCGACATGCTGCCGGAAAACGAGGCGTTGCGCAAACGACACGCCCCGCTGCGTGACTTCGTCGCCGGAACCTGCAAAACGCCACTCCTGTTCAAGCCCGGCGCCCAGGTGCGCTATCAAAGCATGGGGATTCTGCTGCTCGCCGAAATCGCCGAGCGCATCACCCGCAAGCCGTTCCGCGAATATCTCCGCAGCGCCGTATTCGCCCCTTTGGGCATGCCGAACTCCTCGCTCGGGCTCGGCGGCCGGCGCATTCCCGGCACTGCGCAATGCCAGGTGACTGGCGATCTGGACTGGAACTGGAACAGTCCTTACTGGCGCGACCTCGGCGCCCCCTGGGGCGGCGCACACTCCACCGCCCCGGAAGTCGGCCTGTTCATGGAGTATTTCCTGCGGCCTGATCAGCGCCTGCTGAAGCCCGCTACGGTCGCTTCCATGGTGGTCAATCAGACGGCCGGGCTCAATGAACCACGCGGACTTGGATTCATGGTGAAGCCGGGCAGTTTCGGCAAGGCATGCTCGCCGCGCGCCTTCGGCCACTTCGGCTCCACGGGCACGGTGGCTTGGGGAGATCCGGCGACCGGAACCGTCTGCGTTCTGCTGACCACCTTGCCCGCATCCGATTCCCGCGCCTCGCTGCTGGCGCCGGTTTCCGATGCCGTCGCGGAGCCGGTGGCATGAAACGGCTCGCAATACTTCTCCTGGCCGCCTGTGCTTTTGCCCAGCAAGGCCGCATCTCTCTGGAGCAACTGCTCGGCACTCCCTTTCCCACCGAGATGACCGCCTCGCCTACTGGCGGGCACATTGCGTGGGTGCAGAAGGCCAAAGGCGTGCGCAACATCTGGACCGCTTCCCCACCCGAATATCAGGCGGCCCAGTTGACCGCCTACATCGCCGACGACGGTCAGGAGATCGCCCAGCTGAGTTGGACGCCGGACGCCTCCGCCATCGTCTTCGTGCGCGGCGGCGCTGCCAACCGCAACGGCGAAATCCCGAATCCCACTTCCGACCCTGTTGGCGCGCAGCAGAGCATCTGGGTGGTCCCGGCCTCCGGCGGTCAGCCGCGGCGGCTCGCCGAAGGCGCATCACCCGCGGCATCTCCAGATTCCAAGAGCGTCGCCTACATTGCGAAAGGGCAAGTGTGGAGCGTCACCCTGGAAGGCGGAGCGGCGAAGCAGTTGATCCAGGCGCGCGGACAAGCCGGCTCGCTACGCTGGTCGCCGGATGGCGCCCTGCTGGCGATGGTCAGCAACCGCGGCGATCACAGCTTCATCGGCGTATACGATCTCGCCGCCAAGACCCTGCGCTACCTCGATCCGAGCCTTGACCGCGACTCCAATCCGGTGTTTTCCCCCGACGGCAAGCAGATCGCGTTTCTGCGCGTCGCCGCTACCGCCCAGATCAGTCTCTTCGGCCCGAAGCGCACCGCCGATCCTTGGTCGATTCGCGTAGCTGATACGGCCACGGCCAAAGGCAAACAGATCTGGTCCGCCGAACCGGGACGCGGCAGTGTTTTCCACGCGGTCACCGCCGAGAACCAGATCCTGTGGAGCGCCGACGGCAACCTGGTGTTTCCCTGGGAGCGCGACGGCTGGCTCCATCTTTATTCGGTGCCGCCGGAAGGCGGTGGCGCACGCCTGCTGACACACGGCGAGTTCGAGGTGGAGCACGTTTCTCTTTCCCCGGACGGCAAGGAGATCCTCTACTCAGCCAATTCCGACGACATCGACCGCCGACACCTGTTCCGCGTGCCCGCCGCCGGCGGCCCCGTGACGCCACTCACCTCGGGAAAAGGGATCGAGTGGTTCCCCGTGATGACCAGCGACGCCAAGGCGCTCGCCTTCTTCCGCTCGGATGCCCGCCTGCCGGCCCGCGCCGCCATCCAGATGGCCTTCGGCGCGCCGCGCGACCTTGTGCCGGTGGATTTCCCCGGCGACGCGCTCGTGGAGCCGGAGGCCGTGGTCATTTCCGCCGCGGACGGCATGAAGATCCGCGGCCAGCTTTTTCTGCCCGCCGGAGGAGGCGCGGAGAAAAAGCCGGCGGTCATTTTCTTCCACGGCGGCTCGCGCCGGCAGATGCTGCTCGGCTGGCATTACCTGGACTACTATCACAACACTTACGCCTTCAACCAGTACCTCGCCTCGCAGGGCTACATCGTGTTGTCGGTGAACTACCGCAGCGGCACCGGTTACGGCATGGAGTTCCGCGAGGCGTTCAATTACGGCGCCACCGGCGCCAGTGAATTCAACGATGTACTGGGCGCCGGGCTCTACTTGCAGTCGCGCCCCGACGTCGATTCCGCGCGCATCGGCCTCTGGGGCGGCTCCTATGGCGGCTACCTCACCGCGCTCGGCCTGGCCCGCGCATCCAACCTCTTCGCCGCCGGTGTCGATATCCACGGCGTGCATGACTGGAACGTTGTGATCCGCAACTTTGAGCCGCGTTACGATCCCATTGCGCGCCAGCAGGCCGCCACACTTGCCTTTGAGTCCTCTCCCTTGGCGCACGTGAAAGGGTGGCGCTCGCCGGTCCTTTTGATCCACGGCGATGATGACCGCAACGTTCCTTTCTCTGAGAGTGTTACTCTTGCAGAAGCACTCCGTAAGCAGGGTGTGCCTTTTGAACAACTGGTTTTCCCGGATGAAGTCCACGGATTCTTGCGTTATGCCCGCTGGCTGGAGCTGTTCGAAGCCTCGGCCCGGTTTTTGGACCGGCACCTCAAGCGAAAGCAGTGAATGGAGCGCCAATGCTGATTCCATGCAAAAATGAAGGTAGAAGGTCCTAAGTGGAACCGGGCAGCCCGAACACAACCTCTTCGGAGATCACGGTTTTTCCGCCCCACCCCAATCTCAGCGATGAGATCAACCGCAACATCATTCAGTCGGAAATCGACGGCGGCGTTTGGCTGAACCGCTTGCCCACGGGCACTTGCTTGGAAGTGGAGACGATGAACCGCGTCTACCGCGTTGTCAACCTGGGTGACGGCGACGCCATGATCTCCGGCCACCCCGAGATCTGTCCGGAACCGGTGCGCGTGCACATTTCAGGCTCCAATTGGGGCGGCTCCATGCTCAAGGCCCTCTTCATCGGCCGCGGCATGCACATGGAGTTCCGCGACCCCAAGCGTCGCCGCATTATCACCTCGCCCGTAGTCGACATCCGTGAACGCCAGTCGGCTTAAGCTAGGGCGCTTCCGCCGTCTGTTCCAGAATTGCCTCCAACTCCGCAACGGCATCGAAATCCTTAGGCCTCCCGGCTGCCCTCTTGACCTGGATCAGCTTCTTCAGGCTCAAACAGAGGCAGGGAATTCCGAACGGCTCCAATCGCACGCAATGCGGCAACAAATCGTCGAACCCACCTCCGCCGGTGATCTCGCCGAGCAGGTCTATCGCTCCCAATTCCGTGGTCAGCGTGAAGTTCAAACCGCGCCAGATAGTTTCTTCATCCCAACGGAATGGCAAACCCGGCGGCGCTCCTCGCAGGTAGGGGTTTACTCCCGCCAATGCCAGGGCCACCTTACGGACGTTCTCCTTCGTCCTCCTGTAAACAATGTCCAGATCAACCGTCAGCCGGACCGAGCCGTGAGCGGTTGCCGCCACTCCGCCGACAAGAATGAATTCCACTCCCGACAGCGTTTCCAGCAACCGCTTGAAATCGGTCATCGGGCTGGCTTCGCCACTCTTCCGGCTCGCTTCATCTCCTCGGCCAGGCGCTGCATCTCGAGGAGTCTTTCCATCCTCTCCGTCACCGTCAGTTTCAAGCTCTCCCGGATGAGCGTGAGGTCGATGTGCTGTTTGTACGCCTCAATGACAGGATCCGGATCGAGGCGCAGTTCCTGCTTGTCAGCCATATTTTCATCATAGGCGGTTTTCGTCGACGTGAAAATGTAGGACGCCGGCCCCCTTGATCGTGATTCGATCCAAAGCCCAGCCATCCTAGCCGATAACCAACCCGGCTCGAAGGCGGGTTCTTCACGCGGCGGAATGGATGCCGCTGAAAGTCGCTATCACAAGTTGGCCTGGGGCCGCATCCCGGAGGCTACCTCGTGATCCCGGGATGGTTCGGCGGGACTCGTGCGGTACTGTAACTGTGTTACTGTGAAAATGTGAAAAATATCACGGTTTCACTCCCGGATGAGGTCTATACCCAGGCTCGCGTAAAAGCTGCTCAGATGGACACCTCTGTCAGTGCCCTCGTCCGCGACTTCCTCGTCAATCTATCCAGCGAAGAGTCTGATTTCGAACGCCGCAAGCGGCTCCAGCACGAGGCGATCCAATCGATCCGTAAGTTCAAGGCCGGCGACCGGCTGGATCGCGACGAGGTTCATCGACGCGATGCGCTTTCTTGACACCAACATTCTTCTCTACGCAATCAGTACCGACCCCGCCGAGAAGCGAAAAGTGGGTATCGCTCTCCGCGTGTTGGAAGCCGGCGACTTGGCGACATCCGTGCAAGTGCTGCAGGAGTTCTATGCGCAATCGACAAGGGCGAGCAAGCCCGACCGGATTCCCCACGAAACAGCTGTCAGCCTGGTGGAGTCGTTCCTGCGGTTCCCCACCCACGAAGTCACTGTGCAAACGATGCGGTCTGCCTTGGCTACTTCAACCCGGTTCAGGATCTCCTATTGGGACGCGGCAATCATTGAATCCGCCAGGGCCCTGGATTGCCCGGTTGTCCTCACCGAAGATCTAAATCATGGTCAGGACTTTCAAGGAGTTCGCATCGTCAATCCGTTTCGCCGTTGATTCCGATTGTCACTGGAATAGAAAAAGGGTGCAAGGATGATCCCATCCCTGCACCCCTTCGCGGTATCGCCGCCCGGCAACCCTACGCCGTGCGCATCATCTCCGCCTTGTCACCTTTCGACAAGGCAGCCTGGGCCGCCGCCAGCCGCGCGATCGGCACGCGGTACGGCGAGCAGGACACGTAGTCCATCCCGACCCGGTAGCAGAACTCCACCGAGCTCGGCTCGCCGCCGTGCTCGCCGCAGATGCCAACCTCCAGGTCTTTGCGTTTCCCACGGCCAAGCTTCACGGCCATCTCCACCAGCACGCCGACGCCTTCCTGGTCCAGCACGCCGAACGGATCGGCCTTGAATACCTTCTGATCCTCATACAGGCGCGAGAACTTCGTGTAGTCGTCGCGCGAAAGACCCATCGTCGTCTGCGTCAGGTCGTTGGTGCCGAAGCTGAAGAACTCCGCATGCTCGGCCACCTTATCCGCGGTGATCGCCGCGCGCGGAATCTCGATCATCGTCCCCACAAGGTATTTCATGTTCTTCAACCCGTTCTTGGCCAGAACCTCCTTGGCGACGTTGACGACGATCTCCTTCTGGTGCTCCAGCTCGCGCGCCGAGCCGATCAGCGGGATCATCACCTCCGGAATCACCTTCACGCCCTTCTTGGCAACCTGCGCCGCGGCCTCGAAGATCGCGCGCGCCTGCATCTCGGTGATCTCCGGATAGGAGATGCCCAGACGGCAGCCGCGGTGGCCCAGCATCGGGTTGAACTCGTGCAGCTCCTCGACGCGATGCAGCAACTCAGGCAGCTGCTTCTTCAAATCCTTCACCGCGATGCCGTAGCTGTCCGACATCTCCTTCTTCTCTTTCGCCGTGGCGTGCGGCAGCCGCGCGATGTCCACCATCAGGTTCTCCCGCTTGGGCAGAAACTCGTGCAGCGGCGGGTCCAGCGTGCGGATTACCACCGGGAACCCGTCCATCGCCTTGAACAGCCCGGCGAAGTCGGAGCGCTGCATCGGCAGCAGCTTTTGCAGCGCCTTGCGCCGCGCCTTTTCATCGCGCGCCAGGATCATCGCCTGCATGTGCGGCAGCCGGTCATGTGCGAAGAACATGTGCTCGGTGCGGCACAGCCCGATGCCCTCCGCGCCGAAGTTGCGCGCCGCCTTCGCATCGCGCGGGATATCGGCATTCGCGCGAACGCCGAACTTGCCGCGGAACTCATCCACCCACGTCATGAACTTCGCCAGGTGGCCCGAGCGCGGATCGGGCTCCTTTGTCATCGCCTGTCCGGCGTACACATCGGCCGTGGTCCCGTCGATCGAGATCCAGTCGCCTTCCTTGATCGTGACGGTCTTGCCGCCCACACTGACCGTGGCAAAGCCGGCTTTGGCGTTGATCTGGATCGCGCCGGCGCCGACGATGCAGGGCCGGCCCATGCCGCGCGCCACAACCGCCGCGTGTGAGCTCTTGCCGCCCACGGCAGTCAGAATGCCCCTCGCCACGTCCATGCCGTGAATGTCGTCCGGCGTGGTCTCCTTCCGCACCAGGATCACCGGACCCTTGGCGGAAGCCACCACCGCGCCATCAGCCGTGAAGCTCACTCGTCCTACGGCCGCGCCCGGCGATGCTGCGATGCCTGTGGTCAGCTTCGATAGCTTCTTCAACGAAGCCGGATCAAAAACCGGGTGCAGCAGCTGATCCAGCTGTGACGGCGCAACGCGCATCACCGCCGAGGCTTTCTCGATCAGCTTTTCCTCCACCATCTCCACCGCGATGCGCACCGCCGCCGGACCCGTGCGCTTGCCGTTCCGGGTCTGCAGCATGTACAGCGTGCCTTCCTGGATGGTGAACTCAAAGTCCTGCATGTCCTTGTAGTGCTTTTCCAGGCTCGTCGTGATTTCCACCAGCTGCCCGTAGACCTTTGGCATCTGCTTCTTCAGATGCGAAATCGGCTCCGGCGTCCGGATACCCGCCACCACGTCCTCGCCCTGCGCGTTCAGCAGGTACTCGCCGTAGAAAACCTTCTGGCCCGAACCGGGGTCGCGCGTGAAGCCGACTCCCGTGCCCGAGCTCTCGCCCATGTTGCCGAACACCATCGCCTGCACATTGGCCGCCGTGCCGATGTCATCGGGAATCTTTTCCATCTTCCGGTAGTAGACCGCCTTGTGGTTCCACCAGCTGCCGAACACGGCGTTGCGCGCCATGCGCAGCTGTTCGCGCGCGTCCTGCGGAAACGGCTTGCCGGTCTCTTTCTGCACCAGCTTCTTGTAGTCGCCGATGACGGCCTCTAGATCATCGGCGGTCAGGTCCGTGTCGAGCTTCGTCTTCGCCTTCGCTTTCCGCGCTTCGAAAATATGATCGAAGTGCTCCTTCTCAATCCCCTGCGCCACTTCACCGAACATCTGGATGAAGCGCCGGTAGCAGTCGTAAGCAAAGCGCGGATTGTTCGTGCGCCGCGCCACCACCTCCACCGTCTGATCGTTCATCCCGAGATTCAAAATCGTGTTCATCATCCCGGGCATCGAGAACTTCGCGCCGGAGCGCACGCTCAACAGCAGCGGATTCTCCAATCCGCCCAGCTTCTGACCCATCCGCTCTTCCAACTGCGCCAGCGCGGCATCCACTTGCGTCTCCACTTCCGCAGGTACCTTCTTATTGTTCTGGAAATAGATGTTGCACACTTCGGTGGAAACGGTGAAGCCCGGCGGAACCGGCACCCCGGCGCGGCACATTTCGGCCAGCCCGGCCCCCTTGCCGCCCAGGACTTCTTTCATCGTGCCGTCGCCGTCGGCGGTTCCCGCGCCAAAGGCGTAGACATATTTCTTCATGTTTTTACTCTCCTTAAGAAGTTACGATTTCGGAAAAATCTGCAATCGAGGAAAACTCCCTCAATAAACTGTCAAGCAGCGCCAGCCGGTTGCGCCGCACATTCGGGTCCGGCGAGTTCACCAGCACCTTGTCGAAGAACAGATCCACCTGCGGGCGCAGCGACGCGATCAGCTGCAGCGCCGCGGTGTAATCGGCCGACTTGCGCTTTGCCGTCACCTCCGGCTGCAGCGCTTCAAAGCGGCTGCACAAATCCACCTCCGGCCCCGCCTCCAGCAACCCATGCGCATAAGATATGCCGGTGGCCCAATCGGCCTGCTTCAAAATATTGCGGATGCGCTTGAAGCTGGCCGCCAGCGGTTCGAAATTCTCCGTCGGCCGCACGGCGCGGATTGCCTCCAGCCGCGAAGCGGCATCCGTCAGTGGATCCCACCCGGCCGCCAGTACCGCGTTCACTTCGTCGTAAGCGAAGCCGCGGACTTCGCGGAAGTAGTAACGAATACGGTCGAGGAAAAACTCCTCCAACTGCGCATCTCCGTTCA
Source organism: Acidimicrobiia bacterium (assembly GCA_016871315.1). GTDB lineage: Bacteria > Acidobacteriota > Terriglobia > Bryobacterales > Bryobacteraceae > VFZE01. The sequence continues at coordinate 320,612 of VFZE01000001.1, read as the reverse complement.
AGTGCGCCCGCACCGTGAGCGCGCTGTTACCTTCCACCAAAATCTTCACCACGCCCTGCGCCGCGCGCCGTAGCGCGAATGGGTCGCGCGAACCACTGGGGATCATCCCGATCTTGAAGCACTCGCGCAGCGTGTCAAGCTTATCGGCCAGCGAGACCATTCTGCCCGCTTCCGTGCGTGGAATCGCGGCCTCCATGCTGGCTGGCTTGTAGTGATCGTAAACGGCCTGCGCCACCGCTTCCGGCTCGCCTTGCGCCCGCAGGTACAATCCGCCCACCACGCCCTGCAAGTCCGTGAACTCCTTCACCATGTCGGTGGTGAGGTCGCACTTGGCAACCAGCGCCGCACGCTGCGCATGCTCATCGCCTCCGAGTTGCTTCACCAGTTCCACCACCCGCTGCGTCTTGTCGAGATAGGAGCCCAGCTTTGCCTGAAACGTCACGTTCGCAAGCGACTCCACACGATCGGCCAGCTTGCGTTTCTGATCCGTCTCCCAGAAAAAGCGCGCGTCGTTGAACCGCGCCCGCAACACCCGCTCATTGCCGGCAACAACCAGCCCTTCCGCATCCGACGGCACGTTCATTACCGCGATGAAGTGCGGCGCCAGAGAGCCGTCCTCGCGCGCCACCGAAAAATACTTCTGGTGATGACGCATCACCGTCACCAGCACTTCTTCCGGCAACGACAGGTACGCTGGATCAAACGAACCCAGAATCGCCGTCGGCCACTCCGTCAAATAGGTCAGCGTATCCAGCAGCGCCTCATCGGTCCTGCAGCCAAGCCCCTTGCCGGCTGTCAGCGCCGCGACACCTTCCTCAATCTTCCCCCTCCGCTCCCCCGCGCGAACCATCACATGATTGGCGCGCAGCTTCTCTTCATACGCGCGGATCGTCACCTTCACCTTCGCCTTGCCGAACCGCCGGTGCCCGCTCGTTACATTCGAACTGGCAACCCCGGCCACCATAAACGGAACCACCTTCGAACCCAGCAGCGCCACCACCCACCGGATCGGCCGGATAAACCGCGCGCCGCTCTTCGTCGTCCAGTACATCGTCTTCGGCCACGGTATGCCCAGAATCAGACCCGGCAGCGCCTCCGCCAGAATCTCCGCCGTCGTCCGCCCCGCCACCTTCTTCCGGAAGCTGAAATACTCGCCCTTCGGCGTCGCCGTCGTCTCCAGCTGATCCACACTCACGCCCAGCTTGCGCGCGAAACCCTGCGCCGCGCCCTCGCCGGCCGACTTCGGCGGCCCGGTCACCAGCTCCACGGAATCCTTCTGCCCCTTCGGCAGACGTTCCGCAGCCAGCACCAGCCGCCGCGGCGTCGCATCCACCCAGCTCACCGCGCCCTTCAGCTTGTTGTCCGCCAGCAGCGTCGCAAATGCCTTCGACAGGTGCTCCAGCGCCGGCCGGATCATCCAATCCGGAATCTCCTCCACGCCGATTTCGAGCAGGAAGTTCGGGTTCGCCATATTATGCCGCCTCCTGCTGCTGCGCCATCCAAAGCTGCGCCGCGCCCACCGCCAGCTTCCGCACGCGCCCGATCACTCCCACACGCTCGGTCACGGAAATCGCGCCGCGCGAATCCAAAAGATTAAACAGGTGCGAGCACTTCAGCACTTGATCGTAGGCCGCCAGCACCGGAAACCGCGCCTTCGGCTCGTACTTGGCGTACATGTCCAGCAGCCGCTGGCACTCCTTCTCATGCAGCGCGAACATCTGCCACAGCGCTTCAATATCGGCCAGCTCGAAGTTGTAGACCGAGAACTGCTGCTCATCGGCGAATCGCACTTCCTGATACCGCACGCCGGGCGTCCACTCAATCTCGTAGACGCTTTCCTTGTTTTGCAGGAAGGCCGACAGCCGCTCCAGACCGTAGGTCAGCTCGGCTGGAGCCATCTCCAGGTCGATTCCCCCGCACTGCTGGAAGTAAGTGAACTGCGTGATCTCCAACCCATCCAGCATCACCTGCCAGCCGATGCCCCAGGCCCCCAGCGTCGGCGACTCCCAGTTGTCCTCTTCAAATTTGATGTCGTGCTTGCGCAGATCGATGCCGATCGCCTCCAGCGACCCAAGGTACTGCTCGATCACATCATCCGGCGTCGGCTTTAGTATCACCTGCAGCTGCTGGTGCTTGTACAGCCGGTTTGGATTTTCCCCATACCGGCCATCGGCCGGACGCCGGCTCGGCTGCACGTAAGCCACTCGGTAAGGCCGCGGACCAAGCACGCGCAAGAACGTCTCCGGGCACATCGTGCCCGCGCCGACCTCCACATCATACGGCTCTTGAATAATGCAGCCGCGGTCGGACCAATAGCGTTTCAGCTTGAACAGTATTTGCTGGTAGGAGTCCATGGTTTAGTTAGTTAAATGCTCTCCAGGTGCGGCGCCGTCACCAGCTTGCGCTCCACCTGCTCTTCCATCAGCCGGATCAGCTTTCTCCTCAACCCGGCCGCCGTCTGCTTCGTCCACTCGCGTGCCGAAAGCTGACCCACCGGCGTCCTGAGCATTTCCTCCGCGATCTCCCGGTCGGCTTCGCTCAGCTCCATCGGCGGTAAAAAACCGCTCAGCCGCACCGCCCACAGGCTGAAATAGGTTACCGCGGGCCAGATGCCCTCGGCGCCGGTGCGCATCAGATGATCGGAGACGGCCATCAACAGGCGGTAAAACCTCTCGTTCGGCTCGGCGGCGGGCAGCAGATGATCGGCCGCTTCAGCGAAATAATCCATTGCCACCGACGCTTCGTATCCTCCCGCCAGATCAAACGGCGAACGGATCATCTCGCAGGCGTCCAGCGTGTCCAGCTCCCGGTTCTCGCGGTGAAAATAGAACATCTTCACCTGCGACAGGCGCAGCAGGCCGCTGCCGAAACGGTTGCCCGGCTTGCGCGCCCTTCGCGCCACACCGCGGAGCTTGCCTAAATCACGCGTCAGGAAGCTGACGATAAGATCTGCCTCCCGCAGCGGATAGGTCCGCAGAACGATCGATTCGCTCATCCTGACGGACATGAGATCGGCGGCGTAACCCTCTAGCCTAGCATAGTCGCACTCCTTCCAGGCTTGCATTCGGCGCGCGTTTTCCCTAGAGTTTAGGCAAGGAGAGGCTGTATGAAACATCTGGGATTCAGACTGCTGCTCACCGCTCTTCTTCTGCCGATTTCCGCCCTCGCCGCCGCCCGGGAGGATTAGCCACGCAACCCATATCCCGCCGCCGCATCCTGTCCGCGCCCTTGGGCGTACCGCTGCTTCTGCGCCGCGCCGACGCCGAAGTAACGCCGGAACTGGTCAGTCTCGGCGAACTCGATCCGCTCGTCGAGCTTCTCGAAAAGACGCCGCGCGAAAAATGCCCGGAGCTTGTGGCCGGCCGCATGCGCCACGGCACAAGCTACCGCCAATGGATGGCTGCCCTCTTCCTCGCCGCCGTTCGCAATGTCAATCCGCGCCCGCCCGGCTTTGCCCTGCACTCGGTCTTCGTCATCCACTCCGCCCATGTGCTGGCCCAGGAAGCCCCCGCCGACGCGCGCCTCCTTCCGCTGTTCTATTCCCTCGACAACTTCAAGGCCGCGCAGGAGCGCGACGCACGCGCCTCCGGCGGCGACTGGTCCATGGCTCCGCTCAAGGGCTCTGTTCCCGCCGGCGGCCGCGCCGCCTCCGAACTCCGCGCCGCCATGGAAGCATGGGACATGGAGCGCGCCGAACGCGCCGCCGCCGGCATGGCTCGCCACGGCAGCGCCGCCGACGCCTTCGCCATGCTCTACGAATACGGCGCGCGCGACTACCGCAACATCGGCCACAAGGCGATCTTCGTCGCCAACGCCGCCCGTACGCTCGACGCCATCGGCTGGCAGCATGCCGAACCCGTCCTCCGCTCGCTCGCCCTCGGTCTACTCGACTTCGGCACGGAGCGCTCCGTCAACGGCTACGCGTTTGAAGACCAGAGCTATCTCGGGAACCGCAAGCGCGTGCGCGAGCGCCTTGCGAAGCTGCCCGCTGCCTGGGCACGCACGGATCTCGATGAGTCCGTCACCCGCTCCGTCGTCGAAGCCATCCGCACCTCTTCTCCCGAGGAAGCCTCCGAGCACGCCATGCAGGCCCTCGAAAAAGGCCACTCCGCCGGCGCAATCTGGGACGCCGTCCACCTGGCCGCCGCCGAGCTGCGCATGCGCTGCGGCCCCGGCGCCGCCATCGTCGGACTGCACGCCGTCACCTCCGCCAACGCGCTCCACTACGGCTGGCTCGCCGCACGCGACTCCGCCGCCCGCCTGCTGCACCTGCTCCAAGCCGCCGGCTGGATGACCCAATTCCGCCACTGGTCCCAGACCCGTCAGGAAAACTTGGGCGGCGCACGGATACTGGACCTGAAACCCTCCGAGGAATCCGCAACGCCATCCGCCATCCTCGCCGCCATTGGCGAGAATCTCGAAACCGCCGGCGCCCTCGCCATGGCCGTCGGCCGCGACTCCGCCGGCCGCCGCGCCCTCTCCTCCGCCCTCATCCGCGAAACCGCCGCCAAGGCCGACGAAGTGCACTACTACAAGTACCAGGCCGCCATCGTCGAAGACACCGAACTCGTCAACCAACGCTGGCGCCCCCACATGTCCGCCGCCTCCGTCTGGTACGCCAAGTCAAGTAGCGCCAAGCCTCCCGTTTGGTTAGACAGATCAAAAGAAGCGCTCGGCGTCAGCGGCTAGCCACCCTCACCTCACCACCGTAAAGGCCCGCCTTCGATTCGGCCCGTAGCGGAAAATCGCGAAATCGTCATCAAAAGAGGCCACACGCTCAAGTCCCAGCCGCCGCATCACCGCGAAGCTGGTTCGGTCGACAATCGAGAAATCCTGATCCTTGTAGCTTTGCCCGATTTGCCAGGCCGCCTCCAGATCCGCTACCCCAACTAGCTCGAGCAGCTCGGCATGCCTAAGGAGAGGATGGAGCTTGTCAGCTTCGGCAAGGAAGCCCCCGTTTGCACCGAACCAAACGAACCTTGCTGGCAGCGCAACCGCCGTGTGCACCTGAGAATCGGATTAGAATGATGCCGATGAGACGACGTACGCTGCTGATGAGCGCTTTTCCTCTTGCCGCCGCTTCGATGAGAAAGCCTGCCTCCGCCGTCGATCATCTCGTGCTCGGCACCGCCAATCTCGACGAAGGGATCGCCTGGCTCGCGCGACAGGCCGGTGTCCGGCCCGCTCTCGGAGGCGTCCACCCGGGAAGAGGAACCCGCAACGCGCTGCTCTCGCTCGGCAACCGTCAGTACCTGGAACTGCTGGCCCCCGACCCCGCGCAACAATCCGGCGGCGAGGAGATCGTCAAGCGGCTGCTCCGTTTAACGCAGCCAAAACTGATCGGATGGGCCGCCTCCACCTCCGAAGCCGCCGAACTTGCCGCCAAGCTCCGCGCGGCCGGCGAAAACGTGCTCGGTCCGGAGCCCGGCTCGCGCCGCCGCCAGGATGGCCGCCTTCTCGAGTGGCAATCGGTCATGGTGGGCGAGCAGAGATTCTCCATCGTGCCCTTCTTCATTCAATGGGCGCCCGGCTCGGTCCATCCATCCCAGGATTCACCTTCCGGTTGCAAGCTAAACGATCTCCGACTTTTTTCTCCGCAACCGGCCGCGCTCCGCCAACGGCTCGCCAAGTTGGCCATCGACGCCGCGCCCGCACGCGCGGCCGAAGACGGGTTTGCGGCCGAACTTTCGACGCCGGGCGGCCCGCTCAAGCTAACTTAGGCCGGTGTTATACTGAGATCCGCCCGGAAACTCGACATGGCCAATCCGAAATACGCCGCATCCGACACGCCTCCGCCGGAGGCCAAGCTCATCGCCACGCTCGCCGGCGGCACCAAGGTAAAGCAGCGCGTTCCGCGCATGCGCGCCTGTAATGAGAAGGATGAAAAAGGCAAGCTCTGCGCCGGCCATCTCAAGCGATGGTACTTTTTCGGCGATGACGTCAAGGCGCAGTTCGGCGCCGATGCCGAGGTGTATCGCTGCGAGCATTGCCGCACACTCTACCTTCCCAATCCCGAAGAGAAGCCGCGCACAGGCACCTTGAGCTGGTAAAAAAAACCGCACCGGCCGAAACCGGTGCGGCTTGCCCCCCGGGATGGGGTTAGAGAATCGCGGCGGCCGGAAATCCGGCCCTCCTGGCAAGGCCCGCGTCCAACAGTCTTACCAGAAACGCCGGACAAGCCGGCGCCACAATCCTCAGGGCAACTCTAAAAAACCTTCCATCAAGCACTGCCTGGAAAAATCAAGACGAAAAAAAGCCCCTCTGATGCAACTGGCAACCGATTCTTGAGTAGTTGGGGAAAACTTCATATCCCGTGAGCACAATTCGTCTACCCGTTGCAGCAGAGGGTTCAGGTTTTCAAGTTACTGCCATCAATTCGTGTCATTATAGTGCAAACCGGCTGCCACATGCATGCCTTTCGTAAACTCTTGAAAAATAAGATGTACCGCTGGCTTCGCCGCCTTCCGGCTGGGTGTCGCGCTGCACCAGGTGTGGCACTGTGACACAATCGAGAACGGGAACTTCCATGGTGTGGCTTGCTTTGGCGGCGCTAGCCGTCCCCTTATTCGCCCAGACTCCGGCGGTGGAATATGCCGCTCGGCTGGACCACCCTCGCCTGCTGTTGCCGGCCAAGCGGCAACGTTTGCTCGAGCGCGAGCGTGAGCGTGAGTCCCTGCGTTGGAACCAGCTGAATTTGCTGGTCTCCGGAGGCGCCCGGATGCCGGAACCCGGATTCGCACATGCGCTGTTTTATGCGGCAAGCGGCGACATGGAGCATGGCCGCAAGGCGGTTGATTGGGCGCTGGGCCCCGGCTCGGATCTGCGCCAGATCGCTCTGGTTTTCGATTGGTGCCAGCCGCTGCTCAGCGCCTCCGATAGCGAACGCCTGATCGCTAAACTCAAGGCTGGATTGGCCAAATCGGCCGGCAAGCAGACCAGCGTGGTCCGCAACCGCGTGCTGGCCGCTCTAGCCCTGGCGGGCCATATGAAAGGCGTGGAGCACACCGTCCTCAAGGAGGTGATGGAGGACTGGTGGAAGGAAAAAGTGCTTGCGCCGCTCGAGACCGGCCGTGTTCCATTCCTGCCCGAGGAGCACTACGCCCTGTTGGAGCTGCTGCACGCCATCCGCGACAACACCGATGTCGACCTCCGCGAAACCGCCGCCAAGCACTTCCTGACACTCCCCGTCTTCCACATCCTCTCCCACTATCCGGCGCCCTATCCGGCCGCGGAAAACGAATACCGCGTTCCGCTGATGGCGGCCCACGGCGAACCGGATCTGCGCGGCGCCGTGCTCAGCCGCGCGGCAGCGCTCGCCATGGTCGCCTTCGACACCAACTCCCAGGAGATGCAGTTCTTGCAAGGCTGGCTGATTCAAGACCGCTACCTCATGAACAGCACTGTCGGCGCCCCCTACGAATTCCTCTGGGCCAACCCTTACCAGCCGGGCCTTTCCTTCCATTACCTGCCGAACATCTTCCACGATCCGAAAACTGGCCGCCTGATCGTGCGCTCCCATTGGGAAGACGACGCCGTCTGGTTTTATCAAGCCGCCGGCCAGCTACAGCTGTTCGAGAACGGCGTCATCCGCGACCTGAAAAAGCAGCCGCTTGAACACGAACTGGTGATGGGCAACACCGTGCTGCGGCCCGCCAACATGGGCCTCCGCTTTGCGCTGGAGACCGAAGAGGCGGCCTATTATTACGTGACCGGGCTGAAGCCGGAAGCACGCTATGAAATCGAGGTTGACGATGAGGGGCTGCGGGAGCTGGAGACGGACCGCGGCGGTCTGCTCGAACTTAGGTTTCCCGCCCAGCGCAAGGCGGGAGTCCGCATCACGGAGTCGCGCCAAAAAGACTAGAGCCCGCTGAACGGGGGAGTTCAGCGGGCCCTATGTCATTTTCATTCCCTCTTTTCGGAGGAGGAGAAAAGAGTGGAACGATGCGGGCGATGACTACGCGCCCGGAGGACATTGCCGTTGCCTTACTGGTTGAGTGGATTCGGAGGAGGGGTTTTCTCAGCAGATTTTGGATCTGTTTTTTCAGCTCCCGCCCCCGGTGGCTGTCTTCTCCGGAAAGGATTGAGCGACTTGAGCTTACCGAAGAACCCGGGCTTTTTCTCCACCTCCTCCGGCGGCGCCGGCGCCGCTGTCGGCGCTGGTTCAATGATCGCCACCACCGGGTTCGGAATGGAAGGCGGAGCTTCTTCCGTGCTTTCCCACACTGCACTGGTACCTTTCTCGGATGCTACCGGCTCCGGCAGCGCCGACTCGACCAGCGGCCTGTTCTTTCCCGCCACATTTTCGGCCGGGTAGATCCGCGCCGGCAAAGCGGTATCCGGGGCCTTTGGTACCCGCCGTGGCTGCGGTCTCGAAGCCGAGGCCGCCGGTTGCGAGCGCACGGGGAGTGGCTCGGCCGCGTGAATCGCTTCAGGCACGGTCACGGGCTCAGGCTGCACCGGCGCCGCCGGCGCCGCCAGAGGAGTAGGAATCCAGTCTTGAGCCTGCGGCTCATCCCAGCGCAGCTGCCTCCATCCATAAGCGGCAGCCACGACGATTAGGCAGATGACGGCCGCCGCCGTCCAGCTCAGCCGCTGCGATCTCGCTTTCACCGGCTCGATGGTGGCTTGCTTGTGCGCCGTTGCCTCCTCCAGACTCTTGCGGAACTCAATCAGAATCTTGGCCAGCTCACCCAGAAACTCATCCGCGCTGGCCTGCCGTTGCAGTGGATCCTTCGACATTGCCTTCAGGATTGCCTGGTTCAGCTCCGGCGGAATCTGCGCATTCAGGCTCCGCGGCGGCACCGGCGGTTCCAGCACGTGCGCCTGCATGATGTCGTAGGCGTTGTTGGCGTTGAACGGCTTGTGTCCGGTCACGGCCTCGTACAGCACCACACCGCAGGCGTAGATGTCGCTGCGCGCATCGGCCGCCTCGGCGTTCTTCACCTGTTCCGGAGCCATGTAGTGCACCGATCCCAGCACCGCGCCCGATCGCGTCAGCCGCATGTCGGAGGCGGCCCAGGCCAGGCCGAAATCGGTGAGCTTGATCTTATCCTCTTCGCCCACCACGATGTTGGCCGGCGTAATGTCGCGGTGCACCACGCCGCGCTCGTGCGCGTAGCTGAGCGCCGATAGCACCTGGCACAGGATGCGCACCGCCTCCGGCCACGCCGGCGGGGACTGCTGCATCCGTTCGCCCAGTGTTACCCCCTGCACCAGCTCCATCACCATGATGAGATCCGTGCCGTGCAGGAACGCGTTATGCACGGAGGCGATTTGCGGATGCTGCAGACTGGCCTGCACGCGGATCTCCCGCAGGAACCGCTCAGTCACTTCCGGGCTGGCATCTCCCGCATGCGCCAGCACTTTGATCGCCTCCTGCCGCCGGGTAAAGTTCTGCTCCACCTTGTATACGCGCCCTTCGGCGCCGCGCCCCACCTCCTCCAGCACCTTGTAATCGCCGACGATGTCGCCAACCTTCAGCACCTACTCCTCCATCAAGAAGTCACCACCAGTAATGCCGATGCCGCCACCACCACCACTCCCAGTCCCAGCAGCACCACCTCTCCCGTGCTGAGCCCCAGCTTCGAGTTCCAATCCTTGGGCTGCGTTTCCATGCGAGCAGCCGGGGCTCTTTCCGTTTGCGGTTTGCGCACCGGCGGTGATGCTTCGAGCGGCGCCGCCGCAACCGGCTTGGGCTTTGCCGCCACCGGAGCGGGCGCAACCACCGCGGCTGGCTTCGTTGCGGGTTGTTCCTCGCGCCGCAGCAGAGCGTCGGCAAAAGCTTCCGCGTCGGGGAATCGTGTTGCCGCCTCCTTCGACATCGCCCGGCGGATCACCAGCGAGATCCACTCGGGAATCTCCCCGCGAACCATGTGCGCCGAAGGCGCCTCCGCATTCACATGCGCCATCATCACCTCAAAATGGCTCTTCGACGTGAACGGCTTGACGCCGGTCAGGCATTCAAACAGCACTACTCCGAACGAGTACAGGTCGCTGGCCGGCTCCGGCGCTCCCAGCCCCCGGACCTGTTCCGGTGACATGTAGTGCACCTCTCCCAGGCTTGTGCCCACCTGTGTCAGCGTGACATCGGCGGCGCCTTTGGCCAGCGCGAATCCGCTCAGCTTCAGCCTGCCCTGCGGCGTCAGAATCAGGTTCGCCGGACGAACGTCGCGGTGCACGATCCCGCCTTTATGCGCGCTCGCTAGCGCCTCCAGCGCCTGCCTGGCCGTTTGCAGCGCCTCCTCCACAGGCAGCGGGCCCAGTTCCAGACGCTCTTCCAGCGTCGTCCCCTCCACCAGTTCCGTCGTCATCACCAGCTGGCCCTCCAGCCGGCCGGCCCAATAGAATTCCTCGATATTGGGGTGGTTCAGCCTCGCCCGCACATTGGACTCGCGCAGGAACCGCTCTTCCTGGTCCGGCTCCTCCGCTCTCCGCGTCAGCACCCGCAGCAACTCCAGCCGGTTCATTTTCAGGTTGCGGACCCGGTAGGCCACGCCCAAGCGCGAACTGGCCTCCACATCAATGACTTCGTAGTCCCCGTATGTCTTTCCTAGTTCGAAACCCAACGTTTTGCTCCTGGCTTGAAACCTCCTTCCAGGGAAGGTTCCGCCCCCCAAAGCTGGACACACCAGCGCGGGGGCCTGCATCTCCAATGTAAGGGGAGATTCCAGGGGGCATCAATCGGACTAGGTGCTTAGACACTCTAGGAGGCTCGCCCAAAGGAGGGGGAGGGAAGTCCCCTATTTGAGCGTCGGTTTTCGGCCGTACTCTCTGTTTGAACGAGTACTAACCGTTGTATTTCTTCGCCAGCGCGTTCAGCCGGCCCAGCAGCCGCGGCACCGCCGTCGCCGGATCCTCTTTCGCTTCATATTCCAGCGCCATGTAGCCCCGGTAGCCCGCATCGGCAACCATCTTCGTCAGACGCTCCCAGTCCGATTCCACCCGCTGCCCGCCTTCATCCCGGATCTCGGTCTTGAACTGCACGTTGACAGCGTATGGCAAAATCATCGCGATCTGCCCATAAGCGTCGCGGTCGAAATTCCCCGTATCCAGATTCACCGCCGCCCAAGGCGAGTTCACCGCCTTCACGATTTCGAGGATCCTCTCGGCCCGCGCCGTGATCCCGCCGTGATTCTCCAACCCCAGGATCACCCCGCGCGTACCGGCATATTCGGCCCCGCGTTTCAGCACCTCGGCCGCCCATTCCGCCGCCCGGTCCTCCCTTTCCCCCTTCGGTACCGTCCCGCCGAACACCCGGATGTGTCCCGCGCCGAGCGTGGCCGCCACGTCCACCCACTTCTTCACGTCCGCCACCTCTTTTTCCCGCAGCTCCGCCGTCGGTTGGCACATATTCGTCCGCACCGAGATGCTGTAGATCTCCACCCCGTTCCGGTACGCCAACCCACGCAGCGGCAGCAGAAAATCATTCGACGTCGACGGGAACCAGTACACCGTCAGGTCCAATCCATCGACCCCGGTATCCACCGCCAAGTGCACCAGGCTGTCATACGTCATCGTTTTCTTGGCCAGCGCATCCCGGAACGAATAAGCGCAAATGGCCGTGCGCAGCCGAGCCCTCTTCCCCGCCGCCCCAGCGGGCAGGGCCGCGGCAGGCACTGAGGCCGCCGTGGCGAGCATTTGACGTCGAGTCATTTCTTTTGAACCTCCTTCTAGGGAGAACCCTATTGTACTAGCGCGTGCTTTGGTGTTGACAGCCACTAAAATATTAAGCATTATTAAAATTAAGCATACCTAATCTTGGCGCCGCCTCTTTCCGGCCCCAGGGGAACTGGAGGATCAAGGGCTAAACAATCGTGGGGTGAGCGCGGCATCTTTGCTGCTGGCGCGGAGTGGGTGCGCGTGGGCTCAGTCCGGCACCGCACAAATCACAGGGTATGTAACGGACCCGTCCGGATCAACGGTTCCGGCGGCGGTCGTCACTGTACGCAATGAAACGACCGGTTTCGAGCGGAAGGTGGCAACCAACGCAGGCGGCTATTTTGTAGTCACCAGCCTGCCGCCGGGATTCTACACGGTCACCGTGGAGGCCACCGGCTTCAAGCGGCACGTGAAAACCTCCAACAAGCTGGACCCGAACATCGCATCCACGGTCAACGTGTCCCTGGAGGTTGGGCGCGTCACCGAAACGATTGAAGTCATGGCCAGCGTGACTCAGGTGCAGTCGGAAACGGCAACGGTGGGCAAACTGGTCGAATCGTCGCAAATCAAGAACATGATGCTTAACGGGCGCAACCCGCTGTTTCTGGCGCTACTGAAGCCGGGCGTGCGCGGCGGATCGTTGCAGGACTTCAGCTATGGGTTAAGCTCGGGCGGATTCAGCATCAATGGCTCCAGGACGCAGGACAACGTCATCACCTTTGACGGCGCCTCCGCGAGTTCCGGGTCGCCGATCTGGACGGCAATCAGCTTCGCGTCTTCTACGACTTTTCCTGGGAATGGAAGCGGGATCAAAAGTAGTGCCGGTGGCTACTGGTTTGCTCCGGGCTGTTTGCTACACTTGCGCCATGGTTCGTCAGATTGCGCCTCAATTCTTCACCACCAATATTCCTGCCACGCTCGCTTATTACAAAGATAAGCTTGGCTTCGAATGTCTGGGGACATGGCAGGATCCGCCGGTCTATGCGATCGTGGCCCGCGACCACCAGGCCATTCACTTCCGCTGCGCCCAGCCGCCCACTCCCAATCCCGATAAGTACCGGGAGGAGCTGCTCGATGCGTACCTCTTCGTGGAAGACGCCGACGCACTCTATGCAGAGTACTCGGCCTTAGGCGTGGAATTCTCGCGGGCACTTGCAAACATGCCATGGCAGTCGCGCGAGTTCGTGGTAAAGGATTGCGACGGCCGTCTCCTGGCTTTCGGCGCGAATCTCTAGACTACGGCAACCTTCACATTGTGAATCGGCGGCAACGCGTCATTCAGGCAGTCCCACTGCTCACCGCCCTCGCGCCCAATCCATAGTTGGCCGGTAGTCGTACCGAAGTAGAGCGCTGGTGTCTTCAGGCGATCAACATCCATCGCGTCCCGCAGCACCGTGAAGTAACTCTGCTTCTTCGGCAGCCCGCGGGCGAGCCGGCTCCAGGATTCGCCGCCGTTTTCGCTGCGCCACACGGCCGGCGCGGCGCCCGGACAGGAACGCGTCGCCGGGTCCAGCGGCATGACGTAGACAGTGTCAGCGTCGTGCGGATGGACCACAATCGGGAATCCGAAGTCCGACGGCAGTCCCTTGGCGATGGAGCGCCAGGAGCGGCCGTGGTCGTCGCTGCGCAGCACGCCGATGCCCGGGTGCGGGCCGCCTGGGCCGGTCCACTCGGCCCAGCCGCCGTGGTTTTGCATGTAGAGGCGTCCGGGCGCATCGTCATGGCGTGCCATTTTGTGGACGCACTGACCGAACTCGGGGTAAGGATCGGGCGTGAAGCCGGCGCCGACCCCTTGATTGGATGCCTGGAATGTCTCCCCCCCGTCCTCGCTCACGTAGTGGCCGCCGGTGGAGATGCCGAGGTGAAGCCGCTTGCCGTCGCGAATGATCGTGTGCATGCAGAGGCCGCCGTTTCCGGGCTCCCACTTGCGGGCGTGGTCGTGATTGCTGATGCCCGGCACCATCTGCCAGGTGTCGCCTCCGTCGTTGCTGCGGAACAAGGAAGCCGGCTCCACACCGCACCACAACTCCTTCTTTCCGGCGCCTGGTTCCAGCGCCCAGATATTCGCAAGCGCTCTTCCGTCATCCTTGGGAAAGGCGGGCGCCGACTTGGTCTCTTTGAAGCTCCTGCCCATGTCGGTGGAGCGCAGCAGTTTCATCCCGAAGAAGGGATTGCAACTCGACGCATAAAGCCGCGGCGTGCCGCGCGTGTCGATCAGCGTGGAGTAGACGGGAATCCCCGGACCAAAAGGTCCGCGCAGCGCGAAGCTGCGCCTGGGCTTTCCGGCCTCGGCGACGAAGACGCCCTTCTTGGTTCCGATGGTGAGAATGACTCGATCCGCCATATCAGCCTCCTGAGACGGCCGGCAGGAGGATTACCTCGTCTCCCGGCGCGAGTTTTGTATCGACCCCTTCCAGGTCGCGCATATTATCCGAGTTCACGAACAGATTCAGGTGCCGCCGCAGCCTGCCCGTTTCATCACAAAGATTGCCATACAAGCCGGACTGGCTGCGCTCCAGCTCCTCCAGCAGCGTCCGCACCGTGGGCGCCTGAATCGAGAGTTGCGCCGCGCCGCCGCAGTAGTCGCGCAGCGGGCCAGGGACGTGGAGCCTGATGGTCGGCGTTGGGGCCATGCCGCAGGATCGAAGCTTAGCATTGGCGCTTCCGGTGATGCAAGAACCGCACTACGCAAACGGAAGATAGGCGCGTTTGATGGTCTTGCGCGGGTCGTGCGAGAGAGTGTCGGGGCCGAGCTTGTTGAGCGGGCCCATGACGGTGATGAGCCGCATGATTTTTTGCTGCAGGGATTCCGAGGCGGCGACCGTGTCGATCAGGTAGGGCCAGACACCCTCGCGGCCCGTGATGCCGTGAATCTTGACGCGCTTGCCCGAGTGATCCATCTCGAACTCCTGCTTCTGGAAAATGATGTCGTTGACAGGAAGCCCGTTGATCTTGATCGATGCATCGCCATAGAGGCCGAACAAGATCACGGTCCCGCCGTCCTTGACGAGCGTGAGGCACTGCTCGAGAACGGCGCGGCTGCCGCCGGCGATGTCGACCACCGCATCGAAGGAGTTCGCGTGCGAGGCGAGCTCCGGCGACCGCGAATCGACCACGGCGTCGGCGCCGAAGTTCTTGGCCATCTCCAGGCGCCCCGGATCGATTTCAAAAGCGGTGAGATGTTTCACGCCGAACGATTTCGCGAATAGCTGCGTGATCAGGCCGTGGTAACCACACCCGGCCACGGCAACCTTGCCGGTCAACCGGTTATCGAACAGGTGCTTGGCGACGAGGCAATCATTGCCGATGCCCTCCAGTAGCGAAGGGAAGAAGTCGCTGCCGGCCAGCACGTCCGGGATGATGTGGGCGCAGTACGTCGGGATGACGGCGTACTCGGCATAGCCGCCGTTCAACGGCAGCAGGTATTGATCCTTGCTGACGCGCGGACCCCACAGGCCGATGATTCCTTCCTCCTTGTACCCGGGGAGAATGTAGTGCGATTCGGCGGCCACCTTCTGGCCGATCTTGAAGCCGCGCACGTTTTCCCCCATCGAAACGATTTCGCCGAAGAATTCATGGCCAGGTATGGTGCCGTCGTGCGCGTGCGGAAACTTGCCGCGGAAGAGATCTTCATCGGTGCCGCACACCGATGCGCCCTGGACTTTGACCAACAACTCGCCAGGCTTGGGCGCCGGCACGGCAACTGTCTCCAGCGCCAGGTGACCGCCGTCAGCAAGCTTCTCCGCACGGTACACCCAGGCGCGCATGACCTTGGGCTTCTTTTCCGCGGCGGCGGCAGGTACAAACGAGGACGCCTGCAAGACCCCCTCTTCGCGCGCGGCCAGTGCGAAGCTCTCGACGCACCGGTCGATTTGTTCCGGCGTGTGGGCTGCGGAGAGCTGAACGCGAATCCGCGCCTGATCCCGCGGGACGACAGGGTAGCTGAAGCCGATCACGTACACGCCGAGCTCCAGCAGCCGGTCGGCCATGCGCGTGGCCAGACGCGCGTCGCCGAGCATCACCGGAGTGATGGGATGGACTCCATCGGGAATTCGGAAGCCGAGCCCGGTCATGGCGGCGCGGAAGCGCGCGGTGTTGTCGCGCAGCCGCTGGCGCAGCTCGGCCCCTTCATCCGATTGGACAACGTCGAGCGCGGCGACTGCGCCGGCCACCAGGCTTGGCGTCAGAGAGTTGGAGAACAGGTAGGGCCGCGACGTGTTGCGCAGCCAATCGATCAGGATCTTCTTGCCGGTTGTGAAGCCGCCCATCGCCCCGCCGAGCGCCTTCCCCAGCGTGCCGGTGATCACATCAGGCTGGATGCCGCAATATTCGCCGGAACCTTTCCCGCGCTCGCCGATGAAGCCCGTGGCGTGCGAGTCATCCACGACGAGCAGCGCGTTGTGCTTCTGCGCCAGCGGGGCCACCCTGTCGAGCGGGGCGATAATCCCGTCCATCGAGAAGACGCCATCGGTGACGGCGATGATCTCGCCGCCGCCGGCTTCCGTGAGCGCGCGCTCGAAATCGGCCGCGTCGGCTTCGGCGTAGGTATAGCGGCGGGTTTTCGACAGCCGGACCCCGTCGATGATCGAGGCGTGATTGAGCCGCGCGCTGACGATCGAGTCCTCTTCTCCGAGGAGACTTTCAAACAGCCCGCCGTTGGCGTCGAAGCAGGAACTGTAGAGGATCGTGTCCTCGGTGCCGAGGAACTGGGCGAGCCGCTCCTCCAGCAGTTTGTGGATCGTCTGCGTGCCGCAGATAAAGCGGACGGAGCTGAGCCCGTAACCGTACACGTTGACCGCGTGGCGGCACGCCTGCACAACTTTCGGGTGGTTGGCGAGGCCGAGGTAGTTGTTCGAGCAGAAGTTCAGAACCGGCGCGGCGGCGTTTTTCAAGAACAGCTCCGCCGATTGCGAGCTTTCAATGATGCGCTCGTTCTTCAGCAGGCCTGCCGAGGCGCGCTCGGATAACTGCTGCCGCAGCCGGTCGTAGAATGTCATCAGTCGATGTGGTCGTAAGCGACCAGCGTGAGGAATTCAGGGAACTGTTCCGACGTCATCATGTCCTCAAAGAGCCGTCCTGCGAGTGCGTAATGCCCTCCGTCATAGCGCGCGGCCCCCACGTGCGAGCGGAGTTTCTCCAACTCCTCGGGGATCGTCTTCTTAACTAGCTCGGCGGTCACCGCCCGGCCGTCGCTCATCTTGGCGCCGTGCCGGACCCACTGCCATACCTGCGCCCGGGAGATTTCCGCCGTGGCGGCGTCTTCCATCAGGTTGTAGATCGGTACGCAGCCGTTGCCCCCCAGCCAAGCCTCCAAATACTGTATGCCGACATCGACGTTCAGCCGGAGTCCCTCTTCGGTGATGTCACCCTTGGGCGCTTTGACCAGATCGGCGGCCGTGACGTTCACTTCGTCGCGGCGGCGCGAGATCTGGTTGGCCGATGACATTCCGTTGTCAAAAATCTCCTTGGCAAGCCCGACCAGGCCGGGGTGAGCCACCCACGTCCCGTCGTGCCCGGCATTCACTTCACGAAGCTTGTCGGCGCGCACCTTATCCAGCGCGCGCTGGTTGGCTTCCGGATCGTTCTTGATCGGGATCTGCGCCGCCATCCCGCCCATCGCGTGAATGCCGCGCCGGTGGCAGATCTGGATCAGCCGGTCGACGTATGCCTTGAGGAAATCCTTATCCATGGTCACCTGCGCGCGGTTGGGCAGCAGGAAAGCCGGGTTGTGGCGGAATTTCTTGATGAAGCTGAAGATGTAGTCCCAGCGGCCGCAGTTGAGTCCGGCGGAGTGGTCGCGCAGCTCGAACAGGATTTCATCCATTTCAAAGGAGGCGAGGATGGTTTCGATCAGCACCGTGGCCCGGATCGAGCCTTGCCGAACGCCGACGGCGTTCTGCGCTTGGACGAAGACGTCATTCCACAGGCGCGCCTCCTTGTGCGATTCCATCTTGGGCAGATAGAAGTAGGGGCCGGAGCCGCGCTTGAGCAGCTCGGCGGCGTTGTGGAAGAAGTAGAGGCCGAAGTCGAATAAGGAGGCGGAGATGGGCTCGCCGTCCACCAGCATGTGCTTTTCCACCAGATGCCAGCCGCGCGGGCGCACCAGCAGCGTGGCCGTCTGCTCGTTCAGCTTGTAGCGCTTGCCCTCCGGGCTCTCAAAGGTAATCTCGCGGCGCACTGCGTCGCGAAGGTTGGCTTGGCCGTCCATGTTGTTGGACCAAGTCGGTGAGTTGGAGTCCTCGAAATCCGCCATGAAGACGTTGGCGCCGCAGTTCAGCGCATTGATGATCATCTTGCGGTCGACGGGCCCGGTGATTTCCACGCGGCGGTCCTGAAGATCCGCGGGTATCGCGGCAACGGTCCAGTCTTTCTCCCGAACCTTGGTGGTTTCCGGCAGATAGTCCGGCATGCGCCCGTTGCGGATCTCTTCCTGGCGCGTGACGCGCGCGGCGAGCAGTTCATTCCGGGTGGCTTCAAACTTGCGGGCGAGGCCGGCGAGGAAGCGCAGAGCTTCCGGAGTGAGGATCTCCGCGGCGGCGGCGCTGACCGGGGCTTTGATGGAGACGCCTTCGGCTTCGAGGGCGGCGATCTTGGAGGGTTGCGTGGCCATGGTCTATCTATTGTAGCGGGGAGAAGGGTGGCTTACCGCACCGCGATGGTGACACCCGGCTGAGAGCGGAACTCGCCGATGACGACGCGGACGGAGGCGTTCTTGGGACCGCGGATGGTGGAGGGAATTCTTCCGTTGATTTGCAGGACGCCTTCGGACAAGCCGGGGGCCGGACCGGCGTAGAGCAGTTCGGCTGGCTGGCCGTCGATGAAGAGAGCGGCTTGTTGCACCAGCGCGGGTAGCGCGGCCGTGGCAACCCGGCCATCGACGCCCGGCGGGTTGGTTTGCCCGGCGCCAGAGCCGTAGAGCACGATCACCTCACCGGGCGCGGCGGGACTGGCGGTACTGTTGAAGGCGCCGTCCTGATTGAGAGCGGAAGCTTGGCCGAAGCCGCTGGACGCGGCCGTAAACAGACCGGGGAGTGCCGGTGCAACGGGGAGTAGAACGGCCGGGGAGAGACGGCCGAGGTATTCGATCTGCACGCTGGTCGAGATCCGGGAGGCAACGGCGAAGGGAGTGAAGGCGGCGGCCTGCCCATTGGCGGCGTAGATCATCGGAGCGGGGACGCCGTCGAACAGGATCCGTGTGCCGCCGAGGCTGGTGGCCAGCCGGCCGTCGGCTCCGATCGCGGCGGTGGCTAGTTCCGCGGGCCCGTAGCCGCTGCCGAAGATGACGATGGCTTGGCCGGGTGAAACCGTGCCTCCGATGAAGTCGGCAGCTCCAACGACAGAGCCCGAGGTGAATCGCGCGCCGGCTCCGGCGACGTGGAGGCGGAGGGGAATTTGATTGACGATGGCCGGGCTGCCGGAAGAATCGATGCGGATGGTGCCTGGATAAGTTCCTGGGGCCAGTCCGGCTGGATTGGTTTGAACGACGAGAGTGGCGGGCGTGCTGTTCTGCGAGGGCGTGACGGTCAGCCAGCCGGCGGTGGCGGCGTTAGCCGCGGATCCTGGAGGCGGGGTGACTATCGGTGTGACGGTAATCGGGCGTGATGCGCCGGCCGAGGATATCGAGTAGTTGATCACGTCGATGTCGGTGGAGCTGCTTGCCTCGAAGTTTCCGCTGGAAACGGAAGCGGGTGTGAATAGGAACAGCTGGTTGGTGATTGCGGGGTCGCAGGAATTGATGCGCGCCGCGATGTGCAAACGGGCCTGCACGTTCAATGTCGAGCGGAAAACAGCCCCTGCGATTCCCTTCTCCTTGCGGTCCTGTCCGACAGGAGAGGTGGGAGCATAACCGGCTTCCACCAAGATACTTCCAAGGCTGGCGGCGGGGGGTGGGGTGGCGGGAATCTGAATATAGAAATCCACATCAAGCCGCTCGATGAGGTTTTTGTCGGAAGCGGTCACATCCATGCAGAGCGTGTTGTCAAGCCTCGTTCCCCGCATTAGTTCCACCAACTCATCGGCGTCCGTGATAAAGCGGCTACGGTTGCTTCCGGCGCAGGAGTCTGCGCGGCGGGCCTTGATGGTGGGAGACGACGTGGGAGCCTGGCGCTCGCGGATGAAGATCTTCGCATTGGCAGGCATGTTGTAGTGACTGATGAAGAATCTTGTTCCGCTGGCGGCAAGTCCAATATCCGGGTCGAGAGCGGGGTTGTAGAACCCGGATTCCGTCTTCAGGTCTTGACCGGGAGTGCTCTGTGGCTGGGGCGGCGGGAAGGGTTCCGAATCGGTGGCGGGGGCGATGCTGAGAGGTTTGAACACGGAGGCAAAGTTTTCGCTTATGCTCAACGTCCAGCTAGGCGAGGAGGGACGGGTGCCCGGCAGGCCACCATTGGTCAGGTTGCACTGATTGTAGGTTTGCGCGTTCTTGACCACGACGGAGAAAGAGGGGCGCGCGTTCGCAACGATCAAAGGGGAGCCGAGAATGGCAGATCCGTTCACCAAGATGTTAACCGTGACGGCGCCGCTCTCTGCATTCGGGGTAGCCCTGACGTTTGTAATTCGGATAATTCGCCTGCCGGTGGTTCCCGGCGGATCCACGGGCAGGCCTTGCCACACGATTCCGTTCGGCTGGTTGGCTACACCTTGAAAGACGTTTTTCACCGGCTGCCCCATGTTGTCAGGCGAGGACGGGACGAGGTAGTTAATGCCGTCCCCGCCCACGCCATTCAGCTGGTCACCCGGCGCGCCGAGTTTTTGGTTCTCCGGACGGGGTTCATCTATGAGCAGCAGAGCCTCGGTGAATGGGTCGGCAATGATCCGGGTTGTGAGATTTATGCCCGGGCTGGTGAACATTTGAATGTTCAATTGCGGAATCGGTTCGCCAAAAGAGCTTGGCATTCCCCCAATGCATGTGATCAGGGCGTCGCCGATGAGTTCGGCCACGCCTTCGGCCCGGATGGTTGGCACTGTCCCAGCCCGGGCTGTGCAACTCAACCCTTCGCTCACCTGCGGCGAAGCGATGGCCGCGAGAACAAGCGCGTAAGCAACCACGTAAGTGAACCGCATTCGACTACCCCAATGGATTCATTATTGGGAATTGAGTGCCCGGCGTCAAGGCCCGGTAGTGTCTGAAATGTGCGTTGACTGAAAACAGCGAACGCTTGCTTCTGATCCGATCCGGCTTCATGATGGAAGTATGCCAACCGAACGCCAGTCACTTCAGGCCCTCAAAAATATCATCGCCGAAGTTGACCTCATCCTAGAAACCACTCCCAACCTCCCGCAGAACCGAACGGGACGCAGCCGGGAACTTCTCCGCTCTGCACTCGTGCTCACCGATGATCTGCTGAAGCAGGACCGCATGAGCCCGGCTGCGATTCTCGGAAGCAAGGGCGGCACAGCGACGGCTGAAAAGCTTGGCTCCGATCACTTCCGCAAGCTGGCAGCGAAGCGCAAGACCAAGGCGGGCGGGAGACCGAAGAAAGAGCGAAATTAAGCACCTGCTCTTGACGCTTAATCTGCAATTGTGCTAGATTGGGCGCATGGCGAACCCCACTCGAGAAGCGATCATCGACGCCTCGGCAAGCATTAAGCGCCTCAGGGAAGAAATTGGAAAGCTGAAGGCCGAACTACGGTCCCAAGAGGCGGCACTTGACAAACTGCTTTCCGGTGAAGATTCAGCCCAGCCCCAGGTTGCCAATTTGGAAGTGTCTGCGGCAGACTCGATCCGAAGTCTAAACCAAAGAATCGTTGACAGGATCAATTCCAGTCCATCTAGCCAGTTTGACGCAGATACCCTTTTCACTGAGTTTCCTGATGCCAACCAAACATCGATTCGCTCTGCGTTGTCTAGGCTCGCGGAACAGGGGAGAATCGAACGCGTTGGACGCGGCCTCTATACTAGCACTCGCAGCGACATTCAGTCTTCCATGGAGTTGCAATAGAATCATGACATAAAGAAACAGGGGACCACCAGTGGTCAGAAGAATACGAAGGAAAAGCCGGAAGCAATACGCTTCCGGCTCAAATTGCGGCCCAGTGCCGAAGCGGTCAACGGCGTACCCCTGCAAGGTTACGAGCCGTCGGTTCGAATCCGACCTGGGCCTCACTATCCTTACGCGGGCGTGGTGAAAAAGCAAACACACCGATCTTTAAAATCGGCGCGCTGTCATTGGCGCTTGCGGGTGCAAGACCCGCCGCCCGCACTACTATCAGTCACTACACTAGCACAAGAACTCCTGCATTTTCAATGCTTAAAACTGTCAACTTTTTTAAGCGCGATGCATCATTCCCCTGTTGACAAACAGCTAGCGCTCGTTGTATTATTGACTCATGAAAACGACATCAAAGGCCAGTGCAACAATGACTTGCCAGGAATGCCACATTGCCTGTCAAGGCTTTGGAAAGCATCGTAATGGCCTGCGTCGTTTTCGCTGCCCCGGCTGCAAAAGGACCTACACCGAAACTCACGAGCGCACCTTGGGCTCTATGTACATCCCCCAAGAAAAGGCCATCCTTGCCCTTCAGCTTCTCCTGGAAGGCAACAGTATCAGCAGCACGGCTAGAATCACCGGGCTGGACAAGAACACGATCATGAAGGCCCTTGTGCTGGCCGGAGAGCGCTGCGAAAGGGTTATGGGTCGGCTCATCGTGAATGTCCCCGTGAAAGACGTTCAGTGCGATGAGATCTGGTCGTTCATCTTCAAGAAGGAAAAGCGGCGGGAGATCGGCGACGATCCGAGTTTTGGCGATGCCTACTGCTTCGTAGCAATCGAGCGCCATAGCAAACTCGTTCTGAACTTCGCCCTTGGCAAGCGGGATCAGGCCACCACGGACATTTTCATTGAGGGCCTGCGCCACGCAACTTCAGGACAGAATTTCCAAATCACGACGGACGGTTTTATTCCGTACGCATCGTCCATCGACACGACCTTGAGTGACCGCGTTGACTATGCCCAGTTCGTCAAAGTCTACCGCGCTACCCCGGAAGGTGAGCGGCGGTATTCCCCGGCAGAGGTCGTGGCTTCGGAGGTGGTCCCAGTCGTCGGTAGCCCCGATCCTGCCCGTATTTGTACTTCACATGTAGAGCGCCAAAATCTCACTATGCGCATGCAGATTCGGCGACTCACGCGGCTGACCAACGGCTTCTCGAAGAAGTTTGAGAACCACTGGGCAGCGCTGGCACTGTACTTCGGGTACTACAACTTTTGCCGCATTCACAAGACTATCCGCGTTACACCCGCGATGGAAGCGGGGATCACGGATCACGTGTGGGATCTGGCCGAGCTTCTGGCATAATGACCGAAGTGAATCGACTCTACTACGGCGACAACCTCGCTGTTCTGCGCAACGAGGAATGGTTTCCAAGCGAAACGATAGATCTCTGCTACATTGATCCACCGTTCAACAGCAAACAGGCGTACAACATCATCTACAGCACCCCGGAGCGTAAGGATAGGGCGCAAGCCGAGGCGTTCACCGACATGTGGACCTGGGACGGTGCGGCCAAGTTCGACTACGATGCCATTCTTGGAAACGAGGGCCAGCGATACACATCAGAAGTCATAGAGCTTGTGCGCGCCCTCAAGGGCATCTTGGATGAAAGTGGAATGATGGCCTATCTTGTCCACATGATCCAGCGCGCCGTAGAGATCAGACGGTGCTTGAAGCCAACCGGCAGCTTCTACCTGCACTGCGATCCAACGGCTAGCCACTACTTAAAGTTGGCGCTCGACGCTGTTTTTGGCCCATCCCAATTTCGCAACGAAATCATCTGGCGGCGAACCGGCTCGCACAACAGCGGGCGCAAGTTCGGCCCCATTCACGACACGGTTTTGTTCTACACAAGATCAAAAGAATACACGTTCAATAAAGTTTTTCGGCCCTACCTGAAGGGACACGCTGATGGTTACTTCAAGCAAGAGGACGAGCGCGGGCGATATTGGGGCAACGCCTTGACTGGAGCCGGTATTCGGAGAGGCGCTAGCGGGAAACCATGGCGCGGCTACAACCCCACTGACCACAATAGGCATTGGGCAATTCCAGGAGAGATCTTGGACGACCTTGGATTCGACGACACCAATGCAACCAGTCAAGACAAACTGGATGCGCTCGATGCTGCCGGATATGTAATCTTCCCGTCTGATGATGACTCGGATGCCATGCCAACGTATCGGCAATACTTGCATCGCAGTCCGGGAATACGGCTTCAAGACATCTGGGCTTATCAGCCGCACACACGAGGTGTGCTCTATGGTAGCGATGAGGCGATTGATGAAGATTGTCGCTGGATGGTTGCCCATGGCGACGCCGAAAGAATCGGCTATCAAACACAAAAACCAGAAGGTCTGCTGGATAGGATCATCCGCGCATCGTCGAATGAGGGCGACATGGTGCTGGACGCCTACTGCGGGTGTGGAACAACGCTGCGCTCTGCAAATCGCCTCAAGCGTCAATGGAAGGGGATTGATATCACATACACCGCAATCGCTGAGGTTCTGAAGCATTTTGAGACAGTCGAAGGCATTACCATCGAGGGCATCCCAAGGGATTACGAGTCAGCCGTGGCTCTTGCCACCAGAAAGGATGACCGCACCCGAAAAGAGTTTGAGAAATGGGCCGTCTTGACGTACATGGATGGCCGCGCTAGCGTACATGAGAAAAAAGGAGCCGATAAGGGGATTGACGGTATGGGATACTTCGCGGCGGACAGCAACAAGACCGAAAAGGTGGTTCTGCAAGTAAAGTCAGGCGTCGTGAGCCGGGAGCATATCGCCACATTGCGTGGCGATATGGAGCGGACTGAAGCGGCACTCGGGGTTTTTATCACCCTCAAGAACCCAACTAAAGGGATGCAGGCAGAAGCAAACGCGTCCGGAGTCTACACTCATCCGATGTCTGGGAAGCAATATGGCCGTATCGCTATCGTACCCGTGCAGAAAATGATTGAGTCTAGATTACGATTTCCCCTTCCTGCCACTGCCAGCGTCCTAAGGCAACGCAAGCGGCGCGAGTCGAGCGAGTGGCAGTCCACAATGGACCTGCAAGATGCAGACTAGGGTTTCAACGCACATTTCAGACACTACCCAAGGCCCGTTCGTCGAAGGCGCTCAGGACGTATCGCACGACGCCTTTGCGGCCGGTATTCCGCACGTCGAAAGCCCCCGGGTGCGAGGGGAAAGGTAAGCCTGGGTGGGTCGCGGAAGCCTCTCCTTGAAGCCCCCACATTCACTTTGGTGCGCTCATTCCGTACCGCACAAAATCAGGCGTCGCGCACGCCCAGCTTCCGCAGGAACGTCATCATCGGGCACCAGTTGGTGAACGCCGACTGGAACAGGTTCAGGCCGACGAAGGCGGTGAACAGGAACCAGCGCGGGTCGTGCCAGTAGCCGAGGGCCAGCGACGCGACGACGAAGGCTCCGGCGATCATGCGAAGGAAACGGTCTACGTTCATGGGGTCAACTCCTTTTTTCGGTTGATTAGGTAGTAAACGATGGGGACGGTCATGCGCGACAGCGCCAGCGAGGCGACCTCTCCGGCCATCAGCGCGATCGCGAGTCCCTGAAAAATCGGGTCAAACAGAATCACCGATGCGCCAACGACCACGGCGGCGGCGGTGAGCATCATCGGGCGGAAGCGGACCGCTCCGGCGTCGATGACGGCGTCCTTGAGGGGCATGCCTTCGGCCAGGCGAAGTTCGACGAAATCGACGAGGATGATCGAGTTGCGGACGACGATGCCGGCGCCGGCGATGAAGCCGATCATCGATGTGGCGGTGAAGAAGGCATCGAGGCCGCCGTGGGCGGGGAGGATGCCGACTAATGAGAAGGGAATGGCGGCCATGATCACCATGGGGGTGACGAGGGACTGGAACCAACCGACGACGAGGACGTAGATGAGGATGAGGACGGCGGCGAAGGCGAGGCCGAGGTCGCGGAAGACTTCATAGGTGATGTGCCATTCCCCGTCCCACTTCATCGAATAGCGCGAGTCGTCTGCAGGTTGCGAAGCGGTGAACTGCTCGACGCCGAGTTTGTCGATCTTCGGATCGAGGGCGAGGATGGCGTAGACCGGGCTTTCCATGGCTCCGGCGACGTCGGCGGTGACATACGTGACCGGCATCAGGTTCTTGTGATAGATGTAGCGCTCGCTCTCGGTGGTTTCGGTGCCGGTGAGCTCGGACAGGGAAACGAGAGAGCCGCCGCGCGAGCGGATCTTGAGTTCCTGGAGGCGGTCCAGACTGGAGCGGGCATCGCGCGGCAGCCGGATGTGCAGGGGGACATCTTCGCGGGACTGGTCATGGTGCAGCAGGCCGGCGTTTTCCCCGGCCGAGGCGATGCGCAGGAGGCGGGCGATTTCGACGGGGGCGACGCCGTGCAGAGCGGCCTTCTCGCGGTCGATCAGGAGGCGGTGCTTTGGCTGCGGCTGCTCGACGTACCAGTCGATGTCGACGATGCCGTCGATCGAGGCCATCATCGACTTGATCTCGCCGGCAATGCGCAGGCGGCCCTCTTCTGTGGGGCCGTAGATTTCCGCAACGAGGGTCTGTAGCACGGGCGGGCCGGGCGGCACTTCGGCGACCTTGATGTTGGCGGCGTTGGCGCGGGCGATGGGAGTGAGCGCGGCGCGTACGGACTTGGCGATGTCATGAGACTGGCGCGACCGTTCGCCCTTGGGTAGCAGGTTGATTTGAATGTCGGCGACGTTGGAGCCTCGGCGGAGATAGTAGTGGCGGACAAGTCCGTTGAAGTTGAAGGGGGAGGCGGCGCCGGAGTAGGTCTGCACGTTGACCACTTCCGGTGTCTTGAGAGCCTCGGCGGCGAGGAGGCGGGTGACGCGCTCGGTTTCTTCGAGCGTTGTACCTTCGTCCATGTCGATGATGACCTGGAATTCGCTCTTGTTGTCGAAGGGGAGCATCTTCACTTTGACGAATTCCACGTAGACGAGGGCCATGGAGCCGAGCAGGAGAAAGACGACGCCCAAGAGGAAGCCGTAGCGGTAGAGAGGTTTCTCAAGCAGCGGGCCCATGACGCGGCGATAGAGGCGTGTGAGGCGGTCCTCGGATTCCTCGTGGTGGTGGGCGCTGCGTCCGCCGAGAATGCGGACGGCGGCCCAGGGGGTGACCATAAAGGCAACGACCAACGAGAAGGCCATGGCGGCGGAGGCGCCGATGGGGATGGGGCGCATGTAGGGGCCCATCAGTCCGCTGACGAAGGCCATAGGAAGGATGGCGGCGATGACGGTGAGGGTGGCGAGGATGGTGGGGTTGCCGACCTCATCCACCGCCTCGACGGCCACTTCCATCAGTGGACGGCCGCGATTGGAGGCCAGCCGCCTGTGCCGAACGATGTTCTCGACAACGACGATGGCGTCATCGACGAGGATGCCGATGGAGAAGATGAGCGCGAATAGGGTGATGCGGTTGAGCGTGTAGCCGTACAGGTAAAAGACGGCGAGGGTGAGGGCGAGGGTGACGGGAATGGCCGTGAATACGATCAGCGATTCGCGGAAGCCGAGCGTGATGGCGATCAGGAGGCTGACGGAGAAAACGGCGATCGCCATGTGGAAGAGCAGCTCGTTGGATTTTTCGGCGGCGGTCTCCCCGTAATGGCGGGTGATGCCAACCTCGATCTCGCTGGGAATCGTGTTGCCGCGGAGCGCGTCGACGCGATGGAGGACGGCTTCGGCCACCTCAATCGCATTGGTCGATTTGCGTTTGGCGACGGTGAGAGTGACGGCGTTCTCGAAACTCCCGCGCGCGGCGTAGTGGACGTACTGTGTGGGCTCTTCGCCGGTGTCGGCGATGTCAGCAAGGTCGCGGAGGAAGATGGGCTTCGAGTTGGCGACGGTGACGACGACAGAGCCGACCTCCTCGGCGGAGCGGAGGAACTGGCCGGTTTCGACGAGAAATTCGCGGTTGGCGGAGGAGAAGGCGCCGGCGTCGAGGCGCTGGTTGGAAGCGGCTAGGGCGTTATGGACGTCGAGCGGAGTAAGGGAGTAGGCGGCGAGGCGCGAGGGGTGGAGCGTGATGCGCACCTGGCGGCGCTGGCCGCCGATGATCTCCACCGCACTGACGTCGGGGGTTTGCTTGACGGCCTCGTGGACCTGAGCGGCGAGGCGGCGCAGCTCGAAGGGTGAGTAGCGAGTGGAGTGGAAGGTGAGGGCAAGGATGGGGACGTCGTCAATCGAGCGCGGCTTGATGAGCGGCTGCGAAGCCCCGGGCGGGATAAGATCGAAGTTGGCGAACATCTTCTGGTTGAGCTTGACAATGCTGCGCTCTTCGTCCTCGCCGACCTTGAAGCGGACAACGGCCATGGCGGCCGAGGGCATCGACGTGGAGTAGATATATTCGACGCCGGGGATTTCCCAGAGGAGTTTTTCCATGGGGCGGGTGACGCGCTGCTCGACTTCGGCCGCCGATGCGCCGGGCATGGCGACGAAGACGTCGATCATGGGGACGATGATTTGTGGCTCCTCTTCGCGGGGAAGGCGGAGGACGGCGAACAAGCCGAGCAGGAGCGAAGCGCCGATGAAGAGCGGGGTGAGCTTGGAGTCGATGAAGGCAGCCGCGATGCGGCCGGCGATCTTCACGGGGTCACCTCGATGCGAGCGCCGTCGGTGATTTCCGCCGGCGTAGAAATGACGCGGTCACCGGCGCGGAGGCCGGAGAGGATTTCGACGTTGCCGTCGCGCGCGGCGCCGGTCGACACCATGCGCGAGCGGGCGTGGCCTTCTTCGGCGATCATGACGAATTGGAGTTGGCCTTGGGAGCGGATGGCGGATTGCGGAACGGCGGCGACGCTGCGTTCGCCGATGGAAAAGAGGGCGCGGCCGAAGAGGCCGGAGCGGAGGGAAGGGTGAGCGGGGAGGTCAATTTTGGCGGTGAACGAGCGGGAGGCGGCATCGATGGCGGGAACGATTTCGGTGACGCGGCCCTGGAGAGGCGCGGAGAGCGCGTCGAGGTGTACCTCGGCCGAAGTCCCCTGCCGGATGGTGGAGAGGCGCGACTCGTCGATGGCTGCTTCCAGGCGAAAGGCGCCGGACTGTTCGATTTCAAGCAGCACCATGCCGGGGGCAGCGAGAATGCCGGGCTCGGCCTTGCGGGCGGTGACGACGCCGGCGAACGGAGCGGCGATATCGGTGTAGGCCTTCATGACCTGCGCCGATTGGAGGGCTTGTTCCGCCTGGTGGATCTTTTCGTCAAGCTGGCGGCGGCGGGAGCCAGCCATGGTGACGCCGGCTTCGGCGACTTTGACACGGGCGGCGGCTTCGTCGAATTCCTGGCGGGAGATGGAGCGCTTGTCGAGCAGCTCCTGCATGCGGCCAAGGGTGGTGCGGGCGAGATCGAGCTGGGCCTGGGCGGCGGCGACGCCGCTGTCGGCTTCACCGCGGCCGCTGCGGGCCTCTTCAACGGCGGCGCGTGCCTGGGCGAGGGCAGTGTCGAGTTCGCGCGAGTCGAGCGTGATCAGCGACTGGCCGCTGCGGACGCTGTCGCCGGCGCGGACGTTGACCTCGCGGACGTGGGCCATGATGCGGGAGGAGATGGCGGCGGAGGTTCGGGCGCGCACGGTGCCGGAAGCTTCAAAGGAGCCAGGCCAGGAGGAAGCGGCGACTGTGAAGACAGTGACACGCGTGTGAACGGTCGTGAGCAGGTCTCTTGCAGCCTCGGGCTTGGAGCCGCAGGAGACCAGCAGCAGGGGGAGGAAGAGAATGAGTTTATTGAAGGACATCGTTGTCTCCAGAAAGGGTTCCGGCGGCGAGTTCGAGCATGACGGCGGCGACCCGGGAGTCATAAACAGCGGCAAGTCTTCGGGTGCGTGATTCCATGAGTGCGGTTTCGTTGCGGAGCAGATCGGTGACGGTGGCAAGGCCGGCCTCGTAGCGGTTTCGCGTGATGCGGAGGCTTTCCTCCGCCTGTGAGACGGCGGCTTCGGCGACGCGGATGCGTTCGCGCGCCGATTCGAGCGCAGCGGCGGCCTGGCGGACTTGCAGTTGGACGGCGCTTTCGACTTCCCGGCGCGAGGCGCGCGTGGCGGAAGCGGCGTGCGACGCTTCGTCGATGCGGGCGCGGTCGGCATTGCCGTTGAAGAGATTCCAGCGGAGGCCGGCGGAGAAGAACCAGTTGGCTCCGGCCTGAGTGGCGAAGCGGCCGCGATCGGCTTCAATGGCGGCGCGGGCGACGATTTTGGGATAAAGCGCGGCGCGGGCGGCCTGGGACTGCGCTTCGGCCTGCTGGGTGGCGAGACCGGTCTGGCGGGCTTCGGGGCGGTGGGAGAGGGCGGCCGATTCAAGCGCGGTGGGATCGCTGGTGGAGGCAAGTTCGGCAAGCGGAGTCGTGAGCGTGTGGGCATTGGACAGCGGCAGGCCGAGCGCGTCGTTGAGCGCGGCGCGGGCGACATCGAGTTCGTGCCTGCGGGTGATTTCGCGCTCGCGCGCGGCGGCCAGGTGAACCTGGATGGAGAGGACATCGGCGTCGGTGGACATGCCGGCGGCGCGAACCGCTTCGGCGCGGGCAAGGTCGGCCTCGGCGGAGGCGACCGACTTGCGGGCGACCTCCAGCGATTCAGCGCCGAGCACGGCGCCGTGGTAGAGTCGCGCCACCTGCGCGATGCGCCCCATGCGGGCCATCCGTTCGTTTTCCGACGTGATCTGGCGCGAGAGTTCGGCGCTACGCACCCCGGCGCGGGTGGCGCCGAAGTCGTAGATGGTCTGGTCGAGCGAGACCTGGGACTGGAAATTGTTGAGAAAGTCCGGGCGGTTGAGCGAATCGAGCGCGAAGTTGGATTGGGAGAAGCGGCGCTGGGTAAGCAGCGTGCCGAAGACGAAGACCGGGTTGTTGGAGCGCTGGACCGACTCGGTGTAATCGACGCGCGGCAAATAGCCGGCGCGGGCCTGATCGATGCGCGATTCGGCGGCCCTGGTCTGGGCGGCGGCGGCTTCAATGGAAGGATGCTTCTCCAGCGCGATGCGGACGGCCTCGCGCAGGGTGAGCGGCGTTTGCGCGGCGGCGGGGAGCATCGCCAACGCGAGCAGAATGAGCCGGTTCGGTGTCACACCGGAGAGGATGCAAGGGAGGGAGAAAGGTGACAGCCTGTCACCTTTTCCGGGAAATCGAATCTGCATAGTGGAAAGGAATCTTATGGAACTTAACGTTACTTATCAAGGCGGGGTCAAATTCGAGGCCGAGACGCGCGGGCACCGGTTGGTAAGCGATCAACCGGTGGATAAAGGCGGCGCGGACGTGGGGATGACACCGCCGGAGCTTTTGCTGGCCTCGCTGGGTACCTGCGCGGCCTACTATGCGGTCGAATACTTAATGGTGCGCGGGCTGGATACCAACGACGTCCGGATCCGGGTAACGGCGGAGAAAAAGCTCCAGCCGGCGCGGCTCGCCGATTTCAAGATCGAGGTGGAAGCGCCGTCGATGACCGGCTCGCGGCACTATGAACTCATGTTGCGGACGGTGCAGCGCTGCCTCGTGCACACGACGCTGACTCATCCGAGCGAGGTGGAAGTGGCTATCCGGCAGCCTGTTACGATGGGGTGAGTGGATGAACCAAGAGAGGTTTCCCTCGCGCGGCGCCTGGTGGCCGGCGACGGCGGCGCGCTGGAGGAATTCATTGATGTGTTCCGGGGCAAGCTGTTCCAGTACACGCTGATGATGTGCGGGCACCGGGCCGATGCCGAGGAAGTGGCGCAGGATACGCTCATGCAGGTGTTTCAACATTTCGGACAATTGCGGGAACCGGAGCATGTCCGGGCCTGGGTGTTCCGCATCGCGCGGAACGCCTGTTCGATGAAGCGCCGCAAGAGCGTCTATGCTCCGGACCGGGAGCTGTCGCTGGATGAGCTGATGCCCCGTTGGAAACAGCAGGACGGGGAGCGGCGGTTGGAGATAGCCGACTGGTCGCGGCTGCCGGAGGACGCGTTGCTGGAAGGGGAGATGAAGGCGAAGCTGCATGAGGCGATTGTCGCGCTGCCGGATATTTACCGCTCCGTGGTGCTGTTGCGCGACATGGAAGGATTGAGTACGGCGGAGACCTCCCAGGTGCTGGAGGTGAGCGAGGACGTGGTGAAGACACGGCTGCACCGGGGCCGGCTCGCGGTGCGGCAGAAGCTGGATGAGTATCTTGCGGGGGCGGCCGTATGACCAAGGCGGAATGCAAAGAGGTGTTCGCGCTGCTGTCGCAGTATTTGGACGGGGAACTGCCGGAAGATGTCTGCGAGCAGATGGACCGTCATATCGGCGATTGCCCGCCGTGCGTCGAGTTTCTCGCGAGTTTGAAGAAGACCGCGGCGCTGTGCCGGCAGATGGAGGTGGAGGAGAAGCCGCCTGAGTTGGCCGAGGAGGCTCGGGCGAGTTTAGTGGAGGCCTATCGGCGGTTCGCAGACTAAAGTTTTTCCCTTAGTGCACCGATTGGGGAGGTGAGAGCCTCTATGCCGGATCAGGGAACAACTCAGTTCCAGCACTTTCCGAAAGGAGTAGTGCATATGGCCGATTCCTTGAACTTCACCAGCGAGGATCTGTGGCTGAACCGCAAGCATAAGGTGAGCCGTGCGCAACGTTTGCGGCTGTTCAAAGAGAAACTGGTGCTTCCGCTGAAGTGGGCGATGGTGCCGATCGTGGCCGCGATCGGCTTCCGGATCGGTGTGTCGCTGCATCTGGAAGCTGGCGAGTGGACCGAGATCCTGGGCGCGATCGGCCATGCCTTCGTGCGGCTGCAGTTTGAGACGGCCGCGAAACTGATCTGGACCACCGATGGCGCCACGCCTGCCTACTACAACTACATCAGCTACGCGATCCTCGGAGTCGGCGCCCGGCAAATCAAGAGGCTGCCCGGGCGCCTGGTACTGGATCTGTTGTTCGGAATGGTCAAACTAAGCCAAGGCAGGACCACAACTTACACGACCGAAAGGCAAGTGAAGCAGGGCCGGGTGAAGGAGTTGGAGACTGTTTATGTCTGCTCTTGTGGGGAATTGGAGCTGGAAGTAAGCCCTGAGGTGTTCGAAGCCTTTGGGCGGGTCGGCGTCTATAAGCTATATCACTTGCGGATGAGCAAGCACCTGCTCTCGGCCGAGCCGATTACCGATGACCTGGAAAAGGCGAAATTGGCGGCGGAGGCGGCCGAGGCGGCCGAGGTTTAACAATCCACCCAAGCGCGCTTATGGGAGGATTCCAGCACCTTTTCGATCAAATGCATGCCGCGCAGTCCGTCCTCGAATGTCGGGTAATCGATCGGTGTGGAGGCGTCGGCGATGCGTCGGTAGAAGCGGCGGAAGAGCTGCTTGTGCGAGTCATCGTAGCCTTCCGAGTGACCGCCGGGAAGATCGGCGAAGCCGGCCGCTGCCGCGTGCATCAGAGAAGGATCCTTTACGATGATCTGGTTGGGCGAGTTGCGGTGGCCGATCCACAGCTGATCGGGTGATTCCTGGTCCCATTTCAGGCCGCACTTGGTTCCGTAGACCTCAAAGCGGAAGCTGTTCTTGTTGCCGGCAGAAACCTGGCTGACCGTGTAGGCGCCGCGGCAACGGTCGCCCAGCCGCACCAGCACGGAGGCGAAATCCTCCGTGTCGATGGCGATCTCCTCATAATCGGAAGGCGCCAGCGTCTTGCCGGTAAACGTCTCCACAGATCCCTTCGGCCGCTTGCGGGTCTCGTGGAAGATCATCGTATCGGCGCACAGCGAGGTGATCTTCTGTCCCGTAAGATGCTGGATCATGTCCATCCAATGAGAGCCGATGTCGCCCACCACGCGCGCCGCGCCGTTGGCTTCGGCCAGGATCCGCCAGTTGAAGTCGGTGTCGTAAAGCAGCCAGTCCTGCGAGTAAGTGCCCTGCACGACCAGGATCTCGCCGAGGTCTCCGGCGGCAATCATCTGTCGCGCATGCTGCACCATCGGGTAGTAACGCAGGTTGTGGTTGGTGGCGTGGACCAGATTGTTCTTGGTTGCCAGCTCCACCATCTGCCTGGCTTCCGCCGAACTCATCGCCAGCGGCTTTTCACAGAGCACGTGCTTGCCGGCCTGGAGCGCGGCCAGCGCCTGTGGGGCATGCTGCGAGTTGGGCGTGCAGATATGCACGGCGTGGATGCTCGGGTCCTTAAGCAGTTTTTCCCAGTCATTGGTGACATTGTCGATGCCGTAGGATTCCTTGAGCGGCGCGGTATCGCGGCCAGGCGAGGCGGCCAGCGCCACCACGTCCACATGACCCAGCCGGCGTACGGCTTCCGTATGTACTTTTCCCATGAATCCCGTGCCAAGTATGGCGGTATGGATGCGTTTCATCGGCGTGAACTCCTTCGCAATATCAATGAGACAATGTAGCGCAAACGCATACTATTTGGCGAGGGGTGGCCGGGCTGATATATTGAGAGAAGCGCGATGGTGTTAAGAATTCGCCTCGACAGAGGCATCCCAATCAAGCGATCCAGCGGCAAGAACCGGCACTTGGCTCTTGCCACCGCGGCGTTGTTAACGCCGGCTTCGCTGATGGCCGGAGCGCTGGCGTTTTGGCGGCTGGCCGCCGATATGCAGTGGACTTCGGAATTCGCCATTAGCGACGGGTTGTTTTCGCATTGGCTGGTCTGGCTGGGAATGGCAGTGGGGCTGCTGCTGACGGCGACTCGGCTGAACAGGTACGGCCGCGGCGGCGAAACGACATCATAAGGAAGTAAGAGATTATGTCCTACGGGGGAGGTTACGGCGGCCGTTATGTCATCAGCGGCTACGGGCGCAGTTCCATGTTCCCGTACGGCATCAAGTGGCTGCTGATCGTCAACATCGCCCTCTTTGTCGCCTACTTCTTCGCCGTCCGCACGGGGCTCGGCTCGCTCTTCCACTATTTCGGTCTGATTCCGCAGGCAGTGGTGAGCCTGCTCGCCGTGTGGCAGCTGGTCACCTACCTGTTCCTGCACGACCCGTGGGACTTCTGGCACATCCTCATCAACATGGCGATGCTGTGGATGTTCGGCAAGGACCTGGAATCCACCTGGGGCACCAAGCGCTTCCTGCAATACTATTTCGTCTGCGGCATCGGCGCCGCGATCTGCGTCGTCCTGATGAACCTCGTCTTCGGCGATATGTCCAGCCGCACCATCGGCGCATCCGGGGCGATCTTCGGCGTCATGCTCGCCTTCGGCATGATGTTCCCCGACACCACCGTGCTGTTCAGCCTGATCATCCCGATGAAGGCGAAATATTTCGTCATGATCATGGGCGCCATCGCGTTCCTCAGCACGCTCGGCTCCAGCGGCGGCGGCGTCAGCCACATCGCCCACCTGGGCGGCATGATCTTCGGCTACCTCTATCTCAAGTCGAAGTACGTGAAACTGGACATCTTCGGGAGCCTTGAGCGTCAGTATAAGGACTGGAAGGTTCAGCGGGCCAAGAAGAAGTTTCAGGTGTATCTGAAGAAGAAGGGCGGCAAGGGTCCCTGGGTGAACTAGGCCGCTGACTACCGCGTCTTATTCTCGAACAAGAACACTCCCAACTTCCCGCCCACCGCGAAATCGAGGTCACCGTCGCCGTCGATATCCACCACCGGAATTTGCATGCCGCCTCCGGCCCGGGTGGAGAAGTCGATCACGTGCCGCACCCACTGCATGCGCGGCGGATCGCCGGAGGTGATCGTCTCGTACCAGTAGATGCCGAGCGGCTCGCGGGCGCCGTTTTCGTGTTCGTGCGCCATGTAGCGCTTGCCGGTAAGAATGTCCTTCTTGCCGTCGCCGTTCAGGTCAACCAGCGCGGTGGCGTGGGCCTGTGACCAAGTGTCGTCGATCAGGCGCTTGGTGAACTTGCCGTCGGCGGCGCGCTCCATCCAGAAGAGGCCGTAGTCATGCGCGTGAGAGCTCACGATGTCAGTCCGGCCGTCGCCGTTGACGTCGTGGACGTAGAGGAAGCCGAGGTGTTCCTTGTGCTCCCAATCGGGGTGATACCTCCACTCGCCGGCGCGCGGGTCCTCGGGCGCTTCCAACCAGCCCTTTGGCGTGAGGATGTCGGCGCGGCCGTCGCCGTTCACATCGCCTGCGCCGATGCCGTGGCCGTGGCCGGCGTTGTGGATTTGGTGACGCACCCACTTGCCGTTCTTCACTTCGTACCAGGCGATGATCGCTTTTTGACCGCCGAACTGGGGGAGCAACTCGCGCGCCTTGCCGTCGTTGTCGAGATCCACGAGGAAAGCGAACTCGGTGTTGAGGCCCTTTTCGATGATGTTCTTCACCCACGTGCCCTTGGCCTTGCCGGGATTGCGCCACCAGGTCAGCTCGCGGTCAAACCAGGTTGCCGTGATCAGGTCGATGTGGCCGTCGCCGTCGACATCCAGCGGCAGGTCGGAAAAGTCATCGATGTAATTGTTGTTGAAGCCGAGCTCGCGGAACCGCGTCTTGGTCCACTTCGGCGCGGCATACCAGTTTTCGCCGCTGACGATGTCCAGCTTGCCGTCGCCGTTCAGGTCTGCGATGGCGCAGGATTCATTCGCCCCTTCATCGAGCGTGTACTTCAGGAAGGGAATGTCGGCGGGCCGGCTGGCGGCCCACAGGGCAAATCCGGCCACGGCCGCGGCCACGCACTTGAGTAGTGTCATCGGGTAGATTCTACACCGTAAACTTCAAGAGCTTGGTGCGGAGCTTGCCGGCGGTGGAGCTGTCGGGCGCAATCACCAGTACCGTGTCGTCTCCGGCGATGGTGCCGACCACTTCGGGCCAGTTCTCGCGGTCGAGCGCTACAGCCAGCGCGTTGGCGTTGCCGGGCGAGGTCTTCAGCACCACTTGATTTTGCGCCGCGCGCACGTCGGTGAGAAACTCGGCGATCACGGTGCCCAGGTCCGGCCCGGCGGCGGGCGCGCCGGCGCCGATCTGCACATACCCGTCGCCCGTCTTGGCGAGGCCCAGATCCTTGATGTCGCGCGACAGGGTGACCTGGGTCGCCTGTAGCCCCAAGCCGGCGAGCTCCCGCGCCAGTTCTTCCTGCGTGTGGATCCGCTTGCGGCCGATCACTTTCAGGATTTGGCCCTGGCGGTAGCTCTTGTTCATAGGCTCAGCGCCGCATCTTGGCCAGCCGCATCTCGGCTTCGGCCAGCGCCACAGCAACCGTTGCCGGACCTGTACCGCCGTAGATCTCGCGCGACTTCATTCCTTCCTCCGGCTTCAGCAGCCGCGCCATGTCGGTGGTGAACTCCGGCGCGAAGGCGGTGAGTTCTGCCGCAGTCCAGTCGCAGGGTTTTTTGCCGGCTTTGACGCTTTCCAGCACAAGCCGGCCGACGATCTTGTGCGCCTGGTGGAATGGCGTTCCCTGGCGCGCCAACTCCTCGGCGAGATCGGTCGCCACCACCCAGCTCTCTTCAGCGGCTGCGGCAGGCACAGTCTCGCGCAGACTTACCGCATCGGCCACCGCGCTGGCCATCTCGAGCGACGCCGCGGTCTGGTCCACCGCCTCAAACAGCTCTTCCTTGTCTTCCTGCATATCGCGGTTGTAGGTCATCGGTAGACCCTTCATCGTGAACAGCAGCGAATTCAGCGCCCCCATGACGCGGCCGGACTTGCCGCGGATCAGCTCGAGCGAATCGGGATTCTTCTTCTGCGGCATCAGCGAGGAGCCGCTCGTGACGCCATCGGCCAGATCCATCCAGCCGAACTCATCGCTCGAATAGAGAATCCAGTCCTCGGCCAGCCGGCTGAGATGCAGCATGATCATGGTCGCCGCGTACATGTAGTCGAGCGCGAAGTCGCGGTCGCCCGAGACCTCCATGCTGTTACGCGTGACGCCGGCGAAGCCCAGGTCGCGGGCAATCGCTTCGCGGTCGAGGTTGAACCCGCTGCCGGCAAGCGCGCCCGAGCCGAGCGGCATCAGGTTCACGCGCTCGCACGCTTGTTCCAGCCGCTCGAAGTCCCGCGCGAACATTTCAAAATAGGCGAGGATGTAGTGCGGCCAAAGCACCGCCTGCGCCCGGCGCATGTGCGTGTAGCCGGGAATCACCGCCTTCGGATAACGCCGCCCCAAACGGATCAGCGCGTCCATCAACTCGGCAACCAGCGCCTGCGTGCGCTCGATCTCACCGCGCAGCCAAAGCCTCGTGTCGAGCGACACTTGCTCGTTCCGGCTGCGCCCCGTGTGGATCTTATCGGCCAGCGCCCCGGCCCTTTCCTTCAGCTTGCGGATGACCAGCGTGTGGACATCCTCGTCGGTTGCGCCCTCCCAGAACGCCGCCTGCCTGGAATCTTCGAGTATCTGGTCGAACGCGGCGACAATTTGCGCACGGTCTCCGGCGGAAAGAATGCCGCCGCGCTCCAGGGCCCGCGCGAATGCCTGCGAGCCCCGAATGTCCGCCTCGATCAACCGCCGGTCGAAGTGAAGCGATCCGCTGAAACGCTCGAATATCTCCCAGGGACCTTCGGCGAACCGCCCACCCCAGAGCTTCATGCCCGCTTCTTCCCCTTCTTCTTCAAACCGGCGCGTACCGCCATCGGCAGCCCGTTCAGCTTGATGAAGCCGCGGGCGTCCTTTTGATCGTACTCGGCGCCCATGGTGAAGCTGGCGATATCGAGCGAATAAAGCGAATTCGGCGACTTGCGGCTCACCGGGTCGATGTTGCCCTTGTACATCTGTAGCGTCACCTCGCCCGTTGCAGGTTCGCTGATGTAGGCGAAGAAGGCGTCCAGCGCCTCGCGCAGCGGCGTGAACCAGAAGCCGTTGTAGACCATCTCCGCGTAGTCGAGCGCGAGCTTCTGCTTGTAATGGAGCGTGTTCTTGTCGAGCGTCAAGGCTTCGAGTTCGCCGAAAGCGGCCATCAGCAGCGTGCCCCCCGGTGTTTCATAGCAGCCGCGCGACTTCATGCCGACAAACCGGTTCTCCACAAGATCGATGCGGCCGATGCCGTGCTCGGCGCCGATCTTGTTCAGCTTCTCGAGCAGTTTCACGGGCTCCAGTTCGGCGCCGTTGACCGAGACGGGCTTGCCCTTACGGAAACCGATCGTCACCTTGCCCGGCTTATCGGGAGCCTGGCGCGGGCTCTTCGTCAGCATCCAGATCTCATCGGGAGCCGCGTTGACCGGGTCTTCCAGCGCGCCGCCTTCGTGAGAGATGTGCCAGATGTTGCGGTCGCGGCTGTAGATCTTTTTGGTCGTGGCCGAAATCGGCACCTTGTGCTTGGCCGCGTACTTGATGGCATCCTCGCGCGAAACGATGTCCCACTCACGCCACGGCGCGATGACGGGCAGGTCGGGCGCGAAGGCCATGTAGGTCAGCTCGAAGCGGACCTGGTCATTGCCCTTGCCCGTGCAGCCATGCGCGAGCGCGTCGCAGCCGGTCTTCAGCGCCACTTCCGCCTGCCGCCGCGCCAGCAGCGGCCGCGCGATGGAGGTGCCGAGCAGGTACTTGTGCTCGTACACGCCGCCGGACCGGACCAGGTTCCACAGATAGTCCGTGACGAACTCCGCGCGCATGTCCTCGATGTAGACTTCCGAGGCGCCGGTGTCGAGAGCTTTCTTCTTGAGCCCCTTCAGTTCGTCCCCGCCTTGGCCGATGTCGCCGCACACGGCAACCACCTGGCAGCCGTACCTGTTCTTCAACCACGGAATAATGATGGATGTGTCCAGCCCGCCTGAGTAGGCCAAGGCTACTTTTTTCGGATTGTTCATAAGTTAACTAGGTTAGCGCAGGCCCAAAAGCATCAGCAGCAGCGCCTTCTGCGCGTGCAGCCGGTTCTCGGCCTGATCGAACACGATCGAGCGCGGCGATTCCATCACGCCGTCGGTGGTCTCAAGACCACGCTTGGCCGGAAGGCAGTGCATGAACACCGCCTTCGATCCGGCCTTGCCCATCAGCGCCTCGTCAACGCGGTAGGACTCAAAGTCCAGGTTGCGCTGGAACGCTTCGTGTTCGTGGCCCATGCTGGCCCACACGTCGGTGTAGACGGCGTCGGCTTTCGCGACAGCTTCGGCGGGGTCGTGGGTGGTTTCAATCACCACTCCCTGCTGCTGCGCCAGCTCTTCGGCTTCGGCCAGGATTTCCGGCTTGGCTTCATACCCCGGCGGCGTTGCCAGCGCGAAGTTCATGCCGAGGCGCGCCGATTGCAGCATGAGCGAATGCGCGACATTGTTGCCGTCGCCGACGAAGGCGAGTTTCAATCCGTTGAGCGAGCCGAAATGCTCTTGCAGAGTGAGCACATCCGCCAGCGCCTGGCAAGGATGGTAGAGATCGGTCAGCGCATTGATCACCGGCTTGGAGGACCACTCCGCCAGCTCATCCACGGTGGCTTGCAGAAATGTGCGCGCGACGATCGCGCCCGTCCAGCGCTCCAGATTCCGCGCCACGTCCTTCACCGGCTCGCGTTCGCCGATGGAGCCGTTGGTGGAAATCGCTCCGCCGCCCAGCTGCTGTATCGCCAGCTCAAAGGTGAGCCGCGTCCGCAGCGACGGTTTTTCAAACAGCAGCGCCAGCGACTGGC
The DNA here is from genome assembly GCA_016871315.1 of Acidimicrobiia bacterium. GTDB lineage: Bacteria > Acidobacteriota > Terriglobia > Bryobacterales > Bryobacteraceae > VFZE01. Next base: position 280,517 of record VFZE01000001.1, on the reverse strand, counting down.
CCGCCAGCGCCAGCCGGTAGCGCTCCGGATGTTCCTTTACGTCGTGCGCCAACTGAAGCAGCTGCCGGACCTCCTGCGCGGTCATATCCTCATCCCGTCGCAGATCGCCCGAGGCGATGCGCGGCAGCAGCGGGATCGGTGCTTTGGAGGCGGGCGTGGCCAAGCTCTTCGGTTCCTTCATCGCGGAAGTGAATATATATTCAGCTATATGAATAATTACACATTCCCGGGGACCGCGTCAACCCGCCCGCCGCCTGGATAACATTTCATGCTACAGTTTGCGCACGTGTCTGCCGAACAAAGATGTCGAGCAGTGCCGGGAAAGACAAAGGAGGCATGGTGAATCCACTTCCGCTGCCGCGCCGTGTGGAACGCATGGGCGATCGTGTCATCATTACCTCCGTGGGAGACCTGAAGCACGAGTTCCGGATCACCCTCACCTCGGGTTCGGAGCAAACCAGGTGACAGCCGGCCGGATACAACTCGCAGCGGCCGCCCTGGCGTGCCTGGCGGCGGCGGATATGCTCGCGGCCGGTGTCCTGACGGCGGACCGGGAGTGGCGCAAGCTTCGCGGCAAGATTCCAATCGAGCTGATCCGGTAGGAGCAAGAATCGGATTGAGACCATCCGCGACGGGTGTCATGCTGGACACATGATGAACGTTGCTGATTACAGCCGGATCGAAAAAGCGATCGTATTCCTGGATCGCAACTACCAGGAGCAGCCGAGTCTGGATGAGGTGGCGAAGGCGGCGGGGCTGAGTCCGTTTCATTTTCAGAGGCTGTTCCGGCGCTGGGCGGGGATTTCGCCGAAGCGGTTCCTGCAATTCCTGACGGCCGAGCATGCGCGGGCGCTGTTGGAGCAATCGAGGCCGCTGCTGGAGGCGGCGTTTGAGGCGGGGCTGTCGGGAACGGGACGGCTGCACGATTTGATGGTGAGTATCCATGCGGCAACGCCGGGCGAGATCAAGTCGCGCGGGGAGGGCATGCATATCGCCTATGGAACGCACGCGACGCGGTTCGGGGAATGCCTGGTGGCGACCACGGCGCGCGGGGTCTGCTGGCTGAGTTTTGATGAGCATGAAGAGGCGCTGGGGGAATTGCAGAAGCGGTGGCCGAAGGCGCGGCTGGTCGCGACGCAATCGCAGACGCGGGCGCTGGTGGAACGAATCTTCGCCGCGGACAAGCCGGTCGACTTGCACTTGCGAGGGACGAATTTTCAGATACGCGTGTGGGAGGCCCTGCTGCGGATTCCCGTTGGGCACGTGACGACGTATGAAGAGGTGGCGGAGCAGGTGTGCACAGCAAGGGCCACGCGGGCGGTGGCGTCGGCGGTCGGCGCGAACCCGGTGTCGTGGGTCATTCCTTGCCACCGAGTGATCCGCAAGACGGGCGCGCTCGGAGGCTACCGCTGGGGATTGCCGCGCAAGCAGGCGATGCTGGCATGGGAGTCGGCGGCCGCGCTATGAAACACCCGCGGTTGCTACACTGAAGTTCTCCCCTCATGCAATTGGAAAAAGTTTATGAGCCCCAGCGGTTTGAGCCGCACTGGGCGCAGTGGTGGATCGACAACGGCGTGTTCGCCGTGGCCGCGTCGGGGCCCGTATTTACACTGGTCATCCCGCCGCCGAACGTGACCGGCTCGCTGCACATGGGCCACATGCTGGAGCACACCGAGATCGATGTGACCATCCGCTGGCGGCGTATGCGCGGCTACGCGACCCTGTGGCTGCCGGGCACCGATCATGCCGGCATCGCGACACAAATGGTGGTGGAGCGGCAGTTGGCGGGCCAGGGATTGAACCGTCGCGACATGGGGCGAGAAGCGTTTGAGGCGCGCGTCTGGAAGTGGAAGGAAGAGTCCGGCGACACCATCAAGAAGCAGATGACGCGTCTCGGCGCATCGTGCGACTGGAGCCGCGAAAAGTTTACGCTGGACCCGGCCCTGTCGCGCGCGGTGCGCGAAGTCTTCGTGCGCCTCTACGAGAAGGGTCTCATCTACCGCGGCGAGTACATGGTCAACTGGTGCCCGCGTTGCAACACCGCGCTGTCGGACCTCGAAGTCGATCACGAGCAGTCCCAGAGCAGCCTGTGGCACATCAAGTATCCGGTAAACGGCGCTCATCGCTACCTGGTGGTGGCGACGACGCGGCCCGAGACAATGCTGGGCGACACGGCGGTGGCGATCAACGCCAAGGACAAGCGGTACAAGGATCTGCACGGCATGACCGTGACGCTGCCGCTGATGAACCGCGAAATCCCGATCGTGCTCGATGATCTGGCCGATCCCGAATTCGGCACGGGCGTGGTGAAGGTGACGCCCGCGCACGATCCGAACGATTTCGAATGCGGCAAGCGGCACAATCTGCCGAAAGTGCGCGTGATCGATGAGCACGCCATGATGACCGCGGAGGCGGGCGAGTTCGCGGGCCTTGATCGCGTGGAGGCGCGCAAGCGCGTCGTGGCGGCGCTCGAACAACAAGGGCTGCTCGAAAAAACCGAGCCGTACATGCTGTCGGCGGGCAAGTGCCAGCGCTGCAAGACGGTGGTGGAGCCGTTGATCTCGACGCAGTGGTTCGCGCGGATGAAGCCGCTGGCCGAGCCGGCGATGGAGGTGGTGGAGACCGGCCGTATCCAGTTCATCCCCGAGAACTGGACGAAGACCTACTTCGAGTGGATGCGCAACATCCGCGACTGGTGCATCTCCAGGCAACTGTGGTGGGGCCACCGGATTCCGGCATGGCACTGCGCGGAGTGCAAGGGGATAACCGTCGCCCGGGAGACGCCGGCCAACTGCCGGCAATGTTCCTCAAGCGCGATCACGCAGGATCCGGATGTGCTCGACACGTGGTTCAGCTCCGGCCTCTGGCCTTTTTCCACGTTGGGATGGCCGGACGAGACCGAAGACCTGCGGCGGTTCTATCCGACCAGCCTGCTGATCACCGGCTTCGACATTCTGTTCTTCTGGGTGGCGCGGATGATCGTGATGGGGCTGGAATGCATGGGCGAGGTTCCGTTTCGCCAAGTCTACATTCACGGGCTGGTGCGCGACGCGGAAAAGCAGAAGATGTCCAAGACCCGCGGCAACGTGATTGATCCGCTTGTTGTCACAGAGCAATACGGCACGGACGCCGTGCGGATGGCGCTGGTGCAGGGCGCGGCGCCGGGCACCGACATTGTGCTGACGACGGAGCGTATGGAGAGCGCGCGTGCGTTCGCCAACAAGATCTGGAACGCGGCGCGGTTCCTGTTCATGAAGATGGAAGCCTCAGGCGTGGAGCCGTGGATCCCCGGCCCGGACGCGCCGCTGAAGCCGGAGACTCCGAATGGATCCTCTGTGGCCACGCTCGAGGATCGGTGGATCTATTCCCGGCTGAACCGCTGCGCGGATCTCATGAACCGGGCGATTGAGAACTTCCGCTACCACGAGGCGGCGCAGCTGGTATGGGGCTTTTTCTGGCACGAGTTCTGCGACTGGTACGTGGAGATGAAGAAGCTCCGGTTCCGCGACGGTTCAGGCATGACGGCGGAGTGGCGGAACATGCTGACGGTGTTTGAGGCGGCGTTGCGGCTACTGCATCCGGTGATGCCGTTTCTGAGCGAAGAATTGTGGCAGCGGCTGGCGGCGAATGCGATCGAGCGGCCGCAGTCGATCGCGCAGTCCTGCTTTCCGCAATATGCGCCGGAGAGGGCGGATCTCGAAGCCGAGCATCACATGGAACTGCTGCAACAGATCATCACGGCGGCGCGAAACCTGCGCGCCGATCTGAAGCTTGACCCGAAGCAGCTGCTGGCCGGCGCGCTCTATTCGCCGGGGCGTGCGCTGGAGGTGGCGCGGGAGCAGCAAGAGGCCATTGTGAAGCTGGCCGGAGTGAAGCTGGCGTTGCACGGCGGTCATGCGCCGAAGGCGGGAGCGGGAATGCGGGGGACGCCGGAATTCGACCTGGTGCTCGAGGTGCCGGCGGGACAGCCGGATGTGCAGCGGAAGAGGCTGGCGAAAGAGATCCAGCAGCTGGAAAAGAACATCACCAACTCGGAGCGGCAACTGGGGGATGAGGCGTTTCTGGCCAAGGCGCCCGAGAAGGTCGTGGTGAGCATCCGCGAGAAGCTGTCCGAGTACAAGGCACAGCTCAACAAGAGCCAGGACGCGCTGGACAATCTAGGCCATGGTTGACGCGGCGGTTCGCGCGTTTCTGAAGCGGGCGCTCGAGGAGGATATCGGCTCGGGCGATATTACGACGGAGGCGTGCGTGAGAGCGGACGCTCGATCGGCGGGGAGTTTCTACGCGCGGCAGGCGATGGTGGTGGCCGGAGTGGAACTGGTTCCGGTGGTGTACGAGTTGCATGGAGGAGCGTCGGCCGGGTTGCTGGTTTCCGGTGGCGCCAGAGTGGAAGCAGGAACAAGGTTGGCGCAAGCGGAGGGAAGCGCGAGGACGCTGCTCACGTGCGAGCGCGTGGCGCTGAATCTGCTCCAGCGGCTGAGCGGCGTGGCAACGCTGGCGGCCAAGTACGTGGATGCAGTGGCGGGCACGAAGACTCGCATTCTGGACACGCGGAAGACAACGCCGGGGCTGCGGCGGTTGGAAAAGGCGGCAGCGGCGGCCGGAGGCGTGGTGAACCACCGCATGGGGCTGTTTGACGCGGTGCTGATCAAGAACAACCACATCACGGCGGCGGGCGGCGTGACCGAAGCGCTCCAGCGTGTCAAGGGACGCTCAGAGAAGGTGGAGATCGAGGTGCGGACGCGGGAGGAGTTGGAAGAGGCGCTGGCGGGCGGAGCCAGGCATCTGCTGCTGGACAACCTGACTCCCGCGGAGGCAGCCGAGTGGATCCGCCATATCGGCGAACGGGCGACCGTGGAGCTGAGCGGTCGGATCTCGCTCGACAATGTACGCGCGTATGCGGAGGCGGGCGCCGACTACATCAGCTGCGGGGCGATCACGCATTCGGCTGCGGCGGTGGATATCAACTTCAGGATCGAGTGATGGGATTTGATTTAGGAGAGGTGCGGCGGAGAATGCCGAGCCGCGCGCTGCATTGGCACCGTAGGATGGATTCGACGATGACGGAGGCAAGTCGGCTGGCCGCCGAGGGCTGCGCGAGCGGAACGGCGGTGATTGCCGACGAACAGACGGCGGGGATCGGGCGCCACGGGCACAGCTGGCACTCGGAGGCGGGTCTTGGGTTGTATGTGTCGGTGGTGCTGCGTCAGAAGTTTGTGGATTCATTTCCCGGAGTGACACTGGCGGTGGGGCTGGCGGCGCGGGAAGCGATTGTGGAGGCGACGGGGGTTGTGTGCGACCTGCGGTGGCCGAACGATTTGCTCATCGGGGGCCGCAAATGCGCGGGGATCCTGCTGAACCTGGAATCGAAGGCAATCATCGCGGGCATCGGGATCAACGTGAATCATGGTGGGTTTCCCGAGCAACTGCGGGAGCTGGCGACTTCTCTGCGGATCGCGGCCGGGCGCGAGTTCCGGCGCGAGCATCTGCTGGTGGAACTCCTCCTCGCGATGGAGCGGTACACGAAGCTGATCGAAGAGGAGGGTATCAAGCCGGTGCTGCGGCTGTTCGCGCAGGCGTCCAGTTACGTAAGCGGGATGCGGGTGAGGGTGGAGCAAGGCGAGACGGCGTTGGAGGGAGTAACCGCGGGACTCGATGAGAGCGGGTTCCTGTTGCTGCGGCAGGATAATGGGAAACTAGTGACGGTGCTGGCCGGCGGAGTGCGGCCGGCCAGCTAGCAAAAAGGGAGACGCGAGATGCTGCTGGCGCTGGATGCGGGCAACACGAACATCACTATCGGTGTGTTTCACGGGAAAGAATTGAAGCACCGGTGGCGGCTGCGCACGGTGCATGAGCAGACCGAGGATGAGTGGGGTGTGCTATTGCGGAACCTGTTCACGGTGGACGGGCTGGACATGGGCAATGTGCACGGCGTGATCATTTCTAGCGTCGTGCCGCCGCTGAATCCGACCCTCGCCGGTATGTCTCGGCGGTATCTGAAACGCGAGGCGATGTTCGTGAACGAGGCGACGGCGACCGGGGTTGTGAACCGCTACGACAACCCGCGCGATGTGGGCGCGGACCGTTTGGTGAACGCGGTGGCCGCGTATGAGAAGTACGGCGGGCCGTGCGTGGTTGTCGATCTCGGAACGGCGATCACTTTCGACTGTGTATCGGCGAAGGCGGAGTATCTGGGCGGCATCATCTGTCCTGGCATCGGCATCTCCATCGAGGCCCTGTTTGCGCGGACCGCGCGCCTGCCGAAGGTGGATTTCCGCGAGCCGGAGAAGCTGGTGGGAACGAACACGGTGGGCAGTATACAGAGCGGTTTATACTTCGGGGCGATCGGCCTGATCGACGGGATTCTGGAGCGGCTGATGCGCGAACTCGGCGAGGGGACCAAGGCGGTGGCTACGGGCGGACATTCATCGCTCATTTTGGGCGGCTCGCGGCACTTGCGCCATGCCGATGAGAACCTGACGATGGAAGGACTGGAAATCATTTGGAGACGCAACCAGAAGGGCTGAGCGAAGTGGGCTGGCCGCAGAATTACTTCAACTACTTCACGGAAGTGGAGGAGCATTTCCAGAAGGCGCGCGGCACGGGGCTGTTTCTGCTCTCGCCGCTGGATTGGGCCCTGATCGAGAGCTGGAAGAACGCGGGTATCCCGCTGCTGGCGGTGATCCGCGGGATTGACCTGTCCTTTGAGATGTGGCGCACAAAGAAGCGGCGTGGGCGCGAGGTGAATTCTCTGGCCTACTGTTCTCAGGCCGTCCTGGAAGAAGCGGAGCGGTTGGTGGAGGGAGCGCCAGCCGGCGGGGTGAAGGCGGAGGCTCCGTTCACCCTCGAAGAAGTGGAGGGACATTTGCGGCGCTGCGCGGCGGAGATACGAACGGCGGGGATCGGCGAGTTAAGCGGAGTGGCGGAGGCGCTCGTCGGGCTGGCGTCGGAAACGGCGGAGTGGTACGAGAAGCTGGAGGCGCTGGAGAACCGCCTGACGGGCCTGGAGGACCGTATGATCGCGGTGGCCCGCGCGGCGCAGAGCGAGGAGGAAGCGATGTCGGCGCGCGAGGAGTTGGAACGGCAACTGCGTCCACACCGCGGCAAGATGACTGCTCCCCAGATCGCAATGCTGGAAAAGCAGTTTCTCGACCGGCAGTCGCTCGAGAGGTTAAACCTGCCCCGGCTGAGCTTGTTCTACCTTCGGTGATGCTAGCGCGCCGGCGCGCGCAGCTTCATGTCGGCCGGCAGCGTGAACAACTGATCGCTCAAATCCTGGTTGATGACGACGCTCTCGGAAAAGATCTCGTAGATCTTTTCTCCGTTACGCTTCCGCTGAATGTTGAACGGCCACTGCACGCCTCCGCCGACGTCGCGGTACTTGCCGAAGATGGTCACTTCCTCGTTTCGTTGTCGGGTCTTCGGATCCCGCCGGTAGAACATCTGCCGGACCGGCAGCTTGGTGGATTTCTGCACGGAGATCGAGAGCGTAATGTTCTCCGAATCGGTAATGTCGACGATATCGACCGGCATGTTGTCGAAGATGTCGCTGCCCTTGTGCTCGATGATCAGCCCGTGCTCATTCCTCCTCATCCGCAGCAGGTAGAAGATGTTCCGGCGCGTCGTGTCCTGGTACCGTTCCACGGTTTCCTCCGGCAGCGGCTGGGCGCCGCGGAAGGTGATCGACCAGCCCTGCTTCTCATCGAAGAGAATCGCGTAGTCTTCTTCCTTGCCGAACGACTGGCGCTCGCGCACGTAGAGTCCGCCGGGATCGGGAGGATCGGGCGGCGTCAAGTAGCGTGTGTAAATAGTCGCCCGTGAAAGCCCGCGCAGTTGCGCCCGGTAAAAGGAGTAGACTCTGCCGGACTCGACGCGGTCCTTCACCGCCGCGAAAGCGTGGCCGCCGAGCGCCTCCCAGGCCGAGTCGAGAGTCTGCTTTCCGCGCTCCTGGATCGTCTGTGCCGGCGCCACGCTGGCAACAATCATCAACCCGATGCCGCCCAGCCGCATCATGGCCTCCTTTCCAGCTCCTTCGATGGCAACCCCGAATTCAATAGCAGTTCCACTACATGGAAATCGGAAAATACAAGCCGGTTCTGCCTCGTTACAATCCGGCCCGGCATTTTCACTCCATCCACTTCGCGCCAATCCTCCAGCGACTCCTCCATCGTGATGGGGACCCTTTGCCCTTCCGTCAACCGGTAGGTGAACCGTTTCGGAAGGTGAGTATTCTCGTCCACGGCCAAACGCACCCAGCTGCCGCCGCTGCCGGCGATATGCAGAATTCCGGAACCGATGTAGCTTACCGTCCGGCCTTCGGTCTGGTCGCTCAGCGCAAGCCGGAATAGCAGCCGGAACTGCTCGCCCCGGATCTGCTCCAGCATCGACGGCGGCAGCGCCATGCTGCGTGCGGGCTGCGCCAACCACGCTATCTTTCCGTCATAGAAGACGGAGACCTCCTGACCCGAGATCACCTGATCCTGCCGGAATGTCTCCGGCGCCAACCAGCGGTCCGTGTAGGTGATTTTGACGAATCCGCTGCCGGTCGTGCGGATGCCTTCGAACTTGCAGGTGTAATCTTGAATCGCGGCCAGCTTCTGGCGCCCACCGAGGGCAGCCTGCATCCGCTCCATCCACTGTTTTCCTAGCGCCAGGCTTTCCGCGTCGGTTTTGGGCTCCAGCGGCGAAGGTGGCGGAATCGAACTGTCGAAGCGGTGAATCGCCATGCCTAGGTTGGCCAGCGGCGGATAAAAAGCGCTCTCATCGCCGGCCACAACGATCGCCGGGTTTGCCATACCGATCTGCTTCAGCCCCGCCTCCAGGTCCGTCCGCGTCATGGCATTCAAGCGGCGGCTCCAGTCGGACACCGAATCCAGTTTCAACCCGTGGAAGTACAGCCTTGCCGCATGTCGGAACATCCCGCCTTCTATGCTGATCTGCGGAGGAAGCCCGTCCGCGGCAATGCGGCGCGATGACTCCAGGATGTTCTCAGGAACTTCCGACAGCTTGAATTTCTTGATCGCCTCGGTCAGCAGCACCAGCGCGTTGGTAACGCTGGTTGTGCGGACGCTACCGACGATCTGGATCGAACTCGGAACGCTCATCCGCGGGTGCAGATACAACTGCGCGGAGAGATTCATGAGCGAGGAGGCAGGATCCTGACTCATAGCCCGATTGAGGTATTCGCGCAACACGCTCGAGGCAAGCAAAGCAGCCGGATAGATGTTTCGAATGAATCCCGGCGCGGACAGCGCGATTCGGAATCGCGCCGCGCCGTCATCCGGCGTTGGCACTACAAGCACGCCCGCGACCGGCTTGCCTTGAAAGACCTCGGCCGGCCGGAATTCCCCACCAGGTTTCCAATCGCCCAGTAGTCGCTGCAATATCTCCTGCGTGCGTTGGATTTCCAACTCCCCTTGAAGCGCAAGCAGAACCCCTTGCGGATGCACGAAGCGTTCGTGGAAGCGGAACAGGTCCTCGCGGTGAATCGAATCCAAATGGCCGTATTCCATGCGCCGCCGTGCCTTGCCGCCGCCTGCTTGCAGCGCCTCCTCCATAGCCTGCGCGACGGTCAATTCCGTTGTGCGGTACTGAAACGCCACGCGGTTTCTGAGCCCCATCATCGCCTGCTCGATTGCTTCCAGCTCGTAGGCCGGCTCCCGCAGCAGCTCCCCCAGAAGCTCCACCATGGGTTCCTGGTATTCGCTCAGACAATGGAAGGAGATCTCGAGGTGTTCTTCGTATGTTCGGCCTTCCAGCACAGCTCCCCATTCACCGAGCTGTTGCTGGAGCTTCTCGCGGCTGCGCTTTCTGGTTCCTCCCATAACCAGCGATTGTGCCGCCGTGGCGGCCAGCCCCAGCTTGTCCGGCGGATCCATCAAATGGCCGGCGGGAATCAGTAACGCTCCGCTTACCAGGCCCGCGGAAGAGTCAGCCGAAAGCAGCACCCGCATTCCGTTTGCCAGTTTGGCCTCCGTGGTTGGAGGCAGGCGGAATCCGGAATTCGGCGGAATCTTCAGGCCCAGATTCAGATCCGGCGATGCGGGCCCGGCGGGAGTTCTTGACTGGCTCCAGCCGCACAAAGCGCAGATAACGAGGATCGCAGCAAAGCGCGGGCTCATTGTTTGCCGGCCTCCTGCCTTTGTGGGCCCGTGGGCGTCATCACCAGCACGATGCGATTTTCCGGCTTCAGGTAAAGCTGGGCCGCCTGTTGGAAACTCTCTGGGGTCATCGCCTTCAGCCGCTCCAGATCCTCACCAAGCTTGCGCGCCGATTCCCGCCGTGCGGCCGTTCGCGCCAGAAGCGTCGCCGCGCCTTCACTCGAGAGGAACTGCTGAAGAAGGCTCGACCGCATCCTGTTCACCGCCTGCTTGAGTCTCGCAGGCTCCACCCGCTTCACACGAACCTCCTCCACAACCTCCAACAGGGCCGTCTCCAGATCCTCCACCTGCACTCGTGCCGCCGCCGCCCCATAAAGAACGAAGAGGCTTTCCCATCGTCCGCCGGGCAGATTCGCCTCCACATGCACCGATTCGGCCAGCCGCCGCGTCACCACCAGGTCCTGGAACAGCTCGCTTTCCGTGCCCGTTTGCCAAAGCCGGTCAAGCACGGCGAAAAATAGGTCTCCGGCATCGCCATGGGCAGACCTCAGAAACCCGATCGCCGCCCCGCTCCGCCCCGCCTTATGCAGCCGCAGCGGTTCCCCCGGGAGCGCCGCCTTGCGTTCCCCTGACTCCACTCCACCATGCGCGGGAATCTTTCCGAAATACTGGGCGGCGAACTGCCGCGCCTGCTTGGCGCCAACATCGCCCACCAGGGCCACGGTGATCCGGTTCGCGCTGTAGTTGGTTTGCAGAAACTGTTTCGCATGGGAAAGCTGAAGGGATGCTCCGCTGCTGGTTTCCACCGCCAGCCTCCCGTAGGGATGGTCCTTGAATACAGCATCCAGCAAATGCCGTGCCCATTCGCTTCTCTCCCCAGCCCGGGATGCTTCCGGTTTGGCCGCATCCTGCCTTCTATAGAATCCCCGGAAGGCCGGCTTTTGCAGCCACTCCCCGTACAGCTTGAACCAGATCTCGGTGCGGTTGGAGGGAAGTGTCCATTGGAAATGCGAGGCATCGGCGAGGATCACTGCATTGCTGATAAACCCGTGCTGCCGCTGAATCCCCAGGAACGCCTGCGAATCGCCCAGTTCCTCCAGTTTCCCGAGGGCAAACTGCAGGTCCGCCTCCGCCGTCTGCGCGCCGATCGAAAAGCCGTCGGGAGCTTTCAATCTTTCCTGATCCAGCCGTTCGCTGATGGCTTCCACGGTTCGCCGCGCCGCGGCTTCCGCTTCCGCAGACTTGGACCCGATAGTCTCCGGCCCCATCAAGTAAAGCCCCCGGAACTTCGCCGCCAGTCCAGGGCGTCCGGGCGGATCATCCACGTCTCCGGCTTCGACGAACATATGAATGGTTACACTTGGCACGCCCGCAACGGGAAGCACTACGAAGCGCATGCCATTCTCCAGCCGGAACTCCTCAATCCGCTGGAACATCTCCGCCGATTCGGCACGCGCTACCGAAGCCGTGGCGAACGCACACAGACCCGCCCTGAGCAATAAGCGCCTGTACACTCTCTCAGTGTAAGGCGAAACTTACTCGTATCGCAGCGCCACCACTGGGTCCAGCCGCGCCGCCTTCGATGCCGGCCAGATCCCGAAGAAAAGCCCCACCCCCACCGAGACCGCCACTCCCAGCACGGCCGCCCATAACGGCACCGCCGTTGGCAGCGACGGAAACACTACTCGCGCCGCCACCGAAACTCCCCACCCGAACAGCATCCCCGCCGCCCCGCCCAGCACCGTCAACACCACAGCCTCTGTAAGAAACTGGACCACGATATCGATCCGCTTGGCGCCGATCGCTTTCCGGATCCCGATCTCCCGGGTCCGTTCCGTCACCGAAACGAGCATGATATTCATCACCCCGATGCCACCAACCAGCAGCCCGATCGAGCTCAGCACCACCATCACGATAGCCACCGTTCCGGTGATCTTCCGGAAATCCTCGATCATCTGTTCGGCCGTCGACATCGCGAAATTGTCCGGCTTGTCGTGGGGCACGCGCCGCTCAATCCGCAGTACGGCGCGGATCTCATCCATCGCCGCCGCCAGCCTGCCGTCCTCGGCCACCACCACCAGCATGTGCTCCTTCGCGTTCGGGAACATCTTCCGCATCGATTGATAGGGCAGAAGGACGCGGCCGTCCTGTTCGCCGGGGAACGCCGTCGGCGGACGGTGCATCACCCCGATCACTTCGAATTGATGGCCGTCCAATTCAATCCATTTCCCCACCGGATCCAGGTCCGCGAACAGCGCCTTATGCACGTCTTCGCCGATCACCACAACCGGCAACCGGTGATGGTTGTCGGCATCGGAGAGAAACCGCCCGTACTTGATCTCCGCGTTACCGCCACCCGCATAGCCGGACTCGGTTCCCCCGATCTCGATATTGAACATATCGTTGCCCTTGTAGCGGACCTTGTGGATCATGTTCCAGTTCGGGAACAGGTACGGGCTCACGTGCCTCACCGACGGACAGCGCTCTCCCACAGCCCTGGCGTTCTCCAGTGTCAGCGGCTTGCGCTGGCGCTCCTCCGCGCTGAGGTTCCCCATTCGCGGCCCGATCTGAAACTTGAACACGATGATCGTGTTCGTCCCGAAGCTTCTCAGGATATTGGTAATCGCGCCGTCCAGCCCGGCGATGATCGAGCCCACCCCGATAATCGCGCCCGCTCCGATCACCACACCCAGCACCGTCAGCGCCGAGCGCAGCTTGTGCTCCCGGATCGTCTTCATCGCCAGCGGAATGCCCGTCGCTATCGATGCTCGCATCATCGTTCGAACCTCAATGCTTCAATCGGATCCAGACTGGAGGCCCGCTGCGCCGGGTAGATCCCGAAGAATAAACCCACCGCCGCCGACAGCGTTACACCAACCACCACCGCCGACACCGGCATCGCCATCGGGATCGGCGTAAAGCTGCGCACCAGTACCCCGACTATCCACGCCAGAATCACGCCCGCCAGCCCGCCTGTCGCGGCCAGCGTCGCCGACTCCACCAGAAACTGATAGAGAATGTCCCGCCGCCGCGCCCCCACCGATTTGCGGATCCCGATTTCGTGCGTTCGCTCGGTCACCACCGCCAGCATGATGTTCATGATCACCACTCCCCCCACCACCATGAACACGCTCACCACCGCCACTGCCGTCGCCGCGATGGCCCCCGTCATCTGCCCCCAGGCGTTCACTAGCGAATCGGAGCTGACAATCGCGAAGTTATCTTCCTGCCCCGGCCGCATGTGCCGCCACGCTCGCAGCAGCATCCGGATCTCGTCCTGCGCCTGGAACAGGTAGCTCTGGTCGATCGCCTGCGCCATGTAGCTCAGTCCCTGCCGCGAGCCGTAGATCTTGAATCCCGTCTCGATCGGCACCATCACGAAGTTGTCCAGGCTTTGCCCGAACGCGCTGCCCTGCTTCTTCGCCACGCCCACCACTTCCCAGTTCCGCCCGTCCAGCTTCACGATCTTGCCTACCGCGTCCACATTCGGGAAGAACGTCTCCTTCAGATCGTTGCCGATGAGCGCCACGTACATCCGCCGGTCATTCTCCATCGGCGTGAACATCCGCCCCGAGGCCAGTTGCACGTTGGTCATCGAGGCGATATTCGGACTCACCGCCCGCAGCCGCACATCCTCCAAACGGTCCGGCCCGGCCACTGCCGCCACCCGCTTGAACACCTGCATCCCCACCTCTTTGGACAGCCGCACCCGTGACCGCAGAAATTCGTACTCCTCCGGCCGCAGTTCCGGGTTCTTCTTCACCATCTCCATGTACTTCTTCGCATCGAAGTTCCCGATGAAGGCCATCCGCAGGATCCGGAACCCGTCTGCCCCCATGTCGGAGACGTTCTGCGCGATGTAGACGTCCATTCCGTGGATCACGCTCATCACCGCAATCAGGGTCGTCGTGGCCAGGATGATCCCCAACAGGGTCAGGAAGCTGCGCAGCTTGCTCCCGCGCAGCGATCCCATCGCCACACCTAGCGCTTCCCAAAAGGAACTGGATGTCCGCAACCTCACCTATCAAAGACGATCCGGACGCCTTAGTTGTTCCCCAAATCCAGCACCATGTCGCGGACAACCCCGTCTACCCACATCCGCGGCAGGTTCCGCGCCAGAAACCCGATATGCCCGCCGTGCGGCACTGCCATCAGGCGCAGGTGCTTGTTCGTCCTCAGCGCCGGCTGCGCGTACGCCTCCCACGGGATCATCGGGTCGTCTTGCGCATGAATAAGCACCGTTGGCACGCGGATGTCGTCCAGAAACCGCGCCCCCGACTGGGTCGCGTAGTACTCAGGGGCGCCTCTAAACCCGAAACTCGGCCCCGTAAACAGGTCATCCAGCTCATAAATCGTCCGGATCTTGTCCAGCCGGTCCCACGGCCAGCTCTCCGGCAGGATCTTCCTCCGCAGCTTCAGCCGCTTCTTCATGCTGGACACGAACCGCCATTCATACAGCCGGTTCCGGCGCTCCCCCAGACGCCGCGCGCACGCCTCCAACTCCAGCGGCGTCGAGATCGACACCACGCCGGCCAGCATCCTGTGCGCTCCTTCCCCCAGCTCTCCTGCCAGCTTCAGTACGATATTGCCGCCGAGCGAAAAGCCGATCAGGTAGACTGGCGTGCGCCTTTGACGGTCCAACTCCATCAGGTAGGCGAACACGTCCGTCGTCAGCCCGGCATGATACAAAGTCTGGCAGAGGAAATCGGTGCCGCCGCAGCTGCGCAGGTTCATCCGGTGCACCGCCACCCCGGCCTCCAGAAGCGTCTGCGCCATACTGCGCATATATCCGGCGTCGGAGGAGCCCTCCAGCCCGTGCACCAGCAACGCATCGGCCTTCGGTTCCTCCGGCGATTGCGCGTGAATCAGTACCTGCACCTCGGGCTCTGAGCGATAGAGCCTCGCGCTCACCGGAAACCGCTCCTCGTCGAGCGTTCGTGGCCACAAGCTCGCCGCGATCGTCGCCACGTGTGGATTGCGGAACAGCGGATAGAAGGGCCGCAACTCCCTATCTTATCTCGTAAGCCCCGTACATAATGACGGGAGGATCTGGAGAGTCTTCCTGCGTCCCAAAGCTATACTTGTTTCCATGGTGCGCCTCTTCCTGCTGTGGGCCATCGCCGCCTCCACGTTCGCCATCGATCCTGCCGGACTCGCTGAGCACGCCCATCGCCGCGCCGCGCTCCGCAAGGCGCTGCCGGATGCCATCGTAGCCCTCGCCGGCGACGGTGAGCCCGACCGCGGCGGCCTGCGCGCCGGCTTCTTTCAGGAAAGCAACTTCTTCTACCTCACCGGCTGGCGTGAGCCCGGCGCCATGCTCATTCTCACTCCCGATGCCGAGTATTTCTTCCTCCCCGCACGCAACCAGGTTCGCGAGCGCTACACCGGCCCCAAGATAGGTCCCGAGGATGCCGGCGCCGCACAGGCTTCCGGCTTCCCCAACATCGCCGGCGCCAAAGCCTTCCCGGAAAAGCTGCGTGAGCTGGCGCGCGGCCGGACGGTTTATGCGCTCACCAAGCATCCGTCGGCCGACAAAGTCCGCCAGGCGCTGGACGGCCAGACTCTCCAGGACGCTGCCCTCCCCATCGCCCGCCTCCGCATGGTGAAATCGGCGCGTGAACTTTCGCTCATTCAAGCCGCCACCGACGCCTCCATCGCCGCGCACCGCGCAGCGTGGAGCCGTATCGCCGCCGGCGTCCATGAATACCAGCTCGCCGCCGCTTTCCTGCACACCATGCTTGACCGCGGCTGCGAACGCCCCGCCTACGCCCCCATCGTCGGCGCCGGGCCCAACGCCATCATCCTCCATTATTCGGCCAACCGCCGCCGCATGGATGCAGGCGAACTCTTGCTGATCGACGCCGGCGCCGAATGCTCCGCCTATGCCGCCGATCTCACCCGCACGCTGCCAGTGAACGGCAAATTCACCCCACGCCAGCGCGAAATCTATGAAATCGTCCTCGGCGCGCAGAAGGCCGCCATCGCCGCCGCGCGGCCAGGCATGAAGCTCACCGGCCACGGCGAGGGCACGCTGAATCAGATCGCGCTCGACTACGTCAACCGTCACGGCAAGGACCGTAACGGAGAGAAACTCGGGAAATACTATCTTCACCAGCTCGGCCACCACGTCGGCCTCGACGTGCACGACCCCGCCGACCCCGACATGACGCTCCAGCCCGGCATGGTCGTCACCATCGAGCCCGGCCTCTACATCCCCGAAGAGAACATCGGCGTCCGCATCGAGGACATGGTGCTGATCACCGAAAACGGCGTGCGAGTCCTCAGCACCGCCCTCCCACGCGAACCCGGAGCCGTCGAAAAGGCAATCCGCCGCTAAAGCCATGCTCCGCCGCGAGGCCTTCCTTTATATTCTGGCGCTCGCCGGTTGCCTGCTCATCTCCGTCCTTGCTGCCTTCACCACGCTCGGCCACCAGCTCGACAACGACGTCTACGATTTCCTGTTCCGCATCAGCCCCGCGGCGTCGGCCGATTCCCAAGCCGTCATTCTCGGCATCGACGAGCGCACGCTCAACCGCATGGGCGGCCTCGCCGGCATCCGCCGCATTCTCGCCGACGGCATCTTCCGTTTGGCCGAGGCTCGTCCCAAGGCTGTCGCCCTCGACATGATCCTCGCCGAATCGGGTCGCGATCCCTCCGAAGATGCGCGCCTCGCGGATGCCTTCTCGCGCCTGCCCCATCTTGTCCTCGCCACCGATCTCACCGAGCACGGCTGGGAGGACGTCCTGCCACTGTTTGCCGCCAAGGCCGCCGCCGTTGGTCACGTGCACGCCGACCCCGATCCGTTCGACAACGTTCTGCGCCAGATTCCGCTCGAAAAGGCCGGCGGCCCACGCCGTCATTTTGCTCTCTCGCTGGAAATGCACCGCCTCGCCCGCCCCGTCCGCCAGATCATCGAATCGCCCGAATCCCTGCAACTCGACGGTACGGTGATTCCCGCGCGCCAGTCCGACTCCCGCCCGATGCGCGTCCGCTTCCTGCCGCCGGGCAACATTCCTCAAGTCACTTTCCATCAGCTCGAGCAGGATCCCGCCGCCTCAGCCGCCGCGCTCGCCGGCAAGGCCGTCTTCATCGGTCTCACCGCGCAGAGCGCCGCGCGGGACCGGCACATGACTCCGTACTCCTATGGCCAGACCATGGTCGGTGTCGAGATCAACGCCAACGCCTATGAAACTCTTCGCCGCGGCCTCTTCCTCGTCGATGCCTCGCCCTCTGCCGTCCTCGGTCTCTCCTTCCTGCTCACGCTTGTTGCCGGCCTCGCCTTCTGGCTTCGCTCCGGCTGGTCCGCCTATCTTCTCGGAGCCGCTCTCCTGGCCGCCGCCCACCTGGCCCCTTACATCGCCTTTCAGAGACACATCGTCTTTCCGTACGTAATGCCCATCTCCGCCGCATGGCTTTCCATTGCCGCCGCCGCCAGTTTTCAGCACTTCATCGTCCGCCGCCGGCTCGAGCGCTCCGAAGCCGCCAAGGAGCGTTACCAGAAGGCCATCCACTTCGTCGCCCATGAGATGCGCAGCCCGCTGTCGGCCATTCAGGGCTCCAGCGAGCTGATGGGCCGCTACCAGCTCAGCGAGGAAAAGCGCTCGGAAATGACGCGCATGATTCACAGTGAATCCAAGCGCCTGGCGCGCATGATTCAGACCTTTCTCGACGTCGAAAGGCTCAGCGAAGGCCAGATGGAGCTCAAGCGCGAACCCGTCCCCGCCGCCGAGTTAATCGATGTCTGCCTGGACCGCGTCCGCCCCCTCGCCGAACGCAAGCGCATACGCCTCACCCTCGACACTTTCGAACCCGCCACTCTCGCCGGCGACCGCGAGTTGATCGAGTACGCCGTCTATAACCTGCTCACTAACGCCGTCAAATACTCCAACCCGGACACCGAAGTTACCGTCAGCGGCAGGCTGGCCAACCGCAGCCTCCACCTTGCCGTTCAGGATCAAGGCATCGGCATGGATGAAAAGGAGCTGCGCAATATCTTCCGCAAGTTCTACCGCACCTCCAAAGCCGAGGCCAGCGGCGAGGCCGGCACGGGCATCGGCCTCTCCATCGTCGAGCAGATCGTGACCCACCACGCCGGCCGCATGGAAGTTACCAGCAAACCGGGCGCCGGCTCCTGTTTCACCATTATTCTGCCGGTCATGCCATCATAGTTAAGGATTGGGCTCCCTACTTCTGGTTGAAGACGATTCTTCCCTGCGAGGCACTCTCTCCACGTTCCTTGAGTTGGAGGGCTATGCCGTCGAGGCCGTTGCCACCACCGACGAGGCGCTGGACCGCCTCGGCTCGGGCGCTTTCCCCATCGTCGTCTCCGACATCTATCTCGACCGCCGCACCGGTCTCGACGTCCTCAACGCCGCACGCGCCTCCAATCCCTCCTGCGCCGTCATTCTCATGACCGGACGCGGCTCCATGGAGACCGTCATGCAGGCCACCCGCGACGGCGCTTTCGATTACATCGCCAAGCCGTTTGACCTGGACCGGCTGCTGGAAATTGTGAAGCGCGCCGAAGCCTCCCTCAAACCCGCCGAAGAGGACGACGAAAGCCTCGTCGAAGATCTGCCGGAGACGGAGATGATCGGCAGCTCCCAGGCGATGGTCCTGCTTTATCAGCTGGTGGCCAAGGTCGCCCCCACTGACGCCACCGTGCTCATCGAAGGCGAAACCGGCACCGGCAAGGAAATGGTGGCGCGCATGATTCATAGCCACAGCCCGCGCACCGCCCATCCCTATCTCCCCGTCGACTGCGCCGCCATCGCTCCCTCGCTTCTGGAAAGTGAACTGTTCGGCGCCATGAAGGGCGCCTACACCGGCGCCGACCGTGACCGCACCGGCGTCTTTGAAGCGGCCCATAAAGGCACTGTGTTTCTCGATGAAATCGGCGAAATCGATCACGGTTTTCAGCTCCGCCTGCTGCGCTTCCTCCAGGAGCGCCAGGTCCGCCCGCTCGGCTCCAACAAGTCCCACCAGGTCGACGTCCGCGTGCTCTGCGCCACCAATAAGGACATCGCGCAACTGGTGGAGGAAGAAAAATTCCGCGAAGACCTTTGGTTCCGCATCAACGTCTTCCGCATCTCCATCCCCCCTCTCCGCGAGCGTTCCGGCGACATCCTCCTTCTGGCGCACCACTTCCTCAAGAAATACAACTCCCGCTACAACCTCAACGCCCGCATCAGCGAGGGCGCTATCAAGCAGATGGAATCCTACACCTGGCCGGGCAACGTCCGCCAGCTCCAGCACATGATGGAGCGTCTCACCATCCTCGCCGCCAACGGCCGCATCGATGAGACGGCTGTGCGCGCCGCCATCGAAGCCACCGAGCCGCGCGATTCTGCTTCCGAGACGTTGGCCGACGCCGAAGCCGAACAGATCCGCCGCGTGCTGGCTGCCACCAGCGGCAATAAGAGCCGCGCCGCCCGCATCCTCGGCATCGAGCGCAAGACTCTCTACCGGAAGCTCGAAAAGATGGGTCTGGCCTGAAGCCTCAGTCCATGTCGCTCGAACTGTTCAGCGCCTGAATCGTGCGCATCAACTGCGTTGGATCGACGGGCTTGGCGATATAGCCGTCCATCCCCGCCGCCAGACATTTCTCCCGGTCACCCTTCATGGCATGGGCCGTCATCGCCACCATCGGTACGCAAAGCCCGTTTGCTCTTTCTCTGGCTCGGATCCGCTCCGTTGCCTCTATACCGTCCATCTCCGGCATCTGTACGTCCATCAACACCAGTGCCGGCGCTCTGCAGCAGGCAGTTCACCGCCTGATTCCCCAGCCCAGCTCTTGCCCGTAATGCCGGAACTGATACCTTTGCCCGTGCGCCGAAGGGCCGTAGGCAATCGCTAACAGCCCCGTCATCACCCAACTGCCTACACCTACACGTCGCATGACAGAATGCGCCCCTATTACTCATCGGACCCTTTTCGCTGGCTTGGTTAACGTTTTCGCGCTGCCGGAGCTGCCCCCGTCGATTCCCGCAACACTAACTCCGGATCCAGCACCAGCTCCCGCCCCGGCGCGTTCGGCGCCGCCTCCCGCACCAGGCTCTGAAACACCATCAGCCCGATCTGCTCCCGCGGAATATGTACCGTCGTCAGCGGCGGATAGCAGTACTCCGACAACTTGATGTTGTCAAATCCCGTTACCGAGATATCCCCCGGTACTCGCAGCCCCTGTTCCCGCAATTCCCGCAACACCCCTACCGCCATGAAATCGTTGACACAGATTATCGCCGTCGGCTCAAACCCGCTCGCCAGCAGCTTGCGAGCCGCGTTCCGGCCCCCGTCAAACCCGTCCTGATCGGCCACCGTCCGGTACTCGGTTTGCTCCCCGTAGCTCGACACCGTCTCCACAAACGCCTTCTCCCGCTCGCTGATCGGACCCAGGCTCGCGTGATGGCCCACGAAGGCCAGCCGGTTATGTCCCACTGCATGCAGGTACTCCACAATCCGCTCTATGCTCCGCCGGTAATTCACACGGATGCCGATGGCATGCCGTGGCTTGGCCCCTGGATCATAGAACACCGTGGGTATCTTGCTATGGCTCAGCTCACGCATCAGCTCCGGATCCAGCTCCGAGACGATCACCGCCAACCCGTCCACTCGCCGGCCGATCATCAGCCGCACGTGCTTCACCATCTGCTCCGCGCTGTAGCCCGTATTGGCCACGATCACTTCGTAGTTATTGCTGTGCGCCTCCGCCTCCAACGACCGGAAAACATCCAAAAAGAACGGATTCTCCAGGTTCGACACGATCAATCCCAGCGTCCGGCTCTTGCCGCCGGCCAGCGCCCGTGCGTTCAGGTTCGGATGATAGTTCAACTCCGACACCGCACGCATTACCTTGTTGCGCGTCGAGTTCTTCACCACGTCGATGTTATTCAATACGCGGGAAACCGTCGCTGTGGACACTCCCGCTCTCTTGGCGACTTCTTCCAGGTTCATCGTGGAACGCTTAGGATTATCTCATTGTTTACTGTCCTTCCGGGAACTCCCGCGTCAAACTCTGCTTAATTGAGCTGAACATGAACCTCCGTGCCCATCTCGTCTATGGCCTCCTCCAGCTACGCCTCCATCCCGGCTTCGCTCTTACCGCCGTCCTCTCGCTCGCCCTCGGCATCCGCGCCAACACTGCCATCTTCACCCTGCTCGACCAGATCATTCTCCGCCTGCTCCCCGTCCGCAATCCCGCCGAACTGGTCCAGCTGCGCGTCGCCGGCGCGGTCCCAGGCTGTAACACTCATCCCGCCCGCTCCCCTACCCTCAGCAGGCGCAGCCCGTTGAACGTCACCAGCAGCGTGGCACCCATATCCGCCGCTACCGCCATCCATAACGTCGCCTGCCCGAAAAAGGCCAACACGAGAAACGCCCCCTTCATCGCCAGCGCCAGCGCCACGTTCTGCTGGATCACCCCCACCGTCCGCCGCGCATGCCGCAACAGGAACCCCAGCTTCGACAAGCCGCCGGACATCAGCACCACGTCCGCCGTCTCCATCACCACATCGATCCCCGCGCTGCCCAACGACACTCCCACCGTCGAACACGCCATCGCCTGCGCATCGTTGATCCCATCGCCCACCATCGCCACCTTTTCATGGCTCGACATAAGCTCCCGCACCGCCGCCGCTTTATCGTCCGGCAGCAGCTCCGCGCGAACATCGTCCACACCCACATGCTCCGCCACAATCCGCGCCGTCGCCTTGTTGTCCCCCGTCAGCATTACTACTTTCTCAATCCCCTCCGTACGGATCGCCTCCACCGCCGCCCGCGCCTCCGCGCGCACCGGGTCCGACAGCGTCACCAGCGCCCACGCCTCCCGGTCCGTCCCGCATGCCACCACCGTTCCCTCCATCTCCTCCAGCCCGCTCACGTGATCCAGAATCCCTTCCACACGCAGCCCCTTTTCCTCCATCAGACGCAGGCTCCCCGCCCAGAACTTCTCGCCGCCAACGTTTCCTTCCGCCCCCTTGCCTTGCAGCGACTGGAAACCGGAAACCTCCATCGGCCGGATCCCTTTCTGCCCCGCGTAGCGTAGAACCGCCCGCGCCAGCGGATGCTCGCTCCGGAACTCGATCGCCGCCAGCCGCCCCAGAATCTCCTCCGGCGTATACCCGTTCAGCGGCACCAGCGTCCGCACCTCCGGCTCGCCCGCCGTCAGCACCCCGGTCTTGTCAAACGCCACCGCTCGCAGCCGCGCCGCCTCTTCCAAAAACGCGCCTCCCTTAATCAGAACCCCCTGCCGCGCCGCCGACGCCAGCGCCGCCACAATGCTCACCGGCGTGGAGATCACCAATGCGCACGGGCACGAGATCAGCAGAATCACCATCCCGTGATAGAACCAGTCGCCCCAATCCCCGCCGCCAACTAGCGGCGGAATCACCGCCACCGCCGCCGCCAGCAGCATCATCAGCGGCGTGTAATAGCGCGAAAACTTCTCCACGAACTGCTCGCTCGGCGCCCGCCGGTGCTGCACTCCCTCCACCATCCGCACGATCCGCGCCAGTGTCGAATCCGATGCCGGCTTCGTCGTCCGGATCTCCAGCGTGCCCCCGCCGTTCAGCGTTCCCGCAAACACCGCGTCGCCTTCCGACTTGAACGCCGGCCTCGATTCCCCCGTGATCATCGCCTGATTCACATCGGAGTGGCCCGAACTCACCTCTCCGTCGCACGGAATCCGCTCCCCCGGCCGCACCCGGATCGTCGCCCCCACCGCCACCTTCGACACAGCCACTCGGTGCTCATGATCGTGATGCACCACCGTCGCCTCACCCGGCGTCACCAGCATCAGCGCTTCCACCGCTTTCCGCGCACGCGCGATCGAGTAGGTCTCCAGCAGCGCCGCCAGCGCGAACAGAAACGACAGCGTCGCCCCCTCAATCCACTCCCCCAGATACATCGCCCCCGTGATCGAAATAATCACCAGGGCGTTCATGTCCGGCGTCAGCCGCCGGAACGAATGCACCGCCTTCGGCAGCACAAAATACGACCCCGCCCCGATCGCCAACAGACACAGCGCGATCACCGGCGTCGAGGCGTGATGGCCCGCATGCTCGTGCGCCAGCAAACTCGTTAGCAGATCTCCCGTCGTCAACCCCTGCCACACCATCGCCCCCAGCATCCCCACGCCGCTCGCCGCCGCCAGCAGCACGCGCCCGTAGCGGTCCCAGAACGTCGTTGCCGCCGCCGTCTCACGCCACGGCTCGCACTTCAGCCCCGTCTCCGCCACCGCCTCGCGGATTCGGCCCGCCGTCAGTCTCGATGGGTCAAACTCCACCCGCAGCCGCCCGTGCAGAATGTCGAAGTTCAGATCCCCGACTCCCTCCTCCTCGGACAGTCTTTTCCGGATCAGCAGCACCTCTTCGGCGCAGTCCAACCCGTGTACTCGATACTCGGCAGTGGAATGAATGGCGCGATTCTCCAGCTACTTCTATTGTTCCATGAACCGCGCCGCGCCGATTACTGCACCGCAACCGTCAGCCCGGTCTGCGAGCGGGCGTTGCCGGCTGTCACGATCACCTCCAGGTCGCCCGAAGGAGAATCTTCAGGGATCTTCGCGTTTACCTGGAGCAGTCCCGCCACCAGACTTGGAGCGGCGCCGGCGTACAGCAGATCCGCTGTTCGTCCGCCTATCGTCACCGATACCGGAAGAACGGGCCTCGGAAACACTTGCGTCGCCAGTTGCCCGTCCACGCCCGGCGGGTTCGTTTGCCCCTCACCGGTCCCGAACAGCTGCACGATGCTCCCTTTCCGCGCCGGATTCGCCGCCGAGTTGAAACTGTTGTTCTCGTTCAGAATCGCTCCCTGCCCGCGCCCCGATGAGTTCGCCGAAAACAGCCCCGGGCGGCTCGCCACCACCGGCACAACCAGCGGCGCCGAACGCTCCCCGCGATACTCCACCACCACTTGCGTCGACGCCTGCCCCGCTACCCGATATGGAACGATCGCGCTCGTCTGCGTGCCGGATACATAGATCAACGGCGATGCCTGGCCGTCAAACAGAACCCTCGTTTCCCCCAATACCGTGCTCAGCGTTCCCGCCGCCGTCACCCCCGCCGTCAGCAGGTTCCCCGGGCCGATGTTGCTTCCGCCCAGGAACACGATCTCCCCTGGCGCCACCGCCCCGCCGATGAAGCTCGCGTTCGAGACAATGCCGCCCAGCGACACGTTCCCGCCCGCCGGAGGAGGCGCGTCGCCGAACTTGGTTATCAACGCGTCGCCCAGCGGCACAGCCGTCGTTGTTGTGCCGCCGAAGTTTCTTTGGATCGCCCCCGCGGTAGTGATGAAATCGCGCGACCGCGTGCTGCCGGTTACCCACACGTTGTTCGACCGGTCCAGCGCGACCCCCATGACGAAGTCGTCGTGGATGCCGCCCAGGTATGTGCCGAACATCAGCGCCGAGCCGGCGCTGGACAACTGGACCAGAAATGCATCGCCGGTCGGGAAGTTCGATTCCGGATCGGAGCCCCTATAGGTTCTCTGTGTCGCGTCCTGGGAAATCGGGAAGTTGGTGGAAAGCGTCGCGCCGCCCACCCATACGTTCCCCGCTTGGTCCAGCGCAACCGACGTCGCCCAATCGTCCATCGAACCGCCCAGATAAGTGGACCAGACAAGAGAGGAGCCTGCCGGGTTGATTTTCGCGACGAAGCCATCACCTCCCGGGAAGATGTTGTTGCCTCCTCGCCCCTGGAAGCTTGTGCGGAAGGCGCCTGGCGTGGTCGGGAAGTTCTCCGACATCGTTTGGCCCGCCACGTAGACGTTGCCTTGGGCGTCCACCGCGATATCGCCGGCAACATCGTCGCCTCGGCCGCCGAGATAAGTGACGTAGCCAAAACCCGCGCCGTCGGCGTTGATCTTCGCCACAAATGCGTCCCCGCTTCTTGACAAAGACGGCGGCGACGTTCCGGCGTACGCCGTCTGGAGGGCGCCCTGCGTGACGGGGAACCCGAGGGACGAGTTCGAATGGCCGGCCACATACGCGTTGCCGGCCGCGTCCACCGCGATCGACGTCGGCTGATCGTTGCGTGTGCCTCCCAGCAGCGTGGCCCACACAATCCCCGTGCCGGCAGGATTCAGCTTCGCCACAAATACATCGCCTCTTCCGCGGTTGATCCGCTGCGGCGCCGATTCCGACACCGGAAATGGATTCGATGTCGTCCAGCCCGTCACGTACGCGTTGCCTGTCGCGTCCACCGCGATGTCCAGGCACGCATCCGATTTCGCGCCGCCGAAATAAGTGGAGTACACAAGCGCGTTCCCCGCGCTGTTCAGCTTCGTGATCACGCAGTCCATCCCGTCGCTGCCCGCCGCTCGTTTGGACGGAAAGTTGTTCTTTATCGCACTCGGAGTCAACGGGTAGTTATGGCTTTCCGTCGAGCCGGCCAGGTACACGCTGCCCGAGGAATCCACCGCGATCCCCACCGCGCCGTCAAGGAATGCCCCGCCCAGGTGCGTCGTGTAGACTGGTGCGCCGGCGGCGTTCAGCTTGGTGACCACAATGTTCCCCAGATTCGCCGTCTCCGGCGGAGAGCGGAACGTTCCCGCCGACACGGGAAAAATGTCGTCATAAGTCAGCCCGGTGAAGTAGCTGTTTCCGTTGGCGTCCACCACTACTCTGCCCGCTCCATCCGGCATGGTCCTTCCCAGGAACGTCGAATAGACGATCACCGGGTCAATGACTAGCGGCAGGCTGGGATCGTATCGTCCCACTTCGAATCCCAGTTCCCCTTTGCCGTTCAGCCGGTAACGGCCTTCCACGCGCGTCCGGCCCCGCTCTTTCGTTTGATAGAGCCTTGGTTTCTGCCAGGTCATCTCGCCCAGGCCGGAACGTAGGCGCAGATTCCCGTCCCCATCTTCGGTCACTTGGGTTGCTCCTTCCAGCGCGATCGAGATTACGTTGGGGTCCGTGCCCGGAGCTACCACGAAGTCGAACTCCATTCGGCCTTCCTTGCCGTAATAAACGACATCCACTCCCGGATACACGGACCGGTAGCGGACCTGGGAGAATGTCGGGACGTCGGTTACCCACCGTGCAGCGTCGTTGCCGATGAAATAGTTGACGTGGCCCGGAAGCGGCTCCTCCGCCGATGGCTCGGCTGCGCCGGAGTAGTTCTTCAAGCTCGCCCGTACACGGCCTTGCGTTTCACCGGCCCGGTCTGTGAGGGCAAACTCCATCGCGCCGCTATTCAGCATGACTGTGTATTCCCGTGCCCGCGCCACAAACTGGTATGAGCCGTCCACCTGTCCGAGGTTCGTCTCAAAAACTACCGGCGGAGTGCCGGTTGGCGGTAGCGAGTTGGGCGCGAGGCCCGTTAAGAACGAAAGGGCTAAAAGGCAGAGAGCGTCATCTTTACCCAGCTCCTCCTCATCAATGCACTCCAAGTAGCTTAGCTCGAGGCTGTTGATGGGTGCTCCACCGAATACCAGCCAGCCGCATAGAAGGAACAGTGCACTTGTGCTGGCGTGTCTCTTCACTAGGTTGCCCATAGTCTCCCGTGCCTCCTCTGATAGAATCCTAATGCGACCAGCAAGCCGTAGGCAACCGTGTCAACACTCAGCCCGAAGTAACGCGGTGGGTCCACATGCAGTCGGTCCAGCAGAATCCGGAACAGACCGTACGTGCACAGCAATAATGGCAAGTAGAATACCGCCGGCCGGGGGCGGCGGTCCAAAATCAGGAACAGGGGGACTATTACGACGGCGAGAAAAAGAAGTTCGATCACGCCAAGATCGAACCGCGGGAACCGGGGGAAGTTGACGGCCAGCACGCTTGTCGACCGGAGGCCCGGATGATCATGCACCAGGCTGCAGCCGAGCCGCCCGAAGATCCACGCGCTCGGGAAAACGTAGGCCAGCGAGTCCAGGTAGCCGTAAAGCCTGGCCTGCGGCATGCCCCGAATCCGCGCATACGCCCCCGCTCCGATGAGCCCGCCCGACAATCCGCCAAAGCTGGATAATCCCGCCGTGGTTTTCGCCCAGATCCACGGATCATTACTAAGTAGATCGGGCAAATAGAGAAACCGGAATAAGTGTGCCCCCGCCAGTCCCGCCGCCACCATCCAGAAGCTCATCGAAGCCGCCTCCGCCGGCTCAAGCCCCTGCCGCCGCGCCCTCCGGATGAATAGAAAGTGGCCCGTCATGATCCCCACCGCCGCTAGCAGTGGCTGCACCGGAATCCGGATCAGCCCGACCTGTATCGAATGGAGTTCCACGTAGGGGATCATGCGCCATAGCAATATGCCACATCCCCGGCGGCCGCCGCTGTACAATGACCGGGTGAGCACTGCCAAGGCGGGCCTCCGTTCCCGCCTCCCTGAATCCACTGCAACCCTCGTCCGTCAGATGGGAGTCATCAGCGCAGCCGCGCTGGTCGTCTCCAACATGATCGGCACCGGCATCTTTACCACCACCGGCTTCCTCGCCGCCGACTTCGGTCAGGTTGGCCCGGTGCTGCTCATCTGGCTCGTCGGCGCTCTCTGCGCCCTCGCCGGCGCATTCTGCTACTCCGAGCTCGGCGTCAACTTCCCCAGCTCCGGCGGCGAATACGTCTACCTCACTCAGGCCTTCGGACCCACTTGGGGCTTTATGACCGGCTGGGTCTCTTTCTTCGCCGGATTCTCGGCCCCCATCGCCGCCGCCGCCCTCGCCTTCTCCGATTACCTCGGCTATTTCTGGCCGCAGCTCCAAAAGGCCAACGCTAAGATGAGCTTCTTCGACGGTGCCCTCGAATTGGGCGGTGCTCAGCTGTGCGCCTCCGTTCTCATCGCCATCTTCACCATCATCAATCTGTTCGGTGTCCGCATCGTCGCGCCGCTCCAAAACGTACTCACCGCCACCAAGATCGCCGTCCTCATCGCCTTCATCGTCCTCGGTCTGTCCGCCGGAACCGGCAACTGGGACCACTTCACCATGACCACCACGCCGACTTCCACCACGCCCCTGGCCGCGCAGTTCGCCATCAGCCTCTTCTTTGCCTACTTCAGCTATAGCGGCTGGAACGCCGCCACCTACGTCGCCGAAGAGCTCCAGCAGCCCGCTCGCACCCTGCCCAGGGCTCTTGCTCTCGGCGCGGCCCTTGTCGCTGTCCTCTATCTCGGCCTCAACATCGTCTTCATCTATGCTCTCCCCCTCGAAAAAATGAAAGGCGTCATCGCCATCGGCAGTCTCGCCGCCGCCAGCCTCTTTGGACCCGCTGTCGCAGGCATCTTCTCCGGACTCATGGCCGTCTCCCTCGTCTCCACCGTCAACGCCATGGTCACCATCGGTCCGCGCGTCTACTACGCCATGGCCAAGAACAATGCCTTCGTGGAAGCCGCCAGCCACGTCCATCCCCGCTGGCACACCCCGGTTTTCGCCATCCTCTGCCAGGGCGTCTGCGCCATGCTCTTGACCATGACCTCTTTTCCGGACCTCGTCCTCTACATCGGCTTCATGCTCAACTTCTTCGCTACCATCTCCGTCGCCTCGCTGCTCATCTTTCGCAAGCGTCCCGGCTGGCAAAAGCTCAAGATCGTCAGCTTCGCTTACCCGCTCATTCCCGCAATCTTTCTCATGGTCGGCACCTGGATGACACTGTTCGGATTCACGCTCCGCCCGATGATCTCCACCCTCGCCATCCTCACTGTCGCCACCGGCGCGCTCGTCTATCGTTTCCGCCTGCGGCCCTCGGGGGGCCAGGCCTGACGATGCCCATTCTCCTCGACGGCAACAAGGTCCGCGATCAGATCTTGGCCGAACTGAAGCCTCGCGTCGCCGCGATGACCCGCATGAGCCGGCCGCCCAGGCTCGCCGTCGTGCTCGCCGGTAATGATCCGGCCTCGGAAATCTATGTCCGCAACAAAGTGAAGGCCTGTCAGGAACTCGGCATCGACAGCGAAAAACACACCCCGCCCCAATCGGTCTCTACCAACGAGCTGCTCGAACTTGTCGATTCCCTCAACTCCCGCAAGGATGTCGACGGCATCCTCGTCCAGATGCCCCTCCCCAATCAAGTCGACTCCAAAAGCATCCTCCTCGCCGTCTCCCCGGATAAGGACGTCGACGGCTTCCACCCCTTCAACGTCGGCAACCTCGTCAGCGGCAACCCCGGTCCCCACCCCTGCACACCCTCCGGTATCATGGAACTCCTCCGCCGCTACCAAATCCCCATTGCCGGACGCCGCGCTGTCGTTGTAGGACGCAGTGACATCGTCGGCAAGCCCATGGCCTTGCTCCTCCTCCACGCCCACGCCACCGTCACCATCTGCCACTCCAGGACCGCCGATCTCGCCGCCATCTGCCGCCAGGCTGACATCCTCGTTGCCGCCATCGGCAAAGCCGGTCTCATCCGCGGAGATTTCATCAAGCCCGGAGCCGCCGTCATCGACGTTGGGATGAACCGTCTCCAAACCCGCGCCGAAGCCGAAGCTCTGTTCGCCTCCTGCCAGGAAAAAATGGCCCAGTTCGATCGCAAGGGCAGCCTGCTCGTCGGGGACCTCCATCCGCTCGAGCTCGATTGCGCCGGCGCTTACACCCCCGTGCCCGGCGGTGTTGGTCCGCTCACCATCGCCATGCTCATGTCCAACACCGTCGCCTCCGCGGAATGGCGGCTGGCTGCCGCGGCTGGCTGAGCCATGCTCCGCGTCGGTCTCACCGGCGGCTATGCCACCGGAAAAAGCCATGTCGGCGAGCTGCTCGCCGGATTCGGCTGCCACCTCATCCGCGCCGACGATCTCGGCCACCAGGTGCTCGCCCCCGGCGCCGAAGCCTACGCGGCCGTCATCGAAGCCTTCGCCGGGAGTATTCTGAAAGAAGACGGATCCATTGACCGGAAAGCGCTCGGCGCCATCGTGTTCCGCGATCCCGATAAACTCGCCGCGCTCAACGCTCTGGTTCATCCGCCCGTTTGGGCTAGGCAGGAGAGGCTGATTCAGGAGTTCGAGAAAACTGACCCCGGAGGCATTGTCATCGTGGAAGCAGCTATTCACTTCGAAACCGGAGGCTGCCGCATGTACCAAAAAATGATCGTCACCGTCTGTGGGGCCCAAGAGCAGATCCGCCGCGCCATGGCCCGCGATGGCCTCGACCGCGAAAAGGTGCTCGATCGCATCCGCCGCCAGATGCCGCTCGAGGAAAAAGCCCGCTTGGCAGACTTTGTCATCGATACTTCCGGTACTAGAGAAGAAACGCGCCGTCAAACTAGACTGGTTTGGGAACAACTGCGAACCATCAAGGCGGCATGAGGAGGACACTCTTATGAAACTGCGTACGCTCATTTTGGCGGCTCTGCTCGCCGCGGGATTCCTCTACTTCACCTCCAGCTCACGCTTCCAGTCCATCTGGTCTGGCGCCGGCGGCGCCGCCGACCGTCCCCTCTGGTCCGGCCCCGGCGTCGCTCACTCCGCCGGCCTCAGCCCCGACGAGATGAACAACATCGACATCTATAAGCGCGCACACGAATCCACCGTCAACATCACCTCCACCGTCTACAAGCGCGACTTCTTCTTCAACATCTATCCCGTCCAGGGCTCCGGCAGCGGCTTCTTCGTCAATGAAGAGGGGCTCATCATCACCAACAACCACGTCGTTTCCGGTTCCGCCAAACTCCAGGTCACTCTCGGCGACCAGTCCCGCTACGAGGCCGAAATCGTTGACCGCGACCCCGCCAACGATCTCGCCCTCATCAAAGTCACTCCCCGCAAGAAAGTCGTCCCCCTCCGCCTCGGCGACTCCGACAAAGTTCAAGTCGGCCAGAAAGTCCTCGCCATCGGCAATCCCTTCGGCCTCGCCGGCACTCTCACCACGGGCGTCATCAGCTCCCTCGGCCGCGACATCCGCGACGACAGCGGCCGCGTCATGGAAGGCATGCTCCAGACCGACGCTGCCATCAACCCAGGCAACTCCGGCGGAGCCCTGCTCGACTCGCAAGGCAACGTCATCGGCGTCAACACCGCCATCTACGGCCCCGGCGGCAACATCGGCATCGGCTTCGCCATGCCCGTCAATCGCGCCAAGGTCATGATGGAGGCCTTCCAGTCCTCCCGCAAGTACGGCCGTCCCACCCTCGGCGTCAGCGGCGTCTACGTCGC
The DNA here is from genome assembly GCA_016871315.1 of Acidimicrobiia bacterium. Lineage (GTDB taxonomy): Bacteria > Acidobacteriota > Terriglobia > Bryobacterales > Bryobacteraceae > VFZE01. Next base: position 249,346 of record VFZE01000001.1, on the reverse strand, counting down.
CGGCGACCTCGCACAGGCCATCGACCTTCCCGCCAAGGGCGGCATGCTCATCTACGAAATCACTCCCAACTCCCCCGCCGAATCCGCCGGCCTCCGCGGCGCCCGCCGCTGGGGCTACATTGGCAACACCGAAATCGGCATCGGCGGCGACCTCATCATGGCCATCGATGGCGAAGCCGTCCAAGGCCCCAACACCATCCGCGGCGTCGTCATGCGCAAGCGCCCCGGCGACCGCGTCGAACTCACCATCTTCCGCGGCGGCCAAACCACGAAGGTCACTGTCACCCTCGGCGCCGCACGCGAACAGACTCTCTAACCTCGCACGCTCGATCACCGAAGCCGGAAAATTATTTCCGCCCTGTTTCTCAATCACTTCCCCATTCGAAGCCGTCATCCCTTTCACCACGCCCGTCACAATCGGACCGAAAGGATTCTATTTATGGCTTCCAAAGCTCAGAAGATTGCCAACAAGAAAAACGCGCAGCATTCCACCGGTCCACGGACGCTGGAAGGCAAGCAAACCGTCGCTGCCAATGCGACCCGTCATGGTCTATCCGGCGCCCACGTCATCATTCCCGGCGAAGATCCCGCCGAATATGACGCCCTGCGCGCCTCCCTCCGCTCCGACCTCTCGCCAACTGGCGAAACCGAACGCTTCCTCGTCGATCAAATCGCCCAGTCCCAGTGGAAACTCATGCGCATCGCAAAAATGGAAACGCGCCTCTTCCTGCCCAGCAAAGACCTGGTCGCCCTCCTCCCGCCCGGCACCGATCCCATCAACATCTCTGCCCACATCTTCTATCAGGACGCCGACGCCGCACAGTCCATCCTCAAACTCTCCCGTTACGAATCGGCCGCCCGCCGCGCCTACAACCAGTCCCTGAAACAGCTCTTGCAGCTCCAGGCCCTGCGCCGCAAGCTCGCCCAAACGCCCGCTCCTCAACCGGATACGCGGAATTACAAAACAAACCCAATTCCGCCCCAATTCGACGCTGAAATCCCCCTCCCTGACCTCACTTTTCCCCCCAACACCCCTGCTCCACACACAGAACCGCGGCCGTAAGGGAGGCGGAACACGACAAACCATCCACAAAACCTAAATCAGCGCCAGCCACTACGGGAGAGTTGTGTTCTTCGGCGCCACCAGTCGCGTCAGCACCCACCCGATGCTCACGAACCCAGCCACCGACAACCACCCGCCCCACTGTTCATAAAACGGAAGCTCCGCCGCCCCAGTCAGCGCCTGCGTCAGCGACGGAATCCCCCCCACAAACGCCACCGCCAGCAAAATGCCCAGCGTTGCCTCCCCCGCGATCAACCCGCTCGCCACCAGCGTGCCGCGCTCCTCGGCGGTCGCTTTGTCGGCCTCGGAACGCCTAGCCATCATCCGGTCGGCCAGCCACTTGATCACTCCGCCCAGGAAAATCGCCGACGTCGTGTCGAACGGCAGATACATGCCCACGGCGATCAGCATCGGCGCGCGTGCGCCACAAAGGATCAACGCCAGCGCAAACGCGGCGCCCATCACCAGCAGCCCCCACGCCATCTGCCCTCCCACGATCCCTTTGGTCAGCTGCGCCATCAGCCCGGCTTGCGGGGCCGGCAGCGCCCGTCCACCGATGCCCCCCGTATCCAGGTTCGCTTCGTGCAGCGCGATGATCGGCGCCATCAAGAAGAACGCCATCAGGATCACCGTGACAATCTCCACCACTTGCATCTTCCATGGTGTGCCGTCCAGCAGATGTCCGGCCTTCAGATCCTGAATCAAAGAGCCGGAAACGCAACAGGCGCAACAGACCACCGCCGCAACTCCCAGCACCGCCAGCATCCCAGCTTTCCCCGTCGCGCCGATCGCGATCATCAGCAGCGCCGCCACAACCAGCGCCGCCAGTGTCAGTCCCGACACCGGCTGGTTCGAGCTTCCCACAAGCCCCACCAGATACCCGCCCACCGCCGACAGCAGAAACCCCGTCAGCGTCATCACCACCGCCGCCACGCCCGCCGCCATCCAGCCGCCCGTGAAGTAGTAGTAGATCGCCGTGATCGGAACCAGCAGCGCCACCGACCCTGCCAGCACCCACTTCGCCGGGATGTCCTGCTCCGTTCTGGCCACCGGTCCGCCGGAACCAGCTGCCGCGCCTGTCGCCGCGAATGCTCCTTTCAAGGACTTGGCAATCGAACTGCGCATGCCGAGCAGCGTGTGGCAAGCCGCAACCAGCATCGCTCCCACCGCCATCGGCCGCACCACGTTGTACCAAAGCGTGTAGGCCAGCAGATCCGGTTCGGCATTCTCGCCGCCGCCAAGCCGCCGCCCAAGATCCGGATCAAAGAACAACAGCAGCGGGATCAGAACCCACCAGGCAAGCACCCCGCCCGCCACGTTGATCGAAGCCAGCCGCGGGCCGATGATGTAGCCGATGCCGATCAGCGCAGGCGAAAGTGCCGGCGTCGCCCACGCCACTCCGCCCGCGTGCGCCACATCCCCGATCGGCTTCTTCTCGAAATTGAAGTGCTGGATCACCGACGACGGGAATCGCAGAAACCCTTCCGAGTATTCCTTGAAGATCCGCAACCCGCGCCCGTCCTTCAGAATCTGAATCAGCGCCCCGAACCCCATCGCCCCAAAGATGTAGCGAGGCGCGTCGCCCTTCTCCTCGCCCGCCTTCACGATCTCCACGCTCGCCACTGACTCCGGCCACGGAAGCCCGGCGTCCACGCAAAGCGGCCGCCGCAGCACGATGATGAAGAACACACCGATCAGCCCGCCCGTCAAAAGGATCAGCGCCGCCTCCCAATAATAGTCGCGAAGATTCGGCCACAGCCTCGCTCCGTCGACATCGATCAGCATGAATGCCGGGATCGTGAAGATAGCTCCCGCCACCAGCGCCTCCCCGACGCTCGCCGAAGTCCGCGCGATGTTCTGTTCCTGGATCGTCCCCCTCAACCGCTGCGTGCGGAACAAGGCCATCGCGATCACCGCCGCCGGAATCGTGGCCGCCACCGTCTGCCCGGCTCTCATTCCCAGATAGGCGTTGGCCGAGCCGAATACCAGCGCCAGGAAGACGCCGAGCAGGATTGCCTTAAACGTCATCTCGGCCGGGGCTTTCGACATAAACGGCAATGTTAGCAGACATGCTCATGCTAGGATGACGGGCATGAAGGACTCCAGACGCCAGTTCATGAAAGCAGCCACGGCTGCCTCCCTGGCCGCTCCCGCCGCTTCTGCCGATACCGCCGTCCCCCGGCGCAGGCTCGGCAAGACCGGCCTCCAGGTCTCCCTCATGGGCCTCGGCGGCGCCCGCACCGGCAACATGGAAGACGCCAAGGCCGCGGAAGCCATCATCCGCCGTTGCTTCGACCTCGGCGTCAATTACTTTGACACAGCCGCCGCCGGCGCCTACGGCCTCAGCCAATCCCGCTACGGCGACGTACTCAAGGGCCTCCGCGACAAGGTCATCTTCGCCACCAAGACCCGCCACCGCACCAACACGCAGGCTCAGCTGGACCTCGACCAAAGCCTCAGCAACTTGGGCACCGACTACATCGACCTCTACCAGGTTCACAACGTCATCAACCAGGAGGACATCGACTTCATCTTCGCCAAGGGCGGTGTCATCGAGATGATCGAGAAGGCCCGCAAGCAGGGCAAGATCCGCTTCGTCGGCTTCACCGGCCACACCGAGCCCGCCATCCTCAACAAGATGATGTCGCTGTACGACTTCTCCACCATCCTGCTGCCGCTTAGCGTCGTCGACGGCGCCAACAAGCAGAAGAGCTTCGAGAAGGAAACGCTCCCCATCGCCAAACAAAAAAACCTCGGCATCATCGCCATGAAGACGCTCGGCGCCGGAGTCATGCTCAAGGCGAAAGCCACCACCGTCGAAGAAAGCCTGCGCTATGTCTGGAGCCTGCCTGTCTCCACTGCCATTCTCGGCTGCGACCAGATCGCACACGTCGAAGGAAACCTGGCGCTGGCCAAGACCGCCAAGCCGATGACCGCTGCGGAAATGCAAGGATTGCGCGACCGCATGAGCCGGTACACCGTGGCACAATTGGAGCCATGGAAACTTGGCCGGGAGGACGATCCCAGCGGTCCCGTCTATCGCGCGGACTGATTCTCGCTCTCGCCGCGCTGCCTCTGAGCGCGCAGCAATTCGGTTATCCGGTGGTGTACCCGGCCGCCCCGCAAGGCGGCCAGTACATGCACAACTACTACATTCCTCCGGCGCCCTCCTCCACGCCGTGGGCTCCCGCATGGTCCCCCGACGGTAAGTTCCTCGCCTTCGCCATGCACGGCTCGCTGTGGAAGGTTGAGCTTTCAAGCGGCGTCGCCACGGAAATCGCACAAAGTCCGAAATACCTCTCTTCACCGGACTGGTCCCCCGACGGCGCGTGGCTCGTCTACACCGCCGACAACGATGGCCGCAGCATCCAGCTCGAGATGCTGCACGTACCCACCGGCCGCACGCATCCGCTCACCAGCGATGAGCAACTTTATCTCGATCCGGTCTTCTCACCCGACGGAAAATCCATCGCCTACACCTCCACCAAGCCGAAAGGCTACTTCAACATCTATATAAGACCCGTCGCCAAGGGCCAGTGGGCTGGCGAGGAAGTCGCGCTCACCCGCGACAACCGCTACACGCGAGAGCGCCTCTACTTCAGCCCGTGGGATTTTCACACACAACCCGCCTGGACCCCCGACGGCAAGGAACTGCTCTTCGTCTCCAATCGTGGCGTCGCGCTCGGCTCCGGCGACATCTGGCGCATGCCCGCGCGCCGCGACGGCGCAAGTGAGGCGGTCAAGATTCATGCCGAGCAGTCGCTGTACCGCACACGCCCCCATGTCTCCCCCGACGGCAAACGCTTCATCTACTCCTCCACCTCCGGCGCCGCCGATCAGTTCAACCATCTCTATGTGCTGCCCGTCGCCGGAGGACACCCTTACAAAATGACCTTCGGCGACTATGATCTGTTCCACCCGCGCTTCTCCCCGCATGGCGAGTGGATCGCCTACATCTCCAATGAAGGCGGACTGCCGCGTTTGTGGTTGCTGGAAACCTACGGCGGCGCACGCAGGCCAGTCGAGTTCACCGGGCTGCGCTGGGCGCGGCCCATGGCAAAGCTCCACCTCCGCGTCGTCGATGAGAAAGGCGTCGCGACGCCGGCCCGCCTCCACCTGTTCGCCGCCGAAGGCAAGTTCTACCCATCGCCCACCGCCTATTCACGGCGCGGCCGTTCCGGCATGCACGCCTATCACACCGAAGGGGAAGAGATCTATGATGTGCCGCCGGGTCTTCTGCGCGCCACCGCCGTGAAAGGCTTCGAGTACGTGCCGGCGCAAGGCGAAGTCGAGTTGAAGGCTGGCTCAACGGCTACGCTGACGCTGTGGCTCGCCCACGTGGCCGGATACAAAAAGGGCGGATGGTGGAGCGGATCCACCCACGTCCACATGAACTATGGCGGCAACCTGCGCAATACCCCCGCCAACCTGCTGAAGATGGCTGCCGCCGAGAACCTCGACATGGTCATGAACCTTGTCGCCAACAAGGACAACCGCATTCTCGATCACCAGTACTTCGCCGGCGCCGGCGAGCATCCCGCCTCCCATGGGCACCCGAGCGTGAAGCTCCACATGGGCGAAGAGTACCGGCCTCCCTTCTACGGCCACACGCTACTGCTCGGCCTCCGCGACCACCTGATCTCCCCGTTCACCACCGGCTATGAAAACACCGGTATCGAAAGCCTGTATCCTTCCAACACCGACATCTTCCGCAAGGCGCGGCAACAGGGAGCCGTTACCGGATACGTGCATGCTTTCTACGGAGAGAAGGACCCCGTGGAAGGCGACCTCGGCGGCGGCAAGGGATTTCCTGTCGACGCGGCGCTTGGCACCATTGACGCGCTCGAGTGGTCCGGCTCCAGCCGCGCCTCGATGATCCCGCTGTTCCATGCCTGGAACAACGATTTGCGCATTGCGCCCGTCGGCGGTGAGGACTCCATTTCCAACCTCCATTGGACAAAGCTCGTCGGCAGCGTCAGAACCTATGCGCAGACCGGCGCCGAACGTTCGATTCCCGCGTGGCTGGAGGCATTGCGCCGCGGCCGGACCTACATGAGCACCGGACCGCTGCTCGAGTTCTGGATTGAGGATCAGATGCCCGGCGGCGAGTTGAAGCTGTCCCAGCCGCGCACGCTTCAGTTCAAGGCGCGCGCTACCTCCATTGCCCCGCTCACCAAAGTGGTCATTTACCGCAACGGCGTCGCGTGGAAAGAGGTCACCAGCGGCAGCCTCGAGGAGCGCGTGCAGGTGGACGAGTCCGGCTGGTATGCGCTCTACGCCGAAGGCAAGCCCTACACGTGGCTCGACGCCGAGTATCCCCAGGCGCTCACCAACGCGATTCGCGTCTACGTAGGCGATCAAAAGGTCCGCAGCCGCGCCTCCGCCGAATACTTCACCCGCTGGATCACAAAGCTCCAAGGCATGGCGGAGAAGTGGCCCTGGTGGCGCTCGGAAAAAGAAAAGCAGCACGTGTTTGCCCAATTCGCCGAAGCGATCAAGCTTTATCAATCGCTCGCCTCCGAAGCCGGCCGTTGATTCAAGCTATGATCCGGACTAGTTGGGGAAAGCGGGAGGCTTGTGCCTCCGATCTCCACCACGGTGACCAATGACCAGATTCGCTGGCTGCCGCTGTTTGACCGCAGCCCCCTGGCGCTCATCCACACCCAAGCCGGCGTGACGACGGGCCGCGGCCCGACCGTGATCAACGGTCAGCGAACCTCCTATGTCAACGCGACGCTCGATGGAATCAACATCCAGGACAACGCCGTGCGCAGCAACGCGCTCAACTTCCAGCCGAACCTATTGCTGATGGACCAGGTGCAGGAGATGACCATCATCACCTCGAATGCTTCGGCTGCCTACGGCGGAGGCTCCCGCCAACTGACCTTTGTGACGCCGTCTGAACATCCTCACTGCGGGGCGCGTGAATATTGATCCCGCGATCCAGCGATGGATCGATCAGATTCCGGGCCCGGAACGGATCAGTCTGCCCGTAGCCGCCGACGAAGCCGGCAAGCGTCGCAAACAGCGCGTTCGCCCGATTGAAATCCGCGGCGCCGCGCGTAGTGCAGTTTGGGCTTTACTACAAGTTCTGATTACTCGTAGCGCAGCGCCTGCGTCGGATCCAGGCGCGAAGCGCGCAACGCCGGCACCACGCCGGCCAGCAGCCCGACAGTGGTCAGCGCCACCCAGCTAACGGCGATTGTTACCGCGTCGATCTGCATCCGCAGATCGCCTTTGCCGGATGTGTCCTCAAACAGCGGGCCGAGCATCGGGATCGGGCCGACCAGAAAAACAACCAGGTAACTCAGCAAGACACCGAACACTCCGCCGCAGAACGTAACGACCAGCGCTTCGGCAAGAAACTGCCATAGGATGTGACGCCGCCGCGCGCCCAGCGCCATCCGCAGCCCGACCTCGCGAACGCGTTCATCCACGGAAACCAACAGAATGTTCATCAACCCTACTCCGCCTATACCCAACGTGAGTGCGCCGATGAACAGCAGCAACACTTGCAGGCCGATCGTGATGCCGTCGACGATGGGACGGAACTTCGTCATGGGTGAGCCAGCGGCCCTGGCTGGGGACTTCGTTGCGGATTTCCCCATACTCGGGATAGACGCCGCGGATGGCCATGTTGGCGATCAGGTCGCGGTAGGAAACCGGCAGGCGCGCCAGGGCTTCTACACTTCCCATCTTAATGAGGTTGCCCTCGGCGAGCGCCGCTTCCAGATCCGCCGATTCAAAACGAATGCGGCGCCCGGCGCGTTCCCCTCCGGCCTGCTGGCTGGTTTGTCCCGGGCGCGCAATGATGGCCGACTTGCCGAACGCATCAAAGCCAGTGACAAGGATCGAGCGGAAGCCGGCGCCATAGGCAACCAGCAGCGTGACCGAGGCAATGCCCCAAACGATGCCGAGCATGGTGAGAATGCTGCGTAGCGGATTGCGCCGGACCGATTCCCACGCCTGGATGACTGCTTCACCCAACATCGCTCATCCTCCCGCCTCGTAGCGAAGCGCTTCTATCGGGTCTATCGCGGCCGCGCGGCTGGCCGGATACATCGCCGAGAGCATCGCAATGACACCCAGCAAAGCGAAACTCATGAGGCCGGTTTCGAGGGTCGGCTTCAGCCCGTCGAAATAGGCTGGCATCGGCAGAAGGTTCACGAGCGCGCAAAGGCCGTAGGCGAGGCCCATGCCGATTCCGCCGCTGACGAATACGACGATCAGTGTCTCGATGAAGAATTGGCTGAGGATGGAGCCGGACGTTGCGCCAACGGCCTTGCGGACGCCGATTTCCCGAGTCCGCTCCCGAACGGCCACCATCATGACGTTCATCACGCCCAAGCCGCCCAGGAACAGCGTGATCACGCCGACACCGCCGAGGAAGTACTTCATCCCATCGGTCATCTGGTGAAAGGCGGCCGCTTCCAGAAGGGTGTCCCAGATCGGGATCGCCTCCTTGTCCGTAGGATCGAAGTTGTGCATGCGCGCGAGCGCACGCTGCGCCTGGCCCTTGCACTCAAAATGCTGCTCCACCGATTTCGGAATCACCAGAATCTGGTCGATGGAGTGCGGCGGAGCCGAAGGAGGAGCGCCCGGGAAGTCGCGGACGACGGCGCCGAGCGGGGCGAAGATTTTGTTGACGTCGCGGCCGTTGTAGTCCGAATTCTGCTCCTTCAACTCCATCACGCCGATCACGAGATACGGAAAGCCGGCGATGTGGATCGTTTCCCCGACCGGGTTGTTGGAGGCGAACAGCTGATTGGCGGCATCGGCGCCGAGGAACGCGACGCGGCGCGACTCATCCGCTTCCGCCCAGCTGTAGAAGCGTCCGCTGGCAATCTCAAGCGTGCGGTAATGCCGGAATGGGGGCAGTGAACCTGTGACCATGAGCGAAGCGGAGTTGTAGGCGCTGCGTATCGGAAGTCCCCCGCGGGCGTATTCCGGCAGGATCTCCGCGCAGGCGGTGGCTTCGGCCTCGATGGGCCTTGGCGCGGCCGATCTCCGCCTTCGTGACCGCCACGCTGCGCAACGCAACCATCTGCCGGTTGAGCGCGATTTCGTAGGTGCGCTCCGCCTCTTCGCGCAGCGCGCTGGCGATGAGTCCTTGCTTGAACAGTTCCCGGGAGCGGTCGACAGCCGATTTCAGGAAAGGCAGGTCGGGCCCCTCGGCTTCCACTTTATTCCGCTCATAGGCGGCCATCGCCGACTGCTCGGCGGCTTGAGCGGCTTGCAGCGTCGCCCCGGCTTCCCGCACGCGGGCTTCCAGCTCTTCCTTGTCCAGTTCCACCAGCACCTGGCCCTGCCGCACGTGGTCGCCATAGTCAACCAGGATCTTCTTGACGATGCCGCTGGCCTTGGATTTCACTTCCACTTTGGAGCGCGGCTCGATCTTTCCCGTAGCGACTACGCTTCGTGCGATGTCTCCGAGTTCAACCGTTGCCAGACGCGACGGGTCAATGGACGTGTCCGGGCGAAGCTTGGCGCGGATGACGAATCCGGCGCCGATCAGCACGCCGATCAGGATAAAGGCGAAGATCCAGCGGCCTCGGCCGCGGCGGTTTCTCTGGCTCATGTTCCCTTCATCGAGTAAGTACGGACACGGCATGGAGGTTGTTCCATCTTTGATAGAATTGCCGCGATGCTGACAACTCGGACTGTGGCGATTCTCTTTACAGCGGCTTGCTTGGGCTGGGCCCAAACACCGCCACTTGACGTCCTCAAACAGGCCGCGATGGAAATGGCCGAAGGCCGCCGCGCGCTGACTCAGCAGATGGTCGACTCCATCTTCAGCTTCGCCGAGCTCGGCTACCAGGAGACCGAGACCGCGGCCTATGTGACGGGGCTGCTTGAGAAGGAAGGCTTCAAGATTACCCGCGGTGTGGCCGGCATGCCGACGGCCTTTGTCGCGAGTTGGGGTTCGGGCAAGCCGGTGATCGGTCTAATGGCCGATATCGACGGGCTGCCGGAGACCTCGCAGAAGCCAGGTGTCGCCTACCACGCGCCGCTGATCAAGAACGGACCGGGCCATGGCGAAGGCCACAACGCTGGCCAAGCCGTCAACGTGACCGCTGCCATCGTCGTGAAGAACCTGATGGAAAAGTACAAGATCGCGGGAACGATTCGTGTTTACCCCGGTGTGGCAGAAGAGCTGCTCGGCAGCCGAACCTATATGGTGAACGCCGGGCTGTTCCAGGATGTCGACGTCATGCTGAGCAGCCACATCAGCTCCGATTTCACCACGGGGCACGGATTTCCCAGCGGCTCAGGATTGGTCTCCACGCAGTACAGTTTCCATGGGCGCAGCGCGCACGGCGCAGGGTCGCCATGGATGGGCCGCAGCGCGCTGGACGCCGTGGAGCTCATGAACACCGGCTGGAACTTCCGGCGTGAGCATCTCCGGCCCGAGCACCGCTCCCACTACGTCATCGTGCATGGCGGCGATCAGCCGAACGTCGTGCCGCCGGAAGCGACCGTTTGGTACTACTTCCGCGAATGGGATTACGCACGCATTCGTGACTTGCACGCATTGGGTACAAAGATCGCCAAGGCAGCCGCCGAGATGACCGATACCACCGTGACGGAGCGCGTGCTCGGCGCCACCTGGCCGGGCCATTTCAACAAGCCGGTAGCCGAAACGCTCTACGCCAATATCCAGAAGGTGGGTATGCCCCAGTGGTCGGCCGAGGATGAGAAGCTGGCGCGGGCGGCACAAAAAATGATGGACTCGAAAGTGGAGGGGTTGAAATCGAAAGTGGGCGAACTGGCCGATCCCAAAGGGCGCACCGGCGGCGCCGGCTCCGACGATATCTCGGAAGTGAGCTGGAATCTGCCGACCGTTGTACTTCGCTATCCAGGGAATATTCCCGGGATGGTCGGGCATCACTGGTCGAGCGGGATCGCCATGGCGACACCCATCGCGCACAAAGGGGCGACTGTCGGCGCAAAGGCCTATGCAGTGACGATATTGGACCTTTTGCTCACACCGGAAATATTGCAACAGGCCAAGCAGTATTTCGCCGACCAGACGAAGGAAACCAAATGGCAGTCGCTGATTCCCCCGGGGACCGAGCCGCCGGTGTATCTAAATAAGGATAAGATGGAGCGCTTCGCGCCGGAGCTGAAGAAGTTGCGCTACGACCCATCCAGATACAAGAGCTACCTCGAGCAGTTGGGAGTAGCCTACCCCACTGTGCAGGAATAGGTATGCTCATGGAGCGGATGGAACGGCTGGGTAGAGAAGAAGAGTTGAAGCCGTACACTACCTGAAAGCAGCTTTGAAAAGAAAACTTCTGTTTTCCTGTTTTGAAGCGTAAAACCCGCCGATGGTGTGTTAGGTGAGAGGAAGCAGTTGGGACTCGCGGGGCGCGAGAAGCCGCGAGACACCCGTTGTTATCCGTCAGAGTCATTCGCCAGTCTGCGGTAAAAATACGAGGGCACAATATGAGCGTTCTACGACCCAGAAACCGACTTGTCAATTTCCGGCTGAGCGAGGATGAGTTCGAAAAGTTGAAGTCATCTTGCGAGCAGTTCGGAGCGCGCAGCGTATCCGATTTCGCGCGGAGCTCTGTGCTCAACCGTATTGAAGCAGGAGATGCCAGGCAAAACGGCAGCAATCTGCGTCTGACTGGCCTGGATCAGAAGGTGAGCAACCTGGAAACGCGCGTGGATCAGCTGATCCGGCTACTGGGAGCAACCATGGAAACCGGCGCCACGCCGGAATCGGTAGATTTCGTGACCCGCGAACTGAGCCAATCGGCCACTACGCTGTAGTTCAGAGGCGGAGGCAGGCAACCGGATACGCCTCCGCAAACCAGACAGTTTCACAGATATTCACGGCGCTGCCAGGCAGCGCCACGTCCGGGGTGCGTTCAAAGGATGAGGAGGATGGAGCAGGAAGTGTTGAGATGTGCTGTTTTGCAATTGATTTGCGGCATGTTGGCGGCTCAGCCAGGCTCGGAACTGACGCCGGGTGGGAATCTGCCGCTCCAGAAGATTGGACCCAATGATCTGATCTCCCTGAGCGTTTATCAGGCGCCGGAATTGACCCGCACCGTGCGCGTGAGCTCGGAAGGAAGGATTCGGCTGCCGATGGTGAAGCAGACTCTCCGGGCCGAAGGATTGCTGCCGTCGGAACTGGAAAGAGAGGTTACCGAGGCGCTGCGCAGTGAACAGATTCTAGTGGATCCGGTGGTCACGGTGAACATTGTTGAGTACCACAGCCGGCCCATCAGCGTTGCCGGAGCAGTGCGCAGGCCGACTACTTTCCAGGCGGTTGGGCCGATGACGTTGCTCGACGCAATCACCAGGGCCGAGGGACTCCATCAGGATGCAGGTCCGGAAATCCTGGTTACTCGGCGTCAGCCCGGACCGGACGGCTCGCCGGTTTCCTTGGTGCAACGGATTCCTGTGCGCGGCCTCATCGACGCCGCAGATCCGGAGCTGAATCTGCGGCTGTACGGGGGCGAAGAGATCAGGATTCCAGAGGCCGGCAAAGTCTTCGTTGTCGGTAACGTGAAAAAGCCTGGTTCTTACCCCGTGCACGATGCCTCCGACACCACTGTGCTGAAAATGCTCGCCCTGGCCGAGGGCCTGGCGCCCTTCGCCAACAAGATGGCCTACATTTATCGCCGCGAGGACGGTACCGGAACAAAGAACGAAATTCCTATAGAACTCAGGAAAATCATGGACCGAAAATCGCCAGACATACCTCTACTTGCCAACGACATCCTTTATATCCCCGACAACCGCGGCCGCAGAGCTGGCCTGACGGCGCTGGAAAAGATCATCACTTTTGGAAGTGCGACAGCCAGCGGTGTGCTGATCTGGGGAGCCAGCCGGTAGGAGACTTCAGGGCCCATGCAACAAGATCCTCAAGAACGAAGCTTAGCCATCATACCGGAACCGGCGCGCATGCCGGCTCAACAGGGCCTTGGCCCATTTCCCTTTGCTGAGATAGAGCCGGAAGCGCCATCGATGCCGCTGTCTCACTATGTGTGGGTGTTCAAGCGGCACCGCTGGAAAATGCTGGCTTTTGTGGTGGCCTGTGCGGCCGCCACTTACTTTGTCAGTTCGCGAATCACTCCCGTGTTCGAGTCAACCGCGACGGTGGACGTCGACCGCCAGACGCCGCAGGGGGTGATCGGCCAGGAAGCCGTTCGCAGTTCGGTGAACGATTCCGACCAGTTTCTCGCCACGCAGATACGCTTGATTCAGTCCGATTCGGTCCTGCGTCCGGTGGCAGAAAAGTACAAACTTCTGGAGCGGGAAGGCCAGAACGAGGAGAATCTGAAAGCGTGGCGCGAGCAGAAATCCGGCACCCGGCCTGAAGACGCTCCCGTGCTCCTGAAGAACCTCAAGGTTGCCAGGCCACCGAACACCTATTTGCTGATGATCAACTATCGCTCCACCGACCCGCAGCTTGCCGCCGATGCGGCCAATGCCATTGCCAATTCCTATCTGGAACATACCTACAACATCCGCATCCGATCCTCCACCAGTCTTTCCAATTTCATGGAGAAACAGCTGGAGGAACTGCGCGCCAAGATGGAGCGTTCCTCGATGGCTCTGACGCAGTTTGAGCGCGAATTGAACGTGATCAATCCTGAAGAAAAGACCAACATTCTTTCAGCACGCCTTTTGCAGCTGAACACCGAATATACCAACGCGCAGGCAGAGCGGGTTCGGCGGGAGTCGGTTCGCAACTCCGTGCAGTCGGGAACACTAGAGGCGGCGCAGGCCTCCCAGCAAGGTGAGGATTTGCGCAAGCTCAGCGAACGGTTGAACGAAGCCACCGAGAACTTCGCCCAGGTGAAGGCCCATTTCGGCGCCAATCACCCGGAATATCGCAAGGCTGCGGCGCAAGTGGCCGCTCTTCAGAGTTCGCTCGATAGCACGCGGCGGAACATCATGGGCCGCGTCGAGATCGAGCATCAGCAGGCCGTCAGCCGTGAGGCGATGCTGCAGAAGACCCTTGCGGAGACCAAAAGCGAGTTTGACCGTCTGAACTCGCGCTCTTACGAATACCAGGCTCTGAAGCGGGAGGCCGAAGCAGACAAGAAACTATACGAGGAACTGGTCCGCAAGATTAAGGAAGCGGGCATCAACGCCGGCTTCCAGAATAGCTCCATCCGGCTTGCCGATCAGGCCCGGCCGGCGATTCTTCCCGTGCTGCCGAACATTAAGCTCAACGTGCTGCTTGCGCTGGTGATCGCCACTCTGGTGGCATTCGGCGCAGCCCTCGTCGGCGATGTTCTGGACACCACCGTCCGCGACCCCGAACAAGTGGCTCGCTCTTTGAACACGGAGGTGATTGGCAGCCTCCCCTCGGTGAAGTCCTGGCGCGGTAAGCTAGGGCCCGCGATTAACAGTGCCAGCGGAAAAGCGCTTGTGCGTGCCGGCGGCTCGGGAGAGCAGGCCGTCTCCGGCTTCGAGGAGGCCGTACGGACTCTGCGCAACTCCATCCTTCTCTCCGATGTCGATCGCCGCATGCGGTCGCTTTTGGTGACCAGCGCCTCTCCCAGCGAAGGCAAGTCCACGACTGCCGCACACCTGGCGCTGACCCATGCCGAACAGGGGCGCCGCACTCTGTTGATCGACGGTGACCTGCGCCGGCCGAGCGTCCACCGCCGCTTCAACATTCCGGCCAACCGCGGTTTGTCCAATGTCCTCACCGCCGAATGTGCCTGGCGCGAATTGCTGGTTTCCCCGGAATTGGTTCCGGATCTCCACATCCTTCCTGCCGGGCCGCCCTCCAGGCGGGCTTCGGACTTGATTGGGCGCGGTCTGGAAGAGGTCCTCACGGAGGCAACGCAGGAGTACGACTTGGTCGTTCTGGACGCTCCGCCTCTGCTTGGCTTCGCTGAACCCCTCCAAATGGCAACCATCGTGGATGGCGTCGTTGTGGTTACCCGCGCTGGGCAAACCAGCCGTAAAGCTGTCGGCAGCGTGTTGACGACACTGCGGCGTCTCCGCGCCAACGTGCTCGGCGTCGTTCTCAACGAAGTGCACAAGGAGATGAGCGACAGCTACTACTACTACGGTCACTACAGCAAGTACTACGCCGCGAACGGAAAAGGGTAGGCGCCTCCGGCGATGAAAATCCTCCACCTTGTGGCAAGCTTGGGATCCGGTGGTGCGGAAAAGCAGCTTTGGCTGCTTTGCCGTGAAACGCAGGGCCGCGTCAGCCATCACGTGTTGGCTCTGGCTTCCGGGGGCTGCTGGGAAGAGCCCTTGCGTAAGGCGGGCGCCGAGGTGGTCGTAGCCGGGCATGGCCGCGTCGGGAACCGGCGCGTGATCGGCGGCATTCGGAATGCAATCAAGCAGGCCATGCCGGATATCGTGCAGTGCTGGTTGCCGTCGGTGAACATTGCCGGTGCGTTGGCCGCGCACCTGGTTCCTGGATGGAATGGTGCCGTGATCGCCTCCGTTCGCAATGTCGATAGCTGGAAACCGGCCCACTACAGATTCCTGGAAAGACTGGTTGCGCCCCTTTGGGACGCCGTGATCGCCAACTCCCATGCCGGCGCGGCCAACACCAAGGCCTCCGGTGTTGAAGGCCACAAGGTCCACGTCGTGCCAAATGGCATTCCCTTCCGCCCCATCGCCACCCCCGCGGAAATCAGCCGCACTCGAAGGGAATTGAACATCGCCGAGGACGCCTTCCTTATCTCCACGGCGAGCCGCCTGGTGGCTCAAAAGCGGGTGGACCGGATACTGCGGATCGCCTCTGCTGTCGCCCCCATAGTCCCGCAGGCCGTTTTCTTGATCGCAGGCGATGGAGCGCAACGTCCGGCCCTCGAAGCACTAGCCGCCGAACGGAACCTGGGGGAACGCGTCCGTTTTCTCGGTGAACTGGCCGATGTAGGTCCTCTGCTGGCTGCCTCGGATGTATTCCTTCTGTGCTCGGAGAGGGAAGGTATGTCGAACTCGCTTCTGGAGGCGATGCAGGCCGGCTGCGTCCCGCTGGTCACCGATGCTGGCGACAACCGCGTAATTCTCAGCAAGGTTCCAACCGGCCTTGTGGCGCCCCCGGAACAAATGCCGGCAGCCTTGCTCCACTGGAGCCGTTACCCGCTGCTGTTTCAAACGATGCGCCGGAGAGCCCGGGAAGGGGCTTCCCACTACACAGTTCAGGCAATGGCCGCCCAGACGCTGGAAGTCTACGGACAGCTTCTGTCGGAAAAGGGAATGGAGCCGGTATATGAGAACGCCTGAGGCAAATCGATCCGATGCGCGGCTCCGTATCCTCTACCTCGACTACACCAACAACATCGGCCTCGGTGGCGGCCAGCAGAGCCTCGCTCTGTTGCTCCGCAACCTCGACCGCTCTCGGTTTGACCCGCTGGTCGCATGCCCGCGCGAGGAACGTCTCCGCCAAATCATTACCGATCCGACCATCCCGATCCTGAGCCTGGATTTGGGTGAAAAGTTTCGATCATTAAGCCGCCATGAGGCGGGTTTGTGGAGCTTGTCTTCGGCAGTGGCCGATTCCTGGGAGGCCGCCGAACGCCTTTCCAGACTCCTTGACCGTTACCCGGTGGATATCATCCATGCGAACAACCTCAAAATGCTTTGGCTTGCTCTGAAAGCCGGGCACAGACGCGGAATCCCTGTCCTCTGGCACGTACGCGAGATCCATCCTGCCACCATCTTGCACAACGTGTTGTACCGGCTGGCCTCTTATGGCGCCTCCCGCGTCATTGCCGTTTCACAGGCGGTTGCAGATCAGTTTCCCGGGCGCTCAAATGTAATCGTTTTGTATAACGCCGTCGAATTGCCCGATTTGGAACACAGCCTCCAGCTTGGAAACCAATTTCGAATCCAACATGGTATCCCGGCTGAGGCCACGGTCATTGGCTACGCCGGCCGGCTAGACCGGGACAAGGGTCTCGATTCCCTCCTGGCTGCCTTCCAGCAAGCGGCGCTGGCCCGGGAGGGCGTGCAACTGTTGATTGCAGGGGACGGTCCTGATCGGGAACGGCTGAAAGGGATCATTACCGGCGCATGGCTGGATCAAGCTGTGCATCTGATTCCTCATCAGGCGGACATGGCGCCTGTCTGGAGCGCAATGGACCTTTGCGTGCAACCATCCTCAGGGCCTGATGCTTTCCCGAGATCGGTCATCGAGGCGATGTCGTACGGAAAGCCCGTGCTGGGCAGCACGGTGGGAGGAATCCGGGAAGCGATCGAGGTAGGTGTCACCGGGCATTGTTTCGCGCCCGGCGGTGTTAACTCCCTCGCTGGCCTTCTAGCCGCCCTTGCACGAAACAAGGAAACAAGGTTGAGCATGGGCGACAGAGGGCGTGCACGCTGCGAGGCGCTCTTTTCGGCCCGCCGGCAGGCCGGCTTGTTAAAGGACATTTACGAGGAGTTCAGAAACACTACCCCGCGCGCAAAGGCGGCATGAGGAAAACACCATGCGGTTCGCAATTCGTGACGACGACACCTGCTATTTCACCAAGCCCGAGGAACTGGAGCGTGTATGGGGTCGCGTCCTGCCCTATGCGCCGGTGTCGTTGGCGATCACGCCCTTCGCGCTCCAGGCCTTTCACCTCGGAAATCTAGAGCGCTTTTACCAGGGCAGCACGCCCGAGCCGCTTGCCAATAACACCGGGCTTGTCCAGTGGCTTCGCGAACATCTCGAAACCGGCTCTATCTCGGTGATGTGCCACGGCTCCACACACGAGTATAAGCGGGTCTCGAAACGGCGGCTCATTCAGGAATACGTATGGAAGTCCCGGGAACGGCTGGCGTTGGAGACACAGCAAGCAAAAGACCACCTGCAGCAGGTGCTGCAAACCCGCGTCAACACCTTCGTCCCTCCGGGCAACGCCATCTCCCGCGCAGGACTGGAGGCGATTCAGCCCAGCTTCCCCCATGTGCTGACCACGTTGTCCCTGCGCCGCTGGCACGGGCTTCGCCTTGACCGGGGGAGTCTGGAAGCTTTTCTTCGCCGTCTTTACCATCAGCTTCGCTACGGCGCGCCATCGCCCGGAGTCGAGCAATTGGGCGGAGTGAAGCTCTTGCCCTCCTTCTCGTTGACCCGCGCCACGAGCTGGGAGATGGCCGAGAAGCGGTTCCAGCTCTGCCGGAAGCTGGAAACCGACTTTGTTGTCGCCGTTCACTACTGGGAGATCAACGCGGGGGTGAGATCCATTCTGGACCGGTTGCTGGAAACGGCCTCCGCGGCCGGCTGCACTTTCACACATTGCCAGGACCTTTTCCTTCATCGTCAGGAGGCGGGGATGGCCCTTCATCCTCAGGCTGTATGAGCAGATTCGCGGATTTCCTTACTCGGAACCCGGTCAAACGGTTCGTCGTGAATCATTTGAATACCTACCGGCGTGACATTGCCAGAACCTACGCCGAGCAGAAGCGGCTGGAGCAGGCCTCCGAGGACGAGGTCCAGGCTTACCAGCTTGCCCGTCTGCGCCGGCTTTTGTCGGTGGCGCGAGGCAGCTCCTACTACCGCCGTCTGATTGACGGCTTCGCCAAATTGCCGGAATCGTTCACTTTCGATGATCTGCGCCAGTTTCCTTTTCTCACAAAGACCACCCTCCGCGAACGGGAGTTTGAGCTGCTCGTTCCGGACGCAAGGCACGTCTATGAGAACTACAGCGGAGGCTCCACGGGGGTCCCGGTCCGCTTCTATCAGGATTACTCCTACAAGGTACAAATGAGCGTTTCCACGCGCATGTGCAATGAGCTTGCCGGCCTGTTTACCGGGGCGCGCGTTGCCAAGCTTTGGGGCGCTCCGCAGGATAAGAGGCAAATCGAAGGCTGGAAGGGGAAAACGAAGCTATGGCTGCTCAACCAGCGTTACTACGACACCTTCGATATGGGGCCGGAGCGCATGGACTACTACCATCGCCAGATGGAGGCCTTCCAGCCGGATCTGATCCAGGCCTACGCCGGTTCCATCTACCTTCTCGCCAAGTTTCTACGCAGCCGCGGCATCGAGCCCTCCTACCCTCGCGTCTCCATCATCACCTCTGCCGAGAAGCTGTTCCCGCGCATGCGCGATGAGATCAGTCACGTATTCCCCTCTGCTGTCTTCGATCGCTACGGAAGCCGCGAGGTGTCGGCAATGGCCTCTGAATGCAAACAGCACGACGGCATGCACATT
Organism: Acidimicrobiia bacterium; assembly: GCA_016871315.1. Lineage (GTDB taxonomy): Bacteria > Acidobacteriota > Terriglobia > Bryobacterales > Bryobacteraceae > VFZE01. The sequence goes on along the minus strand of VFZE01000001.1, from coordinate 230,153 downwards.
CAGATGCCCGGCTATATCGTCGAGACCATCAATGCGGTCACCGGACGCACGGTCGAAGGGGAGCCGGGGGAGATCGCCGTGACCGCGCTGGCCAATCAAGCCATGCCTTTCCTGCGATACCGCATCGGAGACTTGGGCATCCTCACCCGCAAGAAATGCGCCTGCGGCCGCGTTTTCTGGCGGCTCCGCGAGATCGTCGGTCGCATGTCGGACAACTTCCTGATGCCTGACGGGCGCGTCGTCCATGGCGAATACTTCACCCACCTTTTTTACGGCCGTGACGGCATTGAGCAGTTTCAGTTTGAACAGACCTCGCGCGAGTCCTTCACCCTCCGCATCGTTCCCTCGGTGGGCTATTCGGCTGAGCTGGGGGAGCGCCTCAGCCAGGAGATTCGCAAAATGATCGGAGACTCCCCCCGCCTGGCGATCGAAATTCACCAGCAAATCCCGAAGACCGCCTCGGGTAAATACCGGTTCACTCTTTCCAGGCTTGGACCGGAGGAGCTTATCGGCGTCCGGAGCACGCGATGAGCCACCTTATGCCGCAACGGGTGGGCGTGTACGATCTGGGGCACGCCATTTACCCTGATGCTCCGTTTCATCCGGGATCCTGCTACCCGGAGTATCGCCAGGCAGGCATCGCGGGCGACTGCAATCCTGTCTATGAGGCTGTCCGTGAGCTGTTCCGGATGCTTGGTATGGATGCGGAGCACTTTGGGCAGCCGGTCTGGAATCCGCTCGGCGCCATCATCCAGCCGGGCGCGCGCGTTCTGATCAAACCCAATCTGGTTCGTCATTACCATCCTTACGGTTTCGATCCGCTGTCGTTGGTAACCAATGGTTCTCTGATCCGGGCGGTGTGCGATTACGCGCTGCTGGCGGCCGGGCCCGGCGGCGAGGTGGTGATCGCCGACGCCCCCCTGCAAAGCTGCGATTTTTCCGAGGTCCTGAAACTGTCGGGCTTGGACAAGATGCTGGACTACTACGCCAGCGTCGGCCAGCGGGTTCAGGTGAGGGACCTTCGGCTGGTGAGAACGGTCGTGGACCGGAGTTCCATTTACGGAAACGTACTTCTGCAGGAGCAAAACCCGGGCGATCCACTCGGCTACACGACAGTCGATCTTGGCGAGGTCAGCCTGCATGCAGGCAGGTATACCGAGCCGGACCGATACCGCGTCACCTGTTACGACCCTGCCAGGATGCAGCGTCATCACGGCGGCGGCAGGCATGAGTACGTGATTGCCAACACGCTGCTGTCGGCCGACGTCGTGTTAAATCTGCCGAAGATGAAAACACATCATAAGGCGGGCATCACGGGCGCGCTGAAAAACTTCATCGGCATCAACGGTCACAAGGATTGCCTGCCGCATCACCTGCAGGGTTCGCTGCAGGAAGGCGGCGATGAATACATGCTGGCCAGCCGGGTGAAGCGATTCGACTCGCGCCTCCTGGACCGGAAGGAATCCGAGGGCGGTGTCCTGGTGAAGAAGGGCCTTGCCCTGGCCCATCGTGTCCTGCATGCAGTCCACATGCGGGAACCCGGCAACTCCCAGTGGGAAGGCAGCTGGTGGGGCAACGACACCATCAGCCGGACAACGGTGGATCTGAACCGGATCGTCCGCTATGCAGACCGGCAGGGAGTTCTTCTGGCGAGCCCGCAGCGGACGGTGTTCTCGATTATCGACGGCGTGATCGCCGGTGATCGCGATGGCCCTTTGGCGCCTACGCCTAGGCCAGCCGGACTCTTGCTGGCTGGCGCCAATCCCGTCGCCGTTGACCTAGCAATGGCAAGGATCATGGGCTTCCGCGCCGAGGCAATCCCCACGCTGCGCCATGCCCTGGATGCCGCGCACGCCTATCCCATCTGCGGCTTCTGGGCCGACATGTTGCAGACGATTTCCAATCTCAAACAATGGACTGGATTGCGCGTCAACGAAAATGGCGTGAATGCCGGATTCCAAGCTCACAAAGGATGGAGGGGCCGGATCGAGTTATGAACCTTCTTTTCGTGAACCGCATGATGGGCACCGCCTGGGGCGGAGGCGAAAATTACGACTATAATCTGGCCCGCGAGCTCCAGCAGATGGGGCACCGGGTGACGTTTCTCACGGCTAGGCCTCTCGGCGCCCCGCCTCCTTCGCTTCCCAATGACGTCGAAGTTGTTTGCTTCCAAACCCCCTACTTGCGCCGCTACATGTATCAGCTGGCCGGAAAGATCAAACTCATCCCCGGTCTGTTCGCCGAGACCGACCTGCGCCTCTTCGCCTGGCGTGTTCGCCAGATGATCCGCTCCACCATGGAAAAGCGGTCTATTGACCTCGTGCAGACGCTCTCGATCCCCGGCCTGGCGTTGCAGATTGCCCGTCACGGAGTCCCCGTCACCATGCGGTTTCCTGGTCCGCCCGCCTGGTTTCATTCCCAAAGGCTGCACATGTTCCATCGGCTGAGCCGAACGGCTATGTTCTCCCATGGGGACACGGTGCGGATCTTCGAAGACCGTTTCGGATTCCCGATTGAGGAGGTTCCGCCTGGGGTTCACGACCGGCTCTTTCAACCCATGGATCCCGCCTTGCGGCGCCGCCGCAGGGCCGATCTGGGAATTCGCGATGAAGATTTTCTGATCAGCACCGTAGGCCGCCTGATTGAAGGCAAAGGGCACCGGTTTCTTTTGGAAGCCATCCAACCGTTGGCGCGGGAAGACAGCCGCCTCCGTGTGCTCATTGTCGGCGATGGGGCCCATCGCAAACGTCTGGAGCAGACGGCTGGACATATGGGGATAAGGGATCAAGTCATTTTTGTCGGACAGCAGAAGCGCGATCAGGTGGCCGCGTCGCTCGGGATTTCCGATCTGTTTTGTCTTTTCTCCGGCTACGAAAACTATTCCAATGCCGTACTGGAGGCGATGTCGAGCGGACTGCCGGTGATGGCCAGCCGTGTTGGCGGGTTTCCCCTGCAGGTCCAAAACGGTGAGAACGGATTCCTGGTGGACTACGGAGACAAGCAGGAATTCCGAACCCTGGCGCTCCGCTTGCTGAACGATCGCGATCTGCGCCATCACCTGTCGCAGGGAGCGCGGCGGTTTGCCGGAAGATTTTCCTGGCGCGCCAGCGCCGAGCGCGCCATATCTATCTACGAGCGCCTACTGGCTCAGGGAGGACCGCAAAGGCGATTCGCTTGATCACACATCCCTTTCTCAGGAACCTTGGCCTTACGCTCGGTGGGCGGGGGATCTCGCTGGGCGCCAATCTTGGATATCTGGTAATCACCGCCAGGCATTTCACCAAACAGGAAGTGGCGGTCCTTGCGCTTTCCGGCATTCTACTCGTTCTGATGGACGCGTTGAAGGGTTTAGGTCTCGGCACGATCCTGATTAAGGATCTTCCGAAGCTGCCTGCCCAAGGGGATGCACACGCCGCTTCTCTTGTCCTCAGTTTTCTTGCCTACTCGCTCTTGTCGGGACTGGTGTTCACGGTGGCGGCGATTGCTGCCGTTCCGGTGCTGGCGTCACATGTTCTGGATAACCCCGTTTACGCCACCTCACTCCGGCTTGGCATCTGCTGGGCGCTGTTTCAAGTACTCACAAACTCCACCATGCTGGTGGTGCAGGCGCGCCAGCAATTCGGCCAACTGGCCCTGCAGACGATACAGACAAGCCTGTTGCAGAAGCTGATCCCGGCGCTTGCTGCATTCTCGCTTGGCTGGAATCTGGAAAAGTTTCTTGCCTGCTCGGCGATTCTGGCCGCCTTGGCCCTGGTGATCAGTTTCGCACCTCTGCTCCGGGTGAGCCTTACTCCCGGAGCGGCCTTGCTCAACCCTTCCGCCTTTTGGTGGCAGTCCCGGAATTTCTATTTCGCCGGACTGATCCGGCATGCGGCCACGCAATTGGACCAGGTGATCGTGGCCGGTCTGTTCAGTCCAGCCGTCCTTGCTGTCTACTACATGATTCGGCGGCTGTATTCGATGGCGGTCCTGCTGGTGTCCGCCTTGATCGACATTCTGACCCCTGACCTGAGCCGCGAGGCGGGACAAAGCGAACAATCCGCGCGCCGTAGACTGACGCGTTGGATGAAAGTTGCCTTCCTGGCAGGAATCGGAGTGGCGGCATTCCTGGCCGGCAACGGCGAGTGGCTGGTCGGCCTGCTTCTGGGCCCCGGATACGCGGAGGACCCTTGGCTGGCCACGTTGTTCTGTCTGGCGGCGTTCGGGTTCTTGCTTTTCAGCTTCGGCCAAGTCGATTTGTTGCTGTTCCGCGAGCCGAGCCTGTGTTTGCGGATGGCTGTTGTCGCCGCAGGGCTGAACTCGCTCCTGTCCCCGCTGCTAGCGGCCGCGTGGGGTGTAAAGGGATTGCCGCTGGCGATGGCCTCCAGCTACCTGGTTTCTCTCGAACTGTTCCGCCGCGGCGGTCATGTTGCCGCGTGGAGTCCGCTGACGACAGCAGCGGGATCCATCGCCATCGCTATGGCGGGGGCATTGTCTTGGGTGTCGTCGCTGATAGAAGGGACGCTGCTGAGGACCGGGCTGGTGAATGCGATGCTCGCCGCGGCGCTGCTGATTCTTGCCTACGGGCTTCGCTCCCGTTATTGGCCCAGTCAAACCAAGCCGGAGCCTACCGAGTAACGCTATGTCCACTACGATCCATCCGTGGCCTTCTACTGTGAACGAGAATTCCGGCTGGCTGGGCAGCCACTCGCTTGCTATCAGGCGGTCCAAGCGGATCAATCCGCTCTCGGTCTTGCCCGCTGTTTTGGTGTGTGTGATTGGCTGGAGCGCCTACTGGTTCTCCTCTCCACTCCTGCTGTGGACGGCTCTGGTTCCAGCGTTGGCGGCGGGACTGGCCAGTCCGGTTCGTCTCGTTCAGTTGCTGGTGATTACCGCGCCCGTGTTTCCCGTAATCCGGCTGCAGCAGGACATGGTGGATGCCAGGCAATTCTCCACCAAGGGCCTGTTTCTTTCCGTCGATGACCCTCTGATCGTGGCTCTTGTGCTGGCGTGGGGGGTTGCCTGGCTCAGAAGAAGACAGCCGCGGGCGGAGATGTTCCCTTCGGCATTGGTTTGGTTGGGTCTGGTTTATCCTCTCGCCATACTGGCCAACGTCTTCCGCCTGGCTCCCAATCAGACCATGGTGAGTCTTCTGTACTACCTGAAATGGGCTCAATACGCCGCGCTGATCCTGATCATCCCGCGAATCGTGCCTGCCGCCCAGGTGCCTCCATTGCTATCCAGCCTCAGAAAGCTGTTGCTCATTGCCATTGGCGCCTCGGCCGTCTTTGCCACCTATGAAACGATCGAGTCCATCCGCACCAGCAGCTTCACCGGCACGGCGAGGTTCCCGCGCGCTTCGGCGTTTTTCGGCACCCTCAACCCGGCAAAATTCGGGGCGTCGGAGGACCCGGTCAATTTCGGGGTATTTGCCATGGTCGCCAGCGGGATCGCGCTAAGTCTGTGGTCAAACAGCCGGCAAAAGGGAAGGACGTTTTGCCTGATCAGCCTGCTCTCTTCCTTCCTCTGCATGCTGCTGAGCGCCTCGCGTGCCCCCTTGATCGCCGGCGCCGTATCCACGGCGAGGATTCAGCGTTTCCGGGTTTCGCACATCCTGGTGCTCATCGTCGCCGCACTCGTCACCGGCATCATTATCATGTTCGTCGCCCCTCAGGTCTGGTCGACCGTGGCGCAGCGCTTCGATGCCATGACGGACTGGCAGGCGAATCTGGAACACTCCGCCATGACTCGCCTTACCGTTGTGCTCCATTCTCCGGTTTTCGACATGGACCAATACTGGCTGACCGGTCACGGCTTTTTCAGTTACCGTTTCGTCGCAGAAGAACATCTATCCAGGATTACCGGAGGCATAACGCATAGCCTCTACAACTTCCCCATGACGGTCTGGTATGACGCCGGCCCTGTCGGCCTGACTCTGTGGATTGTTCTTTTCCTCCAGTTGAACAAACGTTTCCTCCTGATCGCCTCCTCACCGGCATGGGCCGAGTTGCGGGCGCTGGCATGGGGGTTGCGAGGCGCCCTGTGGGGTTTGGCGGCCGCCTCCATGTTCAGCGAGATTCCTTATGGATGGAGAGTGATGGGTTTCTTTTACACCTGCTGCGGTATCTGTTTTGCCGGGGAACTTGCCTGGCGCCGCACCTTCTGGAAGCAGCAACGGGGATGAAAGTACTGCAAATAGGGAAGTTTTATCCACCCCGCTGGGGAGGAATGGAAACCGTTCTTAAGGACATCTGCGAAACCACGCAGGACTCGATTGACTTACAGGTGGTAGTAGCCAATGAAGCCAATACCACCGTGAACGAAACCAGGGATGGTGTTCCGGTAACCCGGCTGGCAAGCTGGGGCACTTGGTTCTCGCAGCCCATTACGCCCGGCATCATGTCCGCCCTTCGGCGCTCGGATGCTGACCTCGTGCACCTCCATGAACCCAATCCGTTGGCAACAACGGCCTACCTTGCCTCGGGCTTCCGTGGGCGGCTGATCCTCCACTACCACAGCGACATCGTCCGCCAAAAGAGGCTGCGCAGACTTTACCGCCCGCTGCTCGACGCCGCTTTACGGAAGGCCGAAGCCATCGTCGTGGGCAGCCGTGAATTACTCGATCACTCCACGGTGCTTGCGCCCTTCCGTTCCAAATGCGTCGTCATCCCATTCGGCATCGACCTTAAACCATTTCTCGCCATGGAGCGCCGGCCGCAGCCCGAGCCGCTCATTCTGGCAGTAGGCCGGCTCAGCTATTACAAAGGGTTCCATCACCTGATCGAAGCCATGCAGGGCGTTCCGGCACGATTGGTAATTGTGGGAGACGGAGACCTGCGGGAAGCCATGGAACAACAAATTCTCCACTTCGGCCTGTCCCGCCAGGTGAGGCTGGCCGGCCGCGCCAGCTTTGCGCAGTTGCTCGACTGGTATGCCCAGGCCGACCTCTTCTGCCTTCCCTCCTGCGCTACCAGCGAGGCTTTCGGCCTGGTGATGGTGGAGGCAATGGCCGCCGGGCTGGCAGTGGTAAGCACGGACCTGCCGACCGGTATGAGGTCGGTGAACGTGCATGGGGAAACCGGGTTGGTTGTGCCTCCGGCGGAGCCGGCCGCGATGCGGGAAGCGCTCTCGATGCTGGTCAATGACCGGACGACGTGCCGCCAATTCGGGGAAAACGGCCGCCGCCGCGCCGCGCAAATCTTTGACCGCGAAAAAATGGGGCGCCAGATTCTCAATCTCTACGAAGCCGTTACCCGCGACAGTACACTGAGCAAGCCCAACCAACAATGGGTGTCGATATGATCCGCAATCATTCCTTGATGGCGATCACAGCCATCAGCTTTCTGCTTTCTTACCTCCTTACACCACTTATCAGGGATCTATTCCTTCGCATGGGAATAATCGATCGTCCCGACGGAGAACGCAAGATCCACACGCACGCGGTTCCGCGTGTGGGCGGGATTTCGATCACCTTCTCCTATGTGGCCGCCTATGGAGTCCTGTTGCTGTTGCCCTGGCGCGCCGACTCGACCGTTGCTCAGGAGCTGCCTTTCATCGGAAAGCTGCTCCCGGCGGCGGCGCTCATCTTTGCTACCGGACTCTTGGATGACATATTCGGGCTGAGGCCCTGGCAAAAGCTGGCCGGTCAGATTGCCGGAGCCTCGGTGGCGATCTGGGCTGGCGTGGAAATCGGGACACTGGCCGGACACACCGTTCCTGCTGGCTGGTCTACTCTGCTCACGATCGCCTGGTTGGTAGGCTGCACCAACGCTTTCAACTTGATCGACGGTCTCGACGGTCTGGCTTCCGGGATGGGGCTATTTGCCACTCTGACCACGTTTGTGGCGGCGATATTGCATGGCAACGATACGCTGGCCCTCGCCACATTGCCTCTGGCCGGATGCCTGCTGGGCTTTCTGCGGTACAACTTCAACCCTGCCTCCGTCTTCCTGGGAGATTCCGGCAGCCTGCCGATCGGATTCCTGCTTGGCTGCTACGGCGTCATCTGGAGCCAGAAGTCGGCAACCCTGCTCGGCATGACCGCGCCGCTGATGGCGATGGCGATCCCGCTGCTCGACACGGGACTGGCGATCATTCGCCGTTGGTTGCGCGGCGCTCCCATCTTCGGAGCAGACCGCTCTCATATCCACCACAAGCTCCTCGATAAGGGGCTCACGCAACGCCGCGTCGTGCTGCTGCTCTATCTGGCATGCGGGGTGTATGCCGCGCTGAGCCTGCTGCAGTCGATGACGGAACACAACTTCGGCGGCGCCATTGTTGTCCTGTTCTGCGTGGTGACCTGGCTCGGTCTCCAGCACCTCGGCTATATCGAATTCGGGGTGGCGGGGCGCGCCGTCTTTGGCGGCGCGCTGCGCCGCATCATCCATGGCCAGATCGCCCTGCTCACCCGTGAGCGCGAGCTGAGCCAATGCAGAAGCAATGATGAGTGCTGGAGAATCCTGTTGGCGCTGTCGGCGGACTTCGGCTTCTCCGGAACCCGCGCCCGATTGAACGGCGGCGATTACTCCCGCTTCAGCGGCCGCCTCACGGCCGAGGATTGCTGGCAGATCCACGTTCCCCTGCCGCGCGGCGACTATGTCCACCTGTTCCGCAGGTTTGACTCACCCGTCCAGCCGGGAGTGCTCATGCCGCTTGTGGGCCTGCTGAGAGAGAATCTCGCCGCCCGGCTTGACCAATGGCGGCCGGAAACGGAGCCGGCGGTCGACTCCAGGCAGACCGATCTCGCCTCCCTTCTCGGACTGATGAAAGGCATCGAGGCCTTCCAGCCCGCGTCCCGCGAGCAGGAACTGGGCACCCTCAGCCGGGATTGATTCTCTCATGAGAGATACGGCATCCCCTCTTTGGACCTGGCTGCTGCTGCTCCTGGTGCTTTTCTCCACTCTCACCATTGCCGTGCGTGGGCAGTGGCCGGCGGGGCTTTTTCATGCCGGAATCTTCTTCGCCGCGATTGCCTGGATGAGCTTCGCGGCGGTCACCGGCCGCAGGCTGCATGCCGGCCCCGCGGTTGCCCTGCTATCCGCACCCGTGCTGGCAGGCATCCAGCAGCTCGCGGCCGGCTACACCGCCTCTCGTTACGAAACCCTCGTATCCGTCATCTTCTGGCTGAGCATGCTCGCGCTCGCCTTCCTGCTCCGGCAATGGCTGACTAGTTCCCGCCATTGCCAGATACTGCTTGGCCTCCTTTCCGCCAGCGCGGCTCTGTCCTCCGTCTACGTTCTACTTCAGCCTTACATGGGCGGTTACCATCTTTTGGGCCTGATATCCGCGCTCACCGAAGACACCGCCGGGCCATTCCAAAATCGCAACACCTATGCCAGTTTCATTGAGCTGGCCTTGCCTGTCACCCTTTGGTACGCTCTGGCAAGCCGCCGCAACGGATGGCTCTTCTGGTCGGCGGCGGCGTTGATGGTGGCCAGCGTCATCGCCACGGCTTCACGCGCCGGCGCCGCGCTAGTGACAATGGAGGTCGTCATGGTGCTTACGGTGGCAAGCAGGCGCGGCATGATTTCCCCACTTAAGCTGATTTGGGGCGGTGCGCAGTTGGCCGCCGGCGCGGCGATCTGGGCATCGCTGGCTGGATGGCAGCATCTGTGGCACCGGCTACAGTTTGATGACCCCATCGGCTTCCGCCGGGAGATCTACCTCTCCACCATCGACATGATTGCTCAGCGGCCCTGGGCCGGGTATGGCATGGGGAGCTTCGAGCTTGTCTATCCGGCCTTCGCCCGCTTCGATGTCGGCAAGACCGTTAACTTCGCCCACAATGACTGGCTGCAATGGGCGATGGAAGGCGGCGTCCCCATGGCCGCCGCTCTCGCCGTCATGGCCCTTTGGCTGATCCGCCCGGCTCTGCGCAGTGTTTGGGGAATCGGCGTGCTGTTCGTTCTGCTCCACTCGCTGCTCGATTATCCGATGCAGAGGACGGGAATGGCCTGCTGGGTAATCGCGATGATCGCCGCCCTGGAAGCCTTCGAAGCAATGGCGAGGCAGGAACGCTGCCGCTCAGCCGGCAACGCGGACCAGGCGGAACCCGGCCTCGGCCATCGCCGTGGCATCCAGAAAGTTGCGGCCGTCCACCAGTAACGGCTCTCGCGCCACGCGCATGCCACCGGCCATCGCCCGCCAATCCAGGGACAGATACTGCGGCCAGTCGGTTACAAGCACAATGGCGTCGGCATGTTCGGCTACCCGCTCGGGCTGCTCGCAATAGACCAGATCCAGATCCGCGCGCTCCTGCCGAGCCCGCTCCATCGCCACCGGGTCGTGCACGCGCACGCGCGAGCCCCGGCTGATCAACGCCTCGGCGATGTCTAGCGCCGGCGCATCGCGCAGATCATCTGTGTGGGGCTTGAAGGCCAGCCCCAGCAGGCCGATCGTTCTCCCTTTAATGATCTTCAACTCACCCAGCAGTTTTTCCACTACGCGCTCGCGCTGTCGCCGGTTGATCTCCCGCGCCGCTTCGACAATGGGCATCGTAATCCCATACTCGGCCGCCGTGGTGACTAGCGCCGACGTGTCCTTGGCAAAGCAGGACCCGCCCCAGCCAATGCCTGCCTGAAGAAACCGGGTTCCTATCCGCGAATCCAGCCCGATCCCCTTTGCCACCATCTGTACATCCGCCCCAACGCACTCTGCCACCACCGCAATCTCGTTAATGAAGCTGATTTTCAAAGCCAGGAAAGCATTGGCGGCATACTTGATGAGCTCGGCCGAGGCAAGATCCGTCGCTACCAACGGCGCCGCACCTAACCCGTCAGGCCGCGGCAGGAACGGCGGAGCCTGGAAGCTCTGCTCCAGCAGCGGGCGGTACAAAGTATAGAGCACCTCCAGCGCGCGCGTGCTGTCTGCGCCCACCACGATGCGGTCCGGGTAGAGGCTGTCATGCAGCGCCGCGCCTTCGCGCAGGAACTCGGGGTTGGAGGCCACCGCAAAGCGGCCTTCGGGCCGGCTCCCATGGTGTGCCTGATACGACTCAAGAATCAGCGCCTCCACCCAATTTCCGCTGCCGATCGGCACGGTCGACTTGTTGACTACCACTGTAAAGTTCCCATCCAAGTGCCGGCCCACCGTCTCCGCCGCCGAACGAAGATACTGCAAATCCGGCGAGCCGTCCTTGCTGGCAGGCGTACCCACGGCGATAAAAACCACGTCCGCGCCGGCGATCGGCAAAGCCGGCTCGGTGCTGAACTGCAGCCGGGCCCGCGCCTGCGCCATCAGCTTGTCCAGGTGCGGCTCGTAGATCGGGCAAATTCCCTCTTTCAGCGTCGCGATCTTCCGGCTATCGGTGTCAAGACAAGTCACCTCGTGCCCGAGCCAGGACAGGCACACCCCCGTAGTCAGGCCCACATAACCGGTTCCGATAATCGCAACCTTCATGATGAGTTAGTGGTCCTCAGGCTGCCTTCTGCTCAGGCTTCACCGCGGCCGTTTCCGGCACAAGCTGCACCGTCGGATCGATCTTCAGCCACAGCAGCGCGCTGATCGCCGTCAGCGCCGCCATCGGCAGCAGCGGAGCGTCGTAGCTCCCGAATCTTGTCACGAGCCAACCGAAGGCGATCGACGTCAGGAAGCTGCCTATCTGCCCGGCGGTATTCATCGCGCCCGTCACTGCGCCCGCATAGCGGCGTCCCACATCCAGGCAAACCGCCCACGCCACCGGCAGCATGAAGTCCGAGCCGGCATAGCCGAGCGCTAGGAAAAGTACGGAAAGGATCTTGTTCTGCGTCAGCGTTGTGGCAAACAGGAACACCGCCGAGAAGCTCAACCCGGATAAGCCCACCGCCCGCCGGCCCCACTTCAATCCGAACTTCCGCGATAGATGATCGCTGACAAAACCGCCAAGCAGGTTCGCCGTGCCCCCGAACACGAAAGGCAGCCAGCTATATTTCAGCAAATCCTGATCGTCGAACCCGCGCCCCCTAGCCAGAAACGTGTGGAGCCAGGAAAGATAAAAAAACGAACCCCAGCAGTAGGTGTGGTACATCAGCATGATCCACCACAGATTGGCGTTTTTCAACACTTGGCCCCACGGCAGCCCGTGATGCGCTTCCGGCGCCTTGCCCGTGCCGATCTCCTCGATCTCCTCGGCCGTTACCCCCGCTTTCAGCGACGGATGATCGCGGAACCAGTAGAACCAGACGGCCGCCCACACGATCCCCATCACCCCGAAAACGTAGAAAGACATCCGCCAGCCGTAACGCAACTGAATCGGCACGACCAGAATCGGTGACAGCGCCCCGCCGATGCGGCTGGCCATCCACACCAGCCCGTGCGCGCGTCCTCGCTCGGTGGCCGGGAACCATCGCGAGATGCTCGAGGAACTGTTCGGATAGGCCCCCGCCTCCCCCGCGCCGAACAGGAACCGCGTCACCAGCAGCGCATGAAAGTTCGAAACGTACCCGGTGAGTGAAGTGAAGGCCGACCACCACACCACGATTCGTGTCAACACCTTCCGCGGTCCAATCCGGTCCCCCATCGCACCGCTCGGAATTTCAAAAGCGGCATAGGCGATGGCGAAAGCCCCCACCACCCAGCCCCACTGCTCCGGGCTCATCCCCAAATCGGCCTGCATTCTCGGGCCCGCCACGGAAATGCATACGCGATCAATGTAGGTGATGATCGACAGTAGGAACAGCAGGCCGAGAACCCGATTGCGATACTTCATTCCCGCAATTATGGCACAGCGTTCTCCCGAAACCTCATCCACGCACACTCTGCGATACTCTCTACTAATGCGATTCGCCATTCTTGCTCTCACCCTTCTGCTTGCCTCCTGCGGTTCCGGGCCTGACCCGAAAGCCGCCATGGAAGCCATGACCGCCGAAAGCCTGCTCGCGCATACAAGAAAACTCTCCCGCGATGAACTCGAGGGGCGCGCGCCGGGCACCAGCGGCGAGGAACTGACCGTGAAATACCTGGCCGAGGAATTCCGCAAGCTCGGCCTGGAACCCGGCGCTCCTGACGGAACCTATTATCAAACCGTCCCGCTGATGGGTATCACCTCCCGCGTCACGCCCGCCCTCACCGCCGGCGGGCGGCCTCTGCCGCTGACGCCCGGGAAAGACTTCATCGGCGTTTCCCGCCCGCAGGTGGAGACCACGCAGGTGAAAGACTCCGATGTCATCTTCGTCGGCTATGGTGTCCAAGCGCCCGAATACAGCTGGGACGATTTCAAGGATGTGGACGTCAAGGGCAAGACGCTGCTGTTTCTCATCAACGATCCGCCGCTCGCGGACGAAAGAATGTTCAAGGGCAAGGCCATGACCTACTACGGCCGGTGGACCTATAAATATGAGATCGCTTCGCAAAAGGGCGCCGCTGCGGCGATCATCATCCACGAGACCGGTCCAGCCGGCTATCCCTTTGAAGTAGTGACCGGGAGTTGGGGAAGAGAGAACTTCGATCTCCAGCGCCCGGACGGAAACAAGAACCGCGTCCCCGTCGAAGGCTGGATCAGTCTCGACAAGGCGAAGGAGCTGCTGAAGGCTGCCGGGAGAGATTTCAACGCACTGAAGCAACAGGCCGCCACAGCCGAATTCCGCCCTGTTCCGCTGACTGCGCGGGCCAACTTTGAGGTCAGCAATGCCATTCGCAAGGTGGAATCGCGCAATGTGGTGGCGCGGCTGCGCGCGGCTTCCACCGACATGATCGATGAGACCATCGTCTACACGGCCCATTGGGACCACCTCGGCAAGGATGCCAACCGCGAAGGCGATCAGATTTTCAACGGCGCCCTCGATAACGCCTCCGGCACCGCCGCGCTTCTGGAACTCGCCAAGGCCTTCTCCAAACTCGAACCGCGGCCGAAGCGCTCCATCGTCTTCCTGGCCGTGACCGCCGAGGAGAAGGGCTTGCTCGGCGCGAAACACTACGCCGAGAATCCCATCTATCCCCTCAAGACGACCCTCGCCAACATCAACATGGATGGCGTCAATCCATGGGGCAAAACGAAGGACATCGTCGTCGTCGGTATGGGCCAGTCAACCCTGGAGGATGTGCTGGCCGAGGCCGCCAAGGACCATGGCCGCACCCTCGCCGCCGATCCCGAGCCGGAGAAAGGCTACTACTACCGCTCCGATCATTTCGAGTTCGCCAAAGTCGGGGTGCCCGCGCTCTATACCGATTCCGGCGATGAGTATCTAGACAAGCCTGCCGGCTACGGAAAGAAAAAGCGCGACGAATACACGGCCAACGACTATCACAAGGTATCCGACGAAGTGAAGCCGGATTGGGACCTCTCCGGCGCCATCGAGGATCTGAAGCTATTGTTCGAGGTCGGCTACCGCGTCTCGCAAGCCGAGCGTTTCCCGCAGTGGAAACCGGGATCGGAATTCAAGGCCACTCGCGACAAGATGGTGAAGGATTAGATCCCGAGGAATTTTTCCAGCTTTTCCGCCTCGCGCTCGGCGGCATCCATTGCACGGACAGCCCCGGCTGAGTCGCGCTGCTTCAGCATTGACTCCGCGCGATCCATCTGCTGTTCCATCCTGGTCCGCGCGGCCGCCATATCCGCGCGCAGGTTGAGGCCGGAGCGGCGCTGGCTTTCCTCGAGCGACTTCAAGCTGTTTCGCACCGCAACCGCGCGCGCCGCCAGCTTGCCGAGGCGGTCTTCCAGATCCTCCATCGCGGGCGCGGCCGCCAGCGGAGTGGACTGGCGTTCCACCGTTTGCGCCGGCGCCGTCTGCACGGGCTCCTGCAGACGGACAGGAGCTTGCACCGCGGCGGCATCGCCCGTGGGAAGCCGCAAATAGAAATCTCCGATTACCGATGATCCGCTCCAAGGTAGCTGCTTGTTGCCCGATTCGGAGTAGACACGCTGCCGCACCCGGTTGAATAATTGGTCCAAGGTCAGTCCCGGCTCGCTCAGCGCCTGAGCAAGGTGCCCCGTAAACAGCCCGTTGGCTGACTTGGGGTTGTCGCTGGCCGTGGAGCCCGGGGCGGTCGCGAACGCGATAAACGTCCCGCGACCCGTGTTCATCGCTGCCAGGCCGCCGGCGCCGGAGCGCGAGCTGCGGAACGGATTGTTGCGGCACGCGTCCAGAATCAGAATATTCACCCGCGCTCCGGAGCCCTCCATCCGCTCCTGCACGCGCGAGGCGGCGTAGGCTTCGTACTTGGCGTCGGCTTCGTCTTTCGCGTTAAAGCTCACCGGCACCAGATAGTTATCCCCATCCACCTGAATTCCGTGGCCGGCGTAGAAGAACAGCGCGACGTCACCGGCGGCCAGCTTCCCGATAAACCGGTCCACCGCTTCCCGCATCGTCCGAAGGTCGGTGTTGAGCGCCGTATCGACGGCATAGTCGAGTGATTTCAGCGCCGCCGCCATCGTCTTGGCGTCGTTGACCGCATTGCGCAGCGGCGCATTCGGATACGCGTCGTTGCCGATCAGCAGCGCCACGTTCTTGCCGCGCAATTCCAGCAGGCGTTGACCTTGCTGGCCGGGGCACGGCAGCACCAGCGCGGCGGCCGTGCCAACCAGAGCGAGCCAGT
This sequence comes from Acidimicrobiia bacterium, assembly GCA_016871315.1. Taxonomy (GTDB): domain Bacteria; phylum Acidobacteriota; class Terriglobia; order Bryobacterales; family Bryobacteraceae; genus VFZE01. The sequence continues at coordinate 214,664 of VFZE01000001.1, read as the reverse complement.
TCACTCTTCGCATGGGATGGCCTTTCTGCCCTACGGAGCCTTCACCTGATCGCCGACCTTCGGCGTGGCCGCGCCGCTAAACTTGCCTACCGAGGAGGTGTCATCGGCTTCGGTGATCACCACCTGACCCACCTTGTCGACGATCGAGCGCAGGACCTTGCCGCTCGCCGGATCGCGCACTTCCCGCACCTTGCGGTTGATCTCCAGCGTCAGTCCAGTGCGCACGCCCGTCTTTGTTCCGACGTTGAGTATCAGCACGTCGCCGGCAACATCGGCCACCAAGCCTTCTATTTCTATCTTGCGCCCGGGAATGGAGGCCGCCTTGGCCTGCATCTGTTGGCCCACCGCCTGGCAAGCCTCATGCGCCGCCTCGCCGATCAGCGTCTGCCGGAAATTCTGGCTCCCCATGTCCACGCCTCCAAGCCCCACTCCGGAGCCGGAACCGCCCGCCCCCAGCAGCGACGTGCCGGAGCGTTTCGATTCCCCCCGCCCATTGGCCACCGTCAACACTTCGCCCGTCTCTGTATTCACCATCCTCGCCGACAGCGTCACCACCGCCTTGGCTTCCCGCCTGCCCACGCCTCCCACGCCGAACCGCCCGCCGAGGCCTCCCAGCGCGCCACCTCCCACATTGGTCGACTTATCGTCCTGGCCGAACTGCGTGATGCTGCCGATGATGATCGCATCCACCCCCAGCACCCGCCCGATTCTCGCCGCCGTCGAGGCGTCGGCGCGGTCGCTGTTGGCGAAGTTCTGCTCGGCGAGAATCTTGTCCAGCGCGCTGCGCTCGATCACGGAATAGGCGCCGCCGCTCACCATCTTCTCAATCAGAATATCGGCGATTCCCTTGCCGATATCGCGGTCCGTACCAAAGATCGCCGCCGAAGCGGTGCGCACTGTCCCGTAGTCGAAGTCGAGAATAGCCACACGCTTCTTGTCTTGGGCCGCCACCGTCGGAAGCAACCCCGCCATCAGGGCGAAAGCCGCCAGAAATCGCTTCATGAAGAACCTCCGCATACTCCTCTATATCATACGGATGCGGCTCGCGCCATGGATCTTCCCGGAGGGTACTAGGGCTTGCTCTAGTACTAAAGATGTTCGCTCCGGGATTCTAAGGCTATTTACCTATCAGGCCGGAAGCGCTACATTTGTTTTGGAGACCATCATCCCGGTGACCACACTGCTCTGGCAATTCTCTTATCTTCAGGTGCTGGATTTCCTCACCACAATGGCTTTCCTGATCATCGGTGTTCAGGAGGGCAACCCGTTGGTACGGCTGGCGCTGGAACTGGCGCCATCGCCGGTAGCCGGCCTCGTGCTGGTGAAAGTGGCAGCGCTTGGGCTTGGGCTCGCCTGCATGAGAATGGGGAAAGCAAAGCTGCTGAGCCGCATCAACGTCATGTTCGCGGTCGTCGTGGCGTGGAACCTTGTCGCGCTGATCGCGGGTGCGGCGCGCGGCGGCATCATGGTTGGCTGAGAACCACCACAACTAGTTGAATCGGGGCCGCCCCTCATGCTACGCTGTGATGGAATCGACTGGCCTATCAACGACTTAGGACGATTGACTTTCCCGTTAGCCTGCGCCCCGGCCGATCGGAAGTTGGCCAACAGGAGTCGCTCAGGCCTCTTCTTATTTCTAAATGATCGGTACTAAAACGCTCGCATGAACCTGCGCTCTCTGTTTAGCCTGTTTTCCTCCGACCTCGCCATCGACCTCGGCACCGCAAACACTCTCGTCTATGCCAAGGGCCGCGGCATTGTCGTCAATGAGCCCTCCATCGTCGCCATCAACAAGACAACTGGTGAAGTCGAAGCGGTTGGCCGCGAAGCCAAGGAAATGCTCGGCCGCACGCCGGGCAACATTGTCGCCATCCGTCCCATGAAGGACGGCGTCATCGCCGACTTCAAGGTGACCGAGCGGATGCTCAACTACTTCATCCAGAAGGCGCACGGCCGCAAGATGCTGGTCCATCCCCGAATCGTCATCGGTGTGCCCAGCGAGATCACGCAGGTGGAAAAACGCGCTGTGATCGATTCCGCTTATCGCGCCAAAGCCAGCGAAGTGCATTTGGTGGAGCAGGCGATGGTCGCCGCCATCGGCGCCGGTCTGCCCATCACCGAGCCCAGCGGCAACATGGTGGTCGACATCGGCGGCGGCACCACCGACGTTGCGGTCATCTCTCTCTCCGGCATCGTCTATTCGCGCTCAGTGCGCGTGGCCGGCAACGAGATTGATGAAGCGATCATTCAATACCTCAAGCGCAAATACAACTTGCTGGTCGGTGAACGCACCGCCGAGCAGATCAAGATGCAGGTCGGCTCGGCCTTTCCGCTGGACCGCCCGCTGACCATGGAGATCAAGGGCCGCAACCTGATTGAGGGCGTGCCGAAAACCATCACCGTGGATGACTCCGAGATCCGCGAAGCGATCTCGGAATGCGTGGCCACCATCCTCAACGCGATCCGCGTCGCGCTGGAAAGAACGCCGCCCGAGCTCAGCGCCGACATCAGCGACCGCGGCATCGTCTTGACGGGAGGTGGCGGAATGCTCAAGAATCTGGACAAGAGGATTCGCGAGGAAACGGGACTGCCGGTTTCCATTGCCGAGGATCCGCTGGCCAGCGTGGTGTTGGGAACCGGCAAGATGCTGACCGATTTCAAGCTGCTGCGCCGCATCGCGATTGAATAGAGACAGGCTCCGCGGCAGCGGGAATAGAAGCTGATGGAGACTTTCCTCAACCGGTACCGGAACTTGACGGTGCTGCTGGTGGCGCTGCTGGCGCAGCTTGTGCTGCTGGCCTATCAGGTTCGCAGTCACGGCGATGTGCGCTTGATCCGTGTTTGGGCGGTCACCGGCGTCATGCCCCTGGCCCGCGTGCTGGAGGGCGTCCGCAGCAACACCTTCGGGTTTTTCCGCGAATACTTTGTTCTGCTCGACGTGCGCACGGAAAACGAGAGGCTCAAGAAGGAACTGGGTACCCTGAAAATGGAGAATCAGTTCCTGAAAACGGAACTGGCCACCGCCGACCGCGCCCAGGCGCTCGCGGCCTTCCAGTCGCGGTCGCCGTCGCGTACCCTCGCCGCGCGCATCATCGGCACAGGTACCGGCGCTAATTCGAAAGTAGTCTTTCTTGACCGCGGCTCCAACTTCGGCGTCGGGAAAGGGATGGCCGTGGTGACGCCGGACGGCATCGTGGGAAAAGTCATCGCCTCCTATCCCACTGCCTCGCAGGTGATCCTCATCACCGATCCCAGCTTCGCTGCCGGCGTGATTTCTCAGAAAAACCGCATCCACGGAACCCTCAAGGGGCAGGGTCACAGCATCTGCATGATCGATTACATCCAGAACGAAGAGAACGTTGCGGTGAGCGAGTGGTTCTACACATCGGGAGACGACCGCGTCTTTCCTAAGGGACTCCCCGTTGGCCAGGTCAAGATTTCACGCCAGGGCAAAATGTTTTTCAAGGAAGTGCTCCTGGTGCCGAGCGGATTGCAGCAGGGCCTGGAAGAAGTCCTGATTGTGCTCGAAGGTGTGCATCAGGACATCCCCGAGGTGCCGCAAACCCAGCAGCCGCTGCACCTGCTCCCGGCGCCGCCGCGTGATCCGGCCTCGGGCGAGGCGCACGGTGTGCTCAGTGGGAACCTCAGCACCGACGCCGATCAGATGCTGGACCGCTATAAGAGGATCGGGGAAACGCAGGGCCACACTTACGGAGTGGCGGGCCCCAAGCCGCCGAATTTCAACGTGACGCCGGAGCCGCCCAAGCCGCCGCGCGCCGAGCCGGCCAAGCCATGAGGGCAACGATACCCGAATGATCTCCGAGTCAGGCGATCTGCTGTTGCGGCGGCGGCAGCGCAAGCAGTACCGGTTCCGGCCCGCGGCGCTCGTGCTGGTTTCCTTTGCGGCTATCCTGTTCCAGGTATACGTGCCACGATTCGTCGAGCAGTTGAGCTATCTGGAGCTGCCTCTGCTGGTCACCGTCTATTTTTCCTTGATGCGGCGGGAGCCCGTGGCCGGCGTGCTCATCGGTTCCTCGATCGGGCTCGTACAGGACTCCCTCTCGCATAATCCGCTGGGGATGTTCGGCATCGTCAAGACCCTGGTCGGCTACTTCGCTGCTTCGGTAAGCCAGCGCTTTGACGTGGAAAACATGACGATCCGCTTTTTGCTGGGATTTTTTTTCTTTTTCTTCCACCAGTTTTTTTACTGGGTGCTGGCCAGCACGCTGCTCGGCCAGCAGGTGGGCTTTGACGCCTTGCAGACCTTGTTTTTCGGCCTGCTCAACGCGGCCGTCGCCGTGCCATTATTCCGTGTGTTGGATAGACTGTAGATTGGAGTTGACGGCAGTCTGGCCATGCCGAGTAAGCTGATCCCCACCGATTACCGCGAGGACGCCCCCGTAAAGAACTTCCTCCGCGATGACACCAAGTTCGCCTCCTCCAAGATCGCCTTTTTTCAGTATTTGACGGTGGCGATCTTTCTTTTCCTGGTGAGCGGGTTCTGGCAGTTGCAGGTCCAGAATCCCGACTATTATCTGGACCGCGCCGCCCGCAACCGTATCCGTTCGCAGCCCATTCAGGCCCCCCGTGGAAAGATTCTCGACCGCGATGGACGCGTGATCGTCGACAGCCACAGCTCCTTCAGCCTGAGCCTCGCCCGCGTTAACCTGAAACCCGAACACCTGAAATCGATCTGTGAAGGCCTGGACATCGACTACCCGGACCTGGTGGAGCGCTTGCGCCGCTTTGATCGCACCCGCGCCAGGTACGAATCGATCATCGTGAAGGATGAGCTCACCGCCGGCGAGATCGCGTTCGTCGAGGCCCACCGCGGGCAGGACACCTTCCCTGAAATGGAGTTGATCCACGCCCAGCGGCGGCTCTATCCGCGCGGCGGGCTCGCGGCCCACGTGATCGGCTACACAGGCGAGGTAAGTGAACAGGAGCTCAATACCACCGAGTTCGCGCGCTTCCGCCAGGGCGATGTCATCGGAAAGGCGGGAATCGAACGCCAGCATAACGACACGCTCATGGGCGTCGACGGTCAGCGGCGCGTCATTGTCGACAACGTGGGCCGCGTGCGCAAGGTCATCGATAAAAAGGAGGCATCCAGCGGCCGCAGCCTCACCCTCACCATCGACCTGGACCTCCAAGTCGTGGCCGAGCTGGCGATGGAAAACCGCCGTGGCGCCGTCGTCGCCTTCGACCCGCGCACCGGCGAGGTGCTCGCCATGGTGTCTCGTCCGGCCTATGACCCCAACAAGTTCGCCGGCCGCATCCGCAGCAAGGACTGGATGGAGATTCGCAACCATCCGGAGAACCCGCTGCTGAACCGTTCCATCCAGGCCCAGCTTGCTCCCGGCTCCACCTTCAAGCCGTTCATCGCCATGGCCGCGTTGGCGGCAGGCGTGGCCGATCCCTCCGTCACCTTCCACTGCGGCGGCGGCGCCTCATTCTACGGACGCTATTTCCGTTGCCATTCCGCCAAGGGCCACGGCAGCGTCGATCTGCACAAGGGCATGATCCACTCCTGCGACGTGTATTTCTACAATCTCGGCAATCGGCTGTCTATCGACAAGATCGCTGAGTGGGCCGAGTTGGCCGGGTTCGGCAAGCGCACCGGGATCGACCTGCCCGGTGAGGCCGAAGGCATCGTCCCTTCCACCCGCTGGAAGGTCCGCAATTTCCGTCAAAAGTGGTATGCAGGGGAGACGATTTCGGTGGCCATCGGCCAAGGCGCGCTGACCGTGACCCCATTACAAATGGCTCATGCAGTGGGTGGGCTCATCATGGGTGGAGTCTGGCACAAGCCGCATCTGGTGCGCGATCCCAGCCACGCCGGCGAGCCGAAACGCTCAGACCTCGACGCCTCACACGTGGCGCGCGTTCTGGACGGCTTGTACGGCGTCGTCAACGAAGGCGGTACCGCCGCGCGAAGCCGCATCCCTGGCATTGAGTTCTGTGGCAAGACGGGCACCGCGCAGCCGGTCTCGCGCGAGTTGCAGCTTTCGGGCAAACTGGGCGACAAGGCCAAGGACAACGCCTGGTTTTTTGGATTCGCGCCCAAGCAGGACCCGGAAATCGTCGTCGTCGCTTTATACGAAGCAGGCGAGCATGGCCCCGAAGCCGCGCCGATTGTCCGCGACGTCATCAAGGCTTATTTCGACAAGAAAGCACGCACAGCCCCGCCGCCCGTGATGGCGGCGATTCCGATGCGCGAGGAGGTGGCTCAGGGCGCGCAATAGGCGCGTGCTAAGCTGAGTTTCAGGATGGCCCATTACCGCTCCATCCGCGATCTGGACTGGCCCCTCCTCCTCATCACTTTGTCCTTGTGCGGGCTGGGGATCCTGCAAATCTACAGCGCCACTCACGACACCATTTGGAAGGACGCCTGGTGGAAACAGGTTCTCTACGTCTCCGTAGGCCTGCTCGCCCTCTGGCTGGTTTCCTCCATTGATTACCACACCCTGCTCGGGCAGGTGCCCCTATTTTATGTCGGTTCCGTGGTCATGCTCGGTGTCGTCCTACTGTTCGGCACCAGAGTCTTCGGCTCCCGCCGCTGGATCCCTTTATTTGCGGGATTTCATTTTCAGGTGTCTGAATTCGTTAAACTGGTGATAATATTGCTGGTAGCGAGATATTTGACAGAGTTGAAGAGCGACCACCTGGAAAACCGGGATCTGTTGAAAATAGGTGGGTTAGTCGGTTTGCCCATGCTCCTGGTCATGAAACAGCCTGATCTGGGTACGGCTCTGACCTATCTTCCCATCGTGGCGGTTGGAGTTTTCCTGGCCGGATTGCAGTGGCGGCAGATTGTATTGATTGCTGTCCTGGTTTCCGCGACACCCTTCGTGGCCTACAACTACGTCCTTCAGGATTACCAAAAGGCCCGTCTGGTCAGTTTTCTCAGTCCGGAAGCCGATCCCCGCGGCTCAGGTTATCAGGTCATTCAGTCTCAGATCGCCGTCGGCAGCGGTGGCATGTGGGGCTGGGGCGTCACCAGGGGAACACAGACGCAATTGCGGTTCCTCCCGGTGCCGCACACAGATTTTCTCTTCGCCACCTATGGCGAGGAACACGGGTTTGTAGGTGTTGTCGTCGCATTAGGGTTGTATTTTTTGCTGCTCATGCAGATCGTGCAAAACGCCCAGGCCGCACCAGACCGGGCCGGGATGTATATCTGTATGGGCGTCGCAGCATTATTGCTCTTTCACCTTTTGGTGAATGTGGGCATGGTTGTCGGCCGTATGCCGGTGACCGGTATCCCACTGCCGCTGATGAGTGCCGGCGGCTCGAGCACGTTGTCTGTTTTTTTGATGCTGGGGCTGGTGAACAATGTCCGGCTCCGGCGTTTCGTGAATTAAAGAAGCGGCTGTCGATGAGCATCGCCGGGTGGCCCTGGTTGGGCGCCTGTTGGCGAGTAGCCGCTCGCCGTTGGCGAGTGTGATCTTCCGGGGCCCGCGTAGGTCCGGGTAGTGACCGCTACCGAGGCGGAGATATTGCATTTTGGGAGGCCGGATTGAGCCAATCGGGCTCGGTGTATTGTTACCCCGCAAGGGCATTGGATCACCCAGGTGTACTCCGTCTGCATCATTGTCTGCCCGCTTCCATAGCGGAGACATTCCATGACCAAAGAGCTGGTGATTTCAGCAAATCGCCACGAAACCAAAGTAGCCATTATCGAGGATGAGCAGCTTGTAGAAATCTACTTTCAACGGGCCAATGAATACTCCCTGGTGGGCAGCATTCATAAGGGCCGTGTGACGCGGGTCCTGCCCGGAATGCAGTCGGCTTTCGTCGAACTCGGCCTCGAGCGAGATGCTTTCCTTTACGTTTCCGACTTCCAGGAAGAAACCGGCGAAGACTATGAGCGCGTCGGCTCCGGCGACCGTGGCCGCAGGCAGGAAGGCCGCGCCGCAGGGCAAGCTCCTCCGGCAGCCGCGCCGGCGGGCGATGCTGCACCTCGCGAAGGCGCCCAGCGTGGTAGTGACCGTGGAGACCGCGGCGGAGACCGTGATCGCCGGGGCGGCCGCCGGTCGCGCCGCCGCCGCCGCGGAACTCGTGGATTTCCGGATTCCAAATATGCGTCGCAGGAGAACACCGGCGGGACCGAGCAGACTCCTGCTGCCGCCGCGGCTGCCGTGGAAGAAGACGCCTCCGCCGCCGAGGCCCTCGTCCTCCCTGGTGAATCGATTGCCAAGTACGCCGGCGGTGAGCCGCCCATCGAGGTATCGGCCGATAACGGTAATCCTGAGCAGGAGCCGGAGCCGCTGGTCGCAAACCCCGCGGTCGAAGATACCGAAACAGCCGGGGAACCGGAGGTAGCCGAGGTTGAACCGGACGACGACGAGCCGGAAGCCGATACCGAGGAACCCGAAAGCCGCGTTGCGGAAGTGGAAGGTATGCCGTCCCACGAAGGGCTGCCCGCGCTCGAGCCCGAACTTCTCGAAGAGATCAGCGAGGCTCTGGCCGAGGATCCCCGTGAAGAGGCCGCCTCAGCCGCCGAGCCTTCTTCCAACGGCGACGAAGCCGCCCCCGCGGTGCTCGAAGCCGGAGTCCGCGAAGAAAAACACGCCCGCTACATTAACCGTGGCCCGCGCCGCCTCCGCCGCCGCGGTGGCCGTCCCGAGCGCGCCGAGCGCGGTGAGCGCGGTGAGCGTCAGGAATCCCGCGGCGAGTCTCCAGAAGGTGGACGCCGCGATTCCCAGACCGTCGCCCGTCCGGAACGGGAGCGCACGCCGGAAACCTCCATCGCCGACCTTCTCAAGGAAGGCCAGGAGATCATCGTCCAGATCGCTAAGGAGCCGCTCGGCCAGAAGGGCGCGCGCATCACTTCCCACATCGCCATGCCAGGCCGCTACGTCGTCTACATGCCGACGCTCGACCACCTCGGCGTCTCCCGCAAGATCCCCTCCGATGAGGAGCGCCAGCGCCTGAAGCGCATTCTCCAAAACCAGGCCGCCGGTATGACGGGCGGCTTCATCGTCCGGACGGCCGGGGAAGGGAAGTCGGAGGCCGACCTCGGCGCCGACATGAGCTATCTTTACAACCAGTGGCTCGACATCCGTAAGAAAGCGGAAAAGCGCAACGCCCCGTGCCTGCTGCATAGCGATCTGGAACTGGTCACCCGCACCCTCCGCGACCAGGTCAACGAGCAGTACAAGGCCATCTGGGTCGATAACGAAGAGGTCTATGAGTCGATTCTCCGGTTTCTCGAACGCTTCCAGCCCTCGCTCGTGAACCGCGTCAAGCTCTATACGCGGCCGATGCCCATTTTCGACACCTTCAACATCACCGCCGAGCTCGAGAAAGCTCTGCGCCCGAAGATGTGGCTCAAGTCCGGCGGCTATATCGTCATCAATCAGACCGAGGCGCTGGTGGCCATCGACATCAACACCGGCAAATACGTCGGCAAGTCGAACCGGCTCGAGGACACCATCGTCAAGACCAATATCGAAGCCGTCAAGGAGATCGTTCGCCAGGTCCGCCTGCGCGACCTCGGGGGCATCATCGTTGTCGACTTCATCGATATGGAGGAGCGCAAGAACCGCCACAAGGTGATGCAGGCCCTCGAAGAAGCCATGCAAACCGACCGCGCGCCCTACAAGATCCTCCAGTTCAACGATTTCGGTCTCGTCGCCATCACCCGCCGCCGCGTCAAGCAGAGCCTGGAGCGCGCACTCTGCATGCCTTGCCCCACCTGCGAAAGCGCCGGCTATGTCAAAAGCACCCAGACCGTTGTCGGCGAGATTCTCACCGAAGCCCACAAGATCGCCCCCGCGCTGGAAGGCAAGGATGTCCTGCTGCGCGTTCATCCGGAGGTCGGCAAGGTCCTCAAGGCCCACGATTCCGGCTATCTGGAAGAGCTTGAGGAGATCCTCGGCAGACCGTGCCTGGTGAAATCCGATCCCCAGCTGCATCCGGAGAAGTTCGACCTCGCTTAGCCGGTTTGCAGTAGACTACAACTAGCTAAGAAACCGAGAAGAGGAGGTTCTGATGTCAAATCCAAGGCGCAATTCGAGAAGTTGATGCAAAACTCCGGCGTCTCCAATGACACCGCGCTTGTCCTGTACGGCGACAACAACAATTGGTTCGCCGCCTGGGCCTTCTGGCAGGCCAAAATCTACGGCCACCGCGACGTCCGCATCATGAACGGCGGCCGCAAGAAGTGGCTTTTCGAAGGCCTGCCGCTGGATACGCGGGCCGCTACCGCTGCGCCATCCAAGTACTCCGCCAAGGAGGCCGACCTCTCTCTGCGGGCATTTCTGCCGCAGGTCCAGCAGGCCTCGGCCAACGCCTCATCCGGTCTGGTTGACGTCCGCAGCCCCGCCGAGTTCAGCGGTGAAATCCTTGCCCCCCCGGGCTTGCCCGAAACTTGCCAGCGCGGAGGCCATATTCCCGGCGCGCGCAGCATTCCCTGGGGCAAGGCCTGCAACGACGACGGCACCTTCAAGAAGGCCGATGAGCTCAAGGCCCTCTACGGCGGCGAGGGGATCGACGGCTCGAAGCCCGTGATCGCCTATTGCCGCATCGGCGAGCGCAGCTCGCACACCTGGTTCGTGCTGAAATACCTGCTCGGCCTCAAAAACGTCACCAATTACGACGGCTCCTGGACCGAGTGGGGCAACCTCGTCGGCGCTCCGGTCGAGCGCGGCGAAGCGGCTAAGGCGGCCGGAAAGGGCTGATCCACCGTGCAGCCTACCGACTATTCGGAAACCGTTGTGGATGTCGAAGGCTGGCAAGTCCGCCTGACCACGCACAGGCTCGGCGATACCTGGCACTGCAAGGCCGATAACGTTTCTCCTGGCGCATGGCTCGCCCGCACCTCCGCGCCTACCAGGGAGGAAGCCGAACAACAGGCGCTTTCCAAGGCCCGCCACATGCTGGGAAAAACCCGCCGGCAGGCCGTGTGACCCTCCCTCGGCTGGCCCTTCCGGCAACGGTTGCGGCCCTCGCGGTGACGGCCCAAACACTGGAGGTCTATTCCGAGTTCCGCCGCCTCGGACCTAACGGCGCTATCGTCCAACCGGACCGCACAGGCAAGCCGCGCGAGATCATCTCCCCGGCCGTGGCCCGCAACGCATTCGCCACCTTCCAGCTGCTGGTGTCGGCGCCGGCGGGCCGCCCCTACGCCCTGCACATTGGCGATAACCCGGCCGATACCTTCCAATACACCCTGTACCGGGAACATGATGGCGCTGGATCCCCGATTCCCGACCGCCTCGATAAGATCGCACTCCCGGTGGAAACCATCAGCACCGGCGCCGCTGTCAGCTATTGGCTCGATGTCTGGGTGCCCCGCGGAACGCCTCCTTCCCGCATTCGCGTCGAGGCACAATTGAATGTCGGTCCCGAGTGGGTCATCTATCCCATGGAAGTGCGCGTCCTTCCCGCCACCATCCCTCCTCATGAGCCGCCCGCCGTCGCTCTCCCGCAGCCTCGCGCCAGCTCCGTGCAGGCGGCCTTCGGCGCCATGCAGGCTTACCTGTGCCCCACCCAACAGAAGCAACCCATACCGGCGGGCATCACCATCCGACACCTTATCCGCCGTAACGCCGCGCAGGACATGGCTCTCGCTCAATCGCTGGAACCCGCTCTCGGCTCCAGTCAACTGCGCAAGACCATCCTCGGCCTGGTTGGCGCGCCCGATGCAGAACAATGGTGCACTTCACGCCTCAGCCTCACCGCCGCGTACGATCCGGAAACCTATCTCAAGGTCCGCGACTACCTTTTTAAGAACGCCGTGAAGTAGATCAACCGCCTCCGAACGCGCTAAAATGACGAGAGCGCGCCACTGCGGCGCGCTCGAACAACCTTCCCCGGAGAGATGGCCGAGTGGTTGAAGGCGCACGCTTGGAAAGCGTGTATAGGGGAAACTCTATCGAGGGTTCGAATCCCTCTCTCTCCGCCAGCCTTGGCTCTACTCCAGACGGATTCCTCATAGGCCGCTCCAAACTTCCCCCGCAACACCAGCTCTCTATAAAACACCACGAACAGATGAACCACCAGCTACCATAAGGGAGCCTACAACACGATCGCGGGCGACCGATGACGCTGTCCGGGGCTCAACAGCAGCAGGACGCCTCCGAATGCCACTTTCATGGTCACCCTTATAAGCCTCTACGAACGTCATTTGAGCGGAATGTTTCAACCAGTGATCAGTTGCCGCCATCTGCCGGAATCCATCCTATGCCGCTCCATCCGTTTCAAAAGCCTTCCGCGCGGCTGCGTGACCGAGTAGCTGCCCTGTACCCACGCCGCAGTCTTTAGGTAGCCATCTCCGTCGCAATGGCAAGCGACTCCCGGTAACTCAGCGCAAACGTTACCGCCTTGCCTGGATCGGCGACATTCCACACGAAGGCCATCTTGTCGGAGCCCATGGCTCCAGCATGTCATGTCGCCGGTGAACTTGTTGCTCGACCGTCCGCTACCGCGAAGACACCTTCGCTCTCAGTTCCTCAAACCAATTCAGCACCACGTTGATCTGCGTCGGGATCGCGCGCGGATCCGGCTGCCGGATCAAGAATCGCCCATCCGCCGCCACCGCATAGCCGGCCATGTTGCCGCTGGAGCCGCGGGCGGCTTGGATCTCAAACAGTTTCACCGTCTCCCCGACCGTCAGCGTTCCCGGCGTCACCCCGACCGAATAGAACGCGTCGCCACGCCGGTAGTAGAGCTGTTTCCCGCCGGGCGACCACATCACCTCCGTTCCGCCCTCGGCGGAAACGGCCACCGCCTCGCCGGGCTTGGAGACCAAAGCGAGGTAGACTTCGTCGCGTCCGGTTTCATCGGAGACGTAAGCCACCATGCGGCCATCCGGAGAAAACTGGCCGCCCACCTTGGCAGCCTGGGAGACAATGAGCGGCGCGGCCTCCCCGCCCGGCGACAGCGTCCACAGGTCCGAAGCGCTGCCCTTGGCGCGCTCGCTGAATAGCAGCGTGCCGTCCGGAGCCACCGACATCGGGAACTGCGTCGCGGGGCGGGCCAGCAGACGCTTGGCGGGGCCACCGTTTGCCGCGGCGGTGTAGATATCCCAATCGCCTTCCCGGTTGGAGGCGAAGATCACCTGGCTTCCGTCGCGGCTCCATATGGCGCGCAGGCTGTTGCCTTCTCCTAGTTGGGTGAGTCGGATCCTGGTTCCACGCTTCAGATCGATCACCCAGAATTTCAGGTCGATGATCGTGGCCAGCCGCGTCCCGTCTGGAGAAAGCGTGAAATCGTCCACCGCCTGCGGCTTGTTCGTGATCGGCGTCACCTGTCCTCGATCCACCCAGGCCAGCGTGCCGAAGCTGGGATTGCCCGGAACATAGACGAGTGTGCCCGTCTCGGAGACCGCAAACCAGGAGGTATTGATACTCTGCGAATGGAAAACCTCCTCCAGCACGAACGTTTGGCCGGGCCACTCCCTCGTCGTCTTTGGCTCGAAGCGCCCGGCAGTTACGCCCTGGGGACCGGAGGTCAGCAAATGGCCGGAAGCGGCATAGCGTGCCGAGGAAGGAACCGGTGACGGCACGTGGGTCTCCTTACCGTTCCCGATGGAAAGCAACACCTTTTCGCCTGCGCTCCCGCTACGCCCTCCCCAGACAGTGAACAGAAGGGACTGAGTTTCAGATAGGTACTGCGGCCAGGTATGCGCGTAACCCTTCGCCCCTCCGTCCGGCTCGGTGAGATTCCTTGGTTTGCCGCCGGAGGCGGGGATGCGCAGAATCCCTGAGTTGAGCGATGGCACATAGAAGATCTCGTCCTCCTCGCCCCAGGTTGCCCCCAGCGGCAGGTAGGATACGTTGGCGATTGCGCTGGCGATCCCGCCCTCGAGCGGGGCAATCATGAGCTTGCCTCCGGCGAAGAAGCCGACGCGGCCGCCGTCAGGGGAAAAAAACGGCAGCTGTGCGCCATCGCTCCCCGCGACTTCCGTTGACGCTAGCCGGTCGAGCCGGCGCACGTAGAGGCGCGTGGTTCCATCGGCCGCCCTTGCCGCATAGGCAATCGATCGTCCGTCGTGTGTGATGGCCGGCGCCCCGCCCGTAACCACCGATCTAGGCGGGAGCGTGATTGCGAAGCGGGTCACCTCCCTGGCAGCCGTTGGCTGATCGAGGCGTCCGGCCAGCCAGCCTCCCGCGGCAACCGCCAGCGCCGCGAACGCCGCGCCTGCCCACACCAGCGCACCGCGCTTGGATTTCGCCGGCGCCTCAGCCTGCACGTTCGCCTCGGGGTTGCCCAGCACAATGCGCGCTTCGCCAATGTCGCGCAGTCTCAGCCTCGGATCGCGCTCCAGGCAGCGCTCCAGCAGCCGCCCGACTGCGGCCGGCGTCCCTGCGGGCAAGGCTTTCAGATCGATAGGCCCGCGCAGCACATCCGCCAGGATGTGCGAAACCGACTCGCCTTGAAACAGCCGCCTGCCGGTGAGCATCTCATACAAAACGACACCGAAGGACCAGATATCGGCGCGCTTGTCCACCGCCTTGCCCGCCGCCTGTTCCGGCGACATGTAGGCCGCTGTGCCCATGATCACGCCCGCTTCCGTCATCGCCAACGTGAGCGTCGGGGATTCTTCGCCGGTTCCCGCGGGTGCGCGCCCTACGGCCGCCAATCCGAAATCGAGCAACTTCACCTGCCCGCTGGCGCTGACCATGATGTTGGCCGGCTTCAGGTCGCGATGCGTGATCCCCTTCTCATGCGCCGCCTCCAGCGCTTCGGCGATTTGCACGGCGATCCGCAGCGCCTCCGGCAAGGGGACCGGACAACGGAGTGTCTCTCCGTCGGCCAGTTCCATCGCGATGGCCCTGCCTCCAGGAAACTCCTCCAGCCCAAAGATGGTGGCGATGTTGGGGTGGTTGAGTGAGGCCAGCACCTTGGCCTCCCGCTCGAACCGGGCCAGCCGTTCCGGATCCCGCGCCAGCACATCGGGGAGCACCTTGATCGCCACTTCCCGGTCCAGCCTCGTGTCCCTGGCGCGATGGACTTCACCCATACCTCCCTTGCCTAAAGGCGCAGTGATCTCATAGGGGCCCAGGCGGGTTCCCGGAGTCAGCGGCATGCAGGACCGATTCTATCCGATCACACTCGCCATCGGGGAGCTGCCCGAGGCGGCTAGATACGCCAAGGGGGAGGCGGTGCTGCCCGTCCACCTCTGTCCTATGATCGGACAGGACCGGGTGCAAAAGAGTCTGCGGGTGCTAAACAATGGAGCCGGTGAAATGGACTATCAAGCGTCGTTTCGGACAACAAGCGGCGGCGCCTTCTGGAGAGTCCGTCCGTCGGAAAGCGAAGGAGTTTGGCTGTCCTGGCTCTTGGCTCTGGGTCCGCCTACCCGATGACACCCGCCATCGGAGAGCTGGCCGAGGCGTAAAGCTTCTTCTCCATGCGCCCCGCTTCGTATGCCATCCGTCCCGCCTCCACAGACAGCTTCATTGCCTCCGCCATCTTCACCGCATCTTCCGCCGCTGCAATCGCGGTGTTCATCAGAATCCCGTCGTAGCCCAACTCCATCGCGATCGTTGCATCCGACGCCGTCCCCACACCGGCATCCACGATCAGCGGAACCTCCGTGATCATCTCCCGCAGGATCCGCAAATTCGCCGGATTCTGTATCCCCATCCCGGACCCGATTGGAGCCGCCAGCGGCATCACCGCGGCCGCCCCCGCATCCATCAGCCGCCGCGCGTTCACCAGGTCGTCGGTCGTATAAGGCAACACCACGAAGCCTTCCTTCACAAGCACGCGCGTCGCTTCCAGCAGTCCGGCATTGTCCGGGAACAGCGTCCGCTCATCGCCGATCACCTCCAGCTTCACCCAATTCGATAGCCCCACTTCCCGCCCCAGACGCGCCGTGCGGATCGCCTCCTCGGCCGTGTAGCAGGCCGCCGTGTTTGGCAGGATGAAAAACCGGTCGCGGTCGATATAGTCAAGCAGGGACTCTTTGCTCCGGTCCGTCAAGTTCACCCGGCGCACCGCCACCGTCACCATCTCCGCTCCGCTGGCTTGGTGGCAGCGCTTCATTTCCTGGAAGCTGCGATACTTTCCCGTGCCCACAATCAGGCGGGACCGGAACGTCTTATCGGCGATTCTCAACGGCTGACTTTCCATGACACCATTGTAAAAGGTTCCGCGTCAGTGCCCCTTGCTCTGACAATCATTATGCGAAAAGCGTAGAATGGGTCCATGGGGTCTACAAAAGCAGCTTCCCCCATCGAGGAGATTTCACAAATGAAGAAAACGTTGTCTTTCGCCGCCTTGCTGGCCGGGCTCTTTCTGCTCGCCGGAACGGCATTCTCGCAATCTGACACCGCGCAGATCTCCGGATTCGTTAGAGATCCCTCCGGGGCTGTCGTTACCAATGCAAACGTGAGCATTCGCAACCAGGCCACTGGCCTGGAGCGTAAGACCAGCTCCAACGAGGCCGGCTACTACGTCGCCGCTTCGCTCCCGCCGGGGTTCTACACCGTCACCGTCGAGGCCCCAGGATTCAAGCGCTACGTATCCACTGGCAACAAGCTCGATCCGAACATCTCCGCCACCCTGAACGCCAGTCTCGAAGTCGGCGCCGTGGCCGAAACCGTTGAGGTAACCGCCACCATCGCCGCCGTGCAGTCGGAAACGGCCACCGTCGGCAAACTCGTCACCGGCGACCAGATCAAGAACATGATGCTCAACGGCCGCAACCCGCTCTTCCTCGCGCTGCTCAAGCCGGGCGTCCGCGGCGGTTCGCTGCAGGGCTTCAGCTTCGGACTCAGCTCCGGCGGCTTATCGATCAACGGCAGCCGCACCCAAGACCTGCTGATCACCTATGACGGCGCCGTCGGCATCCGCACACGCGCCAACGGCACCTCCATCGGCACTGCGGATCTTGAAACCGTCCAGGAAATCCAAATCCTCACCGCCAACTACAACGCCGAATACGGCCGCTCCGCCGGTGGTCAGATCCGCTTCGTCACCAAGAGCGGCTCGCGCGATTTCCACGGCACCTTCTACGACTATTTCCGCAACGACAAGCTGGATGCCAACACGTGGTCTCTGAATCGCGCCGGCAGTCCACGTCAGGCCAGCCGGTTCAACCAGTTCGGCTACAACATTTCCGGCCCCGTGTATATTCCGGAAAAGTGGAACACCGACAAGAACAAGCTGTTCTTCCTCTGGAGCCAGGAGTGGGTGAAATTCCGCCGCGAGCAGAACTCCATCCAGACTGTTCCCTCGCTGGCCATGCGGCAGGGCAACTTCTCCGAACTGCTCAATGCCAGCAACACCTTCTTCGGCCGCGTCCGCGTCGTGAATGATCCCACCAACGGTCAGCCGTTTGCCGGCAACATCATCCCCGCCAGCCGTGTCAGCGCCAATGGTCTTGGTTTCCTGCGCTCCTATCCCGAGCCCACTCCAGGCTTCCTGCAAGGAACCAACAACTTCCTTCAGGTCCGCCCCAGCCCGCAAGATCAGCGCAAGGACACCATCTCGCTCGACTTCATGCCCACCGAAAAGCACACCTTCCGGTGGCGCTTCCAGCAGTACGGCTGGACCTCGGTCGACGCCTTCCGCAGCGGGTTTGACCGTGCCGTGACCGACTGGTCGCGCCCCAACAAGACCGCTTCCATCAACCACATCTTCACCATTTCGCCGACCGTCATCAACGAGTTCACCGGCTCGGCCTCGGTCGACCGCGTCTTCATCGGCATCTTCCGCGAAGGCGGCCGGTTTGAGCGTTCCCGCTACGGGATCAGCTACCCCTACATCTTCCCTGAGCGCAAGGAGATCTTCGACAAGATCCCCACGATCCAGATCGCCAACTTCGGCACCATGGACGGCGGCCCGTACCCGGCCTTCAGCTCCGGCCCCATCTACAACTTCGCCAACAACACGACAATGATCCGTGGCAATCACACAGTCAAGTTCGGCGCCGCTTTCGAGCGTCTCGGCCAGAACGACTTTGACCAGATCAACGTCACCGGCGTGCCCGGCGGCACCAACAACCAGAACGGCCGCTTCGTCTTCTCCGACGTCCGCGCCGGCGCGCAAACCACCAGCGTGGCCATCGCCAACGCCGCCCTCGGCCTGTTTGACACTTATGCCGAAATCGGTCAGCGCGCCTTCACGCCCTACCGCAGCCACACCTTTGAGCTCTTCGTGCAGGACTCCTGGAAAGCCACCCAAAACCTCAAGGTCGAACTCGGCCTGCGCTGGACCTACATGAACCCCTACTACAAGAGCCTCTGGGGCAACATCGCCGTCTTCGATCCCCGCAAGTACGATCCCTCCAAGGCCGCCGTGCTCGATCCCCGCACCGGCAACATCCTCAGCGGCGATCGTTTCAACGGCGTCGTCATCCCCGGCACCGGCTTCCCCGATGCCGCCAAGGGCCGCGTCGCCATCGCCGACTCCGGCGAGTTCAACAACCTGTTCAATGGCGGCAGCGTCTATTACGGCGAAACCCAAAAGATGAACTTCCAGCCTCGCATCGGACTCGCCTACTCCATCAACTCCAAGTCCGTCATCCGCACCGGTTTCGGACGCTTCATGTCCCGGCCCGGCGTCT
This sequence comes from Acidimicrobiia bacterium, assembly GCA_016871315.1. Taxonomy (GTDB): domain Bacteria; phylum Acidobacteriota; class Terriglobia; order Bryobacterales; family Bryobacteraceae; genus VFZE01. The sequence continues at coordinate 196,141 of VFZE01000001.1, read as the reverse complement.
CCGACAACATCTTCCTGGGCGGCAACCCGCCGTTCCAGCCGATGGTGTCGATCGCCAACGGCCAGGCCGACAACCCCGGCGGCGGCGCCCGTGTCGCCTTCCCGCAGTTCTTCATGACGCAGGATCCCGTCTTCAAGATCCCCACCGCCTATAACTGGAGCGTCACCTTCCAGCGCGAAATCGGCTTCGACACCACTGTCGAGGTTGGTTACGTCGGCCGGACCGGTCTCTACCTGGAGCGCGAGCGCGAACTGAATCAGCTTCAGACGGGCACCCTGCAACGCAACCCCGGCGTGAACGTCAACGCACTGCGGCCATACAAGGGCTTCGCCTTCATTCCCATGAATGAGAACGCCGCCCGCAGCATCTATAACGGACTGCAGATCGAAGTGAACCGCCGCTTCTCGCGCGGCTTCAGCTACAACTTCGCTTACACTCTGTCCCAGAGCGAAGACAACGCCAGCGGACGCCGTGACCGCTTGTTCGACGCCTACGATGCCACAAATTTCTGGGGCAAGTCCGGCTTCGACACGCGCCACGTCGCGGTCCTCAACTTCATCTACGAGCTGCCCTTCCTGCGTGGCAACTCCGAGCTTGCCGGTAAGCTGCTCGGCGGCTGGCAGATCACCGGTGTCGCACAATTCCAGACTGGCACCCCCATCACCATTGGCACCGGAGATGACTTCCCCGGCATCGGCTCCTCTGACGGCAAACCCTGGAACGTGAACGGCGACGCCTCGCTTTCCCGCGGCCAGCGCGCCTTCTCTGAAGGCCGCACCGACTCCAACTTCTGGTTCCAGCCCAAGACCTCCGGCGGCGCCGATATCTTCACCATCCCCGCCGCAGGCACCTTCGGCAATCAGAACCGCAACAGCCTGCCCTTCCACAACGTTGGCTTCCAAAACTGGAATGCTGCCTTGTTCAAGGACTTCGCCATCGCGGAAACGCACGCCCTGCAATTCCGCGCCGAGTTCTTCAACCTCCCGAACCACCCGAACTGGGGCGGCGCCGACACCAATCCGCGCAGCGCCACTTTCGGCAAGGTCACCTCTAAGAGCAGTGAGCGCAACGTGCAGCTGAGCCTGCGTTACAGCTTCTAACCCATAGCCTCACATAGCCCGCCTGGCGCCCCCAGGCGGGCTTTTTCCTGTGTGCCGAGCATGTTCGACAGTTCGAGGGTGAAAGTCCCTTTGACAACCTGATGGAGGAAGTCAGCAGAGGGCGTAAAAGGAACTGTCCCGCTATCTTCGGGGCTGGACCGGCTATTTCGGAAGGTGTCAAACTCCTTCGGTGTTGGAGGCCTTGGAGCAGTGGCTCCGGCGCAGGCTTCGGTCTGCGATTTGGAAGCAGTGGAAGCGTGGAACGGTGGGATTCGCCGAATTGCGGAAGCGGGGAGTGGGTAAAGACCTTGCCGCCCAAACGGCAGGGAGCGCCCACGGCCCGTGGAGGCTGGCGAACAGCCCGGCGCTGGCGATTGCCCTGCCCAATGCCTATTTCGACTCGCTTGGGATTCCGAGATTGACTGGCGGCCGATAGCTCAACCCGCCGAACCGCCCGGTACGGACCCGAACGCCGGGTGGTGTGACAGGGAAAGCGGGCGACCGCCTACCTATGTTTATTCCAAAGGTACAATCAAGACAGTTAGCCATGTTCCGGTTGTTGTTCATCCTGATGCTGATGTGCCAGTTCCTCCCCGGGGCGGTGATCCGCCTCTATCTCAAGGACGGCACCTATCAGCGGGTCCGCGAGTACGAAGTGCTCGAGGACCGTGTCAAATTCTACAGCGTCGAGCGCAGCGAATGGGAGGCCATCCCGCTCGACTTGATCGACCTCAAGCGCACCCGCGCCGAGCAGGCCGAAGTCGAGGCTGACCGCAAGGCCAACCAAGCCGCCCTCGCCGCCGAAGACCGCGCCGAACGCGAAGCCGCTAATGAAGTCTCCCGCGTGCCCTACGAAATCGGCGTCTTCTGGGTCAATGGCGAGCAGCTCGTCCCGCTCAAGCAGGCCGAATCCAAGGTCGTCACCAACAAGAAACGCTCCATCCTCAAAGCCATCTCGCCCATCCCCATCGTCAGCGGCAAAGCCACACTTGAACTCGACGGCGTCACCGCTCCGCTCACCGTCACTCAGGAACGCCCCGAGTTCTACTTCCGCCTGGCGCTGCCCGAGCGCTTCGGCATCGTCAAGCTCAAGGTGGAGAAAGATGCCCGTATCGTCGAGAAATGGAGCATGATTCCCGTATCCAAGGAGCTCCTTCAGGAAAACACCCCTGTGGAGATCTTCCGCCACCAGGTGGCTGACGGTCTGTACAAGATCTGGCCGCAGAAGCCGATCGAGCCCGGCGAATACGCCGTGATCGAATACACCGAAGGCAAGGGCAACACGCAAATCTGGGACTTCTCCTACCTGCCCGGGAAAAAGAATTGAGCCCGCTTCCCCTTGTCACCATTGTCACGCCGTCTTTCAACATGGCGCGATTTCTCGAAGAGACCATCGAAAGCGTCCTGTCGCAGGATTATCCTCACATCGACTACATCGTCGTCGACGGCGGCTCCACCGACGGCACGCAAGATCTGCTGCGCCGCCACGAACACCGGCTGCGCTGGATCTCGGAAAAGGACGATGGGCAGGCCGATGCCATCAACAAGGGCTTCCGGATGGCGCGCGGAGAGATCTTCGCCTACCTGAACGCCGACGACACCTATCTTCCGGGCGCCATCTCCTCCGCCGTCAGCCGCCTCGAAGCCGAACCAAGCGTAGGCGTTGTTTACGGTGAAGCCTGGTATGTCCGCGAGGACGGCAGCATCATCCGCCGCTACCCCACCGACCCCTATGACTACGGCCAGCTCGGCAGCCTCTGCTACATCTGCCAGCCGGCCTCCTTCATCCGCTCCGCCGTTTTCGCGGAAGCCGGCATGATGGACACCAAGCTCCATCTCACGCTCGACTACGACCTCTGGCTCCGCATCTCGCAGCGCCACCGCATGCTCAAGATCGACGAGTACCTGGCAACCTCCCGCATGTATGCCGACAACAAAACCCTCGGCCGCCGCGTCGAGACCTTCCGTGAAGTCGTCCAAATCACCAAACGCCACCGCGGCTACGTCCCGCTCAACTGGTTATACGGCTACGCCGGCCACATCCTCGATCGCAAAGACGGCTTCTACGAGCACTCCCAACCCTCCCTCATCAAGTACGCCCTCACGCTGGCAATGGGAGCCTGGTACAACCCCCTCCGCTTCCCCCGTTTCTTCCGGGAATGCACCCAATCGCTCCCCATGGCTATGGAGATGCTCTGGAAAAAATGGCGCCAGCCCCGCGCCTAGTCCCTCTCCAGAATCGCCTCCGCCGCCGCCAAATCCTCCGGCCGTCCCACATCTCTCCATGCCTCTCCTAACGCGTGAATGACCACCCTGCGCCCCGAACTCAGCATCCACGCAATCGCCGATGTGAGCTCGTATTCCCCCCGCGGCGACACCGCCACCCGATCCAGCACATCAAACAATTCCGCCCGGAAGACATAAGATCCGGCGCTATTCCAGTTCGTCCTCGAAGTCCCCCGCTCCGGCTTCTCCACGATGCGCGTGACAACCCCGCCCTCCTCGTACACCGCCGCTCCCTGCCACGGATCTTCCACATGCTTCACCGCCAAAACCGCCGCGGCATCCGCCGTCAGCCTTTCCCGCATCGCGGCGTAGTCCACCGCCGCCGTAATGATGTCGCCGAATGTCAGCAGAAAAGCCTCACCACCGGCGAACTCCCCCGCCAGCCCCGCCGCCCGCGCCGTGCCATCCAACTTTTCCTGACGCCGGAAAACCAGCCTCATCGGATACTCCGCCAAGTGCGCTTCGATCACTTCCGCCCGGTACCCTGTCACGATCAGCGCCTCCTCGAAACCCGCCTCACGCAAGCGGTCCAGAATATGTTCCAGCAGCGGTTTGCCCGCCAGCGCAATCATCGGCTTCGGCAAATCGCCCGCCGCATCGCGCATGCGCGTGCCCTTTCCCGCGGCCAGGATTACAGCCTTTCGCATATAATCGCCTGAGTGTCCTCGACCACATTTTATCCGGGCCGCATGACCAAGGTGCGCTGGTACATGCTCGCGCTGCTGTTCTTCGCCACCACCATCAACTATCTGGACCGCATTCTTTTTTCCGTCCTCATCCCCGTCATCCGCCGTGACATGCACATCTCCGATCAGGACTACGGTTACATCAACGGCGCCTTTCAGATCGCCTACACCGTCGGTTTCTTGCTCATGGGTAAGTTCATTGACCGGTTCGGAACCAAGCTCGGCTACGCCGTCTCCATCATCTGGTGGAGCATCGCCGCCATGTGCCACGCCATCGCCACCGGCGTGCTCTCGCTCTCCTTCTGGCGCGGTATGCTCGGGCTGGGTGAGGCCGGTAACTTCCCGGCCGCCATCAAGAGCGTCGCCGAGTGGTTCCCCAAAAAGGACCGCGCCTTCGCCACCGGCATCTTCAACGCCGGCACCAACGTCGCCTCCATGATCGGCCCGCCCATGTTCGTCTGGATGGCCATGCACGTCGGCTGGCGCGCCTGCTTTCTCATCACCGCTTCTCTCGGCTTCGTGTGGCTCATCGTCTGGATTCTCTCTTACCGCTTGCCCGGCGGCCATCCCGGCGTCGGCCATGCCGAGCTCGAGTACATTCACTCCGACGTTGCCGCCGATTCCGATGAGCCCCCTATCGGCTGGGGCCAGGCGCTCGCCTACAAACAGACTTGGGGCTTCGCCCTTGCCAAGTTCTTCACCGATCCCGTCTGGTGGTTCTATCTCTATTGGCTCCCGCCGTACCTTTATGACGTCCGCAAGTTCGACCTGAAGGAAATCGGCTGGGCCCTCCCCGTCGTCTACCTGATGGCCGATGTCGGCTCCGTCGGCGGCGGCTGGATCTCCGGCTTCCTAATCCGTCGCGGCTGGCCCAATGGCAAGGCGCGTAAAATGGCGATGGGCATCTGCGCCGCCTGCATGCCCGTAGCCGCGCTGGCGGTGCTGGCGGGCAATCCGATCCTCGCCATCGCCCTGGTCTGCTTGGCCACCTCGGCCCACCAGGGCTGGTCCGCCAATCTGTTCACCACCAGTTCCGACGTCTTCCCCCGCAACGCCACCGCTTCGGTCGTAGGCATCGGCGGCTGCCTCGGCGGCATCGGCGGGTTCCTTTTTAGCGCCGTGATTCCCGGCTATGTCGTCACGCACTTCGGCTACACGCCGGTCTTTCTCAGCATGGGCTTTTTCCACCTCACCGCGCTCGTGATTCTCCACGTGCTGATGGGCGATATGAAACCGCTGAAGCTCGCCCCTCAGCCAAGCAGCTTATAGATCGCCGCCAGCTCGCGCCGGATCTCGGCCAATGCCGCCGCCGGGACGCCGCCGAACAGCCCTCCCTGTGACTGCGGTGCGGCAGCCGGCTTGGCGATCGACTTCGGAGCCGCCTTTTTCTTGTTCTGCTCCAAAAACAGCCGCGCCCCCTCTATCGTGAACCGCTTCTCATAAAGAAGACGTTTCACTTCCAGCACAAGCTCCACTTCCTTGCGCCGGAACAGCCGGTGTCCGGTACCCGATTTCTTCGGCGCCAGCTGCGGGAACTCGCTTTCCCAATACCGCAACACGTACGGCTCCACGCCGGCGATTTGCGCCACTTCGCCGATCCGGAAATACAGCTTGTGCGGGATTTCCGGGTTTCCTGTCCTGGCCTCGCGCGGACTTTGCATTGGATTGATCAATCGACATGGTACGGGATCGGGCAGCCGCCGTCAACCCGTATTTTAAGGTGTTCCTTAAGGTGGGCGATGAGTTCGCTCCGCAGGCTTGCCGTGGATTCGACAGGGATGATGAAATTGTGTCGAAAAGTATCGAATGCGTCGAAGGCGGTGGGGGAAATGGGATTATGTACCATTTCTCATGGGAGGTTCGGTTGCCATGCGTCCAATGATTGTGATGACCCTGCTGGTTGCGCCAGTGGCGGCTCAAGATTCCAGGTTGAGTGTCGGGCCGTTACGGCCGCAGCCGGGGCAAACGGTTTCGGCGATGGTCGCGGCGCCGCCGGGGCGGGATGGTACGGCAGAGGTGCCGATCAGCGTGATCCGGGGCGTGCGGCCGGGGCCGGTGCTGGCTTTAATCGCGGGGAATCACGGTTACGAGTACACGCCGATCCTGGCGCTGCAAAAAGCGCTGACGGCCATCGATGCGAAGCAACTGGCGGGAAGCTTGATCCTGGTGCATGTGGCGAACATGCCGTCCTTTCTCGGACGGACGATCTACTTCAGCCCGGTGGATGGGAAGAATCTGAACCGGGTGTATCCGGGCAAGCGCGACGGGACGCAGAGCGAGCGTATCGCCTGGCTGATCACGACGGAGGTGATCGAGAAAGCTGATTACGTTCTGGATCTGCACTGCGGGGACGGGAATGAATCGCTGCGGCCCTATTTGTATCAGGCGGTGACGGGCGACAAGGCGATGGATGAGCGGATCGCGGCGCTTGCGCTTAGCTTCGGGATGGATCACATTGTGCTGGATAGGAACCGTCCGAAGGATCCGGCGCAGTCGTTGTACTGCTCGACGACGGCGATCACGCGGGGGAAGCCGGCGCTGACGATCGAGAGCGGGTTCTTAGGGGTGTCGGATGCTGGTTCGGTTGAGGCGATTCTGCGCGGCGTGCGCGGGACGATGGGTCACTTAAAGATGATGGAGACGGCGGCGGCGCCGGCGGTGAGGCCGGTCTATTATGAGCCTTCGGAGGTGATTGCGAGCCCGGCCACCGGGATACTGTACTGGCACGTGGAGCGGGATCAGCAGGTGGCGAAGGGGGCGCTGGTGGCCCACGTGACCGATTTCTTCGGAAAGAAGATCGGGGAAATGCGGGCGCCGTTTGATGGGCTGGTGCTGTATGTTGTCGCGACGCCGCCGATCAGCAAGGGGCAGCCTGTCGCTTTTATCGGTGCGACGAGGAAGTAAGGGGTGGAGCCGGGAAGGGGGATCGAACCCCTGACCTCAAGATTACAAATCTAGCGCTCTACCAGCTGAGCTATCCCGGCGTTGGAACAGTTGCTTTGGCGGGGTTTTTGGAGCGGGAGACGGGAATCGAACCCGCAACCAACAGCTTGGAAGGCTGTGACTCTACCATTGAGTTACTCCCGCTTCACCCGGCCAACTCGACACCATTGTAGAGCCTCGGCGAGCAGGCGGTCAACGCGCCAACAATCGGAGACAATATAGAATGATGCTCCCGCGGCGCCGCTTCCTGCTCGCTCCACTGCTGGCCATGCGCCTGAAAGGCGAGGAACCGGTCAGCGCGGGCGACGTGGACCGGCTGCACCAGGCAATCCGGGAAGCCCGGCCCGGGGACACGGTGGTGATGGGGGATGGGGTGTGGGCCAACGCCGATATACGGTTCGAGGCGGAAGGCGCGGCGGATAGCCCGATCAGTTTGCGGGCACAGACGCCGGGGAATGTTGTGCTGACGGGAGCGTCGCGGCTGCGGCTTGCGGGGCGGCACCTGGTTGCCGACGGGCTGCTGTTCCGGGACGGGTGGGCGGAGCCGGACGTGATCGCATTCCGGACTTCCTCGACGCGGCTGGCGAGCCACTCGCGCGTCACCCGCTGCGCGATTGTCGATTATTCGCCGCCGGACGCCACGCGGGATAGCAAGTGGGTGTCGATCTATGGGTTCCGGAACCGCGTGGACCGTTGCTACTTCGCGGGGAAGACGAACCTGGGAACGACGCTGGTGGTGTGGCTTCCGACCAGCGGGGAACCGAATTATCACTGGATCGAGCGCAACCACTTTGGGCCGCGGCGGCTGCTGGGGGTGAATGGCGCGGAGACGATTCGCGTGGGTGACAGCGCGACGTCGCTCCAAACCTCGATGACGGTAGTGGAGTTCAATTACTTTGAGCGGTGCAACGGGGAGATCGAGATCATCTCGAGCAAGTCCTGCGAGAACATCTACCGCGCGAATACGTTTTTCGAGTGCGAGGGGACGCTGACGCTGCGGCACGGGAACCGCTGCCTGGTGGACGCGAACACGTTTCTTGGCGGGGGGCGCGGGCAAACGGGAGGGGTTCGGGTGATCGGGGAAGATCACCGGGTGGTGGACAATTACTTCGAAGGGCTTGCGGGCACGGGAAACAGGGCGGCGATCGCGATGCTGAGCGGCATTCCGGATTCACCGCTGAACGGCTATTTTCAGGTGAAGCGCGCGCTGATTGCTCACAACACGGTGGTGCACTGCGCGCGGCCGCTGGCGATCGGGGTGAACGATGGAACTCGGCCGCTGGCGCCGGAGAATTGCCTGATCGCGAACAATCTGTTTAGCGGGACGCGGCCGGTGCTGGTGGAGTTGATCGATCCGCAGTCGCGTATCGAGTGGGATACGAATCTGTTTCACGGCGCGCCGGTGGGGCTGGCGGGAGTGGAGCCGGTGCAACTGCCGCTGGAGCGCGGTCCGCACGGCTACCTGCAGCCCGGAGAAGGCAGCGCGGCGGAAGGTGCGGCGCTGCGGGAGTTCGCCGAGTCGCGGCTGGATCTGTTGGGGCGCGAGCGGCCGCGGCCGGCCGATATCGGGTGCATGCAGCTCGGGGGGGCTCCGGCGCAGCGTTCGCGGGTGAGCGCGTGGGATACGGGGCCGGAGTGGCTGGAGCGGTAGCTAGATCTCTTCCTGGATGAGATCGCCGTAGGTTTCCCGGGCGCGGATGATGCGCCAGCCGGCGCCGTCGACGAGCACTTCGGGGGGGCGGAGGCGGGAATTGTAATTGGAGGCGAGGACGAAGCCGTAGGCGCCGGTGGTGCAGATGGCGAGCAGATCGCCGGGGAGGAGGTTGGCGATGGAGCGGTCGCGGGCGAGGAAATCGCCGGTTTCGCAGACAGGGCCGACAACGTCGGCGACGATGGCGCCTCGTTCGGGGGCTTCGCGCAGCGGGACGATGGAGTGGTGGGCCTTGTAGAGGGCCGGGCGGAGAAGATCGTTCATGGCGGCGTCGACGACGACGAACTCCTTTTCGCCGGTCCGCTTGCGGTAGAGGACGCGGGTGAGCAGGACGCCGGAGGCTCCGACGATGGAGCGGCCGGGCTCGATGTGAACTTCGAGATTGCGCGTGGCGGCGCGGCGGCACATTTCGCGGATGAAGTCCGGGATCGGGGGCGCGACGTCGCCATCCTGGTAGGCGACGCCGAGGCCGCCGCCGAGGTCGAGCGTCTTGATGGGGACGCCGCCGGCACGCAGGCGGTCGACGAGGTCGAGCATTTTATCGAGCGCTTCGAGAATGGGCCCGGTGTCGAGAAGCTGGGAACCGATGTGGCAGGAGAGCGACTCGGGCACGACGTGGGAGAAACTCAGGGCGCGCTGGTAGACGGCTTCGGCTTCCTCGAAATCGATGCCGAACTTGTGCTCGCGCAGGCCGGTGGAAATATAGGGATGGGTCTTGGCTTCAATGTCGGGATTGACGCGGAAGGCGACGCGGACTCTGTTGCGATGCCTTGCGGCGATGGAATCGATGAGCACCAGCTCGGAGGCCGACTCACAGTTGAAGCAGTGAATGTCGTTGTCGATGGCGTAGGCGATCTCCTCGGCGGTCTTGCCGACGCCGGAGAAAACCACCTTCGAAGGGCTTCCGCCGGCTTTCATGACGCGGTAGAGCTCGCCACCGGAGACGATGTCAAACCCGGAGCCTGCCTCCGCCAGCAAGCGGAGGATTTCCAGGTTGCTGTTGGCCTTCACGGCGTAGCAGATCATGTGCGGAGTGGCGTCGAAGGCCGAATGGTAGGCGTTGAATCTCCCGAGAATGCTGCCCGCCGAATAAACATAGCAGGGCGTGCCCAGGCGGGAGACGATGTCGTCAAGCGCCACCGATTCACAATAAAGGGTCCTGTCCCGGTAAATGTAGCTTTCACCCAGCAACGTCGTGATTCCTCTTTCCTGTGACCTTCATGACGACCAGCGTCTGATCGTCGAAAACTCTATGTTCGCCGCGGAACTTGTCGAAGTCCTCAAAAATGGCGTCGACGATCTGGCGCGCCGGAAGCTTTCTCAATTTTCGCAACAACGGGGCCAGGCGCAGGAGGCCGAACTCCTGACCTTGCGGATTGTGCTGATCCTGAATGCCGTCGGAGTAGAAAAGGATGACGTCGCCGGGTTCGGTTTGAAAGGGAACCTCTTCGTAGTGCTGACCCTCGAAGAGGCCGAGCGGGAGGCCCTCGAGTTTGGGAAGGATGATCTGGCGGCCGCGGCAGATCATGGGAGGAGTGGAGGCGGCGTTGGCCATGGTTAAGAGCCCAGTGGCGGGCTGCCACAGAGAGACGAGGAGAGTAAGGTACTTGCCCTCGGCGCGGCGTTCCATCAGGGAATCGTTCAAGGTCCGCATAAGGGCGCTGGGGTTGCGGCGGCGCGGGGCGAGCGTGCGTAGGAGTCCGGTGACCATGGCGCCGTATAAAGCGGCGGAGGCGCTTTTGCCACTAACGTCGCCGAAGGAGATGATGGCGTAATCGTCGCCTTGTTCGAAGAAGTCGAACACATCGCCGGAGATTTCATGGGCCGGGCGGAAGCCGACGCCAATTTCCAGGCCGGCGATGGTCGGATCTTCCTTGGGCAACAGCATGGCCTGGAGGTCGCGGGCAGCTTCCAGATCGGCCTCCATGCGCTTCTTGCCGGCGGCGACCTCTTCATAGAGGCGGGCATTTTCGACGGCTTGGGCGACGAGCGGGGCGAGCAGGCCGAGGGTCTGCACGTGATCCTGTGTGAAGAAGCCGAGGCGCTCGCTTTCCAGATCCATGACGCCGAGCAGGCGGTCCGGCATGAGCAGTGGAATGGCGACTTCACTGCGGATGCCGGCGTGGGTTTCGATATAGCGGGGATCGTTCTTGGTGTCTTCGACGAGGACGGGCTGGCGGAGTTCGGCGGCCGAGCCGGTGATTCCCTTACCGAAGGGGATGTTGTCGCTTTGCACGCGCTGGTCGTAGCGGAGGCTGAAGCGGTGGCGGAGGTGGTGGTTGGCCTCATCGTAGAGGAGGACGGCGAAGGCGTCGTAGTTGATGAGGCCTCTGACGGTGGTGGCAACCTTGTTGAGCAGCTCGTCGAGGTTGAGGGTGGAGCTGAATTCGAGGGAGATATTGGCGAGGGTCTTGAGGGTGCGGTTCTGGCGCTCAACGCGGCGGTAGAGACGGGCGTTGAGAATGGAATTTGCGACGCGAGAGGCGATGAGCTGGATGAGAGCGCTGTCCTCGGAAGAGTAGGCGTCGGGTTGGCTTGACTGCATGTCAATGACGCCGACAAGCCGGCCGCGGGCGGTCATCGGGATGGCCATTTCCGACTGCACGGCGTCGACCAGCGGCAGGTAGCGCGGGTCGCTGCGCACGTCGCCGACGACGACGGGGATGCGAGCGGAGGCGGCGAGGCCGGTCAGACCCTCATCGAGAGGAATGACGGTTTCGCGCATCAGCTCGATGCTGTGGCCGATGCCGTGGCGGATGCGCAGGCCTTTGCTTTTCTCGGAATAGAGGAGGATGGCGAACAGGTCATAGGGGACGACTTGGCGGATGATCTGCGCGATGTTATCGAGCAAGGTATCCAGATCAAGGGTGGAGGCGATGGCGCCGGTGACGTCGAGCAGGAAGTCCAGGAGCTCCGCGCGATCCTTGAACCGCGCCGGTGTTTTTCGGGCGACGGGCATGGTGCTCGCCTCAGGAGGCCGTCGCCTCGACGATCTTGACGCTGGCGCTGGCTCCGATGCGCGTGGCTCCGGCGGCGGCCATCTGCTTCAAGTCGTCCAGAGTGCGGATACCGCCGGACGCCTTGACGCCCATATCCGGACCGACGACCAGGCGCATGAGGGCGACGTCGTGAGCGGTGGCTCCGTGGGCGGCGAATCCGGTGGAGGTTTTGACGAAATCGGCTCCGGCCAGCTTGGATAGCGTGCAGGCGAGGGCTTTCTGGTTGTCGTCGAGCAGTGCGGTTTCAATGATCACCTTGACGGTGGCGCCGGCGGCGTGGGCCGCCTGAACGACGGCGGCGATGTCCTGCTTGACGCGATCGTTATCGCCGGAGCGGAGTGCGCCGACATTGATAACCATGTCGATCTCGTGCGCGCCGGAGCGGACGGCGAGCTCGGTTTCCTGGCGCTTGATCTCGGTGGAGGTGGCGCCGAGGGGAAAGCCGACGACGGTGCAGACCAACACCTTGGAGCCGGCCAGCAGGGCGGCCACTTTGGGGACCCAGTAGGGATTGACGCAGACGCTGGCGAATTCATACTGGCGCGCCTCGCGGCACAGCTTGACGATGTCGGCCTCGGTGGCATCCGGCTTGAGCAGGGTGTGATCGATGAGGGAGGCGATTTGGGGATCGATACGCGTGAGGCGGCTGGAGGCCGAGACGCGGTCTGCTCCGGCGGCGAGAATCTCGTTGGTCTTTTTGGCGCAGGTCTGCGGGCAGCGGCCGACGCAGTCCGGGCAGACGAGATCGGGGATGTTCAGGCCTTCTCCGCGCACCGCCTTGGGCATCTTGAGGCGGGCGAGGATCTCATCGCCGATTTGAGAGACGAGTTGTTCCAGTTCCGCCGGACTCATGCGCTGTACCGTTTCTCGGCCGCGGTGATCTTATCCACGCGAGCCTGATGGCGGCCGCCACCGTAAGGAGTCGCGAGCCAGGTGCGCAGCACCGTTTCGGCCTGCGTGATGGTGAGCAGACGGCCGCCGAGGGTCAGCACATTGGCGTGATTGTGCTCGCGGGAATTGCGCGCCGAGGCGACATCGTAGCACAGCGCCGCGCGGATGCCGGGCACCTTATTGGCGGCCATGCAGGAGCCGATGCCTGCGCCGTCGACGACGACGCCGCAGAAGGCGCGTCCGGCCGCAACCAGGTCGGCAACGGCGAGGGCAATATCGGGATAATCGGCGGGCTTCTCCTCAAAAACACCGATGTCTTGAACGGCCAGCCCCATGCCGCAAAGCAGCTTCAACAACTCCTGCTTCATCTGAAAGCCGCCGTGATCGGCGCCGATGGCGACGGTGCGTTCGGGCGGCGGAGCGGGCAATTGGTCGGCGGAAACCTCCTTGAGGGAGACGCCGCGAAGCCTGGCCAGGTCGCGCGCGGAGGGCGTGACAATGCTGCCGGCGGCGATACGCAACTCGCCTTTTTCGGGGATATCGGTTTCCGTGTAAACCTGCCGCATGGGGAGCGAACTAACAGTGTATCGCAGGCCACCCGGAACCCTCCTAAGCGACAGCCCGCAAAACGGAGCCTGGGTCGCGGCACGAGACGGCCTTATTGCTTTGGTGCATTGAGGGCCGCGACCGGCCCTTTGCGGGCTGGAAAAGAGCATATAATGATCCGGACCGCAGCCCATTCATAATCCTGTTCGTCATGATACTGTTCATGTTCCCGGGCGCTCCGTCTTCGGCCGAGCTATGGCGGCTGATTCGTCAGTGCGCCGATTCGGGCGATGCCGATTCCTGGGAGCGATTTGTCGGCCTGGTCCAGCCGGTGATCGCCGGCACGGTTTACCGCGTCAGCAGGCGGTTCGGGCAGGCTGACAAAGAAATAGTGGATGATCTGGTGCAGGACGCGCTGCTGCGTGTGTGCGCCAACCGCTGCCGCGTGTTGCGCGAATTCGAGTCAGAGAATCCGGAGGCGGTGTTCGGGCTGATGAAATCGATCGCCTTCAGCGTGGCGCATGATCATTGGCGTGGCCGGCTGACGGAAAAGCGCGGGGCGGGGGTTCCGGAGCAGTCCTTGGAGGAGACGCGGCAGGCGGATTCGCAAAGCGAGGATTCGCAGCAGGAGATGGAGCGGAGGATTCTCATTCAAGAGATTGACGGGTTTCTGCGGTCGTCAGACCTGCGTCCGGAGGACCGGCGCATTTTTTGGCTTTACTACAGGCAGGGTCTGACGGCGCGAGCGATAGCGGCGATTCCGGCGTTCGGATTGACGCAAAAAGGGGTGGAAAGCGTGATCCAGCGGACCAGCGGCAAGGTGCGTGCGTGGCTGATCGGACGGTCCGGGGGGAATCCAGAGGGAAAGTCGGCTTAGAGGCCGTTATAAGGGGTGAGAGGTTGGAAAGACCGGCAAATGAACATCTGAGCAGGGAAGAGATTGAGTATTGCCTCGCGGCGGAAGGGTCTCGGGCCGCGGACCTGCTGCAACATGCCGAAGACTGCCCGTTATGCAACAAGGTTTTGAATATGCACAAGGAAGAAGAGCAAAGGCTCAGGGAACTGGTCCGGCCTGCCACCGGACAGAGCCGTGGTCCCGCATGCCCGGCTCTAGCTGATCTTGTCCGTTTGGCGGCTGGTACGGCGCCGCCGGACCAGAAAGAGACATGGATGGAACATGCCGCTGGATGCGATTCCTGCGGCAGGCAACTGCGCGAGGTGTTGGAGGACTTGGCCGAACCGATGGGCACGGACGAGATGAAGTTCCTTTCGAGCTTGCCGAGTTCAGGCGCGGTCTGGCAAAAGGACTTGGCGGGGCGGCTTGCCGGAACGAGGCGGCCGAGGCCGGCGACGATGTGGCTGGCGTGGGCGGCTTCCCTGGTGGTGGCAGTGGGAGCGGGATGGTACGGCTATACGGCATGGCGGGCGGGTCAGCCTGAGCAACTGATGGCGGCGGCCTACACGGCGCAGCGGCCTTTCGAGTTCCGGCTGCCGGGCGCCGAGCACGGGCCGGTGCGGATCGAGAAAAGCCCGGCTGGGTCATTCGCGCGGCCGGCGGCATTGCTGGAGGCGGAAGGAATCATCGCGCGGGAGTTGGAAAAAAGCCCCGAGGATGCCGGGTGGCTGGCGCTGCGGGCGCGCGCCGAAATCCTGGGTTGGGATCCGGAGGCGGCAATCGCCACGCTGACCCGCGCGCTGGAGCGCAAGCCGGAGGATGCGGCGCTGCTCGCCTCGCTGGGCGTGGCGCATGCGCTACGCGCGGAGAGCGCCGATCGGGCCATAGATTATGGAGCGGCGATGGAGTATTTGAGCCGGTCGTTGAAGGCCGCACCGAATACGCCGGAGGTGATTTTCAATCTGGCTGTTGTTCTGGAGCGCATGCACCTGTACGATCAGGCGGCGGAGGAATGGAGGAAGTACCTGGCACTGGATGATTCCGGCGGCTGGGCGGATGAGGCACGACGGCGGCTGGAGGCAGTGGAGCAAAAAAAAAAGTCCGCGGCAGGGCGATAGAGAGGATCAACCCTGAGGCGGCGGGATTTGTTGACCTGGGAGAAATGTCGGCTGTGGAGAGGGAGCGCTATCTGGAGATCGCCGTCACGGAGTGGCTGCCGCGGCGGTGGAAGGACGCGAATGCGGAGAAGGCGCTTCAGCGGTTGGGACTGCTGCTGAACCACCATCACCGGGATCCGTGGCTCGGTCGAGTGATGAGCGCGACGCGAACGCCGGATGTGGAGCGGGGCTTGGCGCTTCTGGCGGAAACCGCTACCGCCAATGCATCGGATCGCGCCGATGAGGCGGTGGAAACAGCTCCCCGGGCTTCGAGGTTGCTGCGGGCGGGGGGGGATCAAGCTGCCGCCGTGCGCGCCGATGCAGAGTACGTTTATGCGCTGCACTGGATGCGGCGTCCGGAGGAATGCGTCAAAAAAGCTGAGGCGGTGGAACGGGAGGCAAGGGCGGCGGGGTTCAGGTGGATACAGGCGCAGATGGAGATCGAGGAAGGAATCTGCCGCAGCATGCTAGCCGATCAGGACGGGGCCCAGCGGATCTACTTCCAGGGCCGCGGGACGGCCATGGGCGCGGATTATCCGGTGCTGGCGATGCGCGCGGAGGGTATCCTGGCGGCGAGCCAAACGCACGCAGGGAATCTGCTGATCGCGTGGAATATGGGCAGGGATGGGTTGGCACGGTACTGGAGCGCGGCCTACCCGGGTAATCGCGCGCAACAGATTCAATTCAATTTATCGCGGACGGCGAGCGAGCTGAGCTGGAAGCACGCCGCCTACTATTTCGCCGAGGCACAGGTGACTGCCATCGCGGGAAGCGGACGGCCGATGGTGGAGGCATCCAACCGTGTTCTTGCCGCCAATCTTGCCGCCGCGGCGGGGATGAAGGAACGGGCACGCGATGGATACGGGCGCGCGGAGAGGCTGTATCAAGCGATGAGTGGATCCGGCCTGGCGCAGCTAAACCGCGTAGACGCCGACATCGAGCGGGCCCGGCTGGAGATTGCAGGTGGCGCGGCCGAGGCGGCTGCGCAGCGCCTGGAGGGCATTCGCGCCCAAGCGGCGACACACGGCTCCAGCGGCATCCGGCTCTCCTTCTTTCAGACGTTGGGTGAAGCAAGGTGGCGGACCGGGGCCCGGAAGCCGGCCGAGGATGCCTGGCAGGCGGGGATCGAACTGAATGAGCGGCGTCTGGCATCGCTGAGTGCTTC
Source organism: Acidimicrobiia bacterium (assembly GCA_016871315.1). Classification (GTDB taxonomy): domain Bacteria; phylum Acidobacteriota; class Terriglobia; order Bryobacterales; family Bryobacteraceae; genus VFZE01. The sequence goes on along the minus strand of VFZE01000001.1, from coordinate 179,762 downwards.
CGACCGGCGCACGCGCAGTCTTCAGGACGCGGCTTCCTGCTACCGTGGGATCGCCGAAATGGGATGGGCGAAGGACTCTGCCGCCGCGTTCCGCGTATGGCAGGATTACCGGGCAGGGGAGACGATGCAGTCGCGCGCGCGGCCCGCGCCCGAGGCCGCAAGGCTGGGCAAGGAGACGTACCTGAGCTATGCTGCCTTGCCCGGCGGAGTGGTGGTTTGGGTTATGGATGACCGCGGGCTGAAGGCGGTGCGGCTGACGGTGAGCGCGGAAGAGTTGGAACCGGCGTCGCGGCGGTTCGCCCGGCTGTGCGCGGATGCGGGCTCCGACGGCGCGCTGCTGCGCGGGGAGGCGAGGAAGTTGTATGACTGGCTGCTGGCTCCGCTCGAGGAAAGGCTGGGGCCGGGGCGTATCCTCGCGGTGGAGCCGGATGGTCCTGTTGCGGCAATCCCGTTCCAGGCTTTGATGGATCCCCACGGCCGTTATGTGGGGGAGCGCTTCCCGGTTGTCGTGGCCTCCAGCGTGTCCGATTATCTGCGGCGATCCACGGCGGCAACGGTTACCGATGCCAGCCAGGCGCTGGTAGTTGCGAAACCGGCGTTGGGCGCCCAGATGCAACGCGCCTTTCCGCCCTTGATCCGCGCGCTGGAGGAAGGCCGCGCGGTGTCCAGCCACTTCCGCCGCCACGCTTTGCTGACCGGCGAGGAAGCCACTTGGCCCGCCGTGGACCGGCTGCGCGGCTCGGCCGAGGTTTTTCATTTCGCCGGACACGGTTTCAGCAATTCCGGCGATGGAGGTTTGCTGCTTGCGCCCACCGGCGGGAGCGCCTTGGGGGCCGATATTCTGCATGGCGGAAGGCTGGCCGGGCAGGACTGGAGCCGATGCCGGCTTGCGATCCTGTCGGCCTGTTCGACGGGCACCGGGGAGACAGGAGGTCCTGTGAATCCGGAAAGCCTGGTGCGAGGGTTTCTTTGGGCGGGGGTACCGCGAGTGGTGGCGACGCGCTGGCAGGCGGATGCGGAGACCAGCGCCGCGCTGATGCAGGATTTCTATTCGGCAATCCTTTCCGGGAGCGGGGCGGCGCAGGCCTTGCAACGCTCCGCTTCGGCGGTCCGGAGCCGATCCGGAACCGCTCACCCGTACTTTTGGGCGGGATTCCAGCTGTTTGGGTCCCGCTAGATACTGGCAATGCAGATCAATTGGAGGACTACATGAATGGTCACAATCCCTTAGCGACGCAAAGCGCTCCCGCCATCCCGAATCCGGATACGCCCGGGCCGAGGACGAAGCAAGCAGACGCCGGCGTCATGCACATCTTCTTCCACGGCACCTTTCTCTTCGTGATCCGTCGCGGGGAGAAGCGAATCGAAGTCCTAATGCCCAAGGTCGAAGATCATGTGTTCCGGGCCGGGAATTGGCTGGGAGAAACCCAGTTCGGCCACGCCGCGCATGGCGGCGGGGGCATTCCGACTTACGAGATTGAGGGCCTGGAACCCGGCGCGGCACTGCCGGATCCCAAGCACAATCTCATCTTTGCCGACGCACCGCTCAATGCAAAAGCCGGTGTGCATGCCAACCTGATCGTTCCCATGCCGGCCGCGATTTTCACACCGCGCCGCGCACATGTTCCCGAGGGCGATCTCGATGGCAAGCCTCCGGCAGGCTACCAGGAACATATGGCCACGCTCCAGATCCTCAGCTATCGCTTCAAGGACGATGCGAAGCTGCGGATTAAGGGCAACCCCGGCCATGCCTGGGAGCCGGCCTTTTCCGGTCCGGAAGGTAAGTCCACCGTCAATCTTCACGTGTTCGCATCCCCGGATCAGGATCATGGCAACTCTCACACAACCACGGCCTTCGATCGCCTGATGAATCTGATGAGCGGCGTTGATCTGAAGATCACCAACCGGCGTTCGCGAAGTTTTCTCTTCCCCGAGTCGCTGCCGGATGGGATTCCCCCGGAGGAATCGGAGGATTTGACGCCGCGGATGGCGCGGCTGGGCCAGATGGGCCGGATGCGGAAGTCCGGCCGCGATCTGAATCTTCTGTGGTTCCCCTCGGAGGCGCTGGATGACAAAACCAGCGCCTGCACAGATTGCTGGAACGAATGCTCGTAGAAAGGAAGAAATCATGAGCACGAAACCTCCGCAACCCACTGAGCAACGGTTACAGGCAGCGCGGCAGATACTGGCCAACCGATTCCTGGGCAAGCCCGCAGGGCGAAACGTCGTCGGCGTGGGTATCGGTCCGAAACTGATCGAAGGCGTGGATACAGGAACGACAAGCGTGCGCGTTTACGTGAGCATCAAACACCCGCTGGAGCATGTCGCGGCTTCCTCGGTGGTCACCTCACCCTTCCCCGATGTGAGCACCGACGTGATCGCGATGGATTTTCCGGTTTCTCCGTTTCCCGGTGTACGGCACGAGGAAGCGGACGGACACTCCGGCGCAAACATCGCACCGGGCGCCTCAATTGGCCCCCATCAGGCGGGTAACCCCCACTCCATTTCCGGCACTCTCGGCCTTGTGATCAAGGACAAGAAAAAAAAGCTCTATATCCTTGGCACGAATCACGTGCTGGCGATTAAGGGACGCGTTCCGGTGGGGACCGACATTGTGTCTCCCGCCTTCGAGGACCTTCATCACGCAGAGAACCCGATTGCCTTCGCAGAGCTGGAGTCCTCCGTGCCCCTGCTCCACGGCGAGGTGAATTTCGTCGATTGCGCCCTGGCGAAGGTGAAGGACGGTTACGCTGGCAAGGTTAGTCCTGTCTTCCCCGACGGGCGGACCATTACCGACATCGAGGTGCCCAAAATTGGGGACAAGGTGGTCATGTTCGGCAAGAGCACCGGCAAACTCACAGGGACGGTCACCGACATCACGGCGGAGATGATCGTCGATTACGGTTTCGGCACGTTCCGCTTCGCGGACCAGTTTCTCATTGAATGGGATGACGGCGGCCTGGCGGCCGATGGCGACTCCGGCGCGGCCGTCGTGCTGAAGGATAAGGACGCCGCGGTGGGACTTGCCTTCGCACCCGTCGGCAAGCTGACGGTCGCCTGCAAGCTATCCAGAACGATGAAGGAATTAAGCGAGAGGATCGAGGCGAAGTTGGAACTGGCGAAACCGGAAACGGCAAGAGCCATGTCGGCGCAAAAAACCTGACGTTAGCGTGGATCGGCGACGCGGCCCGCGAACAACACCGTGCCGGTGGCGGCGTGGCGGATCAGGAACAGGAAGGGGCGGTTGGCGGTGAAGGCAACCGGTTCGATGAAGGAGGTGACTCCGATGATCGCGCCGGTGGCCGCGGCCGCTTCCGTTCCTTCCTCGTTCACTTCGATAAAGGCCTTGTGCAGCACGGCGGTCAAGGCCAGTCCGTCCGCCGTGCTGATACCGGAAAAATCGGCGCGGGCCGCGTCAAATGCGGCCTTGATTCCCATCTGATTCAGCAGGTTGGTCAGCGGGAGCGAGGTGGTGAACTGAAACTTGGGGAGCTTCACGGCCACGGGTCGTGAGGCCGCGCCCGCGGGCAATCCATCGGGGAGGCTCTTCTCCAGCGCTTCCAGCCCGGTGGCATCGCGGGGCAGCAGAAGGAGCATCGCCATGCGCCCGCCGGCATACGGCAGTTCCAGCATCTGCGCCGTCCCGGTCTCGGCATAGCGGAAGCTTCCGGAGTGGGCCATCATCGGAACGGTTACGCTTTCTCCCTGCAGTGTGCGGAACGGGCCGGGCTTTGTACTCTCGCGCCGGAAGGGCGTTGCCCACTTGCCGTGGAAGTGAATCGCGTTGGTCAGCACGAGGCGGGACAAGGGGTCAACCGAACCGGGAGGGAGTAGTTCGCGGATGCGGCGGGCGGTGGCCTCCTCCACCCAGGAGTTGATGCGGAGGCGCGCGGCGTCCGGTTGCGCGAAATCGACGGTCTCGAGCGGCGCGGTGTAGTAGGAGCGGCAAAGAGAGACAAAGGCAGGTGCGACAGGAAAGTCTTTGTGGGCCCAGAGTGCGTTGGCGCTCCGCAAATCGTAGTTTTTTGCGTCGGGCAGTTGCGTGGAAAGGTCGCGGTAACGTGCGTCCAGTTTTTCGCCTTCCAGATCGAAGCGCAGCGCTTTGGCGATCTCGCCGCGCGTCGCGCCGCGGGCCCCGGCATGTACCATGGCCATTGCCGCCGAGACGCTGAAGGGAGACAAGACGAGATTCTTGCCCGGTTCCCGCGCCAGGAGGTAAAGCTCGGTAGAGAAGGGGTCGGAGGCCAAGCCCGGCACGCGGATCAGCGCCAACAAGCAGATCGCCGTGAAGAGGGGGGTTTTCATCTTACCTACCAATCTACGGCACCTGGAGGCTGTGGGCTTCGAGCGTTGTGCCCGAGGCCTGGCGCAGGCGCGCGACGGCTTTGTTGAACTCGAGGCGGGAGACGACGACGCGGCGGCGGGAATCGGAGAGTTCGTTCTGGCGAGTCAGCACCAGGAAGTTGGTGGATTCGCCATTTTGGAACAGGCGCACTTCGCTGTCCAGCTTCTCCTGGGCGGCGCGGGCACTGGCTTCGGCGGCGATGATGCGCTGGCGGGCCGTGGCCAGCGCCTGTAGCGAGTTGCGCACCTGGGCGGCGATCACCTGTTCCAGCTGGGTGCGCTGGAGACGGAGGCGGCGCTCGGAGATGACCGCCTGCGACAGGGTTGATTCGGCCGTGCGGTTACGCATGTTCCATTCCATGGAGACGCCGAGCTGGACGGCCGGGAAGCTGCCGCCGAACAGGTTGGAGAGCGCCGAACCGTAACCGCCGAGCAAGCCCGGCGGCACGCCGCCGAAATTGACCGGAGAGAGCGGCGCCAGGCCGTTCAGCCTGGAAAGCTCGTTCAACCTTGCGGCTGTTGCCAGCGAGCTTTCGGCGAACGGGTTCTCGGTGGGCTGCACGGCGCCGGCCAGGCCGCTGTTGATGTAGGAGCCGACCAGGTTCAGCTGCGGCTTCATCTGGTCCGAGGCCAGTTTCTTTTGGGTGCCGTTGTTCTGATCGAGAAGGTCGAGCTGGCGCAGCTCCGGCCTTTTCCCGAGCGCGAGCCTGGTTGCCTCAGCCAACTCCTCGGCGCCGGTGGTTCCAGCGGTGCGCTCCTCCACCGGCACGATCGCGTCGGTCCAGATGTCCTGGGAGCGCTCCGAAGCGATGAGCAGCTTCAAGCCGTTTTCCACCTCGGTGAGCGTTCCCACGGCGGCATGGAAACTGTCGGCGCGGCGCTCGAGTTCGGCTTCCGCGGCCGCCAGTTCGACGGCGGCGAGCGTGCCGGATTCGATCATGCGGCGTGTGCGGTCGAGTTGCTCGCGCGCCCACTGCATTCCGTCGGCCTTGACCTCGACGTCCTGCCTTGCGGCGACCAGATCCCAATAAGCGGTTTCGGTACGCGTGACAACGTCGATGACCTTCAACTCGAGTTCGGTTCGGGAGATATCGGTGTTGCGCGAACGGATCTGGATTTCAGCGCGGGAGGCGTCGGTCTTGCGGTTGCGCAGGAGCGGCTGCTGAAACTGCAACAGGAGCCTGGAGTTGTAAAAGGGCGTCAGGCCGCTGAACGGGTTGGTTGTCGATTGGCGGGAATTGTCGAAGCCGGCTACCAGCGTGGCGCCGTGCCAGGGCAGCCGTTGCGAAATCTGCACGTTCTGCACGGCCACGCGTTCGACGAGTTTGCCTTCGGCGCCGAGCAGGGGGGAAGCGGTGGGAATGGTGCGCGACTCGAGTGACGGCTGCCAGCGGAAGAGCGGATCAAAAGCGCCGCGCGCGGCCTTGGCGGCCTCGTTTGCGGTGGCGAGGGTGGTGCGCTGGATTTCGATTTCGAGGTTGGATTTGAGGGCCGATTCGAGGGCTTGATGCAAAGTGAGCTTCGTCTCGGTGATGCCGACGCCGACGCGCGGGGGCGCCTGCGCAAACGCAATGGCAGCGGTGAATAAAAAGAATACAACACGCATGAATTAATCTCCCGGCGCCGGCGATGGCCGGCCGGCGAACAGAGCGAGCCTTTTCATCTGGCGCGACCACCACTCGGCGAAATCATCAAAAAGCGAATAGGCGACCGGGGTCACCAGCAAGGTCAGCAGCAGGCATAGCGTCTGGCCGCCGATGACGACGATGGCCACCGTCCGGCGGCTGCCCGAGCCTGCTCCGCCGCCGAGGGCCATGGGAATCATGCCGGCTACCAGCGCGGCCGTTGTCATGAGGATGGGGCGCAAGCGGTCCTCGCAGCCGTGCATAATGGCCTGTGCACGCGCCACGCCGTCCGCGCGCAAGCTCTTGATATGGTCGATTTGTAGGATCGCGTTCTTCTTCACGATGCCGAACAGCACGAGAATGCCGACGGAGGAATAAATGATGGAGTAGTTTTCTCCGGCCACCATGAGTGAGAGCAGCGCGAAGGGGACCGAGAGAGGCAGGCTGAGCAGAATCGTGACCGGGTCGACGAAGCTTTCAAACTGCGCCGCCAGGATCATGTACATGAGCACGATGGACAGAATGAGGGCGGCGACGTAGGCTCTGCCGGCGCGCGCGAACTCCTTGCTGCGGCCGATGGTTCCGGTGCGGTATTCCGGCGGCAGATTCAGTCCGGCGACGGTGATGTTGAGGACGTTCAAAACATTGGAGAGCGACTGCCCCGGGGCGATGTTGGCCATAATCAGCACCTGGCGCTGGCGGTTGTAGCGGGCGATTTGCGACGGGCCGGTGGAGGGTGCCAAGCGCGCGACGTTGGATAGCGGCACGTTGCCGAGAGTGGAGGAGGGCACGAAAAGGCGTTGGAGGGCTTCCGGGGAATCGCGGAACTCCTTCTTCACGCGGAGCATGACGTCGTAGCGGTCATCGCTTTCGCGGTATGTAGTGGCCTGCTGATCACCGGCCACGAGTGTGCGCATGGCGGTGGCGATGGAGGCGACGTTGACGTTCAAGTCGGCCGCCTTGTCGCGGTTGATCACCACGCGCAGCTCCGGCTTGCCGGGCTCGTAGTTGGAATCGAGATCGACCAGCCCAGGCACTTCCGAGAGCTTTTTCATGATCGCAGTGGCGTAGCGGTCCAACCGGGCGAGGTCGGGCCCCTGGACGAAGAACATCAGTTCGCGGTTGTCGCCGCCCGAGATCAGCGACGGCAGCTGTACACCGATGGTCAGGTCGCGGAACCGGCTCAGCCGCTCCCGCGCCAGCAGCATCAGCTCATCCTGCGTCTTGCCGCGCTCACCGGGCTGGACGAGCTGAATCAGGACGGAGCCGCGGTCCACCTGCTGGCGGACGTCGGCTCCGATGGCGGTGAGCATGTCGCGAATGCCGGGCAGCCGCCGCAGCTCGGCTTCGATTTCGCGCATCACGCCATCGGTTCCCTCCAGCGAGGAGCCGGGCGGCAGCTTCACGGTGACTTCGAATTCGCTCTGGTCGTCGGTGGGCAGGAACGACTTGCCGATCCCCATGAACAGCGGCCAGGAGGAAAAAGTGACCAAAACCGATAGGACGACAATCGCCCAGCGGTGGCGCATGGACCAGTTGAGCATGGCGCGGTAGGGGGCGGCCATGGCGCGGAACAGCCAGGTGTCCTTGGTGGCTTCGCCGGGATGGAAGCGCAACCAGCGGCTGCAGAGCATCGGCGTGAGAGTGAAGCTGACCAGCAGGCTGACCATGATGGCGAAGGCGGCGGTGAAGCCGAAGCTCGACATGAAGCGGCCAACGATGCCTTCCATGAAGGCGACGGGGAGGAAGATGATGACGAGGCTGAGCGTGGTGGCCATCACGGCGAGACCGATATCGCGCGTTCCTTGAATGGCGGCCTGAATGGGGGGCAGCCCCTTCTCCTCCATGAACCGGAAAATGTTCTCGAGCACGACGATCGCGTCGTCGATCACGATGCCGACCACCAGCACCAGGCCGAGCATGGTGATCTGGTTCAGGGTGAAGCCCATCATGTTCATGAGCGTGTAGGTGGAGATGATAGAGGTGGGAATGGCGATGGCGGCGATTATGGTGGAGCGCCAGCTGCGGATGAAGGCGAGCACGATAATGCCGGCGAGCACGCCGCCGAGCAACAGATGTTCCTGCACGGCACGGAAGGATTCGAGAATGAATCCCGACTGGTCGCGCATATAAGCGATCTGCAAATCGGGAGGCAGCGACGGGCGCAGCTCTTCGATGCGCTGTTTCACTCCGGCGATGACGTCGAGGGTGTTGGTTCCTGCCTGCTTGCGCACCTCCAGCACCACCGCCGAAGCGCCGTTGAGGCGGGCCAAGGAGCGCGGCTCCTCGAACCCATCGACGACTTCGGCGATATCGCTGATGCGAACCGGAGCGCCTGCCTGCGCCGCCACGATGACGCGGCTGAAATCGGCGGGACGTTCCACGCGGCCGAGCGTCCGGACGGTCACCTCGCGCGGGCCTCGTTCGATGCGCCCGCCGGGGACTTCGACGTTTTGGGCCGCCAGCGAGGCGCGGATCTGGTCCACATTCAGGCCGTAGGCGAAGGCGCGGGCGGGATCGAGCCATACCTGCACCTGGCGGCGGCGGTCTCCGACGAAGCGGATCTGGCCGACGCCGGAGAGCGATTCGAGGTTCTTCTTGATGCGGTCATCCACCAGTTTGGTGGTCTCGCGGAGATCGCGCGGGCTGGAGACCACAACGTTGATCACCGGCGAGGCATCGGTGGCGATCTTATCGACAATGGGGGGATCGGTATCGCGCGGCAGTTGCGCCTGCACGCGCGCGACCTTGTCGCGAACCTCCTGCGCCGCCACGTCGGCGTTTTTTGAGAGCACGAACTGGATGTTGACGATCGAGATGCCTTCGGCCGAGACGGAGCTCAGGTCGTCAATGCCGCTGATCGTATTGACGGCCTCTTCGATGCGCCGGGTGACCTGGGACTCCACCTCTTCGGGCGCGGCGCCGCGCAGCGTGGTGGTAATGGTGACAATGGGAAACTCCACCTTCGGGAAGAAATCGACACCGAGCTTGGAGTAGGCGTCGATGCCCATCACCACGAGAAACAGGATGAGCATCGTCGCGAAGACGGGCCGGCGGATACAGATTTGCGCCAGTTTTTGCATTTCTAAATCCGCACCCGTACGGCGGCGCCGTCGGTGAGCCGCGCCAGCTGATCGACGGCCACCGGCTGGCCTGGCTTCACCACGCCGGCCGGAACCTCGACCCATCCGTCAATCGCGTCACCGGGCTCCACGCGCCGCTCGCGCGCTTTTCCGTCTTCAATCGTGAAGAGCTTGGTCAGCCCGGCCACGGTGTAGAGCGCCTCCTTCGGCACGGCGACGATCTGCGCCTTGTTGTCGAGCACGAGGCGCGCCTTGACGAACATGCCCGGGCGCAGACGCGTGCCGCTTTCGCCGATCCGTGCCTCGACGCTGAGGGAACGGCTGCGCGCGTCCAGCGCCGGGTTCATCTGGGTGAGGACGGCGGAGAATTCCTCTCCCGGCAGGGCCTCGGTGGTGAAGCGGATCCTGTCGCCGATGCGCACGGCGCCGGCGGCTACTTCGGGAATGTTCAACCGCACCCGCAGGGGCCAGCTCTTTACCAGTCTCACCAGCGGCACGTTGTCCTTGACGAACTGGCCGAGGGAGGCGAGCCGCTCCTCGACGATGGCGTCGAACGGGGCGCGCACCGTGCAATCGGCGATTCGCTTTTCCACGAGCGCCTTTTCCGCGCGCAGCGCCTGAATGCTTGCCAACTGGGTGCGCAAATCGTCCTCGGCGGCGTCGAGCGCGGCGCGGCGGGCGGCGAGCGCCTTCTCGAGTTCCGTGTACCGTTCGCGCGAGATGTCGCCGGAGGCGATCAGCTTCTTGGCGCTTTCAAATTTCGAGCGGGCGTCTTCGTGCTGCGCGCGGGCCTGGCGGATGGCCGGTGTCGACTCAGGACGCGCATCCTCCTGATCCGGATTCAGTCCGATGCGCGCCAGCGCCTGCGCCAGCGTGGCGCGGCTACGTTCCAGTTGCAGTTGATATTCGCGCGCGTCGAGTTCGGCGATCACCTGGCCCTTGCGGACCGATTGACCGTAGTCGACGAGAATTGTGGAGACGCGTCCGGCGACTTCGGCGCTGATCGCGACGGCCTCATCGGGATAGAGCGAGCCGGTTGCGTCAATGGCGCGCTCGACGGTGCGCGACTCGGCGGCGGCGGCGCGGATTTCGACCGGATCCAAGGTTGTTTTGGTGGCGGCTTTCGCTCCTGGGGCTGGGTCTACGCCGTTGCAGGCCACGAGGGCGAGCAAAGCGAGTGCAGTAGTGAACAGGCTCGGCTTCATTTCATGATTCCTTGCAAATAGAGATCGACCACGGTCTTCACCACCTGCTTGCGGGAAGCGGCCAAATCGCCGGGATGGTAGATGGCATAGATCAGTCCCTGGTGCGCCACCATTCCGGCGAAGGCGCGCGCCGCCAGCAGCGGCGGTGTGCGGCGCATCTTGCCTCTCCTGACTTGACTCTCGATGTGGCGTGTGACCCATCCGTAGAAGATCGCGACATGGCGCTCATAGAACAGATCCGATAGCTCATGACCTTCCAGCGCGCTGTACATGAGGAGGCGCGCGTAGCGTGGATCTTCGCAGTACCAGTTCAGAATGAGCGTGGCAAGCAAAGTGAAGAACGCCTGGCTGTCGCCGGCCTCGGTGAATCTCTCAAGTTCCCGCTCGACCTCAAACGGGGCTTCCATGGCCTTCATTTCGAGGATTGCCTCATAGAGAGCGTGCTTGGAGGCGAAGTGCTGGTAGAGCACGGGCTCGGTGACTCCGACCGATGCGGCGAGGGCGCGGGTGGTGACGCCGCGAAATCCTTTGCTGGAGAAGAGCTCGACGGCGGCGTCGAGGATGGCGGCGCGGCGCTTGGAGGCGGGCAGGCGGGGACGTGCGGCGGTGGCGGACATTAGTGACCGCTAATATAGCAGACGCTAACTTAAAGGCGCAACCGGGCGGCGGGAGCGGTTTTACCTGCTTTTTACCCGCTCTTAACCGACTCTCCCCCGCATCGCGGGTTTGACTGCGGAGATGCCGAACAAGGCATTTTCGAAAAATAAAGAGGAGATCATCTCGTGAACTACAAAATCAGATCCTTCGGACTGGCCGGAGCGGTGGCGGCGCTGGCGCTGCTCTGGCAGCCGCAGAATCTGCACTCTCAGGCGGGCAACTCCGTAGTCGGTTCCTACGGATTCAGCGAATCCGGAAAGCTCGGAGGCAACCTGAACATGGTTGGGGTGGGGATACTGACGTTGCATGCCGACGGTTCGATCAGCGGTGCGGAAACCGCTCAGGTGGACACCGGACTGCCTGTGCGGAGCAGCTTTCAGGGCTCATTCCGCATCGAGCAGGACGGGACGGGGGAAATGACACTGGTCCTTAGAAGCCGGCTTATCGGACCGGCCGGCGTAGGATGTTGCGGCCGCTGTTGCCGAAGCGGACAGCGGTGACCGGAATGAAGGCGGCTGGATCGAAGTAGCTTTTGCCGCAGCCGACGCCTCCGAGGATGCGGACCTCATCCACAACCTGGTCCGCCGTTTGCGAGTCCCCGGCGCATCGACTCTGGCGCCCGCGGACCCCACGGTGCCGCTCTTGATGGATACGTTGATGGCCGAGGCGCCGGCCATGCCTTGCTCGGCGTCGAAGGAGTTGGTGACGATGTGGACGTTGTAGTTGCCTGCCTGAAGGTCGTTGAAGCTGTAGGAACCGCCGGAGTCGGTGTCGGCGTTGCGGAGGACTCCGGTTTGTGTAGAGAACCTGGGCGGAAGCGGGGCTGATGGCGGCGGACGCAAGCGCGGCGATCAAACAAAGACGCAAGGACATAGATACTCCTCTGAAGCGAATGGAAGGGAATGGCGATCCCAGAACCAACCGGAATCCACGATGTCAAGCGTTAACTTTCAGCGCAATCCTACCTGGCGTTTTTACCTGCACTTAACGATTTTTCGGGGCGACTTTCGACTCTCCGCCGGGTTAGATTTTAAAGGCCGGGCGCGTCCATCCCTCCGGCCAGTAACCAAAAGCTAAGCGGAGCACGACTATAGTGATGAGAAGTTTTCCATCTCAGCTCGCGGGGGCGGTTTTGAACAATCTCAGCATACTGCTCCATTTCACGTGCCTTGCTTGTCTGCTTAAGGCATCCGGCTTCCAGGGGACCGTCAAGTCGGGCGGACTTCCGATTCCCGGCGCCGAAGTCGCGGCGGTGCGGGGCGACAACAAGCTCACGGCCTACTCGGACGAAAGCGGGCGGTTCGTGTTTGAGGCGGCGGGTGATGGGGAGTGGAGCATTACGGTCCGCATGGTGGGGTTCCAGCCTCAGGCCTTGAGATGGACCGCCGGCTCGCCACTCGATATTCAGCTTGTGCTGCAGCCTCCGGCAGTAGCTCGCCGCGCCGCGCCGCCCGCGCCCGGCACTCCAGCGGGAGCTTTTCAGCAGGTGGAAATGACGCAAACGCTGCAGGAGGAGTTGCAGCGCGCCTTCCGCACGCCGGAAGCGCAATCGCAGGATGCCTCGCTTTCGGCGTCGGAATCGTTCCTTGTCAGCGGGAGCCTGAGCCGCGGGTTACAGCTGCCAGTAGAGGAGGAGCCCTTCTTTGCCATGCGCGGCGACGGTCCATTCGCCGGCGGACCGAGGGGACCTCCGCCGGGCATGGGCGGCGGCGATCAGCCCGTGGAAGGTATGGGCAGAGGGAGTGGAATGGGCCCTGGCATGGGACCCGGAATGGGGCCTGGCATGGGACGGGGTCCCGGCGGTCCGGGTGGCGGTCCTGGCGGTGGCCCCGGCGGCCCGGGCGGCGGCCGTGGTCCCGGAGGAAGACCGATGATCGGCCCCGGTGGCCGCCCGATTTCTCCGGAGATGATCGCCGCACGGCGGCGCCAGCTGGAAGAAGAGCAAAAAAAGCAGGAGACCAAGGAAGGCAAGGCGGAGCGAAAGACCGAGCGCAAGACCGAACGCAAGACCGAACGGAAAGCCGACAACATCTATTCCCGCCAGCGGGTGGCCGTGTTTGGCAACCGCGCCAACCGCGCGCGCGACACCATGCGCGGCGCGCTGAGTTTCAGCTTGCGCAACTCGACCGCCGACGCGCGGCCCTATTCCTTGTCCGGCCAGAACATCCTCAAGCCCAGCTATGCGCAGAGCCGCTTCAATCTGGGCGCCGGGGGCACGCTCCACGTCCCCGGCCTGTTGCGTGACGATAGGACGTTTTTCTTCGTCAACTATTCCGGCTCGCGCAGCCGCAACCCGGTGGATAACATCGCGACGCTGCCTTCGCTGCTGGAACGCAACGGAGACTTCACGCAATCCATCATCCGCGGACCGGTCACGATCTTCGACCCGCAGCCCCGGCAGCCGTTCGCCGGCAACCGGGTTCCCGTATCGCGCATCAACCCGGCCTCGCGCGAGCTGCTCCAGCTGTTCCCTTCACCGAACCAGCCCGGCATCGTGCAGAACTACCAGTTCATCACGTCGGTGCCGCAGAACACCGATAATTTCGGGCTCCGTATGGGGCGTCCGGTGACACGCAAGGATCGTTTATCCGGCGCGTTTAATCTCCAGCGGCGCGAATCGGAAAACGCCATGTTGTACGGTTTCCGAGACGAAACTTCCGGCCGAGGGATGAGCGCGAATCTCGCCTGGGCGCACACCTTCCGCACCGGCCTGATTCATAATGCCCGGCTCGACTTTTCCCGCAACCGCAGCCGCACGCTCCCGTTTTTCGCCTTTGGTCGCGATTGGGCGCGCGATCTGGGCATCCGCGGCGCCTCCGCCGACCCGATCAACTATGGCCCGCCCAATTTGAGCTTCACCAACTTCGGCGGCCTTGCCGACGGCGCGCCGGCGCTGCGGCGCGATCAGACCTTCAGCATCGGCAACAGCCTGGTGCGCGTGCGCGGCAAGCATACGATGACCATCGGCGGTGAATACCGCCGGCTGCAGCTGAACAACCGCACGGAACAGAATGCGCGTGGCACGTTCAATTTCTCCGGCCTGGCCACCAGTGGCCTGGATGAGCGAGGCCAGCCGCTGGCCGCCTCTGGCTTCGACTTCGCCGATTTTCTGCTCGGTCTGCCGCAATCGAGTTCGATCCGCTTCGGCGCCGCCGACACCTACTTCCGCGGCCAGGCGTTCCATCTGTTTACTCAAGATGATTGGCGCATCAATGCCAACCTCACGATCAACGCAGGCCTGCGTTACGAGTTCCAGACGCCGTTTCATGAAAAATTCGGGCGCATGGTGAACCTGGATATCAAGCCGGGTTTCACGGGCGTGGCTCCCGTGCTTGCGGGAGAGACGGGGCCCTACAGTGGCCGGTTTCAGCGTGGGCTGATCGATCCGGACCGCAACAACCTGTCGCCGCGCATCGGGATCGCGTGGAAGCCGGCGCCGAAGAAGGGCACGGTGGTGCGGCTCGGCTATGGCTGGTATTACAACTCATCCATCTTTAATACGGCCGCGACGCGGCTGGCCCAGCAGCCGCCATTCGCCAACACGGCAACGGTCAACACCAGCCTGCAGCGGACGTTGACATTGCAAAACGGATTCGCCACCGCGCCGTCGCAGAACATCACGAACACCTTCGCGGTGGACCGCGGCTACCGTCTCGGCTATGCGCAAACCTGGAGCCTGTCGGTGCAGCAGCCGCTGCCTTCCGCGCTGATGCTGGAACTCGGCTACCTCGGGACGAAGGGCACGCGGCTGGATATCCAGCGCCTGCCCAACCGCGCCGCGCCCGGTTCTCCGCTAACGGCCGAGCTGCGGCGCCAGATCGGCAACGCGGTCGGCTTCACCTACGACAGCTCGGAAGGGAACTCGATCTATCATGCCGGGCAGGTGCGGCTCACGCGGCGGTTCCGGCGCGGGCTTTCCGGCAACGCGCTCTATACTTTTTCGAAGTCGATCGATAATGCGTCGAGTTTCGGCGGCGGCGGTGCGGTAGTCGCGCAGAATGACAACGACCTCGCCGCCGAGCGCGGCCTTTCCAGTTTCGACAACCGCCACACGCTGAACGCGAACTTTGAATACTCCACTTCGCTAGGACGCCGCGGCGGGGCCGCTTCCACCGGATGGCTGATGCGCGACTGGACCCTGAGCGGCGGACTGACGGCGCGTTCCGGAACGCCGCTTACCGCGCGGGTCCTCGGTAACCGTTCCGATCCTGGCGGCACGGGCATGATCGGCAGCGGACGCGCCGATTCCAGCGGCCTGCCTGTCTCGGGCGGTGTTTTCTTTAACCCGGCCGCCTTCATCCTGCCGCCCGCCGACCGCTTCGGCAACGCGGGACGGAACACGATTCCCGGGCCGGGCTCGGTGGTCGTGAATCTCTCGGTGGCGCGCGCGCTACCGCTGGGCGAATCGCGCCGCAGCGTCGAGCTGCGCGTGGAGTCGAACAACGCGCTCAACCACGCCAACTTCTCTCGCGTCGCCACGACGGTCAACGCATCCAACTATGGCCTTGCCACCAACGTCGGCGCCATGCGCACCATGCAGGCGCATCTTCGCTTCCGCTTCTAAGCCATGAGAACCCGCCTCACCGCCATCGCCGCCGCGCTCGCGCTATCGGCCCAGCAGCCTGAGCCCGAGCTGAAGCTCTCCGTAACCACCAACCTCGTCATCGTCAACGTCAGCGTGCAGGATCGTGACGGCAAACCGATCGCAGGTCTCAAGGCCACGGACTTCCAGATTCTCGAAGACGGCAAGCCCCAGAACATTGCCGTCTTTGAATACCAGCGCCTGGAGACCGAAGCCGCGCCCGCGCCGGCCCTTGCCGCTTCGCCCGCAACCCCCAAGCCCGACATCTCTCCCTCCTCCCCCGGCCAGATCCGCTACAAGGACCGCCGGTTGATGGTCCTGTATTTCGATTTTTCCGGCATGCCGCAGCCCGACCAGATCCGAGCACAAGAGGCGGCCCTGCGCTTCATCGACCACCAGATGAGCGCCTCCGATCTCGTCTCGATCATGAGCTTCTCGAACAAGCTGCAAGTTCTTCAGGATTTCACGGAGAATCGTGAGCAGCTTCGTACCGTCATCGCCGGCTTCCGTATCGGGGAGACCAGCGAACTGGCGGCTGAAGCGACGACGGGTAATGAAGAGGAAGGCGAGGAGACAGGCGCAGCTTTTGAAGCCGACGAGACCGAGTTCAGCATCTTTAATACGGACCGCAAGCTGGGGGCGCTGGAAACCGCGACAAAGATGCTCGCTTCGCTGCCGGAGAAGAAGGCGCTGGTCTATTTCTCGAGCGGCGTGGGCAAGACTGGCGTCGAGAATCACTCGCAGCTGCGCTCGACGATCAACGCCGCCGTACGGTCCAATGTCGCTTTCTACCCGGTGGACGCGCAGGGGCTGATGGCT
Source organism: Acidimicrobiia bacterium (assembly GCA_016871315.1). Taxonomy (GTDB): domain Bacteria; phylum Acidobacteriota; class Terriglobia; order Bryobacterales; family Bryobacteraceae; genus VFZE01. Next base: position 163,447 of record VFZE01000001.1, on the reverse strand, counting down.
TCGGCGCCTGCCGGCGACGCCTCGCAGGGCTCTCCGCGCGGGACGTCGATTTTCACGGGGCAGGCCCAGCGCAGCCGCGGCGAGCGCCGCCAGAACCAGCAGGAAACGCTGTTCACGCTCGCTGAAGATACCGGCGGCAAGGCGCTGCTGGATAATAACGACCTCTCGGTCGGCATTCGTCAAGCGCAGACCGATATCGCCAGCTACTACATTCTCGGTTACTACTCGACCAATCCCGCCGAGGACGGCAAGTACCGCCGCCTCAAGGTCAATCTCCCCTCACAACCCCGCGCCAAGCTCGACTTCCGCTCCGGCTATTTCGCACCGAAACAGTTCAAGGACTTCAACTCGTCCGACCGGGAGCGGCAGCTCGAAGAGGCGCTGGCTTTGGGCGACCCGATCACGGATATGACGCTCGCGCTCGAAGTCAACCACTTCCGCATGGGCAAGGACCGCTATTTTGTGCCGGTGGCGGTGAAGCTGCCTGGTTCACAAATCGGGCTGGCCGGCAAGTCGGATGAAGCGCGCCTGGATTTCATCGGTCAGATCCGCAACGCGCAGAACAAGGTGGCTGGTACGGTGCGAGATCACATCAAGGTGGAGCTGAAGGGCGAGAACGCGGCTCAGCTGCGCTCACGCAACCTGCAATACGATACGGGCTTCACACTGCCGCCGGGCGATTACACCATCAAGTTCCTGGCGCGGGAAAACGCCAGCGGCCGCATTGGGACCTTTGAGACCAGGTTCACCATTCCGGACCTCAACACCGCATCCGACTGGCTACAGATCAGCTCCGTCGTCTGGGCGAATGAGCGCGTGCCTCTGAACTCGGCCATCGGCGCAGCGGAGAAGGACAAGAAGGCGATCGCGATGCACCCGCTGATTCAGGACGGCCAGAAGCTGATCCCGAGCATCACGCGCGTCTACCGCAAGAACCACAACCTGCACGTCTACTTTGAGGTTTACGATCCCGGCGCGACGGCGGAACGCAAGGATCCGAGCGTGATGGCGAGCCTGCTCTTCTTCCGCGATGGACGCAAGGTGTTCGAGACGCAGCCCGTGCGCGTGCACCAGACCGCCGCCCGGCGAGGGCAGACGGTTCCGGTGCAGCTCCGCGCGCCGCTGGCATCGCTCGATCCCGGCCGGTACACCTGCCAGCTTAATGTTGTGGATGAGCTGGGGAAGAAGTTCACTTTCTCGCGGGCTCCGGTGGTGTTGGTGGCCTCCGCGGGGCAATAATGACGAAATACGAGATCATCCTCTATTGGAGTAATGAAGACGAGACGTTCATTGCCGAAGTGCCCGAGCTGGCTGGGTGTGCCGCCGACGGTTCAACCCGGCAGGAAGCCCTTGCCAACGTGGAAACCGTGATCGCGGAATGGCTGGAGACCGCAAGGGAACTCGGGCGCCCGTGGCCCGCAGCGCCGCCTTCATGAGCTTGTCATCAATAACAATGTTCGTCCGCACCGATAGGTAAACTCCAATACAAGTATGCACATGGCATTCCCTGTCCGGGTTGAGCTCAGTAAACCTCGCGGCCTGGCGCCTTGGGATTAGACGCGGGATCGACGCCGGCGGCGAGCATGACCTTGTGGAACACGGCCATCGTGTCCGGCGACGGCTTGTAGTTGCCGAAGCGGAAGCCTTCGGCGATGGTCAGCGGGGTCCATCCGTACTTGTTCTTACGGTGCCAGATTTTGATGTCTGCGCCACGGGAGACCAAGTACTCCACCACCCTGGGCAGATTCTTGTAGGCCGCTCCGTGCAGTGCCGTTTCGCCGTTCTTGTCGACGGCATTGATGTCATTGCCCAAATCGAGCGTAAGCTTCACGGCTTCCAGGCATTCCTGCTCGGTGCCGGGATCCTCGCCCGGCGACTGCGTTCCCAGCCCGGCCGCGGCCATCACGGGTGTGGTGAAGTCGGCGTTGGGAATGTTCGGGTTCGCGCCCAGCTCCAGCAACACGCGCATCAGCTCGACATCGGCTGTGCGTGCGGCCATGAAAAACGGGGTGGCGCCGAGCGTATTCAGCCTGTTCAGCCCGCGGACATGTTTCGTCACCAGCGCGTTCACATCCGCGCCGTGCTCGACCAGCTTGCGCACCAAGCCGATGCTGGTGAGGTTGCCGGTGACCTCTGGAATGGGGTCATGATCGTCGCCGATTGGCGTCTTCCGCACCCAGCTGATCTGGTGCAGCGCGGTGAAGCCGGTCTCGTGGATGTTAGGATTTGCACCCGCTTTGAGCAGTTCGGCGGCCAGTGCGAAGTGGCCGTTCTCGATCGCCATTCCCAGCACGCTGGTGGCGGCGGGAGTGAAGCGGCGTCCGGCGTTACGGCCGCCGGGTCCGAAGGTGGCGTTCACGTTTTCCCCGCGCTCGAGCAGGGTTTTGACCACGGCCGTCTTGCCGTCGCGCACGGCCAAAAACAGCGGCGTGAATCCGGAACTCAGCGGGGTTCTGTAATCGGCTCCAGCGCGGATCAGGATGTCGACGATTTCGGCATGGCCTTCGGCGACGGCCCAGATGAGAGCGGTTTGGCCGTGGCGTGCATCCTTGGCGTTGACGTTTGCGCCGCGCGCCAGGAGAACGTTCACGGGGCCGGGCTTGCCGGTGCGCGCCGCGGTCATCAGAGGAGTCTCGCCGCCGGGCAGAGGTGCGTTGACATCGGCGCCGGCTTTCAGCAGAGCCTCCACCAAGGCGGTGTTGCCGTTGGTGCAGGCGAGCGAGAGCGGGGTTACGCCGTAGCGGTTGGCGGCATTCACCGGGGCTCCGTCACGGAGGAGCCGTTGCACCGCGGCGGCATCGTCGCGGTGGATGGCTTGGAGCAGGCTCTCGGCGGGCTCGGATGCCGCCAGCAGGGAGCAAACGGCGAGCAGTGCGATTCGAGCTCTCATAAGGTCAGCAGCTCATCCACCTTGCCTTTGCTGTCGGCGAAGGAGTCCATCTTCACGCCGGCCTTTTCGAGCAGCGTGAGATGAAGGTTGGCGAGCGGGGTCGGCTGCGCGTATCGGATATGGCGTCCTGCCTTCACGGCGCCGGCAACCAGGATCGGGAGGTTGGTATGGTCGTGCACGTTCGGGTTGCCCATGCCGCTGCCGTACAGGTAGAGGCAGTGGTCGAGCAGGCTACCGTCGCCGTCACGGGTTGTTTTGAGCTTTTCCAGCAGATAGGCGAACAGGGAAACATGAAAGGCGTTGATCTTCGCCATCTTGGCGATCTTCTCGACGTCGCCGCCGTGATGGGTGAGCGGATGGTGCGGGTCGTTGACGCCGACCTCGGGATAGGTGCGGTTGGAGGTTTCGCGCGCCAGCTGGAACGTCACCACGCGCGTGATGTCGGCCTGGAGCGCTAGGACCTGCAAATCAAACAGCAGTTTGGCATGATCGGCGTAGGCCGGAGGCACGCCGACGGGGCGATCGAGATCCGGCAGCTCGTTCTTCGCGACGCCTTCCTCGGCGCGCTGAATGCGGCGCTCGACTTCGCGCACGCTGCCGAGGTACTCGTCCAAGCGGGTGCGATCCTCGGGGCCCAGCTTCGAACTCAATCGCGCAATGTCTTCCTTCACCCAGTCGAGCAGGCTGGAGCGCTTCTTGAGCGCCGCCAGGCGGTCTTCGGAGGTGCCGCCTTCCCCGAACAGCTTTTCAAAGACGATGCGCGGATGCGCTTCGGCCTGCAGCGGCGTCGTGGGAGAGGACCAGGACAGGTTGTTCTGATAGACGCAGGCGTAGCCGTTGTCGCACTGGCCGACGGTGGCCAGCAGGTCCATGCAAAGCTCGAGCGAGGGCAGCGCCGTCTGCTGTCCGATGTGCTGGGCGGCGATCTGATCGACGGTGGTTCCCAGCTCGTAGTCGGAGCTTTCGGTCCACTTGGCGCGGGCGCAACTGAGGAAAGAGGAGTTGGAGGTGGCGTGCGTGCCTGGATAGGCACTTTTCACCTCGAGGTTGGTGATGACGTTGAGGTGGCCGACGTGCGGAGCGAGCGATTCCAGCGTCGGCGAAAGTTTAGTGAGGTCGTTTCCCGGCGGGGTCCAGCGGGCGATGTCGGAACCCATGGGCATGTAGACGTAGCCGATTCTCTTGGCCGGTTTAGCGGCAGTGGCCGCCTGCGCGGTCATCGCCGGAACCATGGCGTCGAGCAAGGGCAGGGCGAGTGAGGCGCCCATTCCGCGCAGCACGGTGCGCCGCGACAAAGCTTTTTTCGAGACGATCATTTGGACCTCCTCATCTGAAACGGAACACTGTTCACAACGCCAAGAACCAGGGACGAGAGCTTGTAGCCGCCGGGGCGGGCATCGCGCAGCACCTGGCGCACGGCAGGCGCGTCGTAGGTTTCCACGCCGCGTCCCATCGCGTATGTGAGCAGCTTCTCCGCCACCACTCCCGAGAATATTTCCGGCCGCGCCAGCAGGGCCTGCCGCAAGCCGTCCACTCCTTCAAACGCAACCCCGTCGGGCCCGCCGCCGGAGGCGTCAATCGGTTTGCCTTCCTCCATCGTACGCCAGCGGCCGATGGCATCGTAGTTCTCCAGCGCAAAACCGACCGGGTCCATGAGCTGGTGGCAGCCGGCACAGGCAGGATTCGCGCGATGCTCGGCCAGCCGCTCGCGCACGGTCAGGTGCTTGCCGATGACGTTGTTGTCCTTGAGGTCGGAGACGTTGGGCGGAGGCGGAGGAGGCGGCACGCCGAGCAGATTATCGAGCACCCATTTGCCGCGGATGACGGCGGAGGTTCGCGTGGGGTAGGAGGTGACCGACAGGATACTGCCATGGGTGAGCAGACCGCCGCGGTGTGTTTCCGGGGTCAGGGGAACGCGGCGGAAGCGGCTTCCGTAGATGTGCGGGATGCCGTAGTGCTTGGCGAGCCGCTCATTGAGAAACGTGTAGTCGGCGCGCAACAAGTCGAGAATGCTGCGGTCCTCGGCAAGAAATGTTTCAAACAGGAGTTCGGTTTCCTGTTTCATCGCCTGGCGGAGGTTTTCGTCGAAGTCCGGGAAGAGCCGCATGTCGGGTGTGAAGGAGTCCAAGCTCCGCAGATGCAGCCACTGAGAGGCGAAGTTGGTGACCAGGGTGCGCGCGCGCGGATCGGCAAGCATGCGCTTGGCCTGCTGCTCCAGCACTCCGGGCTTAATGAGCCGGCCCTGGATGGCGATGTCCAGCAACTCCTCGTCGGGGATGCTGCTCCACAGGAAGAAGGAGAGTCGTGAGGCTAACTCCAGATCGCTCAATCGGTAGGCCACGCCGGAAGCCACTCCCGGCGGATCCTGCTCGACGCGGATCAGGAATTGCGGGCTGACCAGGATGGCGTTCAGCGCCATCTCGATGCCAGCTACAAAGCCGTCCTTCCCGCGCGCATCGCGATAGAAGCCCATCAGGCGGTCCAGGTCCGCTTCGGCTACAGTACGCCGCCAGGCTCGTTTGGCAATCGGAGCCAGAATCCTCTTTGCACAGGCGTCTTCTTCGGCGGGTGAGGCCGGCGCGCAGGTGAGAATGCGGCGGCGGCTGGGTGTCTCACCGGCGCCTTTGGCCTGATACGGGCCGTTGATGGAAACCGAATAGATGGCGGGAAGCTGCCGCGGATGGCGGTGCATGTTGAAGCGGGCCAGGTGCGGCTGGCGGAAGGTTTCCAGCACCGGCGTCGGAGCTTTCGGGAAGGTGACGCCGATCTGGTGCGGCCCGGCCTGCACCGGGATGCGGACCTTCAGATGATGGTCGGCGGTGATGTGGTCAGTGGCCGAAGCGGGCGGCTTCAGCGTGAACATGTGGACGCGCTTGCCGTCGAGCAGCAATTCCATCTCGTGCGTTCCGCGCAGACCCTCCACATGCTCATTGCGGTCGCGCGCAAGGCGGATTTGAACCTCGTATTCGGCTTCAAGCGGAAAGGTGTAAGGGATGAGCGCGCCGCCGCGGGTGCCCAGCGGCAGTCCGTCGATGTGATACTCCTGCGTGAGGTCGGGCGGAATGCGGAACGTGTCGCCGCCGGGGGAGCGCATCGGCGCGCCGATGGCGAGCCGGCTGACCTTCTCGGCGGCGGAGATGTAGCGGTCGAGCAGTGTGGGGGAGAGGTCACCGACGGTAACGTTGTCGAAGCCGTGGCCCGGGTCGTCGGCCGGAAGCAGCGCCGAGACATCCATTTCAAGAGCGAGCAGGTCGCGGATCGAGTTGCGGTATTCGGTGCGCGTCAGGCGGCGGAGAGTATCGGTTCGGCCAGGATTGGGTTTGGCGCGCGCCGCCGCATCCAATGCCGACTCGATCGACCCGACGACCGTACTGTATGTCTTCTCATCCGGCCGCGGCAATCCCGCCGGCGGCATTTGCCGGGCCCGCAGGCGGCGGGCGACCTTCTCCCAGACCGCGGGGTGCTGGGCGATTTCGGCTGACAGAGCCTTATCCAGTTCCAGGTCTGCCGTCTTCAGCCTCGTGTTGTGGCAGCCGATGCAGTATTGTTTGATGACGCCCTGTTCAGGAACAGGCTGCGCTCCCACACAGATCGAAACGGCGATGAGGGGAACCCAGTGGCGCATCAAACTATACGGTATTGTATCCTCCTTCTTATATGCGTTGTTTGGTCTTTCTCCTTCTGGCGGCGCCCCTGTTCGCCGTCTGCACCACCGCCACCACGGACTGCACCGAGAAAGTCCCGCTGACCGAAGCGGGCCGGTATTCGCTGGTCTACCGCAGCCACGCGCTCGACAAGCCGAATCCCGCTATCCGCCGCGGCGTGATCGTGATCCACGGCATCGGGCGCAACGCCGACTGGTATTTCGGTTCGGGAATGGCGTCCGCTTTTCTGGCCGGCGCGCTGGAGGATTCCGTCGTCATCGCGCCACGGTTTGCGGCCAATCAGGGCGGGCGTTGCCAGGACAAACTGGCCGATGGCGAGATCAGCTGGGCATGCGCCGGTTGGAACGCCGGAGAGGAAGCGCCCGGCATCCCGGGGCTTTACAGTTACGCTCTCATCGACGCGCTGGTCAAGCGGCTGGCGGACAAGAACCTGTTCCCGAATATGAAGCTGATCGTTGTCAGCGGCCACTCCGCGGGCGGACAGTATGTGCACCGCTACCTGGCGGCCACCGCTGTGCCGGATGAGGTGGAGGCGCCGGTGCGATTCGTGGTGGCGAATCCTTCCAGCTATCTGTACCTGGACCCTGTCCGCCCGGCCGCCAGCCTGAAGTGCGATCCGGTCAAAGGCTGCGCGGGCGAATTCGCGGCATTCAACGGGGCGTCCGGTTGCGCTACTTATGACCGCTGGCGCTACGGGCTGCATAACCGCACCGGCTACGCGGCCAAGGCCACCGAGGAGGAGCTGCGTTCGCGGATGATCTCACGCTCTGTGACGTATCTGTTGGGCGAATGGGACAATCTGCCGGGCGGTTCGCTGGATGAGAGCTGCAACGGAATGGCGCAGGGCGCCAACCGGCTGGCCCGCGGGCTCGCCTACCAGCACTACATCAACTCACGGCACGGGGCCAAGCACACGCTGGTGATTTCGCCGGCCTGCGGACATAATGCCCGCTGCATGTTTTCCACCGACCCGGCGTTGCCCGTGATGTTTCCTCCTTACCAGTGACCAAGCCAAAGAAGAAGTTCTACGTCGTCTGGGAGGGCCGGAATCCCGGCATCTACGATAATTGGCCGGAGGCATCGCGCCAGGTGACCGGCTATCCGGCTGGACGAGTCAGGGCCTTCTCCTCGCTGGCCGATGCGGAGGCCGCCTACCAGAACATACCGAAGAGAGATCCCAATGCCCCCGTGCCCCGTGAGGGCGTGGCCGTCGATGCGGCATGCAGCGGCAACCCAGGCCTCATGGAATATCGAGGGGTCAACCTGGCAACGGGAGAGCAGCTGTTTCATCAGGGCCCCTTCGATGACGCCACCAACAACATCGGCGAGTTTCTGGCCATCGTGCATGCGCTGGCTCTGCTGGGGAAACAGGGCAAGACCGATGTGCCGATCTATTCGGATTCGCGCAATGCGATGAATTGGGTGTGGGACAAACAATGCCGGACGAAGATGGAGCGGACGCCGCGCAACGGGGAGGTTTTCCGTCTGATCGAGCGTGCGCTGACGTGGCTGCGCGACAACCCCGCGCCGAATCCGCTGCGCAAGTGGGAAACCGATCTGTGGGGGGAGATCCCCGCCGACTTCGGCCGGAAATGAGCTAGCGTATCTGGCTGAACGGCATCGGCCGCAGCATCGTGCCGCTGATGTTGGAGACGATCTCGGCGTCGCTCAGCCCCGGTTGGACGCGCAGCTTCTTCCACTCCGCATCTTGGGAGAAGGCGCGCCAGACCTGCTCGCGATGAGCGAGGCTATCGTAGCCGAGCATATAGGTGAGATTAGGAATGTTGGAACCCGCCAGCGCGGCGCCAAAAAAGACCGGCCACATGCCGACGCGGCGGAAAATGGCCAGTTCGCCGTCCTCGAACATCTTCACCTTGCGGCGAAGCGTCGAGGGATAGTTGGATTCATAGACGCGCAGCTCGAAGATGCGCGCCGGCTTGTCCTTTTCGATGGGCGGCGGCTCCACCTTGGGCATGCCGTCGATGGCGCGGAACAGCGTGGCTTCCACCCGCTCATAGGCGATGCCCGGTTTGGCGTAGTAGGCTTCCAGCGCCTGCTGAAACTCCTTGTCCTCCGATGTCTTTGCCTGAGCCGCTTCCATGGCCGCCAGCGAGGGGTAGCTGTAGAGCAGCCACACCGCGGGCATCTGCGGCCCGATGAGAGTGGTGAAAACACCGTTGGGTCCGATGCCGGCGCGTTGGGCGGCGGGCAGTGCGAACTTCTCGATGAATTCGGAGGTGCGCTGCATCATCTGATCGTTGTTGTTCCGCAGCTGATAGCGGCGCAGCTCGATGATGGAGCCTTTGGGGACGGCGGCGTCTAGAGGCATGGCAAGCGAAATCCCGGCGGCGGCGGAGAGGAACTCCCGGCGGCGCACTAGCTGACCGCCTGGATGAGGCCCTTGATGTAGCCGTAGGCGAAGCTGAAAGCCTGGTCGCCGCCGGGATCGTCCGGATGGCGCGGCATGTGGTCCGGCATCATCATGTACGGATAGCCGACTTCCTTGTAGACCTGCATAGCGCGGAAGAAGTTGATGTCGCCGTCGTCGGGGTAGGTCTCGACAAACTTGTCTCGCTTGCCGCGGATGTTGCGGAAGTGGACGTTGAAGATCTTCTTGCGCGTGCCGAAGTAGCGGATGACGTCGAAGATCTCCTTGCCGGGATCCTGGAGCATTTCACTCACCGTGCCCTGGCAGAAGTTCAGCCCGTGATAGGGGCTTTCTTCAATGGAGACGAACTTCTTCAGTCCTTCGAAGGTGCCTAGCACGCGGTCGACGCCGCGGAAGCCTTCCGGCGGCACCCCGGGGTCGTGCGGGTGGCAGGCGATCCGGATCTTGTACTCATTGGCCACAGGGACGACGCGCTTCAGGAAATAGGTGATGCGCTCCCACATGACGGGGCCAGGCGCCGGACCGGCTTCGGTCAGCGGCGGCTCCTGCTTGGCCTTCGACAGATCCCAGGCGCGGCCCATGGCGCCGCCGCGCACCGGCTGCGGCTCCGTGCTCAGCACGCCGAGGATGGTCATGTTGTACTTGATGGAGGGGATGCCGGCCTTGGCCGCGTTGCGGATGATCTCGCAGCAGCGGTCGATATCACGGTCGCGTTCCGGCTTGCCCATCATGATGCTGGGCATCTGCGCGCGGGCGATATAGGAGGAGGGCAGCGGGAACTGGATCATTGTGATCTCGACGCCAATCTTGCGCGCCCGCTCCTGCAGCCGCTGCATGGCATCGACTTCAAAGCTCCCACCCGGACCCTGCTCGGGGTAGCCGCAGCACTGCGTCACGCCGCTGCGCGCCAGCAAGGCCAAGTGCTTGTCGGAGGAGCCGCGCTGGCAGCCGACCTTCATGACGGCCTTGCCGGGCTTGTAGTCGGCCTGCGGGCCGGTTGCGCTTTGTGCGGCAGCCGCGGCGGCGGCGGCGACGCCGGTCATGCCAACAAATTCTCTGCGGTTCATAGCTGGATAGGATATCAAGTTTAGGGGGAAAAGAGAAAAGCCCGAAGCGGGGATCGCTTCGGGCTCTGCTGTGGTGTTAGAACTGTAGTGGCTAGCGCCGCTTCCACCGGCGGAGCGCGCCGAGTCCGACCAGGCCGGCGCCCATCAGCGCCAGCGACATCGGCTCAGGGATGGCCGCGAAGTTGTCCACGCTGACATCAACTGAGCTAGCACCAGAAATAACAAATCCCAGCGCAGTGACAGCGGAGAGGTTCGCAGTGCCGGAAAAACCACCAAACCCGGCCGCAATCACAGAGTTACCCACTGCGATCGGCAACGCCGCACTGCTGGACAAGCCTCCACCAAAGACGTAGAACCGAATGGTGGCGCCAGGGAGATCGGCGGCCAGAATGTCGATTTGGAGACCACCAAGGCCCGAAATGTCCGTTAGCGCGAATGAGTAATAAACTTCGTGCTCACCCGTCACCCCGGTACCTCGGTTGCTGTTAAACTGCCCTCCAGTGATTTCTGCGGAGACGCTTCCAGCCCCACTATCCCAATCCGACCAGAAAGTTCTTGTAGCGCTCAAGCCTCCAATCGGGCTTTGCGCGGAACTGGCGAGGCAGTTGAAGGGGCCCGCAAAATACGGCGGGTCGCCAAAGCAACTACCGACACCGCTAAACGCGGTAACCGTACCGTGTGCAGTGCTAAAATCGTCGATTACAGTGGCCTGCGCCGGGACAAGCGCTATCAGCACCAGCGCCAAACCGATCAGAAACCTAGATGTTTTCACAATCTCCTCCTCAAGAAGTACGGGGCTCATCACCCCAACCTGTGTACTAGAACACTGCTAGTGTATAACTTTTGTTTGCCTGAGGCAAGTGGTTTGTTTGAAGTGCAACTCATTAAAAAATCAGCATTGATGTCCCCTCAAACATTGGTAGTTTCTGACAATCAACGGGACACAGGGTGCTGGGGAAATGCGCCGCGCGAGGTGCAAGTCTATATTTTTCTGCAACATAGGCAAGCCTTGCTTGAATCCTCAGCGCGTGCTCCTTGTTGAGAAACACTGCATCGCCAAAAACACGCTGGTAATGGCTCATCAATCCGGGGGAGTACTGGGAAAGAAAACCGAAGAAAACCTCCTTAGCCGAACCCCTTGGGAAAACACCATGGCCGGTCAGCCACTGGGCCCCGGCGGCGGCACCAGCAGCAGCGAGCGCATCCAGATCGGATTCACGGTCGTTAATGCCTGGCAGTAAGGGTGCGCAAAGAATGCCGCAGGCGAGACCAATGCCGCGCAGCTCCCGCACCGCCGCCAAACGCAGCTCCGGTCTTGGAGCCATCGGCTCCAGCACCCTGGCAAGCTGTCCGTCCATGGTGGTAACCGTAAGATTAACAAACAGGTTGTTGTTTCGCGCGACTCCCGCCAGCAGCTCCTTATCCCGCGCAACTAGATCGGACTTGGTGACGATCGAGATTTCGCGTCCCTGCATCGTGGCGAAGATCTCCAGAATCGAGCGCGTTACACGATAGCGGCGCTCGGCCGGCTGGTAGGGATCCGTCGCCGTACCGATGGCGATCCGCTCCTGCGGGTCAATCTTGCGCAGCCGCTCCCGAAAAGCGATGGGGTTGAACTGCTTGGCGAAGATCTTGTGCTCGAAATCGGTGGGGTCGCGAAGTTCCATGAATTCGTGCGTGTAGCGTGCGTAACAGTACTTGCAGGCGAATTCGCAGCCGCGGTAGGGGTTGATGCTCCACTCAAAGGGAACGCGGGTGCTGGTACAGCGGGTCAGCAGTTCATAGGCCGGAAGTTGGAAATACTCGGTGGTGCGCTTGGCTTGGAGAGAGGGGGCGTTTGCGGCGAGGCGCGCGATGCCAATGAGGTGGGAAGGCACGGGTCATTTTCGCCTTTTATTCGCCCTTTGTCAATCCTGGCTACCGGTCGCCGAAACTCTTGGCGCAGCGCACCCCGATATTTGGGCTGCGCTCCAGCGGGCGTGCCCAGTTGCGGTGGGCTGTGGTGAGGTACTTGGAAAGGTCGGCCCAGGAGCCGCCGCGGATCACCTTGTATTTGCCCGTGGCCGGGCCCTGGGGATTCGCTTGCGGCGAACCGGCGTAGTAGTCTTTGGCGTACCAGTCTCTGGTCCACTCCCAGAGGTTGCCGGCGATGTCGTAAAGGCCGAAGTAGTTGTGGCGATACTTGCCCACCTCGCACGGGCCTTGCAGCGTGTCGTAGCAAGCGTCGTTCTTGGTTGCATTGCGGTCGCCCCAGGGGTACTTGGCGCCTTCCGCCAGGCCGCGTGCGGCGCGTTCCCATTCGGCTTCGGTGGGAAGACGTTTGCCGGCCCATGCGCAGTAGGCCGAGGCGTCGTGCCAATCAATCGCAGCGACGGGGTGGTTCTTCTTTCCTTCTGGTAGTTGTCCCTTGGGCCAGTTGTAGGGCGCCTTGCGGCGGGTGGCCTTGATGAATTCAGCGTAGCGGGCGTTGGTCACTTCGTGCGTATCGAGATAAAAGGGGTCGATGCGGATGGATTTCACAGGACGGTCGTCCATCAGCAGGACGGGGAACCATGGGAGGCCGTCGTCGGGCAGCTTGTGCATGCGGCCGCGCGCGAACTCGCCGCCGGGGATGAAGACCATTCCTGGTTCGGCGGCGGCCAGCGGGACAGCGAGCAACAGGCTAGCCGTAAATGGAAGCAATCTCATCGGTGGGGATGAAACCGTTGGGCCCCAGCGGATCAACCAGCGGATAGGCGCGGCCGGAGGGCGTGTTGCGGATCTCCTTGGTCCAGTCAATACCGAGCGCGGAGTACATCGCCGCCACCACATTCTCCATGCGCGGCTGCTCCTTGCGATGCCAGCCGGTCTCCAGGCATTTCAGGCCGTCGCCATCGGTGCGGCCGAGAATCGCGCCCGCCTTCACGCCCGCGCCGGCGAACATCACCGGGAAGCATTTGTTGTAATGGTCGCGGCCGGCCATGTTGTTGAGCGCGCCCGGGGTGCGGCCGAATTCACCCATCGCCACCACCAGCGTTTCATCGAGGATCGATTTGCCCGGCGTGGTCTTTGACGGCGCCGCGGCCAGGTCTTCGATCAGGCTGGTGAACGCCGGGTCGAACTCATCGCACAGCTTGTAGTGGTTTGTGGCGGCCTTGTGGTCCCAGATCTGCACGTGATGGTCCCAGCCTGGATGGCAGATGTGGATGTAATGCGTGCCGGCATCCTCGCGGAGCACGTTGCGGGCCAGGATGGAGGAGATGCCGACGTTGGTGCCGCCGTAACGCGCGCGATCCTCATCGGTAATCTGGAACGCGCGCGGCCAGCGCGAGTCGGTCAGCAGGCGGCGTGCGGTGTCGTAGAAGTTCTCGTAGCCGGCCATTTCGCGGCCCAGCTGCGCCACGCGGCCGCGTTCGGCACTGCGCAACTCGCTTAACAGACGCCAGCGCTGATCCAATAACTCCACTGCCTTTTCGTCCAGCGCCATGCCTTTCACGGCGGCTTCCGGGTTGATATCCACCACCGAGTGACGCGGATGCAGAAAGCCGGTGGACAGCGCGCCGGGGAAGGCCTTGTCCAGGTTGAACGACATGTAGAGCGGGAAGGTGTCAACGTCGCGGCGCCGGGCTTCGAGTTCACTGGCGATCACGCTGCCGATGGCGGGAATCTCGCGCGCAAAGGCGACGTTCAGCTGCCGGCCCGTCTGCACATAGTACTGGCCGCGGAAATGCACCTCTTCATGCGAGAGCATGGAGCGCAGGATGGCGAACTTATCGATCTGCTTTTCGAGCCTCGGGAACAAGCGGTGTGAAAGGTAGAGATCCGGCTTGATCTTGCGGATGTCGAGATCCTTGGGTGTACCGGCGGTCTCCTTGAAGTCGAAGCCTTCGACATGGCTGATGGCGCCGGAGATTTCAAAGTAGAGCACGTTGCGGGCGTTGCCGCGCGGGGTTGCCTTGGCGTGCGTCGAGAAAGCGTGCGCGCGCCAGGGGACGTCGGCGGCGGCCAGCGCCAGGCCCAGGCCGCCGAACTTCAGCAGTTCCCTTCGTGTGGGAGCAAGGTCGCCGACAGTTCTCATCGCGTGATCCTCTTTAATAGTTGAAGAAAAACTCGGTCAGGTTGATGAGCGCCCACTGGAGATTCTGCGCTCCCTCGACGCGGTTGCGCGCGAGCGCGGCCAGGGCGATTTCCTGCTCGGTCATCGACGGCGGGCGCGAGAGCGTGCCCAGGAACATCTCCTCGACCAGCCGGCTGTTATCGGAATAGCTGTCCAGCAGCTGGCGCGCGCGGTTATCCTTGCCCGCCACGACACGATCGTTCACCACCGGCGATTGCATCAGCAGCAGCGGCTGTAGCGGAGAGCCGGTGAGCAGCTTCGGAGGATTGTTCCGGTTGGACTGGCCGAAGGTCTGCATGAAGTATTTCAGCTCGCCGCCGCCGGAAGGGCCGGAGAGTTGCATCGCCATCGGCACCTGCCGGTCACCGAACTTGAAGTTGCCGGGCTTGCCTGTGGCGACGACGATGGCGTCGTGCAGCTCCTCGGCTCCCAGCATGCGCACGAACTTGCGGGCGAAGTAGCGCGAGTAGGCTTCCTTCCATTCGCCTTCAAATCGCGCCGAAAGCTGGTAGGCGTTGGAGTTGCACAGGTCGCGGAAAAGGCTCTTCACGCTGTAGCCGTTCTTGCGGAACTGCGCGCCCAGTTCATTCAACAGCTCCGGATGCGAGGGTTGCAGGTCCCAGCCATCGGGCAGATTCGCCGGATCCTGCCGCGCCAGGTCGAACTCGTCGTAAGGTTCGACAATGCCGACACCCATCAGCCGCCACCAGAACATGTTCGCGGTGGCGCGCGCGAACTGCGGGTGCGCGGTGATCATGCGGCCCAGCTCGGCGCGCGGCTCCACACCCGGCCGCGGCTTTTCGCCCGTAAGATAAAAGGCCGGCGTGTTGGGACCACCAAAGCGCGGTACGCGGATCATGCTAGCCCCGCGCGTGTTGTAGCCGGGGCTGTCGTCATCGATCAGGAACTCGCCCGATTGCGGCTTGCCATCCTCCCAATACATGAGATAACGCGAATTACCCAGGAAAGCCGAGGTTTGGAAAAACTCGCTGCGCTTTTTGCGGCTGAGCCAGACGTTCACCTTTTCCAGCCGGCCCTTACCGTCGTGGCAGGAGATGCAACTGAGGTTGATGCCGAGGAAGGTTTTCGAATAAAGCACGTTCAGCTCGTCGTGCGTGTCGAGCTGGTGCACCATTTCGAGATCATGCCCGTCGTCGGGCTGCGCCTTGCCCTGCACATGCTCGCGTGCGATGAGGCTGGAGGCGGCAACCACGTGGTTCGATTTGGCCGAGGCGGCGATGATATCGCGCGCCACATCGTCGTAAGGCCGGTCGACGCGCAGGTTTTCCTTCATCCAGTAGTGGAACAGGTTCTGGCCGCGCCCCATCTTGCCGTTGGCGCGGAACAGGTCCATGAAGAAGTAGGCCCACTTTTCGACGAAAGCTTCGCTGTCGAGCAGCCTGTCGATGAGCTTTTCGCGCTTGCGCGGATCAGTATCGGCGGTGAACTCGCGGATCTCGGCTGGCGATGGAATGCGGCCGGTGAGATCGAGCGTCAAGCGGCGCAAGAACTCGGTGTCAGAGCTCAACGGAGCATGCGGCACGCCGTCGCGCAGCATTTTTGAAAAGACGTGTCTGTCGATGTAGTTGCGCGGAGGCAGGTGGAACTTGGCTTCCGCTCCGGCGGGCCGCGCTTGGGCGACGCGTTCGGTGAGCACGGCGGCCTGCGGGCGGCGCTTGGGAGCAAACAGCGGAGCATGGGCCTCGGCAAAGTGGTCCGAGGACATGCTTTCCTCGCGCAAAGGTTGTGTGGATTTGGCGGGCGCCTTGTCGGCGGCCAAAGCGCTTGGGCTTACACCGATCACGCTCAGCAGAAAGATGGCTTTACGGCCCATCCCAGCCTCCTGTCGGTCAGATTGTCATCAAGTATGTAACGGCGGGAGGCTGGTGTCAACCGCCGCGCTTGCGCCTGCGCTTGCGCCATCCCATGCGGCCTTTCCTCGGCGGCTCTGCTAAAATGGAGGCTTCCACCTCATGATTACCGCAACACAGCTACGCCCCGGCATGGTCATCAAGTTCAATAATGAGCTTTATTCCATCTTCAAGACGGAGCACCGCACGCCGGGCAACCTCCGCGGCTTCGTCCAAGCCAAGATGCGGCGTCTCGCCAACGGCGCCATGACCGAACATCGCTTTTCCTCGGAAGACCGCGTCGAGCGCGCCATCATGGACGACCACGAGATGGAGTTCCTCTACGACGACGGCGAAAGTTTCCACTTTATGAATACGGAGACGTTTGAGCAGATCCATCTTTCCCGCGAACTGCTCGGCGAGGCCGTCCATTACCTCACGCCGCAGTTCAAGGTGAACGTTGTGTTCTATGAGGGCAAGCCGCTCTCGGTTGAACTCCCCCCCACCGTCGACCTCACCGTTGTCGAGACCGAACCCTCGCTCAAAGGCGCCACTGTCTCCAACGTCACCAAGCCCGCCAAGCTGGAGACGGGCCTTGTCGTGCAGGTCCCGCCGTTCATCAGCGAAGGCGAGCGCATCCGGGTGAACACCGCCGACGCGAGTTACCAGGAACGGGCCGGGTAACCGCGGCCGCATCCATGTGCCAGCGATTTCACTGCCTTCGCTTTGACAAGGATTTGATCCTTGCCATAGTATGGAGGCGTGAGCAAGGTGACTTCCAAGCTTCAGGTGACCCTGCCAAAAGCCCTTGCGGATCAGTATTCCATCAAACCGGGTGACGAAATCGAGTGGGAAGCAGCGGCCGACATCATCCATGTCATCCCTCCCCGGCTGATTCCGGTCCCCGGCCGCCAGCGGCGGCTGGAACTGTTTGATCTCGCCACGCAGCGCCAGCGGCAGCGCGAGCGAAAACGGCGAAGAAAAAGAAATGACGCCGTCACGCGCGGCTGGGCTCGCGAGGATCTATACGATCGTGGCCGCCTTGATTGATACCAATGTTCTCGTCTATCGCTTCGACGCCAGGTTTCCTGCAAAGCAAAAAATCGCCGCCGAATTGCTGCGCAGCGGAATCGAGCGGGAGAGTTTGAGGCTGCCGCATCAGGCCATCGTCGAATTCGTTGCGGCAGTAACGCGAAACCTCCCTGGCTATGGTTGGCTTTTGCCGCCCGAGGATGCGCGCCGCGAAGCCGAGGAGATGATCTCTCAATTCACGGTCTTGTATCCAGCGGAAGGACTGGTGCGGACCGCGCTACGGGGTGCCGCAGCCTACCAACTCTCCTGGTTCGACGCGCACCTTTGGGCCTATGCCGAGCACTACCGGCTTCCGGAAATCTACTCGGAAGACTTTGAACATGGCAGGCTCTACGGCACCGTGCGTGTGGTCAACCCGTTCCTGTGAGCCGGAACAACTCCCGCGCATGCTCAAAACCCGACGAGTCCCTTTTCCGCGTGAAGTAGTCCGCGTCGCCACCAGAAACCCGCTCAGGTCCGCGTAGACGTTCGGGTTCTTGTACAGCAGCTCGGCCGAATCGATCGTCCAGGGATTGCCGAGATGCGCCAGCACGAAATTCACCTGCCGGAAGTCGACCGCAACGTCGTCCACCGGCAGCGGATGCGCGAACCGCACCTTCGCGTTTATCGAATAGGTATCGCCGGTGTGCAGGATCACCGGCGCCCCATGTTTGCCGGCCACCTCATACACATGCTTGTAGGCGTCATCGTCGGGCGGCTTCGGATAATAGCCGAGGTAGATTTTCAGCCCTTTCAATTCGCCTGATTCCAGGCCCGCGCCGATCCTCTTCAGAGCCTCCTCCTCGATCGTGTAGGGATTGATCCCTCCCACCGGCAGCAGGTTCGGCCGCCGCGTCCGCGTCCACATCGGCGACTGCGCCGCCCGCGACAGCTCGCGATGTTCAGTAGCAAACCCGACCTCCAGCCCCAGCTCGACGCCGCTTGCCGACATCTCCGCCGCCAGCCCATCCGCGGTGAACGTCACCTTGCTCAGATTCTCCGCCTGCCACTGCAAGAGCGGATCATCGAAATTGGCGTGCACATGGACGTCGATCACTCGCTCCGGAAGCGGAACCCTCCGCGCGCCACCTGCCAGGATGGCCAAAGTGAGCATTCCGCGTCTGGAAAAGGCATTTCTCACTGCGGCCATTGTAACGCGCGGTCCCTTTTCACCCTCCATCATCCCCGTGCAGCGTGTAAGATAAGAAAACATGGACGCTCAGAACTCTCGTGGCAAGCTGATCGTGCTCACGGCGCCGCTCACCGAGGCCATCGACCATGCCGGATACTTCATCCAGATGGCCCTGGCGTCTCTGCCGGTCTGGCTGGAAGGCATCATCAATTCCCGCTACCCGACCTGGCGCGACGTGGAAAAGAATCCCGATGGCTCAGCCCGCTACATGCCCGCCGGCGTGCGCCTCGTGGAGGCGTCCCTGCTCCGCTACTTTGAGGCCGGAGACATCGTCGCCTGCTATCCGGACGACCTCGACAAATTCATCGGCCCCGAAACGCGCGTCGTAGCCGCTTCCACGCACAACCCGCTCGGGGTCACCTTCGCCGCCGGCGTCTACACCTCGATCTTCGGTTCTTCGAAAAAGCCCATCAACTCGCACTACGCGCACCTGATGTTTGAGCGCATCAAGCAGAGCCCGCACCGTGCGAACTTCAAGGTCATCGTCGGCGGCTCCGGCGGCTGGCAGATTACGCAGACCAATTCCTTCGAGGAACTATCGGTGGATTGCGTGGTGGAAGGCCGTAGCGAATCCGAGGACGTGATCGAGCTGTTCCGCAAGGCAATCCGCGGCGAGGATCTTCCGCGCCAGTTGGACGCCGTCCACCCGAAGACCCGCGACGGGATTCTCTTCCCCGACAGGCGCACCACCTTCGGCGTCGTCGAGATGACCACCGGCTGCGGACGCCGCTGCCAGTTCTGCCTGCCGGACCTCAACCCGCAGATCGATCTGCGCAAGGACAAGATCATGTCGGCGGTGCAGGCCAACGTCCGAGAAGGCAACAAGCAGATTTCGCTCGCCACCGAGGACATGTTCATCTGGGGACAGGTGCACACCGACACGCCCTTCTACTTCCCCAACCGCGAAGCGCTGGTCGATCTCTACTCGAGCATCGTCAACACGCCGGGCGTGGAGCAGCACGTGCTGTCGCACTCCACCATTGCGCCGGCCGTCGTCGACCCCATCCTCATCGAGCAACTCACCGAGACGCTGATCGAGAAAAGCCCCATCCACGTCCCGGTGCTCAGCACACACCCCAAGAAGAAGGTTCTCTCGCCGCTGATTGGACTGGAAACCGGCTCGGTCCGCATGGCCAAAATCATCATGCCGAGCAAGGGCGTGCCGTTCCCCATCGAGGACTGGCCTAGCGTGGTCGTGCGTGGGTTGGAAGTGCTCAACCGCAACAACTGGTTCCCGGCGATGACGCTCATCGTCGGCAACCCCGGCGAGACCGATGACGACGTCAAGGCCACCATCGACCTCATCTATGAAGTGGAGCGCCGCGGCCTGTTCGCCTTCTTCATCCCCTCCATCTTCACGCCGCTGCACGACACGCGGATGGAGAAGAAAGAGGGCGTAACGCAGACCATGCAACTCACCCCGTTGCAGTGGCAGCTGATGATGAAGTGCTGGAAGATGAACCTGCGGCCCGGCAACTACTCCTGGTGGGCGCCGACCGTCTGGCGCATCGGCTCCATCATCATGTGGTTGTGGAAGCTGCGTAAGATCAACGGCCCCAATTTCCAATGGCCGCTGCTGATGTTCGCCTCCGCGCTGCCGGAAACCTGGATGGCCAAGCTCGGCAAGATCTACCTCGGCAAGCCGCTGAAGATCAAGACGCGCAAGGAGCTGATCGAGAACATCAAGCCGGCGCAATGGCAATACCTGCGGCCCGACAACGGCGACCTGCCGGAAGGCTGGGCTCCGCCGGCGCCCGCCGAGAAGGCGCAAGCGGCCGCCGCATTCAACGTCCTGAACGTTTGACCTAAACCAGCCTGTATCCCAGATCCAGGTTCGGCCTGTCCTTGGTTAGAATCTCGTGAATATCGTAAGGGTGCGTGCCACCGCTCAGCCGGTGCCGGATCAGCACGTCGAAGATGTGCTCCAGTAAGCGGCCGTTCTCATCGATATCGGCGTCCAGCACGACACGGTTTTCGTTGCGGATCTGCGACACAGTCAATTGCAGGTTCCCGAAATCCTCGCTCGTCTTGACGCTGACCATCTTTTCGATCCGGTCACGGAAAGCTTCCGGAACATTGCCGCGGTGGTTCTCCGCCGGCGTTCTCTCAAATGCCGGGTACTCGGCGATGTCGCGGTGGATGGTCGCGACCACGTCGAACAGCTCCGGCATCGCCAGCGCGATCATCCGCTCGCGTCCGATCGCCAGCACTTTGTCGACAAAGCTCAGCCAGGGCTTTTGCTGCGATATCGGGTCCGGCTCGCTCAGCTTGTGGCGCAGATTCAGCAGGCAGGCCTTTGCCAGGTGCCAGTCCTTCGGCAGGTCGTCGAAGCCCGCACCGGCGATGACGCGCGGCGGCGCGCCGTTCTTGAACAGCCCCACTGCGGTGGACTTCTCCAGCAGATCCTTCAACGGCTGAAACGGCGCGCCCAGGCTGTTCCACGCCGTGAACCCGGCGCTCCACTTCTCCGGGTCCCGCGGAATTGTCAGCGTCCGGGAATGCTCCAGGCCCGGGCCGATATTGAAGAATCCGGAATTGGACCACCGGAACCGAGTCGGCTCAATCTCGCAATAGACAATCTGCTGCGGGAAAGCCGGCAGGCTCAGCGCTATCTCCGCCTCCACCAGCTCCAGCTTTTTCGGATCGGGAAAGGCCGCGTTATCGGTCTGGCGGCGGAAGTTGAATCTGGTCTCCGGATCGCGGATCAAACGTCCTGCCGGGTCCACGAGCTTCAGTTTGATGACACACTGATCTTTCGCCTTTGGTGCTGCTGGTTGCATGGGTAGCCCTCCTGTTCTTTCTCGGTTCACGCCGGCTGCACGAGAGCCGCGCCGCGCCTGTATTCCAGGTCAAGATCCGGCCCCGTGATTCTCACTCTGGCCGCCACGGACTGCTCGGGAACAAGCGCCATGGAGACGAGTCCCCATGGATCGCCCCACCGTTCCCGCGTCTTCCCGGCGACCTTCTTCAAACTCCCGGCCACTTCCTGGCGCTGCTTCTTGAATCCGGCCTCCTCCGGATCCAGCGCCTCGGTGGCTTGCACCACTGCCTTCATCCGCGCCAGCTCCTGCGCCGCCTTCGCCATTGCCTGGGCCCATTCAAGGATCAGTATGTAGTCCGAGCCCACGACGCGCGCCTGCTGATCATTGCGGATCTTGCCCGTGCGCAGTTGCTGCGCGATCGCGTTCACGTTGCCGATCGTCGTGCACTGCTGCCACACGCTGTCGCTGGCGATCTCACGCCGGTAGTCGAACTCCTCCCCGGGCTGGATCAGCAGCGCCAGAGCCTTGCGGCCGGCCATCTGGAAATCGGCTTCCGGCCGCGGCTGGCCTCCGCTTGAGAAGACCTGGGAGCTGGCCTCCGCGCCATAGCTGGTCTCCACCGTGAATGCCGTCCGCCCGAAATCCTTCGCGCTCTCCAGCGCGGCGTTCTTTTCGGCGGGCGTCAACAACATCAGCGCTTCGGCGACGTCGAGGTTGTCTTTCAGATCCTTGCCTGAGGTCTTGCGTAGCAGCTCGAAATAGGAGTGCTTGATCTCCACTTCCGGCGCTGGCGCCAGATCCGCCGAGCGGTAGGCAACCGTGGTCAGGAAACTCTCCGACATCAGCCGCCGCAGCCCGCCCAGATCAACCACACCCTGGAACCGCTTAGCCGTCGCCGTGTCAGTAATGACCAGATCGCCGGTGGTTTCTTCCACCAGGATCTGTCCCTTGAGCGTCAGCTCGCTCACCGAAATGTAGTTGTAGATGCCCAGCAGGTTCACCTGCAACGACCGGCGCTCCGTTTCCACATCCGTGAAGATGCTGCGCACGAGGCGGATGCCGGAAAGCTGCTGATCCAGGCCGCTCAGATCCCCGCGCAGGGCCTGCGTCAGCGCGCCGCGGCCTTTGTCGTCCAGTTCCGCCGGGCGCACTTCGTAGAGAAACGCCTGCTGATCAGAAGTAAGTTTGCTCAACTGCGCGCCGAGGGCGATCTCCATACGCCGCGAAACACCGGCGCGGATCGCCGCCTCAATCTCCTTGGCGCGCTGCCTGGGCAGCCCGTTGCCGGCATCGCGCAACGCCTTCACCTCGCGCGCCGCGTTCGGGCTCACGGCGCCAAGTAGAGGGGCGATCAGATCTGTCTCGCCGAAGCCTGCTTTGATTCCCACCACCCCGGATAACGACAAAGACGCCCCAATTCCTTTGCCGCGCGAGAAACCAACCTTCACCGTATCGGGATCCTTGCGCTCCAGGCTGATTTCATAGTCGCCACTGATCTCGACCGACACGCCGGCGCGCAACTTGCCGCCGGCCATCACTTCAATCTTGCGGCCCACAACGGGCAGCGTGGCCTCGGCCAGGGCCATGGGATTCGGCGTCACCGGAATCGCAATGCTGGCTGAGACCTTTAAAGTGCCGCGGCCGCCGAGCGTCGCCTTCACTCCGGGGCCCACCGTTTCGATATCCTTCACCGCGGCGGGAATCGTGAAGCCCTGCCACAGCGCCCTCAACGCATCGCCGAACTTCGTCTCCGGCGCAAAGGGCCGGTAATTGGCCAGCGACATCTGCGCCCCGGCCTGAAATCCGAAGTTCCCCGCCGCCGCGCCGCCCGTGGCGGACAACTGAATGCGCGTGCTCAAGACCGTTTCCGGAGTCTTCTCGAGTTCCATCGTTACCGCGGCGCCGCCGCGGATCAGGGCGCGCGTCTCCTCCAGCGGTACCGCCTGCTGGGAGTTGAATCCGATCCGCGCCTCCTCCAGGCCGACTTTACTCAATTCGAGCTGACCCAGCCGCGCAAGATTCCCCGCCTCGGTGCGCAGCAGCAGAGGATTCCTCAGATATCGTCCGAAGCCGGACGTGCCCGCCGGCTCAAAATCCAGGCTGAGTCCGAAATTATCGCTTAGCTTAATCTCCGGCACTGGCCATATTCTGACAGCAAAATCAATTTTTTGAAAGTTCTTATTTCGCGCGAAAGGCTCCGGCGGGCAGAGTTGGAGGCGGCGGAGGCAGCGGCTGGTGGCCGCTGTCGGCGATGAACATCGCACCTGCCTCGGGCGCCGAGCGGCGGATCTCATCAGGCATGGCCTCCACCGCGGTGGTGAACAGCAGTTTCACTTTCCCTCCGATTTCTACGTACTCCGGGCAGGTCACGCGCGGGGATCCAGGGAGCTTCCATTCCGCTTCCACGGCTCCATCGGCGATGCGGAACTGGCGGGCGAGGCCGTACTCAGCGGCTTCTGGATTGTAGAACGCGACCACTACCGAGCGGCCGTCTGGCGTGGGCCGCATGCCGTCGGGAAACAAACCACCCTCGCGGAAATCGGCAACGATTCCGGCTTCGATTAAGCGCGCATTATCGGAGTCGAATTCATATCGAGCCACCGTTTTTGCAAACGAATCGATATCGAGCAGCCAATGGCGGCTCCCATCCTTATATAGATGTTTCCCGTTGGAGCAGATCTGATCCCCGCGCAACTGATGCAGCCTGCGTGCCCGGCAATCGAACCAATAGAGGCCGGCGCGCTTTTCCGTGAACCGCAAGTGTTTGCAGCCGAAGATGATCCCGTCCTCAATCGCCAGCCCGTCGTTGATAATCACGTCCTCATCCGCGGAGACGGTGATGCCGGTCTCCTCCAGCGCGCCCTGGTTCAGGTCGTATAGCGCCAGCCGCCGCTCCAGCCCCACAACCAACACGCCGGGGGAGTTCGTTTCGCAAAAAAAGCCAGGCCGGCCCGGAAGGGGAAAGCTGCGGTTTTCCTTGGTCGACAGATTCAACAGATTTAGACAGCCCTCGGTCGAATTGGCTTTGTTCTGTATTCCGACCCAAGCCAAGAGGCCGGGGAAACTGCGCAGCCTGCGGGGGCATTCTGGCAGGAAGCGCAGCTCCTCGGTGGCTGGGCGGTGGAAAACCTCGGCATGGAAGATGTTCATTCCCATTAGTTTACGCTAGACGAGAGGCGGTGTGATAAGCGGGGCCTATAATATTATTAGGCCAAATACTACACAGCAACATTATAAATTTGTCAAATTCGACACTTTTCGACATAATAGCGGAGTAGCGCTGGTACCGGAGCAACAGGCTGGTACCAGCCTTTTTGCATCAGCACATCTCGCCAAAGGCATGGAGAACCCCATGAGCAATCGAGTCTACATTTTCGACACGACGCTGCGGGACGGAGAGCAATCGCCCGGCTGCAGCATGACGACACCGGAGAAGCTCCGGATGGCCAAGAGTCTTGTGGAGCTTGGCGTCGATATCCTGGAGGCCGGCTTCCCGATCGCCTCCGACGGCGACTTCGAGGCGGTGCGCGCCGTTTCGGCCGAATACAACTGGGTGCAGGTGGCCGCGCTCGCCCGCGCCACGAAGATCGATATTGAACGCGCCGCGCAGAGCCTGGACAAGGCGCGCCGGCCGCGCATCCACACCTTTATCGCCACCAGCGACATCCATCTCAAGTACAAGTTCAACAAGAGCCGGCAGCAGATTCTGGAAGAGGCGGCAGCGGCCGTGGAACTGGCGCGCAGCTACGTGGAGGATGTGGAATTCTCCGCCGAGGACGCCACGCGCACCGATGCGGATTATCTGGAAGAGGTGTGCCGGGCGGTGGTAGCCGCCGGGGCGCGCACGGTGAATCTGCCGGACACGGTGGGCTGGTCGGTTCCGCACGAATACGGCGCGCTGATCGGGCGCATGGTGAAAGCGCTGGGCGACCGCGCCATTCTCAGCGTGCACTGCCACGACGATCTGGGCCTAGCGGTAGCGAACTCGATTGCCGCGGTGCAAGCCGGGGCGCGGCAGATCGAATGTACGATCAACGGGATTGGGGAGAGGGCGGGGAACTGTTCGCTGGAGGAAGTAGTATGCGCGATGAAGGTCCGCAATGACCAGCTGCCGTTTCAGACCGGTATTGCGACCGAGCATCTCTACCCCGCCAGCAAGCTGCTGAGTTCGATGATTACCTTCGGCCCGCAGCCGAACAAGGCGATTGTCGGTGAGAATGCGTTTGCGCACGAAGCCGGCATTCACCAGGACGGCTACCTAAAGCACAAGAGCACATACGAGATTATCGAGCCGAGCCATGTGGGTGTGCCGGAGAGCCGCCTGGTGCTGGGCAAACACAGCGGCCGGCACGCGCTGCAACAGCGCTGCTCGGATCTGGGGTATCCTCTGAACAAGGAACAGCTGGGCGAAGTATACCGGCGGTTCACCGCGCTGGCCGACACCAAGAAAGGCGTGCGCAACGAAGAGATCGTTGACATCATTCAGCAGGTAACGAATCAGGCAGTTCTGAAGACCGCGGCTGACTGATTTTTCCGCACATGATTGACTTGCTATGGAACTGAACGTTCTTATTCTGCCCGGAGACGGGATCGGCACGGAGGTGACGCGCGAAGCGGTGCGCGTGCTGACTCATGTAGCCGGGAAATTCAAACACACGCTGCACATCCGGGAGGCGCTGCTGGGCGGCGTCGCCATACACAAAACGGGGAGCCCGTTTCCGGCGGAGACCGAGCAGATGGCGACTTCGGCTGACGCTACGCTGATGGGCGCCGTCGGGCTGCCGGAGTTCGACAAGGCGCCGCCGGATAAGCGGCCCGAGCGCGGCCTGCTGGGCATCCGCAAGACGCTCGGGGTTTACGCCAACCTGAGGCCGGTGCGCGCCTACAAGGCGCTGATGGATTCTTCGCCGCTGAAGAATCATTTGGTGAACGGCACGGACATGATCATCGTGCGCGAGCTGACCGGAGGCATCTACTACGGCACGCCGCGCGGGATTTCCGGTTCGGGCGCCGAGGAACGAGGCGTCAACACGATGAGCTATACGCGCGCCGAGATCGAGCGGGTCACGCGGATGGCGTTTGAGCTGGCGCGGCAGCGGCGCAAGAAGGTGACGAGCGTGGATAAGTCCAACGTGCTGGAAACCTCGCAGCTGTGGCGCAAGGTGGTGACCGAGGTTGGGCCCGCCTATCCCGATGTGGAGCTGGAGCACCTGCTTGTCGACAACTGCGCGATGCAGCTGATCCTGAACCCGAAGCGGTTCGATGTGGTGGTGATGGAGAACATGTTCGGCGATATCTTGAGCGACGAGGGCGCCGTGCTGGCCGGCTCGATCGGCATGCTGCCCTCGGCCTCGATCGGCGATCAGAAGCCTTCGGGGGTATGGGTGGGACTGTATGAGCCGGTGCACGGCTCCGCGCCCGATATTGCCGGGGAGAACAAGGCGAACCCGCTGGGGGCGATTGGCTCGGTAGCGGCAATGTTCGAGTACAGTTTTAAACTCAAAGAAGAGGCCGCCGCGGTGAACCGCGCGGTGGAAGAAGTGTTGAACTCGGGCCGCGTCACCGCCGATCTGAGACCGAAGGGAACGCCGGCCACGACCGAGCAGGTAGGCCAGGCGGTCTGCGAAGCGATTGCATCATGAGTCAAAAACCACGCACCATCATTGAGAAAATCTGGGATTCGCACGTGGTGGCGGAGCAGGCGGGAGCGCCATCGCTCCTCTACATCGACCTGCACTTGGTCCACGAAGTCACATCGCCGCAGGCCTTTTCCGGACTGCGCGCGCGTGGGCTGAAGGTCCGCCGGCCCGATTTGACGTTCGCCACCACGGATCACTCGACACCCACGACGCCGCGGAATCTTCCGATTCTGGACACAGTCGCCGCCGCGCAGGTGGCGCAGCTGGAGGCCAACTGCAAGGAGTTCGGGATTCCATGCTACGGCTTCCAGAGCGACAAGCAAGGCATCGTGCACGTGATCGGGCCGGAGAACGGGCTGACGCAGCCGGGGATGACGGTGGTCTGCGGCGACTCGCACACGGCGACGCACGGGGCCTTCGGCGCGCTGGCATTCGGCATCGGGACCTCGGAAGTGGAGCACGTGCTGGCCAGCCAGTGCCTGCTGCAGCGCAAGTCAAAGACTTACCGCATCCAGGTGGACGGAGCGCTGCGCGAGGGAGTTTCGGCCAAGGACATTATCCTCGCCGTGATCGCGCGCATCGGCATCGGCGGCGGAACGGGCTGCGTGTTTGAGTTTTGCGGTTCTGCGATCCGCGCGCTGTCGATGGAAGAGCGGATGACGGTTTGCAACATGTCGATTGAAGGGGGCGCGAGAGCCGGACTGGCTGCGCCCGACGACAAGACTTATCAATTCATGAACGGCCGGCGGTTCGCGCCGAAGGGCGCCGATTGGGAGGCGGCGGTGGCGCGCTGGAAGCAGCTTCCGACCGATGAAGGAGCAGTTTACGATCATTCGCTGACGCTGGACGCGGCGGCGCTGGAGCCGATGATCACGTTCGGCACCAATCCGGGCATGGGCATCCCGGTGACGGGCGCGGTGCCCGATCCGGGCTCGGTGTCGAATACACTGGAGCGCGATTCGCTCTCGAAGGCCTTGCAGTACATGGCGCTCGAGCCGGGCAAGCCGCTGCTGGGCCGTCCGGTGAATGTGGTCTTTATCGGCAGCTGCACTAACTCGCGGATGTCTGATCTGCGCAGTGCGGCGCAGGTGCTGAAGGGCCGCAAGGTGAATCCGAAGGTTCGGATGCTTGTGGTGCCGGGCTCGCAGCAGATCAAGCGCGAGGCGGAGGCCGAGGGACTGGACCGCATCTTCCGCGAAGCGGGCGCCGACTGGCGCGAGGCGGGCTGCTCGATGTGCATCGCGATGAACGGGGATCAGCTGCAACCGGGCGAGTACAGCGTCTCGACTTCCAATCGCAACTTTGAAGGGCGGCAGGGCAAGGGAGGACGGACCTTCCTGGCGAGCCCGCTAACGGCCGCCGCCAGCGCCGTTACGGGTGTCGTGACCGACGTGAGGACAATGCTATGAAATTCCCCCCGATAGAAAGCCGCCTGGTTCCGCTGCCGGTCGATAACATCGACACTGACCAGATCATCCCGGCCCGGTTCCTAAAGACGACAACGAAGGAAGGGCTCGACAAGCAGCTGTTCAACGACTGGCGCTATGAAGCCGATGGGACTCCGAAGCCGGATTTCATCATCAACACCCCACGTGCCAAGGGCGCGCAGATCCTGTTGGCGGGCGACAACTTCGGTTGCGGTTCTTCACGCGAGCATGCTCCGTGGGCGCTGACGCAGTTCGGCTTCCGGGCAGTGGTGAGCACGTCGTTCGCTGATATTTTCAAGGCGAATTCGTTGAAGAACGGCCTTGTGCCCGTGGTGGTAGACCCGGCGACCCATTCGCGCCTGTTCGCGCTGCCCGAAGATGCGAGGGTGAAGATTGATCTGGCGGCGCAGACGCTCAGCTTGCCGGATGGCACGGCGGTGAAGTTCGACGTCGACCCGTTCGCCAGGCACTGTCTGCTGGAAGGCATCGACGAACTGGGCTACATTCTCGGCCATGAGGCCGCCATCGCGGCGCACGAGAAGAGCCGAGCCTGCACATTGAACACTTTGGCCGCCGGCTGATCTTCCTCCCGAACGGGAGCGGGCAGACACGAATGCAGGCGGCAACTTCTGATGTAGAATTGAACCCATCCTCAAATGCCACTGGGAATCGGGACGCGGTTGGGGCCGTACGAGATCCAATCGCCGATCGGCGCTGGAGGAATGGGCGAGGTCTACAAGGCTCGCGACACTCGCCTGGACCGCACGGTCGCCATCAAGTTGCTGCACAACACCTCGCCTGATTTGCGCGAGCGGTTCGACCGCGAGGCGCGGGTGATTGCCGCTCTCCAACATCCGCATATTTGCACGCTGCTCGACATCGGCAGCCAAGATGGCACTGATTTCCTGGTGATGGAATTCCTGGCAGGGGAGACGCTGAAGTGCCCGCAGCCGCTTTCCCGGGGTGATCGAATACGGGATGCAGATTGCGGACGCACTGGAGGCGGCGCACCGTAGAGGCATTACGCACCGCGACCTGAAGCCGGCCAACATCATGATCACCAAGTCCGGCGTGAAGCTGCTGGACTTCGGCCTGGCGAAGGGCAGTTCCGCGCGGCAGCCCGGGCCCGATGATGCCACCGTTACGGATTCGCTCACCGCTAGCGCTAGCGGCATGATTGTGGGCACGCTGCCCTACATGGCGCCGGAGCAGTTGGAGAGCAGGGATGCCGACGCGCGAACGGATCTGTGGGCATTCGGTGCGGTGCTTCATGAGATGGTGAGGGGCAAGCGCGCATTCGGCAGCAAGACGCAAGCCAGCCTCATTGCTTCGATTCTGGAGCACGATCCGCCTGAAATCGCCGCTATCACTCCACCGCAGCCAGCGCGGACCATCCGGCGCTGCCTGGTAAAGGATCCTGACCGGCGGTGGCAGTCGGCATTGGACATCAAGCTAGAGATCGAGTCGATCCGCGATGAGCCCGCCGCCCAGATGGGCGGCTGCTGCACGGCGGCGCCGGGTGTGGAGTGTCTTCACGGCCGGGCTCGCGCTGTTGGCAGGAGTTGCCGGCTGGCATCTGCGCCCTTCCGCCACGGCAACGGAGCCGGTTCGTTTCGAAATCTTCCCGCCGGTGAACACGAGTTTCCGCAGTATGGCGCTGTCTCCCGATGGCCGCTATTTAGCCTACACAACGACAGGCTCCGGCGGTGAGCGGCTCTATGTCCGGCGCATGGATAGCACGGAGTCCAGCATGGTGCCCGGCGGAGAAGGCGGCCGCTATTCGTTCTGGTCTCCGGACAGCCGTCAGATCGGGTTTTTTGCGGGGAGAACAGTCAAGAAGACCGCCATCTCCGGCGGAGATCCCATCACTCTTTGCAGTCACACGGGCAACCCGGCCGGCGGGGACGGCAAGCTCCTCGCTTTTGAAAGAGTCGCCGCCGCCAACGGTGGTGACCTGTGGACCGCTTCGCTGGACGGCAGCGGAAAGCTGGAACCCTTGCTTAGTGGGCAGGCTTTCCTGCACCCTCGTATCTCTCCGGACTCCCGGTTCTTCGCCTACAGCTCCACGGAAACCGGCCGGCGTGAAGTGTATATCCAAACGCTGCCTCCCGGCGGGGGGAAATGGCAGGTTTCCACCGGCAGCGGCTCCGAGCCGAAGTGGCGCGGGGACGGCAAGGAGCTTTACTTTCTGTCCGGCAACAAGGTGATGGCGGCGGCCATCAGCTTCCGCGGCGCAGCGGTTGAAATCGGGGAGATCAAACCACTCTTTCAGGCCCGCCGGGGGACAGGAGCGGCGGGCCATTTCGCGGCTAGTCCTGATGGCAAGCTGTTCGCATTGAGCCTGGTGAATGAGCGCGCGCAGGACCGGCCAATCACGCTGTTGCTCAACGGGAAGCTGCCGTAGGGCAGGCAATCCCCAGCTCAGCGGCCAGTCTTTCCAGCCTCGGGTCGGCGGTCCAAAACCACGTGCGCTCCACCAAGGCGGAGGCGAGCAGATGGACATCGATCCATCCGGCGCCACGGCCGTTGAGGCCACGCTCGCGCACGAACGCGAGGACTTCCTCATGAGGCACCGTCTTCGTCTGGGTCATAAGCTCGTATTCCGCGAGCAGTTTCGCGCGTCCGCCGCGGTCGCCAATCAATAGCTCGCCGTAGATGAGGTCATGGCCTGCCACATCCTCGAGGCGGAGTAATCTCTGGAGTTGACCGGCGAACGGCTGTTTGCCGGCAAGAAACCGGATCCAGATGGATGTGTCTACCAGAACCATCAGGCCACTTTGCGCTTGCCTGCCGTCTTTTCCCGGCGGCGGGGAACGTCGCGGGCTTTGGGTTCCTGGCCCCGCAGGGCACTGAGGCGCTGGTAGGCCGCGCGACGTACCAGTGCTTCCAGGCCGAGGCGGAGAGTCTCCGTGTCGGTGTGCGCGCCACAGGCCTGTTTGGCTTCGAGAAGCAGCTTCTCGTCGACATGGAAGGTCTTTTTCATACATTTTATTATGCCATATAGTAATGGCAATCTTTACCATCCCTTCGACTGCGTGGTAAGACGGTTCGGGGAAACCGAGCGTTCACACGAGTGTGAACGCGGCCCGCAGGAGTGCGGGCGCCACAAGGTGGGTTAGAATTGGAACCTGCCAATATGCCGTTAGGAACGGGAACCAGGCTGGGGCCATACGAGATTCAATCTGCGCTGGGCGCGGGCGGGATGGGCGAGGTCTACAAGGCCCTGGACACGCGGCTGGACCGCACGGTGGCGATCAAGGTGCTGCATGATACTCAGCCGGGGCTGAGGGAGCGGTTCGACCGCGAGGCGCGGGTGGTGGCGGCCTTGCAGCATCCGCACATTTGCACGCTGCTCGATATCGGCAGCCAGGATGGCGTGGAATTCCTGGTGATGGAGTATCTGGAAGGGGAAACGCTTCCCTGTCCCCAACCGCTGGCCAAGGTGTTTGAATACGGCATCCAGATCGCCGATGCGCTGGAGGCGGCGCACCGTAAGGGAGTCACGCACCGCGACTTGAAGCCGGCCAACATTATGATCACGAAGTCCGGCGTGAAGCTGCTCGACTTTGGCATCGCGAAATGGAGTCAGAAGAAGCAGTTTGGACCGGACGATGCGACGATGACGAAGGCGCTGACGGCCGCCGGGACGCTGGTGGGGACGCTGCCCTACATGGCGCCGGAACAGCTGGAAGGCAGGGAGCCTGACGCGCGGACCGACATCTGGGCATTCGGCGCGGTGCTGTACGAGATGGTGACGGGCCGGCGCGCCTTCAGCGGCAAGACGCAGGTGAGTCTGATGGCGGCCATCGTGGAGCATGATCCACCGGCGATGATGCCGCAGCAGCCGATTACGCCGCCGCTGCTGGAGCGGACGGTCAGGCGCTGCCTGGCGAAAGACCGGGAACGGCGGTGGCAGTCGGCGCTGGATATCAAGCTGGAGCTGGAGGCGATTCGGGACGCGCCGCCGGCGGAGGCTCCGGCCGCCGCGCCGCGCCGGCCCTGGAGTTGGATTGCGGCGGCGGCGGTGCTGGCGGTGGTTGCCGCCGCGGGCTGGATCACGCTGCTTCAGAAGGAGGCTCCGCCGCAGCCGGTGATCCAGTTCGGCGTTGCGGCGCAGGAGAAGACCAGCCTGGACGGGACGATCGCCGTCTCTCCGGCCGGCCGGCATCTAGCCTTTCCCGCTCTCCGGGGAAACGGACAACTCACGTTATGGGTGCGGACACTGGAAACGGGCCAGATGAGGGAGATCGCCGGCACCGACAACGCGAGTCTGCCGTTCTGGTCGCACGACAGCCGCTCGATCGGTTTTTTCGCCAGCGGGAAACTGAAGACCGTATCGCTGGCGGGCGGAGCGCCGCAAACGATCTGCGACGTATCCGATCCCCGTGGAGGAGCCTGGAACCGCGATGGTGTGATTCTGCTGGCTTCCAGCGCGGCATCGCCGCTGCTTCAGGTGAGCGCCACCGGCGGCAGGCCGGAGGCGGTGACCGTGCTGGATAGGGCCGCGGGCGAGTCCAGCCACCGCTGGCCGCAGTTTCTCCCCGACCAGCGAAGTTTTCTCTATTTCGTCTACAGCGGCCAGCGTTCCAGGCGGGGCGTCTACGCGTCGTCGCTCGACTCCAAGCAGACAAGGCTGGTGCTGAACACCGACAGGATGGGGCTCCACGCCGGTACGGCGGACGCCGGCAATGGCCGGCTCTTGTTCCTGCGCGAAGGCACTTTGATGAGCCAGCCGTTCGATGCCGGCAATCTGCGGCTGAGCGGGCAGGCGCAGCCTGTGGCCGAACCGATCTGGAGGCACGGGGCGCTCTGGGGCCTGGCCGGCTTTTCGGCGTCGCAAACGGGGATCCTCGCCTACCGCGGCGGCGGCGTGCAGGAGTTTCAGTTGGAATGGTTCGACCGGAAGGGAACGTCGCTGGGAACGATCGGGCCGCCGGGCAGCTACGACGAGGTGTGGCTGTCGCCGGACGAGAAACGGGTGGCGCTGGTGCGGGAACCGGCTTCGGTGAGCGCGATTTGGATGCTAGAGGCGGACCGGGGCACGCTGTCGCGGCTGACCTTTGATGCTTCGCCGCATCTGAGTCCGGTCTGGTCGCCCGATGGGCGCCGGGTGGCCTTCTCCGCCGATCATGAGGGGACGTTCGACCTTTATGTGAAGAACGCCGATGGTTCCGGCAAGGAGGAGCTGTTGCTAAAGAGTCCCACCACGGACAACCTGCTGGATTGGTCGCGGGACGGCCGCTTCCTGCTGTACGAGACACTCACGCCGATGGACATCTGGGCGCTGCCGTTGTCCGGCGACCGGAAGCCGGTGGCGGTGGCGAAGTCAGAGTTCGACGAAACGCAGGGCCGCTTCTCGCCCGATGGGAAATGGGTGGCGTTCAGCTCCAATGAGTCGGGGCGGTACGAGATTTATGTGCAGCCATTTCCGCCGACCGGGGCCAAGTGGCAGGTTTCCTCGCACGGAGGCGCGCAGCCGCAATGGCGGCGCGATGGCAAGGAGCTGTATTTTCTCGGGCTGGACCGGAAGCTGACGGCAGTGGGAATCAAGAGCCTGGACCCGCTCCAGGCGGGCGTGCCGGAGACCATGTTCCAGACACAGGTTGCGACACTGGGAGGCGCGGTGAACGCGTACGCGGCTTCGGCCAACGGCCAGCGGTTTCTGGTGATCAAGCCGCTGACCGGTTCCACGCCGATTACCGTGGTGCTGAACTGGGCGGTGCGTCTCCGTCCGTGACGGAAGCTGATCGGGTTCGTGACATATAGTATGGAGCTATGCGAACGCGATTCATTCTTGGCTGTCTATTCCTTTTCCTGATCGTGTTGGCGCTCACCGCCCAGCGGGAGCGCGTGGAGGCGGTGGAGATAAGCCGCGTCAACACGGCGATGATGCCGGCCGGCAAGGAAGCCGACGGCATCCCGGGCGATTTCATTCTGCGCAACAACCGGATCCACGCGCTGATTTCGGGCGGGCAGCCGCTGCGGCGCGCCAACATGACCACCGAGTATGGCGCGGTGCTTCAGGGTGTGCTCTACGATCTCGATCTGCGCGGCGCGGAGAATGATCAGATGACGGCGTTCCGGCCGGGCGGGGAGAGCGGTGAGGTGAGTTGGGTTCGCGTGGCGGGCGAGGGAGTAATTGAGGTGGTGCGCACGGCGGCCCAGGGCGGCGGACTGTACACGCGCCACGAGTACCGGCTGGAGCCGGGCTGGCAGCATCTGCTGATCACCTCCACCTACCGCAATGAATCCGGCCAGGGGAAGAAGATTGCGCCGCGGGCGGTGTGGAAAGGGCTGGCGCAGGAGTGGAAGGTGGGCGCGGTCACGGTGGGCGACAGTATTGATCCGTTCGATAAGCGCGCGTATGCGTTCGGCCCTGCGGCAGACACGGCGTCGCTGGATGAAACCGAGTTGCGCGCCGGGGAAGAGAAGAGTTTCCGGATGGCACTGGCCGTCGCGGATTCGCCGCTGGCTGCCTATGGAGTGTTGGCCGCGCTGCAGGTTAGCGCGGGCACGGTCTCGGGAGCGGCCGTGGATGCCGGAGGAGAGCCTGCCCTACACGCGAGCTTGTTCGTCGAAGTGCAGGGGCAGAGGCTGCCGGCGTATCCGGACGCCAAAGGCGCGTTTTCCTTTTCGCTGCCGGCGGGGGAATATCGTGCGGCGCTGGAAGACATCGGGCGCGACACTGTCGCGCAGACGTTGACGGTTCGAGCCAGTACAAACGCGGTCTTGAACTTGAAACCAGCGAAGGCATCGCAGGTGCGGATCGAGATTCGCGATGAGCAGAACCGTCCCTCGCCGGCCAAAGTGCAGTTTCTCGGCGTGGAGGGCACGGCGACTCCGAACTTCGGAACCGAGTACCGCGTTCACGGCAACGATCATCAGTATCAGACGCATGACGGCACCGTGCGGCAACAGGTGCCGCCGGGCAAGTATCTGCTGCGCATCACGCGCGGGCCGGAGTTTGACTTGGTGGAGC
Source organism: Acidimicrobiia bacterium (assembly GCA_016871315.1). Taxonomy (GTDB): domain Bacteria; phylum Acidobacteriota; class Terriglobia; order Bryobacterales; family Bryobacteraceae; genus VFZE01. Next base: position 128,420 of record VFZE01000001.1, on the reverse strand, counting down.
GCACGGTGGAGGTGGCCAAGGAGCAGACTGTGCAGGTGAGCGCGGTGCTCAAGCGCAGCATGGACACGCGCGGCTGGATTAGCACCGACTATCACGCCCACTCGACGCCGAGCGGCGACAATTACTGCTCGACGCGCGACCGGATGATCAACTTCGCGGCCGAGCATGTCGAGTTCGCGCCGACAACCGAGCACAACCGCATTGTCGATTGGGCGCCGCTGATTGAGCGGCTCGGACTGGCCGCACATCTGAAGACGGTGGCGGGGATCGAGCTGACCGGAAGCGGACAGCATTTCAACGCCTTCCCTTTGACGCCTGATCCGCTGGCGCAGAACGGCGGCGCGCCACTGTGGAACTACGACCCGCGGATCAACGCGATCACGCTGCGGAATTGGGGCACGCCGGGGCTGCATCCGGGCGGCTCGCGCTATGACACCGAGGCCAATGCGCGAAACAAGGCGCCCTACTTCGGCGGCGGGCCGGACCGGTGGGTGCAGGCGAATCACCCGATTGTAGGCAACGTCTTCTTTGACCGTAACGGCGATCGCGTGGAGGACGGCGGCTTCACCGGTTTTGAGAACATGATCGACGCCGCCGAGTTCTGGAGTACGGAGATTCTGAACTTGAATCCCGTTTATCAGGGCTGGGGCGTGGCGGGGAACAAGGCGAATCAAGGTTTGCAGAACCGCAGCTTCGGCTGGCTGCAGCTGCTCAATCAGGGCCGCCGGGTGTGGTGCGTGGCGGTGAGCGATGCGCACCGGATCTTTGGAGATGGGGTGGGCGGCTGGCGCACCTACGTGCCGAGTTCCACCGATGAGCCGGCGCGCATCGATCATCAGGAGATCATCCGCAACTCGAAAGCGGGACGGATGATGATCACCAACGGACCGTTTTTGGAGGTGAGGACCGGTGACGGGCTGCCGATCGGCTCGACAGTGATCGCCGAGGGGCATCTGGAACTGAAGGTCAAAGTGCAGACGCCGGACTGGATGGACATCGACCGCGTGCAGGTGCTGATCAACGGGCGCCAGGCGCCGCAGTACAACTACACGCGGGCGAAGAATCCGGAGATGTTCCGCGGCGGCGTGGTGAAATTCGAGCAAAGCCTTCGCGTGGCGCTGCAACAGGACGCGCATTTGATTGTGGTGGCGGTGGGGGAGAAGACGAATCTCGCGAAGGGATGGGGACGCGACGCGAAATCCAACATGCATCCGATAGCTTATACGAACCCGATCTTTGTCGATGTGGACCGCAACGGCTGGCAGAATAATGGCGACACGCTGGGCCACCCGTTGATGGTGTCGCCGAATTAGTTGCCGTTGAGAACCCGGATGCCCCTTAGCACTTCGCTTGATCGCCGGAGCTTCCTGGTGTCAACGGCCGGCCTGGCTGTCACCGGTTGTGGGCGGGAGCGCGGGGCGTTTCCGGCGCGCGAAATGAAGCTGGTTGTGCAGGCGGCGGCGGGAGGGCTTTCCGATTCGGTTTCGCGGATTATCGGCAGCTTGATGGAGAAAGAACTTGGCGTGCCGGTGGTGTGCGAGAACAGGCCGGGTGCGGCGGGGGCGCTGGCATTTTCTTACGTGGTGAGGCGGGCGCCGGACGGGTACACGATTGGACATGCGCCGGTGGAGATCGCGATGGTGCGGACGCTGGGGTATGCCGATGTGAGTCCGCAAAAGATGGAGTTGCTGAGCCTGGTATCGAAAACGCAGCCGGCGCTGGCGGTGCAGGCGGGGGCGGCGTGGAAGACGCTGGGCGTATTCGCGGACGCTGTCCGAAGGCGTCCGGGACACTACGTTGTGGCGAACTCCGGGACCGGTTCCATCTGGCACGTGAATGCGTTGTTGATGGAGCGGGCGGCGAAGATGCGGCTGGTCCATTGTCCGTTCAGCGGATCTTCGGGAGCGATCACGAATCTGCTGGGAGGCCATGTGGATGCGGCGGTGGCGGGTGTGGGGGAATTGGCATCGCATGTCCGCTCGGGTGGGTTGCAGGTGATTTCCGTGTTTGACCAGACGCGGAGCCCGCTGTTTCCCGATGTGGCTTGCGTGCAAGAGGAAGGCTTTGATTTCGGGGCGAGCGCCTGGAGCGGGTTCTTTGGGCCGTTGGGATTGCCGGAAGCGGTTGCCGCGCGGCTGTCGGGCGCGATTCAGACGGCTTTCGCAAGCGCGGAGTTTCAGAAGCTTTGCGAGGAGCGCGGGATGACGGCGCTGTATCTGGATCGCGCGGCGTTCCGTGAGTTTGCCCTCGAGCAGGCCGGATTCTTTGAGAGCACACTGCCTGCGCTGTTGCGGGGGGCGGCATGAAGCGGTCCGATGTGGTGGTGGCGCTGCTGTTCATGGCGCTTGGCGCGGCGCTTGTGGTTGCGGCTTCCGGATTTCCACCGGGCGTTGGTCCGCTGCCGGGGCCGGGATTTTTTCCGGGGGTGATCGGAGCGGTGATGTTGCTGCTGGCCGCCGGGCTGCAGGTGAGCGCGTTGCGGAGCGGGACGGTTCCGGTATTTGAGATCGGCAACCGGCGGCAACTGGCGGTAGCGGCCGGTCTGCTGCTGGTATATCTGCTGGTTTGGGATCAGGCGCCGTTTGCGATTCGCACGCTGGTTTTTCTGATCGCGTTCCTGCGGATGCTGGGGGAGCGGTGGCGGTCCTCGATTGCGGTTTCGGTTGTACTGACTGGGGCGGTGGTGATTGCCTTCCAGTATGGGCTGCGGGTGGGGCTCGGTTGATAACATGAGCCCCGATATCCTGGCCGGTTTGATGGCGGTTTTCCAATGGGAGGTTTTGCTTTTTCTTGCCGCCGGCGTGGCGCTGGGAGCGGTGTTCGGCGCGCTGCCGGGACTGACCGCCGCGATGGGAGTGGCGGTGCTCACTCCACTTACGTTCTGGGTGTCTGCTGAAAAAGGAATGGCGATGCTGCTTGGCATCTACTGCGGCGCGATACCTGCGGGCGGCATTCCGGCGATCCTGATGAATATTCCGGGCACGCCGGCCTCGATCGCCTCGACCTGGGACGGGTATCCGTTGTCACGGGAGGGCAGAGCGGGGCTGGCGCTAGGGATCAACGCGCTGCTCTCGATGATCGGGCAACTGGCGAGCGTGCTGTTTCTGGCCTTCGCGGCGTTTCCGATCGCGGCTTTCGGGCTGAGGTTCGGGCCGGCGGAGTATTTCGGTTTGGCGCTGTTCGGGATCAGCCTGATGGCGGGCGTGTCGGGCGGAAACGTATTGAAGGGCATGCTGGCGGGGATCGTGGGGCTGGCGCTGGCCACGGTGGGGCTGGATCCGATGACGGCCTATCCGCGGTTCCACTTCGGACAGTCGGAGTTTCTGGAGGGCATTTCATTCATTCCGGTGATGATCGGTTTGTTCGGGCTGGGCGAGGTGCTGGACCAGATGTCGGGATCGCAGGCGGGGCTGGGCCAGATGCCGCAGAAGCTGGGGCGCATCCTGCCGAATCTTTCCGAATGGAAGCGGATGATTCTGCCGGCTACGATGGGCGCGGGTGTGGGAACGTTTGTGGGCGCGATTCCGGCGGCGGGCGGCGATATTGCCTCGGTGATCGCCTGGGAGCAGTCGCGAAGAATGTCGCGGAAGAAGGAGGAGTACAGCAAGGGCTCCGTGGAAGGGCTGGCGGCGAGTTGCACGGCGTGCAATTCGGCAATCGGCGGGGCGATGACGACGATGCTGACGCTCGGGATTCCGGGCGATGCACCGTCAGCGGTGCTGATCGGGGCGCTGCTGATTCACGGGGTGCAGCCCGGGCCGCTGCTGTTCCGCGACCACCGGACGCTGGTCTATACGATCATCTTCCTGATGATGCTGGCTGCGGTGGCGATAGCGGCGGTGAACATGCTGGGGGCGCGCCCGCTGGCCAAGGCGCTGCAGATACCGCAGCGGTGGCTGTGGGCGGGGATTCTGCTGATGGGGATCGTCGGGTCGTTCGCTCTGAACAACTCGGTGACGGACGTCTGGGTGATGTCGGCCGCCGGCGTAGGAGGCTTTCTGTTCCGGAAAGCATCGATTCCGCTGGGGCCGCTGGTACTGGGATTGATATTGGGGCCGATGATGGAATCGAACCTGCGGCGGGCGCTGATCCTGAGCCGGGGCGACTGGATGCCGATACTGTCAAAGCCGATTGTGCTGTTTTTCGTTGTGGTGACGGTGGCGTCGCTCGGGTGGCCGGTGTGGAAGGCGGTTTCCCGAACCGGACGAAAGTAGCCTGGCTTAGCCTGTGGTCGGGCTTTCCTGATTCACCGGCATCTGTGCGGGGCGCATGTTGCCGTAGTCGGCGGGCATGGCAAACCAGGCGATGATGTAGGCGATGAAGCCGACGCCGGTGAAGATGGCGATGAGCAATGTCACCACGCGGACCAGGGTGACGTCGACGTCGAGGTACTTGGCCAGCCCTGAGCAAACGCCGCCGACCTTCTTGTCGTACATCAGCCGGTACATGCGCCGCGGCGCGTAGTAGCCGGTGTTCTGCCGGGGCTGCTCCGGCCCCGTGCCCGTTCCCTTGCCGCATTGCGAGCAGAAGCGGTCCTGGTTGCTGAGCTGAATGCCGCAGTTGGTGCAGTACATAGTTGCGTTGACCTCAAAAGAGTGTACGGGCCAACGGGCGGGAATGTTCCCGTAACCTCTTAATTCGTACGGTAGTTGGTGAACTGCATGTCGATGCCGAAGTCAGCGGCGCGCAGCAGTTGAATCACTTCCTGGAGCGCGTCGCGGTCGCGGCCGCTGACGCGCACCATGTCGGCGTTGATGGAAGCCTGGACCTTCTTCTTGCTTTCCTTGATCGCCTTGACGATCTCGCGCGCCTTCTCAATCGGAATTCCCTGCTGGAGCTTCACCTCCTGGCGCACGGTGGAGCCGGCGGCGGGCTGGATGGCTCCGAAGTCGAGCGCCTTCAGCGGCACCTTGCGCTTCACCAGTTTACCTTCCAGTACCTCGGTCACGGCCTTGAGCTTGAACTCATCGGCGCTGGTGAGGATGAGCATGTTCTCCTTCTCCTTGAGTTCGATGTTGGAGTGGGAGTTCTTCAAGTCGTAGCGCTGGTGGACCTCCTTCAGCGCCTGCTGGACGGCGTTGCTCACCTCGGGGAGCGATACCTCGGAAACGATGTCGAAACTGTTGTCGGGCATTCTTCCGGTTAGTGTAGCGTACCGGCCTGTTTATGTCGCCGGGTCCTGGTTGATGGCGGGATCGGCCACTTCGAATTTCGGGCCGTTCTCATCCCAGTCTTCGGCGTTGAACATGCGGCCGGCGCCCTTGACGCCGTCGATCTCCTTCACGGTCAGGTGGACCTTGCGTCCCTTCACGCGGCCCCAGACATGGTGATAGAAGCGCCCTTCCTGGAAGCCGTGGCCGCGTTCGAGAGCGGCGCGCATCTGGCCGCCGGAGCTGCCGACCTCCATGTAGGCGATGCCGTCGCGCACGATGCGCACAAACTGGTGGCCGTGGCCGCTGATGATGTGCTCGACGCCATGCTTTTTCGCGATGCGGTGCAGCGGCATGTCGACGCCGAGCTTAAGCTGCACAATCCAGTAGGGCTTATGGAAGAAGATGAACTTCGGGTTCTTGCTCTTGTTGGCCTCGAGGTCCTTTTCGAGGAAAGCGAGCTGCTCCTCGCTGAGGTCGTTGGTGCGGCTATTGTCGAGTACGGTGAAGTGGGCTTCCTGGTAGTCGAAGCTATAGTAGGGGGGGCGTTGGGTCTCCTTTTCATAGAGCTGGCGCGAGGTGTCGGAGAAGATGTCGTGGTTGCCGGGGGTGAAGTAGAGCGGATAGTGCGAGTAGCGCTCCCAGACCGGGCGCAGCTCCTTCCACTGGGTTTCGGCCACCTGGTCGCCTCCGCCCTCGATGGTGTCGCCGACATTGATGACGAAATCCGGGTGCAGCAGGTCAATCTCGCGCCAGACTCGGCCGTAGATTTGGGGTGTTGCGCCGCCGGTGCGGTCGCCCATGATGGAGAAGCGGAAGTCGTTGTTGGGTTCGGTGAGCGCCCGGGTGCCGAAGACGCCTCCGAAGACGGCGAGGACAAGCAGGGCCGGCGCCCAACGGGATCGGTTGGCTGGCATGGTCAGATTCTAAAACAAAAACCGGCGAGTTTCGACAGTTTTCGACACTTTAGACATAGGTGGACTCTTTGTATAGTTTCCAGGCCTGGGCCGACGGGCTGGCCGCGGGCCTGATTGTGCCGCTGGCGGTCTGGATTATCCTCAGCGGGTTGGATGACCTGGTGATCCTGGCCGCTTTTCTGTTGCGGCCGGTGCTGGAGATCTGGCGGCGTCCGCTGCTTCCGGTTCCCTCCCGGCACATGCTCGCCTCGCTGTCGCAACGCCGCGTGGCGATCTTTGTTCCGCTGTGGCAGGAGGCGGCCGTGATCGCCGACATGCTGGAACACAATATCGCCGCCATACGCTACGGCAACTATGATTTCTTTGTCGGCGCCTATCCGAATGATCCCGACACGCAGCGCGCCGTTCAGCGCGTGGCGGACCGGCACGCCAACGTGCACCTGTGCCTGACCCCGCACGACGGCTCCACTTCCAAGGCCGATTGTCTGAACTGGATCTACCAACGGATGCTGCAGTTTGAATTGCAGACCGGCCGGCAGTACCAGATCATTCTGACTCACGACGCCGAGGACATCATTCATCCCTTTTCGATCGCGGCCGCAAACTATTACACGCGCTGTTACGACATGGTGCAGATGCCGGTGCTTCCTCTGCCGACCCCCTGGTCCTGGTTCACGCATGGTTTGTATTGCGATGATTTCGCGGAGTTTCACACTAAGGACATGGTCGCGCGGGGGCTGATGGGCGGCTTCATTCCCTCCTCCGGCGTGGGTACCGCCTACACGCGCCGCGCCTTGGAGAAGCTGGCCGAGGCTGAATCGAACCGCGTCTTTCAGCCCGAGTGCCTGACGGAGGACTACGAAAACGGGCTGCGGCTGCATGAGCTGGGCTGCGCGCAGTTCTTTGTACCCATCCGGTGGATGCAAGGGCGTGCGATGGCCATTCGCGAATTCTTTCCGCAGCAGTTTCGAGCGGCGCGGCGGCAGAGGGCCCGTTGGGTGACCGGAATCGCCATGCAAAGCTGGCAGCGTCATGGATGGCGAGGCCCTTGGGCGCGGCGGTACTGGCTTTGGCGCGACCGTAAGGGATTGCTTGGCAACCCGTTGAGCTTGGCGGCGAATCTGCTGTTTGGCTACGGGCTGCTGTCGGCCGCGCTCAGCTGGGCTTCCGGGCGGACTTGGCTGCTTGGATTGGAAATCACTCATTATCAGCAGCTTGTGATTGGCTCCGCTTCCCTGGGAGTGATCAATCTGGCCGCCCGCACCGCTTGTTCCGCCAGAGTCTACGGTTGGCGGTTCGCGACTGGGGCGCCGCTGCGATCGCTGCATGGGAACCTGCTCAATTCGCTGGCGACCTTCTCCGCTGCGCTTCGCTACCTACGCGCATTGTGGCTACGGCAACCGCTGGTCTGGGTGAAGACCGAGCACGCCTACCCCAGCCTTGCCTCGCTCACCGAGCACAAACGCCGGCTTGGCGAGATTCTGGTGGGGGCCGGCTACCTTGCGCCGCAACAACTGGCTTCGGCGCTGGGCCGGCAACCTGCCAACCGGCGCTTGGGAGAGCATCTCGTCGATCTTGGTCTGCTCAGTGAGGAGCAGCTGCTGGAAGCGCTGAGCATCCAGCACGGTATTCCGGCCCGGCGCGTGGATCCGGCCGAGGTTCCGTTGGAGATTGCCAGGACGCTGCCGGCGCGCATCACGCGCGATCTGCGTATGCTGGCGATCGCGTTGGAGGGGGGAACGCTGGAGTTGGCAACCCCGGATCTGCCCACGGATGAGGCCCAGGCGCGGCTGCGCGAGTTCACACGGCTTGGGCTGCGCTTCACACTCGTAAGCCCTTCAAACTACGAACAGTTATCCCGAAAGCTGCTCTGAGGGGCACCTGGGAAGATGCCTTGCACATTTGTTAGTAACAAGATAGCGCCTTGACGGGGAGTGTGGAGCGCGCATGATTAAACTATGTTAATATTCAGAGTTCTGCCCTCATCAAACGAACGGGTGATAGCAAACCAAACGAGGGGTTTTCGCACCAGTCCCAACCGGGACTGACGAAAGGAGGTTAGCGAAAATGATTCCAACCAAGAAGAGGAAAGCCGGCCTAGGGATCGGCATTTCTAGACCGACAAGAGCGATGTCCATGTTGAGCTTGGCTCGTGCGAGGTGACGGACCTGCCGCTGGCCAAGTACCGCAACTACCAGAGCCTGATCAACCTAGTACCTGGCGCCACGCCGGCGCGCTTTCAGAACGCCAATACGGACACTCCGGCGCGCCGCCGACGGACTTGTCCTGAAGGGCGCCTACACCTACTCGCTCGCCATCAACGTCACCGACGATGACGGATGGGCAGGAGTGAACTTCCACCACCTGCCGGCGTTTGAGGGCAACCGCGCCCAGGCCGGTTACAACATCCCGCACATCTTCCAGATGGGATTCGTCTATGACCTGCCAACAGGGAAAGGCAAGGCCTACGCCAACGATGGGGTGGCGCGACGGGTGCTGGGCGATTGGCAGGTGAACGGCGTTTTGTCGGCCTTCCAAGGCCGGCCGTTCACGGTGACCGCTTCCGGGGCGTCATTGAACGCCCCTGGAAACACGCAGACTGCGGACCAAGTCAAGACCAACGTCAACCGTGTGGGGACGCTGGAGCAGTTCTAGGACGCTTCGGCGTTCGCGCCTGTTCCGCGACTTCCCGTTCAGCGAGACCTACTCACTGGAGTTCCGCGCCGAGGCGTTCAACCTGTCGAACACGCCGCACTTCAACAACCCGAACTCGAACGTGAACAGCGGCAACTTCATGCGCATTAGGAGCGCGAACACCGACCAGCGAACGATCCGGTTCGGCTTGCGCTTCCGCTGGTAAGCGCACATGGATTCAAGACTCTTTGGGGCCCGCCATGGCGCGGGCCCATTTTTTTCCGGCTTTTTTTCGAGCACCACTTGCCAGGGGTAGAAGGCGTTTGCTAATCTGAAGTCGTCGCTGCTGACGAGCTGATGGTTGTGCGGTTGGCGGCGAACCGCAGAGTGTTGTTTCCAAAGGCGAAACGGCCTTTTGGAAAAAAGTCTGGGGAAAACTTGCCAAAGCTGGCAGAGGTTGATATACTGCCAGATGGCAATAAGCTTTTGCAGAAGGTAGTCGGTTGTTTTCCTCCGGCTGTTCCTGTCCTGTGAAGATCGGGTTTGAGATCGCGCAGGCCGCCCCCTTCTGAGGTTGTTTCCTAAAAGCACAGGCGCAAGGCCGCGATTGAGGCTGATTCTGCCTCCTTGGCCGAGCCGAGAGTTTCGAGGCCTGTGGCGTATCGGGCTTTCCTTCGGGGATCCCCGGGCGTCACCAAGATTTTTGAAAATCTGGTTGGATGACAAAAGTGAAATTCGTCAGTACTTTGAGTCATAGCGGGACGATCTAGAATCGGTGGTGGATGTTTTCCCATCCATCATCATCAAACTCTAAACTCTTACATGAGAGTTTGATCCCGGCTCAGAATCAACGCTGGCGGCGCGCTTAACACATGCAAGTCGAACGAGAAAGCCGGGGCAACCTGGTGAGTAAAGTGGCATACGGGTGAGTAACACGTGGATGATTCGCCCCTTGGTGGGGAATAACCCTGGGAAACCGGGGCTAATACCGCATAAGTCCGAAGGGAGAAAGGCGAAAGTCGCCGAGGGAGAAGTCCGCGGCCGATTAGCTAGTTGGTAGGGTAATGGCCTACCAAGGCGACGATCGGTAGCCGGCCTGAGAGGGCACACGGCCACACTGGCACTGAGACACGGGCCAGACTCCTACGGGAGGCAGCAGTGGGGAATCTTGCACAATGGGGGAAACCCTGATGCAGCGACGCCGCGTGAGCGATGAAGCCCTTCGGGGTGTAAAGCTCTTTCGACAGGAACGATAATGACGGTACCTGGAGAAGAAGCTGCGGCTAACTACGTGCCAGCAGCCGCGGTAATACGTAGGCAGCGAGCGTTGTTCGGAGTTACTGGGCGTAAAGAGTGTGTAGGCGGTTTGCTAAGTCTGGTGTGAAATCTCCCGGCTCAACTGGGAGGGTGCGCCGGATACTGGCAGGCTAGAGTGCGGGAGAGGGAAGCGGAATTCCTGGTGTAGCGGTGAAATGCGTAGATATCAGGAGGAACACCGGTGGTGTAGACGGCTTCCTGGACCGCCACTGACGCTGAGACACGAAAGCGTGGGGAGCAAACAGGATTAGATACCCTGGTAGTCCACGCCCTAAACGATGCAAACTTGGTGTAGGCAGTTCAGTCTGTCTGTGCCGGAGCTAACGCGTTAAGTTTGCCGCCTGGGGAGTACGGTCGCAAGGCTGAAACTCAAAGGAATTGACGGGGGCCCGCACAAGCGGTGGAGCATGTGGTTCAATTCGACGCAACGCGAAGAACCTTACCTGGGCTCGAACGGCTTCGGACAAGCTGTGGAAACACGGCCTTCCCGCAAGGGACCGGAGTCGAGGTGCTGCATGGCTGTCGTCAGCTCGTGTCGTGAGATGTTGGGTTAAGTCCCGCAACGAGCGCAACCCTCGTCCTGTGTTGCCATCATTCAGTTGGGCACTCTCAGGAGACCGCCAGCGATAAGTTGGAGGAAGGTGGGGATGACGTCAAGTCATCATGGCCTTTATGTCCAGGGCTACACACGTGCTACAATGGACGGTACAATGCGCTGCCAACCCGCGAGGGGGAGCCAATCGCAAAAAACCGTTCTCAGTTCGGATCGCAGGCTGCAACTCGCCTGCGTGAAGCTGGAATCGCTAGTAATGGCGTATCAGAATGACGCCGTGAATACGTTCCCGGGCCTTGTACACACCGCCCGTCACATCACGAAAGTGGATTGCACTAGAAGCCCGCAGGCTAACCGCAAGGAGGCAGCGGTCCAAGGTGTGATTCATGATTGGGGTGAAGTCGTAACAAGGTAGCCGTAGGAGAACCTGCGGCTGGATCACCTCCTTTCTAAGAGAGAACGTGGGTGGAGTTGCCGAAAAAGAACTTCGCAAGTGTAACAGCGGAGTCAAGTAAGCAGCAGCCGTTCCACTCCATAATGGTCGTTCCATTCTCCACTTGAAGTAGCTGTGAATTTCACGCCGTCCGGCCTGGCGCCGGCGGCTCATCCAACCGGCCTCGAATGTTTTTTACCCGGGGGGCTGTAGCTCAGCTGGGAGAGCGCCTGATTTGCATTCAGGAGGTCGTCGGTTCGATCCCGATCAGCTCCACCAGTCTTCGCGCCGCTCTGGGCCTGTAGCTCAGGTGGCTAGAGCGCACCCCTGATAAGGGTGAGGTCGTAAGTTCAACTCTTACCAGGCCCACCATTTTCCTGGGAGCTGGGCGTTTGCAGAGGCGCCAGAGGATGGAAGCCGTGAGTCGGCGGAGAAAAATCCACCGAATCCCGACTTCTGGCCTTTGGCCGGAAAAAAACGTTGTTTGACAATTGAATATTTGACGGGCACTAACACAAGTAAGCGCATATTGCGCGCCCGATAATCCTGTGAGCCGTGCGTAGTTTGCATGGGGAGCAGGACGCCATGGGCGAACGATGATCGCTTGAGAATTTTGTGTCTGGTGTTAATTTTATGGTCAAGCTACTAAGGGCATGCGTGTGGATGCCTTGGCGCAAAGAGGCGATGAAGGACGTGGCCAGCTGCGATAAGCCCCGGGAAGACGCAAGCAGTCTGTGATCCGGGGATTTCCGAATGGAGAAATCCAAACCGCTACACGCGGTTTATCCTGTTCTGAATTCATAGGGGCAGGAGGCGAACCTGGGGAAGTGAACCATCTTAGTACCCAGAGGAAGAGAAAACAAGAGTGATTCCGAAAGTAGTGGCGAGCGAAATCGGAACAGCCCAAACCGGACGATTCGAAAGGAGAGTCCGGGGTTGTAGGACCACAATAATCAAGTGGTGGCGCGGGCCTTTTGGCTCGTGAGGCCGCTTGGTTAAACGAAGGATAGGAAAGCGTTAATTGAACGGCATGGAAAGGCCGGCCATAGAGGGTGACAGCCCCGTAGATGAAAATGCAATCCTCTTTCCAGTGGTTCCTGAGTATCGCGGGACACGTGGAACCCTGCGAGAAACTGCCGGGACCATCCGGCAAGGCTAAATACTACTTTGCGACCGATAGTGAACTAGTACCGTGAGGGAAAGGTGAAAAGTACCCCTGCGAGGGGAGTGAAATAGTACCTGAAACCGCATGCCTACAAGCAGTTGGAGGGCTATGACCGGGGCTTGCTCCGGTAATGCCTGACATCGTGCCTATTGAATAATGAGCTGGCTAGTTAATTTCAGTGGCGAGGTTAAGCGAAAGCGAGCCGTAGCGAAAGCGAGTCTGAATAGGGCGTTGAGTCGCTGGGATTAGACGCGAAGCGGGATGATCTACCCTTGGCCAGGATGAAGTAGGTGTAACAACCTATGGAGGTCCGAACCAGTGTTGGTTGAAAACAGCTTGGATGAGCTGAGGGTAGGGGTGAAAGGCTAATCAAATTCCGTGATAGCTCGTTCTCTCCGAAATAGCTTTAGGGCTAGCCTCCGGTGGTCCGTCGCGGTGGTAGAGATCTGGCTGAACTAGGGGCCTTCCCAGGCTACCGAATTCAATCAAACTGCGAATGCCGCGCACGAGCAACCGGGGAGTCAGACAGCGGGGGCTAAGCTTCGTTGTCAAAAGGGGAAGAGCCCAGACCATCAACTAAGGTCCCCAAATTCATGCTAAGTGGGAAAGGAAGTCGAGAGGCTCAGACAGCCAGGAGGTTGGCTTAGAAGCAGCCATCCTTTAAAGAAAGCGTAATAGCTCACTGGTCGAGCCGCTCGGTGCCGACAATCCAACGGGGCTAAAGCATGGTACCGAAGTTATGGATTCGTCAACTTGTTGACGAGTGGTAGGAGAGCGTTCTCTTCTGCGTCGAAGGTGGATCGAAAGGACCACTGGAGCGTAGGGAAGTGACTCTGCCAGCATAAGTAGCGATAAAGCAGGTGAGAACCCTGCTCGCCGTAAGTCTAAGGTTTCCTGAGAAAGGTTAATCCGCTCAGGGTTAGTCGGAGCCTAAGGTCAGGCCGAAAGGCGTAGCCGATGGACACACGGTTAATATTCCGTGACTGCCTGAATTCGATCAAGACCGAAGGGGGGACGCAGACCGTAAGCCCCGCCGCGCAATGGTTACAACGCGGGGTGAAGGGAGAGCCGGATAGGAAAATCCGCCGGTTCGTCTGCCTGGAAAAGCCTCTAAGGAGAGTTCAGGTATCCGTACCACAAACCGACACAGGTGGACAAGATGAGTATTCTCAGGCGCTCGGGTGATGGGTTGTCAAGGAACTAGGCAAATTAACCCCGTAACTTCGGGAGAAGGGGTGCCTTGAGCAATCAAGGCCGCAGTAAAGCGCGAGGGGCGACTGTTTAACAAAAACACAGGTCTCTGCAAAGTCTGAAACGACGTATAGGGGCTGACGCCTGCCCGGTGCCGGAAGGTTAAAGGGAGAGGTTAGCAGCAATGCGAAGCTTTGAACTGAAGCCCCGGTGAACGGCGGCCGTAACTATAACGGTCCTAAGGTAGCGAAATTCCTTGTCGGGTAAGTTCCGACCTGCACGAATGGCGTAACGATCCCTCGACTGTCGGGACAACCCGCCCGGCGAACTTGTGGTTCCGGTGAAGACGCCGGATGCCCGCCACTAGACGGAAAGACCCCGTGCACCTTTACTATACCCTATCAGTGAACTATGGGGCCATCTGCGCAGCATAGGTGGGAGGCTTTGATTCCAGGCTCTCGGGCTTGGAGGAGCCACCATTGAGATACCACCCTGATGGTTCTGTGGTTCTAACCTACTCCCCTTATCGGGGAGAGGGACACTGGTAGGCGGGTAGTTTGACTGGGGCGGTCGCCTCCTAAACTGTAACGGAGGCGCTCGAAGCTTGGTTCAGGAGGTTTGGAAATCCTCCTTCGAGTGCAATGGCATAAACCAGGTTGACTGCGAGACCAACAAGTCAAGCAGGTGCGAAAGCAGGACATAGTGATCCGGTGGTTCTGTATGGAAGGGCCATCGCTCAACGGATAAAAGGTACGCCGGGGATAACAGGCTGATCGGAGCCAAGAGTTCACATCGACGCTCCGGTTTGGCACCTCGATGTCGGTTCATCGCATCCTGGGGGTGTAGAAGCTCCCAAGGGTTCGGCTGTTCGCCGATTAAAGCGGTACGTGAACTGGGTTCAGAACGTCGCGAGACAGTTCGGTCCCTATCTGTGGTGGGCGTAGGAGATTTGAGAGGGCTTGGCCGTAGTACGAGAGGACCCGGCTGAACGAACCTCTTGTGATCCTGTTGTCACTCCAGTGGCACAGCAGGGTAGCGAAGTTCGGTTAGGATAAGCGCTGAACGCATATAAGCGCGAAGCCTGCCTCAAGATGAGATCTCCCAAGCGCAAGCTAATAAGGACCCAGGAAGACTACCTGGCTGATAGGGTGGGTGTGTAAGCATGGTAACATGTTCAGCTAACCACTACTAATAGTCCGTTCGGCTTGACCATAAAATTTACTCTAGATACAAATTCCCTTGTGTGGGGCGGCCTTCCGGCCGCCACCCGTCAAATATTCAACGGTTTTCGACGCGTACAATCGCCGCGTCACTCAAGTTTGGGTGACTTTAGCGAGGAGGTCACACCCGTTCCCATCCCGAACACGGCAGTTAAGCTCCTCAGCCCCGATGGTACTGCATGCGCAAGTGTGTGGGAGAGTAGGACGTCGCCCGATTAATTCGAAAAGCGCCCGGTCCAACAACCGGGCGTTTTCCATTTCATGCGTTCCGATAGGCAAAAGGGCCTTTACGTCCACCCTCGTGCGGGGCTGCTGCTGAGGGCAAAGCTAAGGCCGTGAAATCGTGCCCGTAAAGAGACCCCCATCGCCCGTAAATAGGAAACGATCGCGCGATCGATTCTCGCCAGTGCGGGGAGACGCTCGGCGCTCAAATCGCGCAGCCGGCCGACGGCCGATCGCAGGATTGCCAGGGCTTCTTTGCGCCTTCCGAGCCGGTTCAACACGACGGCCCTCTGCGCCTCCATCAGGGCAAGCACCGGCCCGAATTTACCGATTCCCCTCGCGATCCCGATCGCTTCGTCAAAGGCGGCAAGGGATTCCTGGAACTTGCCCTGCATCTTGAGAAGAAGTGCGATGTTTCTGGCCCCCTCGGAAACCTGCGTGCTTTTTGGGCCGTACAGACGCTTCATTCGCTGATAGGCCTCCCGATACGCCATCTCGGCATCTGCGTAGCGCCCGCTAAAAGTCAGAAAGAGGCCATGAGTATTGATAGAGAAGAGGAACCAGCTCTTCCATCACAGCCGGGTCGCCCGATTTGTAGCGCTGCAACAGCGCGGTGATGGGTCCGTCCGATTCCGCCGGCATCGGGAGAGCAGGCCTCTTGCCATTACGCAAACCTCCTGTGCATGTCGCCGCCGGGTTGCCTGCTCAGGTACCATCACAAAAGTGCACTCCGGTTCACTTGCCGCCGCCGCCTGCTGTCTCGCTGCCGGGTTATCTGTCTGGCTCGGGCTCGCATCGCCTTTCACGGCTGACGATATCTGGAGCCTGCGCGTGGCTGCGCTGCCGTTCCGTGAAATGATGGCCGCCTTGCGCGCGGATGTTCATCCTCCGCTCTATTTCGCCATGCTTTGGGCCTGGATCAGGCTTTTCGGTGATGGAGAGGCCAGCGTGCGGCTACTCTCCGGATTCCTCTATCTGCTCACCGCGGGCGCCGTCTTCGGCGCAGCGCGTGCCCTGTTTGGCCGGCCTGCCGCGCTGGCTTGCGCCATCGTCTTTGCAGCGAGTCCACTGGCCGTGCTGACCGCCAGTCTTGTGCGGATGTACTCTTTGATGACGCTGCTTGGGACGCTTTCTCTATGGGGCTTCTTCGCACTCGCGCGAAAACCGTCGCTCGCTACGCTACTGATTTACTCGCTGGTCAATGCGGCCGGGCTATTCACGCACGTCTGGTTCTGCTTCCTGCTGCTCGCGCAGGCAGTGGTTTATCTGTGGGTATGGAGGGCGGAACAAATTGGCTGGTGGATCGGCGCGGCGGCGCTTTCCTGTGCGCCCTATGCCGCTCTGTGGCTGCCGGTGATGCTGCGGCAACTCGGGGGGACAAGCCAGACGCTGGCATGGGTTCCCGCTCCAACGGCCGGCTCGCTGCTGGAGACGATCGGTCTTCAACTCGGGCCGGCGATTCTGGTTGTGCCGGCCGCGTGGTGGTTCAAACGAAGCCGGCCTCCGGGTCTGGCAGCAGTATGCCTGTCTATCGCCGCGATTGCGATCCTTGCGCCGATTGCGCTCTCCTTCTGGAAGCCTGTATTCTGGGCGCGGTTCACCGTGGTTGCTCTGCCGGCGGTGGCGCTTGCAGCGGGCGCGGTAATGGCCACGGCTTCGCATCGAGCAGAGATAGCGTTGGCTCTGCTCGCCTGCGGACTTCAGCTTGGCCTGGCCGCAACTCCGCGTCACTGCGATCCGCGCTGGACTGCGCAGTGGCTCGCGGAGCATGCTCGTCCCGGCGACACGGTCATCTACACCAACATCAGCCGCCCGGCGATCGATCACTATTGGGACCGTATCGATGCCACGCGCCGATTGGAGGAGTTCTCTTTTCCGCGCGAGATCGATGATCATCCCGGCTATGCCGGACAGCAGGGCAGGGAAGCGCTGGAAGCCGGGGCCGCCGAAATCGCCAGTCAACAGAAAGAAAAACCGGTAGGGTCACGCATCTTTCTCCTGCACGGGTTCCGGCCGGAGCAGGACGCCATTGTCCTCCGCCGCCTGAGCCAGGCCCTCACGCCGCGGCCCGAACAAGGCCATCAATGCGCCGGGCTAAACAACTACATCAGCCGCATCTCGGTGTTTGAGAACACACGCTAGCGGCGTCTGAGGAATCCATCGGGATTGAAGGTGAGCAGGAACTTCTCTCGCTGGTTATCGACGGCGAATTCCGCATTACCTGTCAGGAACTCCTGCACCGCCTCCCATGGGCCCGGTCCGTGATTGGGCAGAATCGGATGGCCGTTGAAGTGCGTGTCCTCGACGATGAGATAGGCGCCGGGCGTAACCAGCGGGCTGTACAAGTCGAGTTCGCGCTTGACGTGCGAGCCGGTGTGATCGGAGTCGAGCAGCACCATTACCTTCTCTCCAGGCCGGATCAGCTCCTTCACTTTTGCGACTGTCGCGGCGCCGGTGGAAGAGCCCAGCAGATAGGTGATGCGCGGATGGGCCGGCTTCTCCGGCTGGTCCTCGATATCGACGGTGATGATGCGGCCGTGGTTCATCAGATCGAACAGTGAGGCATAGTAATAGGCGCTGCCGCCCTTGTAGGTGCCCGTTTCCACCAGTACGTCGGGCTGGGTTTCATGAAGAATCTCCTGAAGCACCCACATGTCGAGGGGGCACTTTTGCGCGGGTACGCCAAGCCAGCGGGTGTTGTTGAAGGTCTGGCTGCCCAGCTTGTGATACAGCAGATGAAACTGGCGGCGCACCTGCTCGGGCCGCTTCATCCACCAGTGGGTGGCGGCGGCGCCCAGCACCGCGCCAATCGAAACCAGCGCAACGGCGGCGAGGCTTTTCGAACGTGTCATGACGCTCCATCATATCCCCGGAATTTCGATTCTGCAGTGCGCAGATGCGCTGGGGTCAGCGGCAACCGGTGGCGCCGGGCCATAATCTAGCAATGAGAATGGGAAACAAGTGGATCGGCCTGATGGCGCTCGCGGCGCTTGCCGGCGCGCTTCGCCTGGTGTCGTATCAACAACCGGCAGCGCCCGATGACCCGTCGCAGCGGCCCATCAAGTATCAGCCGGGAATCTATTTTCCCGACGAATTCCCGCTGCATGGCAGTGTCCGGCTGCTCACGCCGCCCGTGGTGGAGATGGGGCAGCGCGTGCGCATCCGCGTAGAATACACGGCCGGCGATATCGCTATCGAGCCCGGCATGGCGATTGAGGTGTGGAAGCATTTCACTTCCGACGTCGAGGAGTTTCAAGTCGCCTCACCCGCCGCGCCGGCCTACTTCACCGCGGAAACCACGGCTCCCGGCGTTGTTGCCAAAACCTCGATCCACACCAACTGGGTGCAGCGCAATGAAGTGCCCGTGTTCCCCTACCGCCGATGCACCGTGTGGACCGTGGAAAAGGGCGTGGTCAAAAAGGGCGACAAAGTTTACCTGGATCTCGGCGGGGAGAAGGGTGTGCGGATGCAGCACTACGAAGAGAACCTGTTCAACTTCCGCATCGCGATCACCCGCAACCAGCGCCTGGTAGGCTACGGCGGCGACGCCATCATGAAGGTCACGGGCGGCCCGCTGCGGAAGTTGCGCGTGCAGGCGCCGTCGGTGGTGAAGGCAGGCGAATCCTTTCCGGTGGAAGTGGTGCCGCAGGACGAATGGGGCTCGCTCGCCAAGAACGGCAAGGGGTTGACGCTGCGGCTGATAGCGGAAGGAGTCCAAGGCGGAGCGTTTGCCTACGAAGAGCCGCTGCTGCACTACGTCGCGCGCGATACGCGCGTGTCCAGGGAAGGCGTCGTGCGGCTGCGCGTGGAGACGGCCGATGGCCAATATCGCGGGCTCAGCAATCCGGTCTGGGTGGAGCCTGATCCCGTGCAACGCGTTTACTACGGTGAACTGCATCAGCACACCTACCTGCACGACGGGCGCGGTGTCTTCGATGAGCTGTATCTTTATGGGCGGCGCGTTGGGCTCCTGGACTTCGGCGCGGTGACGCCGCATCATATGCCGCTCAGCGTGACCGGTCCGGCGCTGCTGACCGAGAAGCGGTATCCGCGTGACAATTGGCCGGAGTTGCAGGATTCCACAAAGCGCTTTAACGGCTGGCAGGACTTTGTTTCCCTCCTCGGCTATGAATACAGCGTGGGTACCAACCAGGGCGGTCACCACAACATCGTCTACAACGCCGACCGCGCCAAGTCGACGATGGAGCTGGACCCTAAGGAACCCGCGGCGCCGATCGGAAAGATGCTGCGCACGGTGCAGCTGGCCCGAGTCCCGACGCTGGTGATTCCCCACATTGGCGGTGGGCCGCCGGACTGGAGCCACCCCACCGACTCCCGTATCGAACGGCTGTTCGAGGTCGCCTCCGTACATGGTGTCTTCGAAGAAAGCTGGCAGCGCCATCTCAAGCACGGCCTGCGGATGGGCGTCATCGCCGCGGGCGACACGCACACTTCGGCTATGGGAACCGCCTATCCCGGACTCATCTACGTGAACTCCAACGGCCTGGCGGGAGTCTACGCCACCGGCAAAACACGGAATCGCATATGGGATGGATTGTACGAGCGGCGCACCTTCGCCACTACGGGCAACCAGCGGATGGTGGCCGATTTCCGGGTCAACGGAGAAGTGATGGGCGGTGAGATCTCCTCCGCCATGGCGAAGGAGGCGCGCATCGAAGCACGCATATCGGGGGCGGCGCCGCTGGTGCGCGTGGAACTGGTGAAGAACGGCGAGGTGATCCACGCGCTGCACCCGGCCAGAAACCGCGGAACGCTGGTGCGCGCGATCTGGGGCGACAACCTCTATCAGCGCCGCGCCGCAGTTGGAATGCGCGAAGGCCACCTGCGAGCCAGCGCGGGAAGGCTGCGGCTGCGTCAGACAGTGAACCTCGACCAGGCATTCGAGGAGATCAACTCCAACGCCAACGATATTGTTTGGAAAACCGCGGCCGTCTCAGGCGACCGCGACGGTTTCCTCGCCGATATCGCCAAGGTAACCGGGCCTACGCTGCATTTCCGGCTCGATGATTCCGACACCATGGGGCTGATGGAGGCGGTGATTCCGCTGGAGCAGCTGAAGCGCGACGGCTACTTCCGCTGGTCGCAAAAGGGCAAGGCAACGCACCCTTACATGGAAAAAATGGGCGTAGCGCCGGAGTTTTTCCTGGAACTGGAGCTGGTGAACGCACAGGGTTCGATGGACGAGGCTTTCCAGTTTCAACACCGCGAGCCGCTGAGGCCAGGCGACTACTTCTATCTCCGCGCCGAGCAACTGGATACGAACAAGCTCTGGACCTCTCCGGTGTGGGTGAACTGAAATGCCCCAAATGCAGGATCTGGACAAGCTGAACACGGACCTCAACCACCACATGGAGGTCATCCTGCGCTGCACGGCGCCCTCGGAGAAGTACGGACGTCTGCTGCTGGCCACGCCGCCCGAGTCGCGCTACCCGTATGTCTATCCGAGGGATTCGGCATGCGCGGTGCAACTATTCCGCCGCTTGGCTGGCTCCAGGCTAGGCTACGATGCCGGGAAGCCTGCATTCGAACTGATGCGCTCGATGGCGCTGTTTCTGAAGGATGTTTTCAGTGCGGAGGGCGCCTGGGGCCAGCGCTACAGCCTGGACGGCGAAGACAAGGGCATCTACAAGCAGGAGGATAATGCCGCCCATGGAATCGCCATCATCTCCAACTACCTGCTGACCGCGCACCGCCTGGGCAAGGAGATTCCCGAGCTGCCCGAGTTCCTCGACGTGCTGAACCGCGGGCTGGGCTACGCCCGGCGCAACTTGTACCACCCGGAACTGAATCTGTTCCGCTCCACCACGTCGATCCATGAATCGGCGATGGAAGAAGGCTACACGTGCTGGGTGAACTTTTCCTTCCTCTACGCCTTTTCGCTTGCCGACGAGGTCAGCCGGAAACTCGATTCCGGCAAGGCAATCCGCAGCGGATACCTGTCGTTCCGGAAGCATCTGCTCTATTCGGTGAGCGAGCTGTTCATGTCCGGCCACCGCTATGTCCGCCGCATCGATCCGCATGGCCAGATCGACTCGCGGCCGGATTTCACGCTGCTCAGCCCCTTCTATTACGGCTTCCTGCATTACTGGAACGAGATGGGGGCGAGCGTCGCGTTTCTGGAAAAGCAGCTGTGGGACCCGGAGCTGGGCATGATCATGCGCTATCTGCCCTTCGCGCAGGATTTCTCCACGCACGTCCACGCCGGCAACGGTCCGTGGCTACAGTACACCGCCGTGCTCGCGCAGTTCCACTTCGCCAACGGCAACCGCGCCCGCGGCGATGAGCTGCTGGCGATGATAGACAGCCACCGCAGGGAGAAGGGCGAAATCCCGGAACACCTTTCCACGTGCCGGCGCTTTGAGGAGTTCATGGAAAAGGAGTGGAAGACCGGGATCGATTTCGCCAAGGAGTTCCACAAGCCGATTCTGCTCGACAACATCGATTTCGACAAGATCCTGGAGGAGACCAATAACATGGCGCGCGCTTATCAGCGGACCGGCGCCAAGTGCATTTTCCGCGACGACGACATGGCCGATGGCGGCTACATCCAGTTCGCCACACCGCTCATGTGGAGCCATGTCGAGTATGCCCGCGCGCTGCTGGTGCGTGCAGGCGACTGGTGGAAGGTGAAGAAGTAGCCAGCCTGCTACAATGGAGGCTCCCCCAAGCGAAGGGGACTAAGAAGTCACAAATCCAGGGTCAAACCTGATCGACACGTCGAAAAGGCGCTCTCACAAAGGAGCGCCTTTTCAATCTACCGGCGGCAGCGTGCTTTCCGTAATCTCCATTTCCGGGTCGGTGGAGAACTTCATTTCGACGCCATCGGCCTTGACAATGGAAATGGTCACGTTGAAGCGGATCAGTTCATTCGGCGGGGGAAGCGGGTTCGCGAAGGTCAGCGTACCAAGCTTGAACATACGTCCTGGACGGCCACCAACGCTGACATTGCGTTCGCCCCTCTCCCCGCGGATGGTGATTGTGGTGTTGCCTTCCGAGAACGGATTCTTTCCGGCGGTGAAGTTGAGCACGGTTTTATAGATTTGGATTTTCTTATCGCCAGTGGGGGCGTAGTCGATGCAGCGAAACTCAAACTTCTTCCCGGCGTCGGCAACGGGCACACGAAGCCGAATGACTCCGGGCTCAACCGGGTTTCCATCGATCGTCTGAAAGTACTCCCAACGCCAGACTGGATAACTGCCCAGCGCGTTTTGCGGATCCGTGGTCTCGGAGTTGATAAACAAGTCAATGGCGTATGACGCCGGAGCGGCTACGGGACGGGCCGCTGAACCCATGGACAAGCCCTCTTTTCTTCCTGCCAAATTCTGTCACCGATTTGCAGGAGAACGCAAGCGAAGATTTGGCAAAGGCCGGCTATTTCTTTTTACTTTTCGCCTGAATCCGGGCGGTCATTCGTTGAAACCCGGGTTCCTTCCGCAACCCGACCAACTCCGGATCGTTGGCAGCTTCCCGCAGCGCGTATCCCTTTTCCAGCGCGGCTTCCAGCGCGGCCAGGGCTCCGGCGCGGTTGCCGGCGAGCTCCTTCACAACGGCGGCGCGGTACAAATAGGAAGGATTGTTGGCGGAGGATTCCTTCAGCTTCTCAATCAATGCCAAGGCGGTTTTCGTATCGCCGGATTTGGCGGCATACATGGCGATCCTGCCTTGTAGCGTGGAATCGTCGGGAAGCTTGAGCTCCCGCTCGCGAGCCAGGCGCAACGCTTCCCGATAGGCCTCCAGAGATTTTTCGCGCATGCCGGCCACCCAGCGCCGTGCGTCGCCCAGGTTGCCCCAATACAGGTATTGGCTGGGCTCCATCTCCGTTGCCTTCTCAAACATTTCCGCCGATTCACGGAACCGGCCGTGGAAAAAATGCAGAGTGCCAAGGTTGGAATAAACTCCCGCCGTGGGCTGGATCTCCAAGGCGCGCTGCATCATCGAAGCGGCTTCCTCATATCGCTCCAACGAGTAAAGCGCGCCGGCGAGGTTGCGGTAGTTGGAGAAATTGTCGGGAGTCAGCTTCACCGCATTTTGAAACGCTTCCACTGTTTCCTGAAAGCGCCCCTGGCGATGAAGATGCGCACCATAGTTGGCCCACAGAATCCCGTTCTTGGGGAATCTCTCCAGCGCCTTCCGGAAAATCGCTTCGCCGTCGGCAGGTCTGCCCGCGATATAAAGGGCGCCCGCGAGACGGATTTGCGCTAACGCGGATTGTGGATCCAGCGCCACAGCGCGCTCAAGAACGGGAACGGCTTCCTTGACGCTGCCGTTGTGGGTGAGGTACAAACCCATTGCCGAGTGTGCGGCCGCAAGTTGGGAGTCCAGATCCAAGGCGCGCTTCGCATTGTCGCCCGCCAGGTTCAGCCACACCGGGTCCGGGGATTCGATGTGTTTCCTCAAGTAGGCGTCAGCGAGCCCGGCGAGCGCCGGGGCGTTCTCCGGATGAGCGGCGATGACGCGCTGATAGAGTTCGATGGCGCGGTCCGGGTTGCCTAGCTTGTAGTACTGGTCCATCAGAGTGTTGGCCTGTTTGGTGAGGTCGTAGGCGGTTACGCCTTCAGGCAGTGCCGATGGTGTTCGCTCACGCGTGGCTTGCCATATCAGCCACCCGCCTGCCAGCAGTCCGCATCCCAACGCGGCCAGAGCCGCCGGTTTGCGAATGCGCCTCCACAGGGAAGCCGGCGGACGGAACCTTCCCATTGCCGGCGCGGAACCGGAGGCGCCGGGTGTCATGGCTCCCGCGGAAAAGCCCAGAGCCGCGCTGACTTGTTGCAGCGCTTCCCCCACTTCAGCCATGGTGGCGGGCCGCTCAGCCGGTTTCTTGGACATTATCCACGAAACCAGATCCTCCACTTCCGCCGGCATTTCCTCTCGAAGCTTCCTGAGCGGGCGCGGGGAGGAGTAAATAATCTCGTGATAGACGGCGATGGCGGTGTTTCCCTGAAACGGCCTTTGGCCGCTCAGCATTTCATACAACATGACGCCGAGAGAGTAGATGTCGGTGCGATGGTCGACGGCGTGACCCTGCGCTTGCTCCGGAGACATGTAGGCGACTGTCCCGACTACACGCCCCATCTGGGTCAGCGCGGTGAGCGTGGCGTCCGATTCGGCTGTGCCAGACCCATCCGCCTCCAAGCTGCTCAGCTTCACGAGGCCAAAGTCGAGGATCTTGACAAGACCGTCTTCGCGGGTCATGATATTCGCGGGTTTGAGATCGCGATGGATCAGGCCGGCCTGATGCGCCTCCGCCAGCCCAGTTGCCATCTGGAGGCTGATTTGAATGGCGAGCCTTACCGGCAGCGGTCCTTCCGCGATACGGTCGCGCAGCGTCGAACCGCGTACGTACTCCATCGCGATCCAATCCATGCCATCTGTGGAGTTGATCTCGTAAATCGTGATGATGTTGGGATGGTTCAGCGCGGAGGCGGCTTTCGCCTCGCGCTCGAAACGCGCCTTGCGCCGGGAATCGGCCGTGTTGTCCGAGGAGAGTATTTTAATCGCCACATCCCGGTCGAGCCTGGTGTCCCGGGCGCGGTAAACCACACCCATCGCGCCTTCGCCCAGCTTCTTTTCAATCCGGTATTGGTTGAGGAGTCTGCCTACCATCGGGCCTGCGCCCTGCCGCTGAGGAGTAGTATATGGCAGCTGCCGCCCGGAGACTAGAAGATGAGCTTGATTCCCACCGTGACCTGCCCTTGCCCGTGGCCCTTTTCTGCGGTGATGGTCCCCAAAGCGGAGCTGACGGGACTCGTATTCGGATTGCCGAACTGGACATGATTGAGAGAGTGATAGGACTCCAGCCGGAACTGCGCCGTGGCTCGCTCCTTCACGCGGAAGTTCTTGAACGTAGGTCTGTCCGTTATCCAGCGTGGGAATCAAATGCGTAGGCTGATTGAAGCCACCCTGATTGACGCCGTTGCGGTCCACGCCGACCACATCGTAGAAGATGCCGTAGCCGGCGCGCACCACCGTTCTTGCCCCGAGTTGATAGGCAAGGCCCACACGCGGAGCAAGATTGTTGCGATCGCCGCGCCAGAGTCCGCGGGGCTGCCCGGCGCCGGCAAACAGCAGTCCTCCTGCTGTCTGAAAGCTCGCAGAAGCCACCTGTGGGATCGCGTTTCGGGCGTAGTTGGCGCGTGCCTGGGCAGACACGGGGTTCGCCGTCTGAAAATCGAATCCGCGGATGCTCCGGTCAAACCGGTCCGTGATCGGACTCTCATATTCCCACCGCAGCCCGGCGTTCAGTGTCAGCCGGCGCGTAATACGCCAGTCGTCCTGGTCGTCACGGATTTGGCCGTCGCGTTGGTGGCCGTGTTGGTCGCCTGCACTGTCGCCCCGGAGGCAAGAGCCCCGGTCGGATCGATCGCGCGCCCAATAATCGTCGCCCTAGACTCCTGCGCCAAACACGGTCCCACGTAGGCAAAGATCACCCCTAAACCAAACAAAGAAAAGCGGAACATAAAACCTCCCCGTCACATTCGGCGCAAGGCCGGAAGGGGAAGCATGCATTAAGTTTTCTTATGATTCAAGCCAAACTTAACGGTTCTTCACTATCGTGTAGTAGCGTTCCCCCGCGCAACCTCGGCACACGATCTCGCCGCCCCGCTCCACCTGCTTACCGAAGTTGATCCCCTCACCGCAGACCGCGCAACGGATACGCGGACCCTTGTAGCCAGGTAGTTCCTCAGAGCCCACCGCTACGCTCACCCATTCGTGCCGGAACAAATCCTCCTCTGCCATCTCGCGGTAAGCCTTCATCTGCTGCTGGTTCTTGTCGGTGATTTCCGGGTACATCTCCTTGGCCCGCTGCTTGGAGGATTCCAGCGCCACCACGCGAACCGCCCGGTTTTCTTGAAGGTCACAGAAGGTGGCGGCGACCTTCCCGAAATCGCGGAACTTCAGCGACCGCTTTCCGAGGCGGCAGCCCGTGACGACAGTAACGGCGTCGGTGGCGCAACGGTCGATCTCGACAAAAGTGACCAGCCGCTTGCGTTGAGAGCCAGCCGGATCGTCCAGGCCAAGCAGCTTCAATCCGTAGATGGCGAGGCGTAGGCCCAGGATCTGCCCCGCGCAGATGTGGCCGTGCGCCGTTTCCGCCAGCGCCACGTATTCATCGAACGGTTTCACGAATCGGATCCTCACTTCGATGGTATCCAATCTAAACCAGGCCGGGAGGCTTGACCCGCGATTAGGCTTCACCTACCATGGACGTCACTATGGCCTCAGCTGGAGCACAACCGCAACCGGAGACCCCGGCGACCAATACCAGCCCGATGGGCGGAGGGATGAAGATCGGCCTCGGCGTCTATATTGCGGCGCTGCTTTTGATGCTGATCTATCTGTTGATCCGCATTTGGCCGGTGGACATCCAAGCTCAAGTGCAGTCCATCGAATTCCTTTGGGGCACTTACCAGTTCCACCTGGAAATCCGTTACTTCCTGCTGGCAGCGCTGGCCGGAGCGCTCGGCTCCTACATCCATTTGGCGACATCATTTGCCGATTATGCCGGCAACGATCAGTTGTCCGCGACGTGGGCCTGGTGGTACTTTCTGCGGCCTTGCATTGGAGCCTCGCTGGCTGTGATCGTCTACCTGTCCATCCGCGGCGGGATTGTGACCGGTGGGGGCGCTGGTGCGGTCAGCCCGTACGGCATTGGCGCTATTTGCGCACTTTCCGGTTTGTTCTCCAAACAGGCCACGGATAAACTGCGGGAGGTTTTTGAAAACCTCTTCCGGACGCAAAACCCCGTTGAGCGCAGCGATCCTCTGAAAAAAGCGTAGATTAGGCTTCCCGGAAATTCTCCCAGACGTGCGCGTCGAAGCCGTGGCGGAGGCGGAAGCCCAGCCGCTCATAGAGCTTCACCGCTTCCTGATTGGCAGCCGTGACCGTCAGACTCACTGTCCGGCAACCGTTGGAGGCAAGCATGTTCAAAGACCGGCGCAGCATTTCGTAGCCGGTTCCGGAACCTTTCAATTCCGGATCGACACAGATCTGCGTGATATGGCCGACGTCGAAGGCCACCAGACTCGCCAGGGAGATACCGCACAGCCGGCCGGTCCGTGGATCGGTGGCGTGAAAGGAAGCGGGCTGGAAGAAACTGCCGCAACCAGGGTACTGAATAATGTTCGTGAGAAACCGCCGGGCGCCGTGGATCGAGCGGTACTGGTCGTTGATCAGGCTGTCGACATGGCCGACATAGGAGCGCGCGATCAACCGGGCTGCCGCGTCCTGTACGCCTTCGTGCCACGCGCCGATTTCCACAAGCGACGCGGCACGGCTGGCAGGGAGCCCGGCAACTCCGTCAAGCGAAGCGACCATGAAGTTCCTGCGGTGACTGGACATGTGCCCCGCGTAGGGAAGCAGCCTCGCTGTATCCGGGGAGGCCATCATCAGCTGCGATTCCACGCGCAGCACCTGGCCGCCGTCATGCAGCGATTTGAGAGCAGCCGAGAGCAACATCGCCTCGTTCTCCGCACAGCGGTGGGTTGCGCTGACGTAGAGGTCGCCGATGAGACCCTTGGTATCCTCGTACACGTAGTAGCAGTACCCGATCGTGCGTTTGGAGGAGACCAGCGCGAAACCGTGCAACGCCTGCAGCCGCACAAAGCGCCGGACCAGTTCCGCAGAGGGACGGAAATCCCAATCGAGGTTACGGAGCCACTGCTCGGTTTCTTCATTGAGCAGAGGTTCCAGGTCTTCAAAACGAAGCTGGCGTAAATCTACCAGTGCCGGCAGACTGAGGTCGGACAAAGCCGCCATATAGCCCGATTATAAGCTTGTTTCCGGCTACTCGATCCAGGAGCCGCGCTTGAGCGAACCAGGGCGCCGCGCGGAGCGCCCAAGCCACCAGCGCGGAAGCAGCGAGTCGCGGTAGTCGCTCCAGTTGGAAGCAACCACATAGAGCCCGAAGAAGATCGTGCCCAGCGCAAGCAGCGCCGCGAAGGCGATGGCCCCGTAGTGTACCGGCAGATACCGGGCATCCGGCTCAAAAAAAACGCCCGCAAAGCGGCCGCTGAAGTTCATGCCGAAGAAACCGGTGGCCACTGCGCCGGCGCCGAGGAACAGGCTCAAGATCGCCAGTCTGTTCACGGCCTCCGTGTTCCGGAACTGGAAGTAGTTATGCAGGCTGTCGTTGAGCTTGTCGATCTCTTCCTCAATCTCGCGCTTCATCGAATGGACACGGTACTCCCGGCACATCAGCAGGAAATGCTCGTTCTCTTCGTCCTTGTTGGCCAGCTCGTCGAAAAACCAGTAGTTGGAAAAATGAAGAAACTCGGCGCGCAGGTCGCTGGCGAGCCGGATATTCTCCATCGAGATCTTGTTGTCTTCCTGGTCATGGAAAAGGCGCCGCGAGACAAGCGCCGTGCGCTCGGCGAAATCGAGCAGCGTGGCGCGGTAAAAGAGCGTAACCAGCGCCATCAGGTAGTAGCGCGTGGTGAACATGCGGTGGATGAGGAATCCTTCCCGCAGCTGATGCTCGTCGCAATCGAAAGCGCCCAGAGTGCAGGTGATATTGGAGTAGCTGGTGAAGCCGTAGTAGGTCCCCTGGTGCGCCCAGCGGTTGTAGATTTGGCGCTGCATCTCCGAGCGTACGAAATTCTCGTCGTAGCGATAATCGGCTCCGTTGCGGTCGACATAGAGGAACCGGCTCAACAGCACTTGGTACTGCTCGGAAGAGATGAACTCCTTCGGTACGGACGAAGGATCGACGGCGGCGTAGGTAAAGACAATCATCCGCTCGTCGAGCACGGGCTCGTACTCCTGCCGGTCGTAATTGGCAAAGTAAAGCAACGCCCGGAGCGTGCGGGCCAGCGGAGGTTGGAACCCGACCATGCCGGCCTTTTCATACCGCTCCTCCACGAGCGTCCGCGTTGCGCCCGCGGTGTCCAGTTCCAGCGCCATCCGCGATGGCACCCGTCCTTCGCGGATCTGCCTGCTGGAGGACGGATAGACCTTGCGCATTTCTTCGTTAATCCACAGAGCCTGGCTCGCGGTAATACCGAAGGCTTCCACGCCCACCGAAAGTACCCCGATCCCGTTCGCGAAAAGATACAGCCGCAGATCCGTGATTTCGAGTCTCGCTTTGCGGCCCTTTGTATCCTCGGCGGCAAAATAGAGGTGCTGCTCCTGACCGGCCTGAATCTGGTAACAGCGAAGCAGCGACTCGTGATCGGGGCGATTACCGGTGATTTCACCCGTGTCAAAGAAGACGCGCCGCACGAATGGATGGAAGAAGACCATGTCCTGGTAGGCAGGACTGCCCATGTCGAAGTCCTTGTAAACGGAACGCTGCCAAGTGCCCAGCGCCGCCGCCAGGCCCGAGTCCTGACCCGCCGGGGGAATCGATAGCCACTCGTCCATGCCGTCCATCCAGCGCGAATGGCGCCGCCACAGCTCTTCGTGATCTTCGTAGACGGCCTGCTTATCGATGGAAAATGGAAACAGAAAATAGGTGTGCAGGTGCTGAATGACCGTTTCCATGTTCGGCGGTGGAGGGGCCGTCAGGCGTCGACGTGATCGCGGAAGTACCTGTCCAGCCGCGCCTTGTGTTGCCTGCTCATCTTATCGGAAAGATCGCGCATTTCACTCTTGGACAGCGGCTTGAACGCTTTCGCCGCCGCGATGTTCTCATCGATGTGGCTGAGCTTCGGCATGCCAAGCACCGTGGCGGCCACCGGAAGCGTCAGCGAATAGCGCATCAGCGTCTCAATCGGAGCCGCCCCGATCAGGCCGTCCTGCGCGAATGTCTTCATTGCCGTCACGCCCATCTTCTTCTTCAGCGCCACGGGAAGCGCGATGCGCTCAAAGCTGTCGGTCAGCTCCTTATTCATGACCATGCCGCCCTGCCCGTTCACCATTCCCACCAGCGCAACATTAAGCGCCATCTGCGTGCAGTCCACGTCATGCCGCTCCAGCGCCGCCGCCAGTGTCTTCGGATCGGTGTGTGAAGTAAACCCGATAAACCGTGTCACTTTCTGCTCACGAAGCTTGTAGAGAATGTCCAGCACGCCGCCCTTGGCCTCCACCTCGGCCAGATCCTCAGGGCCCAGCAGGCTGTGGACGTGAATCAGGTCCACCTGGTCAAGCTGGAGCCGCTTCATGCTCTCCTCGAGAATCTTACTCGCCTTCGCCGGGTTGCGCTCATTGATCTTGGTCGTCACCCAAAGACCCTTTCGCCGCCCTTTGATGGCGTTGGCAACCCACGTCTCGCTCTTCCCGCTCCCGTAGCCGTAGGCGGTGTCCAGATACGTGACGCCGAGATCCATGGCGCGGTGCAATGCCTCGATCGCCTTGTCCTCGTCCTTGTAGCTGAGCAGACGGCTGCCGCAGCCCATCCCGACAATGGAGACGCGCGCGCCGGTCTTGCCCAGAATGCGGGTCGGCATGCCGGTCTTCTTATCGGCCTCGGCTGCTAGAGCAGCGGTCTGCGCGGTTAGCGACGCGAAGGCGGCGGACTCAAGAAAACTGCGGCGGGAAATGCTCATGGCTCGGCTCCTTTTACGGTGGAATGTGTCTCCATCATACCGTACGGGCTGCATCAGCTCTTTTGAAAAAGAGCATAGGCCAGCAGGAGCCATGCCGCGATCACGCTCAGCCCGCCGAACGGCGTCACCGCGCCGAGCACAGGCACGCCGCTGAGCGCCAGCACATACAGACTGCCGGAAAACAGAACAATCCCCGCCAGCAACAGCAAACAGACTCGCCCGCCCTGCGACGGCTCAATCATCCCAGACCGCGCCAGCAGCGGGACCACAACCAGCCCCAGCGCATGGATGAAGTGATAGAAAACCGCCTTTTCCCAGATGCCGGTGGAGTAAGCGTCCAGCCGGTCTTTCAAACCGTGAGCCCCGAAAGCACCCAGAGCTACGGCGAGGGCAAGCAGGAGGGCGCCGGCGGCTGGCTGATTCACCCTACCAATGTAGCAGCGCGACAGTGCAGGAGTTCACCCGCGTTGGAAAGTTGATCGTCTCGGCCAGCAAGTTCAAACCTAGCCAACCCGCGCCAGAATCGCCTGAACCAATCCGTCGATCGTGTACGGGCTGGCCTCGGCCGTCACCTCGATCGCAAGACTCCTCGCGGCCTCCGAGGTAACCGGCCCGATCGTTGCCACCTTCACACCTTCCAACGCCTTCCGGCCGGCGGCGGTGACAAAGTTGTTCACCGTTGACGTGGAGGTGAACGTCACCCAGTCAGGCCGCTTTGCGAAAACATCGCGAGCGCGCTCATGGCTGAATTCGGGGATCTCCGTGCGGTAAGCCTCCACGACATCGATGTGCGCGCCGAGGCGGTCGAGTTCCTCGGGGATCAGGTCGCGGGCGATGGCGGCACGCGGCAGCAAAATGCGCTTGCCCCCGATTTGCTGCTTTGCCAGAGCGGCCACGACGCTTTCGGCGACATACTGCTCCGGCATCAGATCCACCTTCAGATGCAGTAGCTCCAGCGCGGCGCGGGTGGCTGGGCCGATGGCGCAAAGCTTTGCCGGCAGCGACCGCAAGTCGCGTGGCGAGTGGCGAAGCCGCTCAAGAAAAAAGCGCACGCCGTTGGCGGAGGTGAACAGCAGCCAGTCATAGGAATCCAGCCGGGCGATGGCGGCATCGAGCGCCGCGTAGTCGGGCGCGGGCCGGATGTCGATGGTGGAGAATTCGACGGCATCGGCGCCGAGGGACGCCAGGCGTGATGCAAGCTCGCCCGCTTGGCCGGCGGCGCGGGTGATCACGATGCGCTGGCCGAAAAGAGGCAGCCGCTCAAACCAGTTGAGCTTTTGCCTCAGTCTCACGACTTCGCCGATGATGATGGTGGCGGGCGGCTTGAGGCCGGATTCCTGGATGCGCCGCGGCAGTTCTTCGAGTGGCGCTTCCACGGAAAGCTGATCCGGACGGGTGGCCCAGCGTACGGCGATGGCCGGGGTTCGCGGATCGCGGCCGTGCCGGATCAGCAGAGGCACGATCTCGGAGGCGTGTGTAACGCCCATGAAGAGCACGAGTGTCTCGGCGGCCGCGGCCTTGGCCCAGTCGACGCCGGATCGATCATGGCCGGTGACGAAGGTCACTACCGAGGTGTGTTCGCGATGCGTAAGGGGGACTCCGGCGTAGGCGGCGATACCGAGCGGCGAGGTGACGCCGGGCACGACTTGGAAATCCACGCCGGCATCGGCCAGCGCTTCGGCCTCCTCTCCGCCTCTGCCGAATATGTAGGGATCACCGCCCTTGAGGCGCACGACAATCTTGCCGGCGCGGGCGCGCTCAATCATCATCCGCGCGATTTCTTCCTGGGTGAAGGCGTGATCGGCACGTTTCTTGCCGACGTAGATGCGTTCGGCGGAGGGCGGCGCAAGCTGGAGGAGGGATTCGTTGGCGAGGTAGTCGTAAAGAACGGCGTCGGCACACTCCAACACTTGCTTGCCCTTGAGCGTGAGCAGAAGCGGATCGCCGGGCCCGGCGCCCACCAGGTAAACCTTGCTCATGCGGCTCCGTAGACGGATGCGAGAATCGCGGCGGCTCCTTCGGCCAGGAGCAGGCGGGCGAGATGCTCTCCGATCGCCGAGGCATCTGCGGCGGCGCCCGAGGATTGGCGGGCGATCAGGTTAACGCCGTCGGGGGAGGCGACGACGGCGCGCAGATGGAGTGTTTCGCCCTCCAACCGGGCGTGGGCCCCAATGGGCACCTGGCAGCCGCCGCCGAGCCCGCCGAGCAGAGCGCGTTCGGCGGTGACGGCCAGCCGCGATGGATTGTCATCCAGCAGTTCGCCGAGTCCGGAGCCTTCCCGGGTCTCGATGGCCAGCGCTCCCTGGCCGGGCGCGGGGCACATTATCTCCACCGGTAGCGCTTCGGCTATGCGGTGCGCCCAGCCCAGGCGGCGCAATCCGGCAGCGGCCAGCACGATCGCGTCAAACTGACCTTTATCGAGTTTGCGGAGGCGCGTGTCGAGGTTCCCGCGGAGGGATTCCACCGTGAGATCCGGCCTGGCGGCGCGAAGCTGCGCCGAGCGGCGCAGGGAGCTGGTGCCCACCCGCGCGCCCTGCTTCAATTCGTGCAGCGTGGATCCGATGAGGGCGTCGCGTGGATCCTCGCGCTGGGGTACGGCGGCCAATTCCAGCCCGGCCGGGATTTCCGTCGGCATGTCCTTTAAGCTGTGCACGGCGAGGTCGATCTCCCCGCGCAGCAGTGCCTCTTCCAGTTCCTTGGTGAACAAGCCCTTGGAGCCGATCTTGGATAGCGCGACGTCGGTGATCTTGTCGCCGGTGGTCTTGATGATTTGAATGCGCGCCTTCCTGCCGCGGGCGGCCAGTTGCGCCGCCACCCACTCCGCCTGCCAGAGTGCGAGATGGGAACCGCGTGAGCCGATGATCATGTCAGTCATCCAGGCGGAACATGCGGCGGATCAGCTCGACAACTTGCGCGCCGTTGGGGGTGGCGGAATGGCGGCGGATTTCGGTGATGGGAATGTGAGCAATCTTGTTGATGATGCCGCGGGTGATGGCTTCCATGGCTTCCTCCTGCTGTGGGGTGAGTTGGCCCAGCTTGGCGCGCAGCCGGTCCACCTCGGAGGCCCGGACCTGTTCCAACTGCTTCTGCAGGCTGATGATGGTGGGACTGGCCTCGCGGCTCTTCAGCCGCGCGAGCAGGCGATCCACTTCGTCGTCGACTATGCGTTCGGCGTCCTCGGCATGCTGCATCCGCCCTTGCCGGTTCTGGTCGACGACTTTTTGCAGGTCGTCGATGTCGTAGAGGAAGATATTGTCGATCTCGTTCACCGACGGGTCAATATTGCGGGGCACGGCGATATCGATGAGGAACATCGGCCGGTTGCGGCGGGCGGAAATGACCTGCCGCATCTCGTCCTTGGTGAGCAGGTAATGAGGGGCGCCGGAGCTGGCAATGAGCACATCGACTTCCGGCAGCGCGGTGACGAACCTTGTGTAATCGACGATCTGGCCGTGGAACATCTCCGCCATGCGGGCGGCGCGTTCCGGCGAACGGTTGGTGACGATGATGCGGCTGACGCCGCCGCGCTGCAGGTGGCGTGCGGCGAGGACTGACATTTTGCCGGCTCCCAGCAGCATCACGTGCTTGTCTTTCAGCGACCCGAAGATCTGGCGGGCCAGTTCCACCGCCGCGTAGCTCACCGATACAGCGCTCTGGCCGATCTCGGTTTCCGACCGCACGCGCTTGGCTACACGGAAGGCTCGCGTAAAGACGGTTTCCAGGAAACCGGCGACTGCTCCCTGCGCCTTGGCGGTCTCAAAGGAGGATTTGAGCTGGCCGAGAATCTGCGGCTCACCGACGACCATGGAGTCGAGGCTGGAAGCGACGCGGAACAAATGGCGGATCGCTTCGCGTCCGTCGTAGTGGTAAAGATAGGGGTGCAGCCAGTCGCGCTCGACGCGGCGCGCCGTGGCCAGAAACTGTTCGATGCAGCCTTGTGTGTCGACCGCGTCGTCAGCCGTAACGGCGACTTCCACGCGATTGCAGGTGGAAAGGATGACGCCCTCAAACATGCCCGGAAAGGTCTTGAGCTCATCCATCATGCGGGGCAGGGAAGCGGGCTCAAAGGCCAGCCGCTCGCGCACCTCCACCGGCGCGGTCGTATGGTTCAGGCCGGTGACGGAGAGCTTCATGGTTACTTGATGAGTGACGGCTGGAGCCCGGCGTGCGCGGCCCATGTAATGGCCGAGCAGCCGATTACGGTGAGCGCCATCAGCGCCGCTTTCCTCCCGCGCCAACCAGCCGAAGTGCGCAGAAATACCATTACCAGCAGCAGCGCCCAAGTGAGCAGGGAAATCACGATTCTTGCATCGCCGATCCAGCTGGTTCCGAATTCCACAAACGCCCAGGTGCTTCCGGCAACGGTGGCCAGAGTGAGCAGGACGAAGCCGAAGCCCATGGCCTTGGTGATGAGCGTGTCGAGAGTGCCCAGAGGAGGCAGCCTCCCGAATAATCCGCCTGAGCGCTTGGACTTCAGTTGCCGCTCCTGAATCAGATAGAAGACGCTCGCCAGCGCCATCACCGCCAGCGCCGCATAAGCCAGCATCACCATCAGCACATGGACCAACAGCCATGCGTCGCGTACGCGCGTGTTTGTCCAGCCGGAAACGGGCACCTCCATGGCACCGAGCAGCGTCATCAGAAAAACCAGCGGAAACAGGAAAACGCCGAGCGAGGCGAACTGGTAGCGCCAGTAGATGACCAGGAAAGCGACGGCGATGAGAAAGGCCAGCAGGGAAGCCGACTCAAAGAAGTTGTCCACGGGCAGGTGCCCGACGTGGACCCACCGCTCGACGAGGGAGACCATATGCAAGACGACGCCGACCATGAATGAGCCGAGGGCGGCCTGAAACATTTCCGAGTGTTTTCGGAGCACGGTGAGGATGGCGTAGACGAGCCCGATGGAATACAGCGCGACGGCCACGCGCAGCCAGAAAATGCTCATTTCCTGCATGGGGAAGGTGGGCTCATCCCCAGTATATCGCGCGGAGCTTGTTTCGATTCGCTGTTATTCGAACTCGCGGCCAGGGCGGTAGCCCGGACGCGCACGGACGCGGAACTTCTTGCCGGGATCGGAAACCAGCTGCACGTCGATCTTGCGGAAACCTTCGTTCGGGTTCGGCTGAGGATAGTAGGTGACGGTGTAGGAGTTGCCGAGCGATTCGCGGATGGACTCGAACGCCTCCACCTGCCGTTGCCAAGTCTTGGCGAAGTAGACTTGCCCGCCGGTGCGGGTGGAAATGCGGCGGAACACGTTAGTGGAAATGGGGTCCTTGTTCACGTCGGAGGTCGAAATGACGTAGATCGGAATTCCTTCATCCTCGGCCACGGTGCGGACGTCGTCTGGCGCCACCATGCTGGCGTTGTCGGGACCGTTGCTGAAGACGATAATCACCTTGCGGCCGGGAACCTTAGCCGCATCGCGAAGCGCCAGGAGCAGGCAGTTGTAGAGGGCGGCATCATCGCCGGCCACGGCGCGGCGCAAGCCGACAATTGCCTCATTCCTGTCGCGGGTCAGATCGGCCGCGCGGGATAGATTGCGGCTGAATGTGTACACGGCGACGGAATCGGCGCGATCCAGGCCGCGGATGAAGTCCGCGATGGCGTCGGAGGCGTAGACGAAGCCGCGGTACATATAGTTGCTGGTATCAAAGAGCACGAATACGTTGGTGCCGACGAAGGCATCGGTGCGCGGATCGACTCCGCTGGGGGTTGGGGGCGCCTCCGTTCCGCCCCCGGCCAGAATTGGCCGTGTGCTGCCGTCTTCCAGCACCTGGACGGGTGGCTTGTTGCCTTCCCCGAACGTATTCATCTTCTGGACGATCCCGTCTTCCAGGATGCGGAAGTCCTTCGGCTTGAGTCCTGTCTGATAGCGGCCCTTGCTGTCGGTGACGGTGAAGGTAAGCACCACCATGTCGACCTTCACGCGGAACAGCGGCCTTTCCTCCTCCTGCTGCGCGAAGGCTACCGGGGCGCCCCACCACAGAGTGGCCGTGATCGCCGCCGCGGCCGTCAATCCAAGACAGACTCCAAGCATCGACTTCACAGTCTTCCTCCTTGATTCCGTCATGATCACGCTCCCCCTCCGGCGGCCTTTTCTTGTTGGTCCTTTTTGCGGTCGCGGGTTTCCTTGCCGACAACCCGCAGCGAGCGCAGCAAGGCAGGCCAATCCTCCAGGTGCGTGGCGAAGATCCGCTCCACCGTCTGCTGCGTCCATTCCGGAATGGCGACGTTCAGCCGTCCGGGCGGCAAATGCATCTCATCAGCCAAGGCCACGTAATAGAGGATGCTCGACTCCCAGCTTTCCGCCATGATGCGGCTGGAATAACCCATCAGCGTGGGGAAGGTGCGCAGATGCAGCAGCTCCGGCCGGTAGGAAGTGGTCAGCGTCGGCTTGGGAGTGCCGAAAGCCCTCGAGATGGCTTGATAGTTCACTGTGTCGGGAGAGGCTTGCGCCAAGCGTTGAATCTCCCTTACCAGCACGCCGCCGTCCTTGTTGTTCTTGACGTAATCTCCTGCGATCAGGAAGAGCTCTGAAACGGTGATGTTCTCCAACGCGCGCGGCAGGTTGCCCGCGGACAGCAATTCGGTCACTCTGCTGGTCCTGGCAGGCGCGGCTTGGCGTCCCAGCACGGAACCCAGCCAAGTGCGCCGAGCGGGATCGAGCATCGCCTCTGCGGCCAGCGATTCTCCCAGCCGGACGTGCAGTCCCACCCAATGCACCTGTGCCGGAGTCACTTGCCACCAGCGAGGAATTTTCGCGCTCAAGATCATCTGTGGCACCAGGTCGCCCCAGATGAGAGCCTGTTCGCGCGAGGGAATCAGGAAGTTCTGCTCGGCTTCGGCCAACGCGTAGGCCATCCCGGCGAGCGAGCCGACCAGCCGGCCTCCTGCGGAAGAGGGCCATCCGGTGCCGAGCACCTCCGTATTCCGCCACGTCTGGTTGGTGCCTTGCACGCCGAGAAAATCATGGCTGCGGACGAACAGAGGGTTGGTGCGCAGCAGTTGCGCGCCCGGCGGCGCGTAATAGAGGTAGTTGAGGCCCACCAGCGTGTCGCGAAGAGTTGGCGCCAGATCCTCCCGCACGTCGTCCAGTTTGCCGGCATCGGCGCCTGCACGCTCCACTACCGCGCGGAGGTTCATCTTGCGCTGCTGCTCGATGTGCTTCTCGGTCCAGTAACCAAAGCTGAGGGCGTTCTTTTCCACTCCGGTCAGGGAGGCTCGGGGCAACTGTAGTTCCGACAGCCGCGTGGTCAGCCTGCTGAACAGCGTGGGGTTGAGCTTCTCTCCCTTGGCAAGTGCGTCGAGGTGATCGGCGATGTCCATCAGCATCTTGAGGGAAATCAGCTTCTGCCCCTCAAAGATGCGCACCATCTCCTGGACGATCTGCTGATGCGCCTCGGCGTCACCCGGCTTAGCGGTGCCGGCCAGCAGATCGAGGACGTAATCCTGCTCGGAAACCTGCTCGCTGGCGCCGGCCGCCTTTAGCAGCGTGCGCACCCCGGAAACGCCGGCGTTGAACAGCTCTTTCCCGTTACGCAGCTTGCCGAAGCTGTCCACAATGGATACCAGGGCCGGCTCCGCGGCTGACGACGGAATCGCTTCATTCCGGCTGAAGATCTGCCACAATCCGACCAGAGCTTGAAACGTTCCGGCCACGTTGGCGCGTACGCCTTGATCGCGGATGGAGCTGATTTCGGCGGCTGTCTCCAGGTAGTTGAGGATCGCCGCATCCGACAGCGACGGCACCTCGGTGAAGATCGGGTACTGTGCGGCCAGGGCGCGGTATTGACGCGCCAGCCGGTCCACCGTGGCCGCCTCCAGAGCAGCACTGCGCTTCCGGCTCAGATCGCTCATCGCCATGAAGATCTTCAACGGTTCGTTTTCCACCGCCTTGCGGCACAATGCGAACAGCGCCTCCAGCACGTCGTCGGGCGCCTTCCACGTCGTCGCCAGCCTTGTCAGCTTCCCGTCATATTTCCCGTGCGGGTGCTTCACGAACAGATCGCGCCATACCTCGACGCCTCCGGGAATGTGCGGCTGGCCGTTGGCATCCACGCGAAGGCGTGTCGTCAGCAGCATCAGGTCGGTGTTGGACCGGAAGACCGGCCGCGCCGGGCCGGGGCTGGTCACTCTCCCACGCAGCGCCGCGTAGAATCTCTTCAGCCTCTCCGGCTCTGCCAGGTAGTCCAGAGTCGGACCCTCGATGCGCGAAAGCGCGTCGAAGTAGCTGCTCAGCCATCCGTCATCCCTGGTCAGCAGCCTTTCGATGAACTGCGCCCCCTGGTCCGGGGAAACTCCGGCCAGTTCCGTCCACGCAGCCGCGCTCCGCGATCCACCAGGCACGGCGAGCTTCCCTTCGCGGATCAAGAACATCCCGCCGAAGAAATCCAGCACGTGCGCGAATGCGCGCAGCCGTTGCGCGGGAACCACTTTGCGCAGCTCCTCCGCCGTTTCCCGGTCCAGCTTCGACAATCCCAGGTACAGCCGGCAAAGCGCGGGATCGCCCATGAAGGTGTCGATGAACTCGCCGCTCTGCTTTTCCCGGCTGGACAGCCAGTATTCGGCTCCATAAAGGATCGGCGCCCTAGTCGGCCTGTAGTCGTAAGTAAAAGGACGATTCGTTCGCAGCACCTGTTCGAGCTCGGCCAGCGGGAAACCGGAATCGATGGTCAAAAAGGCCCGGCTCGCGTTCATTGTCTCCAGAATCAGTTCGGTTCCGCAGGAGCCGCGCATCCGGAATCCGAGAATGCGCAGGATCTCCGCGGTTTCCTTTGATTCGCAGGTTTCGATGCGGATTGTCTTGTCGGCTCCGGACAGCTTCTCCAACTCGCGCGCCTGCGACAGATAACGGAAGACCAGCTTCAGGTACTCGGTCTGCTCCAGCGCCTCCTGGCTGCTGGAAGCCTGGTAGCCGTTGGTGACGATGTTCCGCGCCAGGGCCGGAAGCAGCTCCTCCGGCTTCAGATCCGGTGACAGGGCGGCCATGCGCGAAAAGCTGAAGACAGGCCCGGGGATCTCGATCACCGGCATCGCTTCCGATTGGCTCCAGCTGGGCAATGCGGCTGGAAGATCCTGCCCCCCTGCCGCGCGGTACTGTTCCAGATGTCTTCCCGCGGCGGCATTGTCCTGAGCCTGTAGATCGAGCAGCACCAGCCGGCGGAGGGCATCGCGCTTGCGCGCGCCGTCGCTGGTTCGCCCGATCAGCTTTTCATAGGCCGTCCGGGCGCCGGAGTTTCCGTGGCGGTCGAGGAATTCCGCGACGGCCGCGAGGCTTGCCTCGGACGCATTGGCGGCTTGGGCCGCCTCCGCCAACACGCGCGCCGCTCCCGCTGTATCGCCGCTGGATTCCATCTGCCGGGCCCGGCTCACCGCATCCTGCGCCTGAGCCAAACCTATCGCCAGTACGCATCCAAGGACTAGAAAAGATGATAGTCTCATGGTCCCAATCGCCTCTTGGCTTTATACTGTATCACCATTCGCTATTTCGGTTCGCCTGCCGCCGGGCCTCGAAGGTGTAAAATTCTGTTTGATCTTTGGGAGGTCTTTTATGTTCCGATTCCTATCCGTAGCCGCCGCGTTCTCCTTCTTGATTGCTATGCCTGCTTTGCGTGCCGAAACGAAAATCGCCGTCGTCGGACTTCTCCATTCCCACGTCTGGGGACACCTGGGCAAGATGATCAAGGGGGAACCCGCCCGGTTGGTCGGGATCGCCGAAACGAACCCCGAGCTTATCGCGGAAGCCAAAAAAATGAGTGCGCCCGATTCGGTGTTTTTCTCCGATACGGTGAAAATGCTCGAGGAAACCAAGCCCGACATCGTCTGGGCTTTCAATGAGAACAACCGCCACCTGGAAGTGGTGAAGCTGTGCGCCCCGCGCAAGATCCATGTCATTTTCGAGAAGCCGCTGGCCTCCACTTATAAGGATGCCGCCGCCATCGGCGACCTTGCCCGCAAGCACTCGATCCAGGTGATGACCAACTATCAGATGGCCTGGTGGGCCTCCAACTACACCGCCAAGACGCAGGCCGACGCCGGCGTGGTGGGCAAGCCCTGGCGTTTGCGCGGCATCGTCGGGCATGGCGGCCCCGGCTCCCGTGGCGCGCGCAGCCAGTACTTCTTTGAATGGCTGACCGACCCCGTCAAAAACGGCGCCGGGGCCTTGATGGACTTCGGCTGCTACAACGCCCTGTGGAGCCTCTGGTATCTCGGCCGCCCGGAGAAAGTCTACGCGCACGTAAACCAGTTGCGCCCGGAGACGTTCCCCAAGGTTGAAGACAACTCCACGATGATACTTTCCTATAAGAACGGGGTGGGGGTCTTTGAAGGCAGCTGGGATCTGCCGCGCAGCTTTCAGGACCTGGAGATCTTCGGCCTTCAGGGAAGCCTGTACATGGTCAATAACCGCGTCGAGCTGCGAAAGGGCCGGGAAGCCGCCACCCAGGTCGCGATTGACCCGCTTCCCCCCGAGCGCGCCGAACCGATCGCCTTCATGATCCACTCCATCCAAAGCGGCAAACCGATCGAAGGCATCACCGCGCTCGACATCAACGCCGGCGTGGTGGAGATTATCGATGCCGCGAAGAAGTCCGTGGCGACGGGGCAGGCTGTGCGGCTGCCGTAGCTCCTACTTCTCCAATACTTTCAACGACACCGACTCTCGGCCGGACTCCCTGAGTGTGATCGCCTCCGCCTTTGACTCGAACGCTTTCGCAAAATCCGGATCCATCCACGCTCCTGGCTCGATGTCCTGCCAGGCGAAAAGTTTGTATCCGCCCGGCGGCACATTCATAAACCCGAACACGCCATTTTGATCGGTCACGGCGATCCGGGAGTGTTCAAACCGGCCGCGCCGCTTTGGATCCGCGTCCAGCAATGCCACGGTGCTCCCGGCCGCGAGTTTTTCACTCCCATCCGTTACCGTCCCGTCGATTAGCCCCGCCTTCCCGCTCACCGTGATCCTGAGGAGCGTCCCTACCGACGGCTCAAAGCCGTTCTCCATCGCATCCTGGTCCCCGGCCCGGACCGTCTTTACGAAATAGCCGTCCGGCAATCCCGTTACGTTCACGCGATACCGCTCCGGCTGGACATTCGCCAGCGCGAACCTCCCCTCTTTGACCTCCGCCTGCTGCGTTCCGAGGAAGAATCCACCCGCCAAGGAAGGCGACAAACTCACTCTCACGCTCGAAGGCAGCTTTTCGCGCTCCTCCGCGATCATCTCCCCGGCCACCTCACCTCCGGCCGTCAGCCGGACCATCAAACCGTCGATGTTCTCGCTGCCGACATCGATGTTCTCCCGGGCTGAGTAGGTCACGCCTTGGTCGCGGACCATTGCGTACAGCGTGTACGCTCCTGGCAGTATCCCGTTGATCACAAATTCCTCTCTCGGACCCACAGAAAGAGTCCGGTTCATGGTCCGAACTCCCATCGCTTCGCGCGGCTGCAAGGTGACCATTACCGGAGCTTGCGTCGAGGCTTCATGAACCACCCTCCCCCGAACCCGTACCGTGCGCGCCTTGACCAGCCTCACATCCATGCCGCGCAGTGGGTGCCAGGGCGAAGATTCGATACTCGCCCAAGTCGTTCGTCGATGCGGCGCTCGATCCCATCAATTGCCTGCCGTTCATGTTGTAGCGGTACTGCATCGCGCTGACGTTGACATGCACCATAGGCTCGCCCTCTTCGTCCACTATGCGCCCCGAGATCACTCCGTGTGGCATCAACTATGTAGAATAGAAAGTGTCTTTCCGGGCTTCCTCCGCCTTTCTTCTCGCACACCTGAGCCTCGCCGCGGCCGCCGACCTCTCCTTCAACCGCGACATCCGCCCGATCCTCTCCGACAAGTGCTACCTCTGCCACGGCCCGGACGCCATCAACCGCAACATCCCTTTGCGTTTGGATTCTGAAGCCGCCGCCAAGGCCGCCATCATTGCCGGCAAGCCCGAGGAAAGCCCGCTCATCCGCCGCATCACTGCCGACAAACCTGCTCTCCGCATGCCGCCGGTCCATTCCGGGCTCAAACTCTCCGAGGCCGAAATCGAGACCCTCAAGCGATGGATCGCCCAAGGCGCGCCGTGGCAGAAACACTGGGCATTTCTCCCGCCGGAACGCCCAGCGCTGCCCGAGGTCTCTAGTCCCGCCTGGACGCGCAACCCCATCGACCACTTCGTCCTCGCTCGTCTCGAAAAGGAATCACTGACGCCCTCACCCGACGCTAGCCGTGAAACACTCCTGCGG
This sequence comes from Acidimicrobiia bacterium, assembly GCA_016871315.1. Lineage (GTDB taxonomy): Bacteria > Acidobacteriota > Terriglobia > Bryobacterales > Bryobacteraceae > VFZE01. Next base: position 85,878 of record VFZE01000001.1, on the reverse strand, counting down.
CGCGTCTCGCTCGACCTCACCGGCCTTCCTTCCTCACCACCCGAAATCGACAGCTTCCTCAGAGACACCTCGCCCAACGCCTACGAGCACGCCGTTGACCGCCTGCTCGCCTCCCCGCGCTACGGCGAGCGCATGGCCGCACAGTGGCTCGACGCCGCCCGTTACGCCGACTCCAACGGCTACCAGTACGACGGCGAGCGCGTCATGTGGCGCTGGCGCGACTGGGTCATCGATTCCTTCAACCGCAACCAGCCTTACGACCAATTCACGCTCGAGCAAATAGCCGGCGACATGCTGCCCAACGCGCGTCTCGATCAAATCATCGCCACCGGCTTCAACCGCAACCATCGTGGCAACACCGAAGACGGCATCATCCCGGAAGAGTACCGCGTCGAATATGTCGTCGATCGCCTCGAAACCACCTCCACCGTTTTCCTTGGACTCACCCTCGGCTGCGCGCGCTGCCACAACCACAAGTACGATCCTTTCACTCAGAAAGAGTTCTACCGGGCCTACGCTTACTTCAATAATGTCCCCGAACAGGGCCGCGCCATGAAATACGGCAACTCGCCGCCCCTGGTTGCCGCGCCCACCGAAGACCAGCAGCGGCAACATGCCGCGTTGCTGGAGCAGATGCGCGAGCTGGAACAAAGGCTCGCCTCGCAAGAGGTGGAGATCAGCCGCAACCTGCATGCCTGGTTCGCCGCCCTCCCTGCCGAACCTCCGCTCTACTACGACATCTCCTCCGGTCTCGACTCCTGGTTCCCCTTCGATCACGCCGAACCAGCCGTCCCAGGCATCCGCGGCAACGCCGGCCTCTTCGACGGCGCGCGATCATCCGACTTCGCCGGCGCCGCCCCCTTCGACATGGAGGACCAGTTCACCCTCTCCGCCTGGATCAAAGCCGATACCGGCGCCGGCGCCATCCTCAGCCGCATGGCCGACAACACGCGCGGCAAGGGCTTCGGCCTCTATCTCAAGAACGGCAAGCTGCATTTCCACTTCACCTCCAACTTCGATGACGACGCCATTCGCGTCGAAAGCCGCGAGATCATCACACCCGGCCAGTGGCATCACGTTGCTGCCGTCTATGATGGCTCCGTCAAAGCCGCCGGCGTCTCGCTCTTCCTCAACGGACGGCTTCTTGAAACCGACACTCTCATCGACACCCTCTACCGCCCGCTCCGCAACGCCGGCCGTCCGTTCCGCGAACCCCTCCGCATCGGGGCCGGTGGCGGCAAGGACAATCGATTCCGCGGCGCCATCGACAACGTGCTCGTCTACAGCCGCTCGCTGAACCCTGACGAAGTTGCCCTGCTCGCCACGCGCGACAGCATCCAGAAGGCCGCACCCAGCCTTGCTCGCGCTTACTTTCTTAACCGCACCAGCGAAACCTGGCGCCAGTTTCAAGCGCTCCACCGCCAGCGCGAACAACTCGATCGCACCTTCCCCACCGTCATGGTGATGGCCGAACAGCAAGACCGCCGCCCCACGCACATGCTCGAGCGCGGCGCTTACGACAAGCCCGGTGAACTCGTCGCGCCCGGTGTCCCCTCGGTGCTCCATCCGCTCCCCGCGGGCGCGCCCAACAACCGGCTCGGTTTCGCCCAATGGCTCATCTCCCGGCAAAACCCGCTGCTCGCGCGCGTCGCCGTCAATCGCTTCTGGCAAATGTACTTCGGGACCGGCCTCGTCAAATCGAGCGAAGACTTCGGCGTGCAAGGCGAATGGCCGGCGCACCCTGAGCTGCTCGACTGGCTCGCCACCGAATTCATGCGCACAGGCTGGGACGTCAAGGCCATGCAAAGGCTCATCGTGACCAGCGCTACTTACCGGCAGTCCTCCCGTCTCCGCCCCGAACTCCAGCAGAGGGACCCGGAAAACCGGCTGCTCGCGCGCGGCGCGCGCTTCCGTCTGCCCGCCGAAATGATCCGCGACCAGGCCCTCTACGCCGCCGGACTGCTCAGCGAAAAAATCGGCGGCCCTTCCGTCAAGCCCTACCAGCCCGACGGACTCTGGAAGGAAATCACCATGCAGGACAGCGACTACATACAGTCCAAGGGCGACGACCTCTACCGCCGCGGCCTCTATACCTTCTGGAAACGCACCGTCGCCCCACCCATGATGGTCCATTTCGACTCCGCCACGCGGGAAAGCTGCGTCGTCCGCGAATCCCGCACCAACACGCCGCTCCAGGCACTGAACCTCATGAACGACGTCACGTTTCTCGAGGCCGCGCGCGGCATCGCCACACGCATGATGCGCGAAGCCGCACCCGACCCCAATGCGCGCCTCAGCTACGGCATGCAACTGGTCACCGGCCGGCGGCCAACCGCCGCCGAACTGCAATTGCTCCGCGACAACTTCTTCTTTCATCTCGACTACTTCTCTGTCGATTCCGCCCGCGCCAAGTCCTACCTTCGCCAGGGCGACGCGCCCATCGACGGCAAGCTCGAACCCACATTCCTCGCCGCCACCACCGCTGTCGCCAGCCTCCTGCTCAACCTGGATGAAACCGTGACCAAGGAGTAACCGCTTTGAACGACCTCACCCGCCGCCACTTCTTCTCCAGATCCAGCACCGGCCTCGGCATCGCCGCCCTCTCCTCCCTTCTCTCCCGCGACGCCCAAGCCGCCGCCGGCCTCCCCGGCCTCCCCCACTTCGCCCCCAAAGCTAAACGCGTCATCTATCTCTTCCAGCACGGCGCGCCATCGCAACTCGACCTGTTCGACTACAAACCCAGCCTCGCCAAACTCCGGGGAACCGATCTGCCCGACTCCATCCGCAAAGGCCAGCGCCTCACGGGAATGACCGCCTATCAGGACAAGTTCCCCACCGCCCCCTCCATCTTTAAGTTTGCGCAGCACGGCCAGTCCGGCATGTGGCTCAGTGAGCTCCTGCCGCACACCGCCAAAGTCGCCGACCACATCGCACTCGTCAAATCCCTCCACACCGAAGCCATCAATCACGACCCTGCCGTCACCTTCTTTCAAACCGGCTTCCAGCTCGCCGGCCGCCCCAGCATCGGCTCCTGGATCTCCTACGGCCTCGGCAGCGCCAGCCAGGACCTGCCCGCCTTCGTCGTCATGGTCAGTCAGGGCAAGGGCAACGCGCAGGCGCTCGCCGACCGCCAGTGGGCCAGCGGCTTTCTCCCCACCGAGCATCAAGGCGTCAAGTTCCGCTCCGGCGCGGACCCCGTCCTTTACGTAAGCGATCCGGAAGGCTACGACAAGTCCGCCCGCCGCCGCTTTCTCGACGATCTCTCCCGCCTGAACTTCCTCAAGCTCCGCGACTATCAGGATCCGGAAATCGCCACCCGCATCGCTCAATACGAGATGGCCTACCGCATGCAAGCCTCCGTGCCCGAGCTCGCCGACCTCTCCACCGAGCCCGACTCCACCTTCGAACTCTACGGCCCCGACTCCCGCACCCCCGGCTCCTACGCCGCCAACTGCATCCTCGCCCGCCGCCTCGCCGAGCGCGGCGTCCGCTTCATCCAGCTCTTCCACCGCGGCTGGGACCAGCACGGCAACCTACCCAAGGACATCCGGCTGCAATGCGAGCAGACCGACCAGCCCTCCGCCGCCCTAGTGGAAGACCTCCGCGGCCGCGGCATGCTCGGCGACACCCTAATCGTCTGGGGCGGCGAATTCGGCCGCACCGTCTACTCCCAAGGCACCCTCACCGCAGACAACTACGGCCGCGACCACCACCCCCGCTGCTTCGCCGTCTGGCTCGCCGGCGGCGGCATCCGCGGCGGCGTCGCGTATGGAGAGACTGACGACTTCAGCTACAACATCGCCGAAAACCCCGTCGACGTCCACGACCTCCACGCCACCATCCTCCACTGCCTCGGTGTCGATCACACCAAGCTCACCTTCAAATTCCAAGGCCGCCACCACCGCCTCACCGACGTCCACGGGCGGGTGGTGCGGGATCTGCTGAGCTGAGCGGGCATCGCCGCCTTCGGCCAGTGAACAGCTATCGCTGGCGCTGCTGCGAGGTTGCGAGAACTCATCTGACTTCCACACGAAGAATATTTTCCCCTTTGTAGCTGAAACGCACCTGCGAACCTTCGTGAATTCGTCCCCGGTTCCATTCTGAATTGAACAGGACCGAACCCCAACCGCTGCCATAGTGAAAAGTGACCTTTCCTACACGGAAGCTCTCGGTTGAATGACCTCCGGCAGGCATGGGAACAAAATCCGTCACTCTCCCCTCAACCGTGCGGTACTCGTGATTCCGAAGGGCTGAGGTGGCAGCCCAGTACGTCGCGCAGTTTGCTCCAAAGAAGAGAATCGACGCCAGCAGTCCGACGGCGGAGATAACTAACGTCCAGCGAGATTCTGTTGATGCGGAAAGCCCTGATCATTGGTCAGCAAAACGTTGTACCCGGCCTCCTGAAGCAGCCGTCCATTTTCCAAACTCTTGAATCCCGCCCACTCGGCCGTGTGGATTTCGTGACCCGGTGAGTAGTGCCTCAAGTCAACCGGCGGCATTCGTGCAGCAAGACCGAGTGCCCGCCTTCGAGATAGTCGATCAGGTTCTGGAACGGGACCCGCGTGCCCCGAAAACAAGGCGTTCCATTCATGATCTTCCGATCGGATACCACGGCTCGCTCGGCAATACCACTTTCATTGTACTTGTCGTGCCACGTATAGTCGACCACTGGACAACTCCAAACAGTCCCCAAACAAGAAGTTGAGCATCCGCACCGATGTCGGCTCCTCCGAGTCCAGCTTCATCTTTCCATCCGCGGCCAAAGTCAGCGTGGCTCCTGCTTACAATGCAGGCAGGAAGTTCCGCATTGTGTTGGAATACGACCCGGAAGCTCGAGCCTATCCTGCGGTATGCCCTGAGCTGCCCGGTTGTGTTTCTGCGGTGGACACCGAGGAGGAGGCAAAGCGGAACATCAAAGAGGCCATCGAGCTCTATCTTGCCCCGTAGGCACTCAACCCCTCACTTCTGCGGCTCCTGTCCCACCGCCGCCGGCTTCTCATAACTATCCACAATCTTCGGCCGAGGCCCGTCCGTCGGAATTCCCGCGGCGACCATCAACTTAGTAATCGCTTCGATCGTCGGCGTGTCCGGACGCGGCAGACGGGTGATGTACCCCTCGGCAATGAACAGCGGCGTCCCGCCCGCCTTGTTCGGTTTGCTCCAGATCCGCGGATCGGCGCCGATTTCAGCCAGCAGCTTCACCACCAGCGGGCTGATGTTAAACGCCGCCCCGTGCATCGCCGTATCGCCGTTCTTGTCCACCGTGTTCACGTCCGCCCCCAGCGCGATCAGCATCTTCACCGCTTCTAGCGCTTCACTTTCCTCGCCCGCCTCCTCCTGCGGTTCGTTGGTGCCCACACCCGCCGCAGCCATCAGCGGTGTCGTGCCGTCGTTATTCGGCATCAGCGGATCGGCGCCCAATTCCACCAGCAGCCGCATCAGCGGAAGATCCACACGGTCTGCCGCAAACAAAAACGGCGTCGCCCCTGCGGACCAGAGGCTCGACCACGACGCCGGCTGCTTGGGCGCGGCCTGCGGAAGGCGAAAATTCCCCTTCGCTCCTCGCTTCACGATTTCTCTCACGAAGTCCAGGCTCGACAGGCTCCCAGCCCCGTCCGGCGGCGCAGGATCGCTGCTGTCGCTCGAATCCGGCCTTCGCACCATGGCCACCACGTGCAGCGGCGTGAAGCCAGTCCGCACATCGTTGGGATCGGCCCCCGCATCCACTAGCGCGATCGCAAGCTCCCAGTGGCCGTTCTGCACCGCCAGCATCAACGGACTCGTACCCGGACCTCCCGTACGTCCTCTGGCCACACGCCCCGTAGACCGCATCATCGCATTCACGTCCGCGCCCGCCGCCAGAAAAGCGCGCACCGTGTCCAGATGGCCCCCGCGCACGGCAAAGTGGAATGCCTGAAAACCGGAGTCGAGCGTCACTTTCGGATCGGCCCCCGCCTCCATCAGCGCCCGGACGACTCCCGTGTGCCCCTCCGCCGCCGCCCACATCAGCGCCGTTTGACCCAGCCGTTCCCGTGACTCCGCCTTCGCCCCGCGCTCCAGCAGCGCCTTCACAGCCTCCACCCGGCCCGACCGCGCAGCCAGCATCAGAGCTGTCTCCCCGCCCTTCAGCGTCGTATTCGCATCGGCGCCCGCCTCGAGCAGCATCTTCACGATTGCCTCGTTGCCGTTGCTGCACGCCTGCGTCAGCGGCGGCACGCCATACCGGTTCACGGCCTTCGCGTTCGCGCCCGCGCGCACCAGCAGCTCCGTCGCTTCCGCGTCCTCGTGATAGGCGGCCCAGTGCAACGCCGTGGTCCCGTCCACTTGCGCGGCGTTCACGTCCGCGCCGGCAGCCAGCAGCCTGCGCACTGCGGCCGTGTCGCGCTGCTCCATGGCATCGGCCAATGACGCCCCCGCCGCCGGAGCAGCGAGCAGCACGGCCCCAATTATGCTCAGCCAACCCATGCGCATCCTCTTACACAACCCGTTCGAACAGGTCCTCAACCTTCCCCGTACTATCCGCGAACTTGTCCAGTTGAATCCCCACACGCTCCAGCAACGTCAGGTGCAGGTTCGCCAGGTTCGTTCCTTTCTCGTATCGTATGTGCCGCCCGCCCTTCAAACCGGTGGCCGTGCCGCCCGCCACCAGGATCGGAAGATTCTCGTGATCGTGCAAGCTCGGATTCCCCATGCCGCTGCCGTATAGGTAGACCGTGTGATCCAGCAGCGACCCGTTCCCGTCCGGTGTCGCCTTCATGCGCTGCAGGAACTCGGAATAGAGCTTGATGTGATAGGTGTTGATCTTCGCGATTTGCGCCACCTTCACCGGATCGTTGCCGTGATGGCTCACAGGATGGTGCGGGTCCCTCACGCCGATCTCAGGATAGGTGCGGTTGCTTTGCTCGCGCGTGAACTGGAAAGAAATCACCCGCGTGATATCCGCCTGGAAGGCCAGGATCTGCAAATCGAACATGACCTTCGCGTGATCGGCGAACGCCGCCGGAACCCCCACTGGCCGCTCCAGGTCGGGCGTCTTGTTGTCCGCCGCCGCCTTCTCCCCTCGCTCGATCTCGCGCTCCACCTGACGCACGCTTTCCAGATACAGATCTAGCCGCGCGCGATCCGGCGCTCCCACACGCTGCTTGACCCGCGCGATCTCCGCCGTGAAGGAGTCGAGCAAACTGGCACGGTTACGCAGCGCCGCCCGCCGTTCCTCCGCATTGCCGCCTTCCCCGAAAAGCCGTTCGAACACTACCCGCGGATGCGCCTCCGACGGCAACGGCGTCGTCGGCGACGACCACGACAGGCAATTCTGATAAACGCACGAGTAGCCGTTGTTGCATACTCCCGCCAGCGGATTCAGATCCATCGCCAGTTGCAGCGAATCCACTTGCGTTTCCCGCCCCATCTCCTTCGCCGCGATCTGGTCCACCGTGATCCCCGAAAAATAATCGGAACTTTCCGTGTGCTTGGCGCTGGCGGCGCTCAGAAACGCCGAATTCGACGTGTCATGCGTCCCCGGATACGCGTTCGGCAGCCGCAGATTCGTGATCACGCTTACCTGTTCTTTCACCGGATCGAGCGGCGCGAGGATCGGCGAAAGCTCGCCGAGCGTCCCCTGGCCCGGCGGAGTCCAGCGGTCCTGATCGCACCCCATCGGGATGAACACGAAGCCGATCCTGCGGACGGGCTTGGCGGGCGTCTTGTCCCATGCCGTCGCCGCGGGAATCATCGCCTCCAGCAGCGGCAGCGCCAATGCCCCCTGCGCGCTTTTGAGCATCGCCCTTCTTGAGATCGCCTTCTTCGTCAGAAACATCGCATATCCCTCTTACTTGACCCCTATTTTAGCTGCAACGGGGCCTGCTTCCGCACGCCTCATCTGAAACGGAACGCTCTTCACGATTCCCAGAATCAGCGACGAGAACCGGTATCCTTCCTTCTCCGCCTCTCTGACGATCTTGCGCACCGCCGGCGCATCGTAATACTCCACTCCGCGCCCCAGAGCGAACGTCAGCAGGTTCTCCGTCAGTGTTGCCGCAAACAGCTCCGGACGGCGCAGTAGCGCCTCCTCCAATCCGTCCACCCCATGGAACTCCTTGTCGCCCGGCACCGCGCCTGAAGCATCTACGCGCTGGTCCTCAAGCTCCAGCTCCCGCCAGCGTCCAATCGCGTCGTAGTTCTCCAGCGCAAAGCCCGCCGGATCAATCGTCCGGTGGCAGCTCGCGCAAACCGGGTTGCTGCGATGAGCTGCCAGCCGCTCGCGCATCCCAAGATTCGCGGCCATTGTGCTTTCGTCGAGCGCCGGCACATCCGGCGGCGGCGCCGGCGGCGGCGCTCCCAGGAAGTTCTTCAGCACCAGCACCCCGCGCAGCACCGGCGACGTCCGCGTTGCATAGGAAGTCACCGACAGCACGCTGCCATGCCGCAGCAGCCCGCCACGCCTGCTTTCCGGTGCGAGCGTCACCCGGCGGAACCGGCTTCCGTATACGCCCGTAATTCCGTAATGCTTCGCCAGCCGCTGGTTCAAGAACGTGTAGTCGGATTTCAGAAACGTCAGGACGCTACGATCCTCGCGCAGCACGCTGTCGAAGAACAGCTCCGTCTCCTGCTGGAACGCCCGCCGCAGGTTCTCGTCAAAATCCCGGAACAGATTGCCGCTCGGCTGCACCGCGTCGAGATTGCGCAGCCGCAGCCACTGCCCGGCGAAATTCGTCGCCAGGTTGAACGAACGCCGGTCCGCCAGCATCCTCCGCGTCTGCCTCTCCAACTCTCCCGGTTGGCTCAGCCTCCCCTGAGCCGCGGCCTCCAGCAATTCATCGTCCGGAATGCTGCTCCACAGAAAAAACGACAAACGCGACGCTAGCTCCAGATCGCTGATCCGGTAAACCCCGCCCGCCGGCATCTCGGCCGGATCGCTCTCCACACGGAACAGGAACTTCGGGTTCGTCAGCACCGCCGTCACCGCCCTCGTGATTCCCAACTCGAAATCCCGCTCCGCTCGCCCCTTGCGATAGAACGGCACCATCTCGTCCACATCGCCCTTCGTCACCGGCCTCCGGTAGGCGCGCCGCATCAGCGTCGACAGAATCGCCGCCGCGCACTTCTCTTCCTCTTGTTTGTCCTCTCCGGCCGGCCGGCAGACAAACAACCGCCGCCGGCTTGGCGTATCCCCGGCGCCTTTCGCCTCATAGGGACCGGTAAGCAAAATCTGATCCACGGCGGGCGCCGTCCGCGGATACCGCCGGTCGTTGAACCGCGATTCCGTCGGCCGCTTGGTCGTCTCAACCAGCGACGAGCCTTCCTTCACGAAGGTGACCGCGAGGTTGTGCGGCCCCGCCTTCACGGGAATACGCACCTTCAACGGTTTCTCGTTCAGCACTTGGTCGCCGATAGCCGCTCTTGAGACCGCGAAGCTGTGCACCGGCTCCCGGTCCAGCAGCACCAGCATTTCATGCGAACGCGAATCGCGCAGTCCGCTCACCACCCCAGCCAGATCGCGCATGAGCAGAACCTGGATCTCGTACTCGCCATCCTGCGCGAACGTATAAGTGGTCGACAGCCCGCCCCGCGTCCCAATCGGCATCCCGGGCAAGTGATCCTCCTGCGTCAGATCCGCAGGCAACCCGATCGTGTCGCTCTGGAGCGACGATTGCGTGCTCCCCACCGCCAGCCGGCTGATCTTCTGCCCCGCCGAAATATACCGGTTCAACAGCGTCGCCGACAGATCACCCAGATTCACGTTGTCGTACCCATGCCCGCTCTCATCGGCCGGCAAAAGCGAACCGGCATCAATGTCCAGCGCCAGTAAATCCCGAATCGCATTCTGATACTCGGTCCGGCTCAACCGTCGCAGTGTCTCCGTGCGCCCCGGATTCACCTTCCCCGCCGCCGAATCGAGCGCCCCTTCAATCGCGGTCAACATCGCGCGCCGGTCCACTCCCGGAGGCTGCGGCGCGCCCGGAGGCGGCATGACCCCAGTGCGCACCTTACGCACGACCTTCTCCCACAATTCCGGTTTCACCTCAGGCCTGGACAAGTCGACCCCGGCCAAACTCAATCCGCCAGTCTTCAACCGTTCGTTATGGCAAGTCGAGCAATAGCGATCCAGAAATTGCCGCTGCCGCGCATCCATCCGCCCCGGCGCGCAGAGTAACAGCGCCCCTGTCATCCCGGCAAGACCTGTTTTCACCGTAGCCCAGTTCAATTGGCCCACTGCCGTAGTATTTTACTACCAGTCTCGCTCCGCCGACGCTCATCAGCTGCCATCAAGTATCATGTCTGCAATGCCAGACAAACCTGGAAGCGAACCCGTCCGCCCCGTCGAAATCGACATCGAACAGGACCTCGCTCTTGACTTTGTTCGCGTCGTCGAAGAAGCCGCCATCGCCAGCGCCCGAACCATGGGGCAAGGCGAAAGAGAAAAATCCGACCAGGTCGCCGTGCAAGCCATGCGCCAGGCATTTGAGCACGTCAACATCGACGGCACCATCGTCATCGGCGAAGGCGAGCGCGACAAGGCGCCGATGCTCTACATCGGCGAACAGGTCGGCGCAAAGCCTCCGGAAGGCCTCTCCCATCCCAAGGTCGACATCGCCGTCGATCCGCTGGAAGGCACCAACCTCTGCGCCACCGGCGCTTCCAACTCCATCGTCGTGCTCGCCGCCTCCGAGCCCGGCGGCCTGCTCCACGCGCCCGACTGCTACATGGAGAAACTCATCGCCGGTCCCGCCTGCCGCGGTGCGCTCGATATTGACGCTCCGGTCGAGGAGAACCTCAAGATGATCGCCAGTTGTCTGGAGCGCGATGTCACCGACCTCACCATCGTCGTGCTCGACCGCCCGCGCCATGAAAAACTGATCGCCTCCATCCGCAAGGCCGGCGCACGCATACGCCTCATTCAGGACGGAGATCTGTCGGCCGGCATTGCCGCCGCCGTGCGCGGCGCAGGCGTCGACGCGGTGATGGGCAGCGGCGGCGCTCCGGAAGGTGTCATCACCGCCGCCGCGCTGCGCTGCCTGCACGCGGAGATGCTGGCCCGGCTCGTGGTGAACTCGCCGGATTTGGAGGAACGCATGAAATCGATGGGCATCCGCGACACCAAACGGATATACACCGCCCGCGACCTCGCCCCGGGAAAAAAGATCATTTTCGCCGCATGCGGCGTCACTCGAGGCGCTCTGCTCAACGGCGTCCGCTTTTTCGGCGACGGCTGCCGCACTCACTCCGTCGTCATGACTCGCAAGACGAACAAGGTCCGATTCGTCGATGCCGTTCATCTCAGCCGTCCGCCCGGCCCCCGCGGCGTACGCCTATATTAGGAGAATCTTCATGCCCTCTCCGTCCCGCCGCCAATTCGCCGCTACCATAGCCGCGGCCGCCGCCGTTCCCGCCGCCGCCGCGAAGAAACCGCTTCAACCCCTCTCCCCCGGCATCAAGATCTCGCTCCAAATCCCCACCGAACCCAGCGACGAAGATCTACAGTTCGCCAATCAGCTCGGCGTCGAGTACGTCAACATCCCGACCGGCGGCGAGCGCTCTACACTCGAAACCTTCAAGCGCCTCAAGGCCAAGGTCGAAGCCGCGGGCCTCAAAGTTTGGAACATCGGAAACTCCAACGTCCACAACATGCCCGAGGTTACGCTCAACCTTCCCGGCCGCGACAAGAAAATCGAGGAGTACAAACAATTCCTCCGCAATCTCGCCGAGGCCGGCATCTATTACACAACCTACGCCCACATGGGCAACGGCATCTGGAGTTCGGAGCGCGAAACCACACGCGGCGGCGCTTCTGCCCGCGCCTTTCGCATGGAAACCGCCAAGGGCTACTGGGTGGGCAAGGTTTTCGAACCGCCTCTCACGCACGGCCGAAAGTTCACCAAGGAAGAGCTCTGGGAAAACTACACCTACTTCATCAAGCAGGTCGTTCCGGTGGCCGAGGAGCTCGGCATCCGCATCGGCATCCATCCCGACGACCCGCCCGTGCCCGAGCTCGGCGGCGTGCCCCGCTGCATCTTCGGCAACTTCGACGGTTACGTGCGCGCACTGGAGATCGCCAACTCGCCCAACATTGGCGTTTGCCTCTGTTGCGGTACCTGGATGGAAGGCGGCAAGGGCATGGGCAAGGATGTCTATGAAGCGGTGCGCGCCTTCGCCAAGATGGGCAAGCTCTGGAAGATCCACTTCCGCAACGTCACCGCGCCCATCCCTTACTTCGTCGAAACCTTCGTCGACAACGGCTACACCGACATGCGGAAGCTGATGAAGACTCTTGTCGAGGTCGATTTCCGCGGCAACCTCATCGCCGATCACGTGCCGCAAATGGTCGGCCACCGCATGGTCGGCTGGGCCTACTCAATCGGTTACATCAAGGCGCTCTACGCCAGCGCCAAAGCGGAAGCGGGAAAAGCCTAAGCACAATTTCAGGAGGTGTCCCATGAAAGACAGCATCACTGCCATTGAACACTACACCCTTGGCATCGAGGACAAGCCCGGCGCGGCAGCAATGGTTCTCAACGCCCTCGCCGCCGGCGGTGTCAACATGATCGGTTTCTGGGGCTACCCGATGGGCCCCGGCCGCGGCCAGCTGGAAATCATCCCCGAAGACGCCGCCAAGCTTCGCGCCGCCGCAAAGAAAGCCAAGCTTCCCATTCAGCGCACGCACAAAGCCTACCTCGTGCAAGGTAAGGATCGAGTAGGTGCGGTCGCCGCCGCGCTCGGCAAACTCGGCGACGCCGGCATCAACGTCCACGCCGCGCAAGCCGTCTGTGGCGGCGCGGGCCGCTACGGAGCCCTCATCTACGTTGCAGAAGACGATGTGAAGAAGGCCGGCAAGATCCTGCTGGGCAAGTAGCGCTCAGCCGATCAGCCGCGCCATATCCTTGGCGAAGTAGGTGAGTATGATGCTCGCTCCGGCCCGCCGGATGGAGGTCAGCGACTCCACCATCGCGCGTTCCTGGTCGATCCAGCCGTTCCGCGCCGCCGCCATGATCATGCTGAACTCGCCGCTTACCTGGTACGCCGCCAGCGGCACGTCAAACCTGTCCCGCGCCTCGCGAATAATATCCAGGTACGGCATCGCCGGCTTCACCATCACCATGTCCGCGCCCTCTTCGATATCCAGCGCGATCTCCCTCATCGCCTCCCGCCGGTTCGCCGGATCCATCTGGTAGGAGCGCCGGTCCCCGAACTGCGGCGTAGACTCCGCCGCTTCCCGGAACGGCCCGTAGAAAGCCGACGCGAACTTCGCCGCATAACTCAAAATCGGGATCTTGATGAAGCCGTTCTCGTCCAGCCTCTTCCGGATCGCCGCCACGCGCCCGTCCATCATGTCTGATGGAGCCACCACGTCTGCTCCGGCCAGCGCGTGCGACAGCGCCGCCGCCGCCAGCCATTGCAGCGTCTCATCATTCTCCACGTCGTCCTGCACCACCTTGCCGCAGTGGCCGTGGCTCGTGTACTCGCAGTTGCAGACGTCGGTCACCACCAGCAGGTCCGGCGTTGCGCGCTTGATCGCCCGCACCGCGCGCTGCACGATTCCGTCTGGGTCATACGCGTCCGTCGCCTCTTCATCCTTGCTTGCCGGAATTCCGAACAGGATCACGCCGCCCAGACCCAGCGAACGCACCACTTCGCACTCCCTCACCACCTCGTCCACCGACATCTGGAAATTGCCCGGCATCGCCGAGATCTCCTTTTTCACTCCCTCTCCGGGGCACACAAACAGCGGCAGGATCAAGCCGCCCGGCTCCAGATACGTTTCACGCACCAGCCGCCGCATCGCTTCGCTTCTTCGCAACCGCCGCATTCGTTGAATCGGGAACGCCATCGTGAGCATTGTAGCGCGGGCCGGGTTATACTAACTCGTTCCGGAGTTCGCTTGGCAGTTGTCTTGGTCACAGGCGCGCATGGTTTGGTCGGTGGCGAATCCGTGCGTTTCTTCTCGGAAAAAGGCTTCCAGGTTGTGGGCATCGACAACGACATGAGGAGCTTTTTCTTTGGCTCCTCGGCCTCCACCGCATGGCAGGCGGCCCTTCTGCGCGAGAGTTGCCCTTCCTATCTCCCCGTCAACACCGACATCCGCGACAGCGCCGCTATCGACCGCCTGTTTGCCGAATACGCCTCCGATATCGCACTTGTGATCCACGCCGCCGCGCAGCCCTCGCATGACTGGGCCGCGCAGGACCCGCTCACCGATTTCCACGTAAACGCCACCGGAACGCTTAACCTGTTGGAAGCCACGCGCAAGCACTGCCCGCAAGCCACTTTCATCTTCACTTCCACCAACAAGGTCTATGGCGACAGGCCCAACTCGCTCCCGCTCGCCGAACTTCCCACGCGATGGGAGCTTGACCCGTCGCACCCCTGCTGGAACGGCATCGACGAGTCCATGCCCGTGGATCAGACCACGCATTCCTTGTTCGGATGCTCCAAGCTCGCAGCGGATATCCTCGTGCAGGAATACGGCCGCTACTTCGGCATGAACACCGCCTGCTTCCGCGCCGGCTGCATTACGGGGCCGGCGCATTCCGGCGCCCCATTGCATGGCTTTCTTGCCTATCTGATGAAGTGTGCAGCTACGGGCATCCCTTACCGCGTGCTCGGCTATGGCGGCAAACAGGTGCGCGACAACATTCACAGCGCAGATCTCGTGAATGCCTTTCACCATTTCCATCTCGCTCCGCGGCCGAGCGAAGTTTACAACATCGGCGGAGGCCGCTTCTGCAACTGTTCCCTGTTGGAAGCCGTCAGCTTGTGTGAAGAAATCTCCGGCGTTCCCCTTGACCGTTCCTATGCTGGAGAAAACCGCATCGGCGATCACATCTGGTGGATCAGCGACACCAGCAAGTTTCAATCTCACTATCCGGGCTGGAAACTCCGCTACGGGCTCCGCGAAATCCTGATGCAGATTCACAGCGAAAACCACTCCCGTTGGATGGCGGGGGCAACAGGTTGATGCTCCTCTCCGTCGTCATCCCGGCACGCGATGAGCAGGACTGCATTGAATCCACGGTCCGCGAACTGGCGGCAGAGCTGGCAGCCGCCAACGTGCCGCATGAAATTCTTGTCGTCGATGACGCCAGCGTGGATGATACGGCGGCCACCGTGAATCGTCTCACTTCCTCCATTCCGAGCCTGCGCCTGCTTCGCAATCCCGGCCCTCACGGGTTCGGTTGTGCGGTGACATTCGGCATCCGATCCTCGCGCGGCGATGCCGCAGCCGTGTTCATGGCCGACCTTTCGGACTCTCCGAAAGACCTTGTTCTTTACTACCGCAAACTCCAGGAAGGCTACGAGTGCGTCTTCGGCTCGCGCTTTATCAAGGGCTCGCATCTGATCGACTATCCGGCCCACAAGCTTATCCTCAACCGCTTCGCCAACCGTTTCATCGCCATCATCTTCGGAATCCGCTACAACGATGTCACCAACGCATTTAAGTGTTACCGCCGCGAGGTGATCGAAGGCATTGAGCCGCTACTCTCCAAACATTACAACCTCACCGTTGAAATGCCGCTCAAAGCGATCATCCGCGGCTACTCCTACACCGTCGTTCCGATTTCCTGGCGCAACCGGCAGACTGGTGTTTCCAAGCTCCGGCTGAAGGAAATGGGCAGCCGCTACCTGTTCATCGTTCTCTATTTGTGGCTGGAGAAGCATCTCTCGCGAGGTGATTACCACCGCTCGGGATTGCAGGCGCCAACTCGGGAAGGCAGGTCGCAACGTGCATAGCCGCATCCTCGTCACCGGCGGCGCCGGCTTCGTTGGTTCCAGCCTCGCCATCTCCATGGCCCAACACGCTTCTGTTCCCACAAAAGTCACGGCCCTCGATAATCTCAAACGCCGCGGAAGTGAGATGAATCTCCCGCGACTGGCCGGCGCCGGGGTCGAGTTCCGCCACGGCGATATCCGCTGCCCGGAGGATCTCACCGGCTTGGAACCCGGTCTTATCGTCGATTGCTCCGCCGAGCCGTCCGTGCTTGCCGGCTACGACGGTTCTCCGCAGTACTTGATCCGCAGCAATCTGGAAGGCACATTCCACACTCTGGAACTGGCCCGCCGGACTAGAGCCGACCTCATTTTTCTCTCCACCAGCCGGGTCTACCCCATCGCCGCCCTGAACAGCCTCGCCTTCGCCGAGGAGCCTACTCGCTTCCGCCTTCTCGACAACCAGCCGCTGACCGGCGTCTCATCACAGGGCATCGGCGAAACCTTCCCGCTGGAAGGCGCCAGATCGCTCTACGGCATGACTAAGCTTGCCTCGGAATTGATGGTCCAGGAATACGCGGACGCATACGGACTCCGCGCCATCATCAACCGTTGCGGCCTGATCGCCGGCCCCTGGCAGATGCCGCGTTCCGATCAGGGAGTTGTCGCACTCTGGGTGGCTGCTCACTACTTTCGCCGCCCCCTCCGTTACATCGGCTTCGGAGGCTCGGGCAAGCAGGTTCGCGACATGCTCTCCATCGCCGATCTCACGGGGCTGATCCATCACCAAATCGAGAACTTCACCCGCTTGCAAGGCGGCGTCTTCAATGCCGGAGGCGGACTCCCCGGCAGCGCTTCGCTACGGGAACTCACCGATCTCTGCCGGGAGATCACCTCCAACGTCGTGCCCATCGAACCGTCTTCGGAAGACCGGCGCGCCGACATCCCCATTTACATCTCCGATTGCCGGCGTCTTGCCTCCGTTGCCTCCTGGGCGCCCTCGCAATCCAAGCTGGCGTTGCTTTCCTCGATTCATGAATGGATCAGAACCAACGAGCGATCCCTGGCGTCCGTGCTGACTGCTTCTTTATGAGCGCTCCCATCGAACAGGCCATCTACCGTCACCGCTTCTCCGAAGCCGAGCTGGAAAGCAACCGCCTGCTCTGGGCCCCGATTTGCCGCTACCTGCAACGCTACGTCAATCCGGACGGCGTCACGCTTGACCTCGGCGCCGGCTACTGCCACTTCATCAACCAAATCCAGTCCCGGGAAAAAATCGCGGTCGACATCAATGCCGACGCCCTCCGCCGCTATGCCGCGCCAGGCGTCCGTTGCCTGGCCTCCATGGACGGCATCCCGCCTGATTCGCTCCACACCGTCTTCGCCTCCAACGTTTACGAGCACTTCCCGTCGCAGGAGGCGGTTGCGGAAAGTTTCGCCTCCATTCATCGCGCATTGAAACCGGGTGGGCAGTTCCTCATCATGCAGCCGAATTTCGCCCACTGCGCCAAACGCTACTTCGACTTCTTTGATCACCGTCTCATCTTCACGCACCGCGGAATGCAGGAAGGACTCGAAATCCATGGATACCGGCTCGCCCGCGTCGTGGATCGCTTTCTCCCTTACACCACCAAGTCCGCGCTCCCCAAATCGGCCTTCCTCGTCGATCTCTATCTCCGGTTCCCTCAGGCCTGGCGCTTTCTCGGCGGACAGATGCTGCTGGTCGCTGTGAGAGACTGAAACCCCATGGCAGGATACCGTGTCCGCCGGGGCGTTACAGCTGATCAGGAATTGAGTCTGGAACCCGGTGGCTACCACATGATCTTGGTGCACTTGGGGACGATCCAGGACATGGCAAACTGAACCTTATGCCCAGCTCACGCGGCCGCGTCGCTGCACGCGCCTCCAAACCTGTAGCGCTCCAACCACTCTCGCTGCCGGAAGCCGATGCCGCGGTTCTTTCCTGGCGCGATCCCGCCTGGCCCTTGTTCGCGCTCCTCCCTGTACTCATCCTCTTTCTCTACTCCGGCTGGATGTACAATGCCCTCGAACACTTGGACCCATGGTTCTACACCGGCACGTTCTTTCATTTGCCCGAATTCAAGTCCCAATGGTTCCCGGACCGCTACTACGGCGACCGTCTCTCCTGGACTCTCCCCGGCTACCTTCTCCACCGCCTCTTCAATCCCATCGCGGCCCGCTACGTCCTCCACTTCGGCTGCTACTACCTCGCCATCGGCTGCTTCTACTGGCTGATTCGCCTGGCCGTTCCCCGCGCTCATGCTCTCCTCATCACGATCCTGTTCGGAGCCCACGGTCCTCTGCTCATTGCACTGGGCCACGATTATGTCGATGCGCCCGCTATCGCCTACTACCTGCCCGCCGCCGCTTGCGCCGTGCAGGCCGGACGATCCACGGCGCCTTCCCGTTGGCTCTTTGCCTCCGGCTTCTTCACCGCCTGCATGATCTACTCCAACATCTTCATGGCGGTCTTTCTCCCCTCCATCGCCCTGCTCTATCTCTATCAAGTCTTTGGTTCTTTTATCCGGCATCGCCTGCTTGCGCAACTCAGACTCGCCTCCTTCTTTTTCGCCGGCCTGTTCGCCGTAACCATCCCGCTCAGCATCCTCCACTTCCGCTGGGAAGGAAATCCGTGGCTCCTTTCCACCTCCATCCGCTTTTCCAGGGAGCTCATCACCGTCGCCAACCCCTGGGCCAGAAAGAACTGGGAATGGCTTTCCGGCGCGCACTGGCTCGTCTTTCCCTGCGTCGGCTTTGCCGCTGCCCTCATTCTGGTGTTGCGCGGGCCGGCTCAGCCGAAGAGCTTCCCCCGTCTGTTCGCGCTCAACCTGCTCCTCATCTCTGCCGGCTATCTCGCCACGCATGCAAAGAACGGTTCCGTCCTCGGGCTCGACTACTATATGAGTTGCATCCTCCCCGCCTCCTTCCTCGCGCTCGGATCGCTGCTCGGCGCAGCCGAAAACCTGCTACCCCGCTCCCGAGCATGGATACCATTTCTGGTCTTGTTCACGGCAATTCTCCTCAGCTGGGGTACGCGTCGTCTGGGCCTGCCCATCTTTCCCTACAGCACCAGCCGCTGGTGGTTCCTCGCCGGGCTAGCCGGTATCCTTATCCTCACTTTCCGTCCTGGCCGGGGAGGATTCGCCGCCGCCTGGACCGCTCTCCTCATCGCCAATTTCGGCGTCACCGGCCACAATCTCGGCAACACGCATGCATTCCATTCCCCCGCTCACATGCACGAGATTTACGGCCGCATCACCTCCGCGGTGAAGGCCGCTTCCAGGGAGTCCGGATCAAGCCCGATGATGTTCTGGTTCGACTACCCTGGCGGTCCTTTCCGCTCGGAGTACACCGCCATCAACAGCAGTTTCCTTTGGCACACCACCCTCCTCGGCGATCGCTTTCCGGAAGTCAGCGGCAAACATCTCCTCCGCGATTCCGGCAAGGTGGCCGTTCTCAGCTCCCGGCTAACCCCGGCCGAAGCGCTCTCCTCGGCGCAACAGTCACTGGCGCCATTGGGCTATCTCGCCCGGCCGTTGAAGTCGCTCAGGGTGCAGTCTGGCTCCGGCGGCTACCAATTGATCTTCCTCCAGCTGGCCAGCCTCACCCCGGCTGCGGCCACGCCTTGAAAGACTGACACGAATGCCGAAGTCACGCGGCCGCCCGGGCGGCCGAATCTCGAAACCCACGCCACCCGCCGCTCCTCCTCCGCCGAGAGTTCATGTACCGCTGCGGTTGGCCGAGGAGCCGGATACGCAAGCCCGTTGGTGGCGCGATCCCGCCTGGCCGGTTCTGGCGGCGCTGCCTTTTCTCATTCTTCTGGGTTATCCCGCCTGGATCTACAGCGCTTTCGACCATCTTGATCCCTGGTTCTATCTCGGTTATTTCCTCAACCTCGTCGAATTCAAATCCACTTGGTTTCCCAGCCGCTATTACGGCGACCGCTTGGCCTGGACAGTGCCAGGCTATCTCATCCACCGTCTGCTGGATCCCTTGCCGGCACGCTACGTGCTCCACTTTGCCTGCTACTACCTCTCCGTTGGTGGATTCTACTGGCTCATGCGTCAGGCGGTGACCCGACGCTGGGCGCTCCTTGTGGCCATCCTCTTCGGATCCCATGGCCCTTTGCTCACAGCGCTCGGTCATGATTTTGTCGATGCCCCCTCCATCACCTACTACATTCTCGCCTCGGTCTGTGCCGTACGTGCCGGCCGCACCGCGAAACCGGGCCTCTGGCTCTTCTGCTCCGGCCTGTTTTCGGCGGCGATGGTCTACTCCAACCTCTCCATGGTTCTCTTTCTGCTCCCCGTCGCTTTCTTGTACCTCTACCAGGCATTCGGGCCGCTACGGCTTGCCTGGTTTCTTACTCAGGCGCGGAACATGGGCATCGCCCTCTGCGGCCTTCTCACAACCGTACTGATTCTCACTCTCATCCACTACCGTCTGGAAGGCGATCCTCTTCTGTTGTCCACTTCCATTCGATACACGGTAGAGACTTTCTCTCAACCCAATCCCTGGATGCAGAAAGGATGGGCCTGGTTGACGGTGGCTCGTTGGTTGGTTTTCCCCTCCATCGCGCTTGTGACCGGTCTGGTTGTGCTGGTGCGTGACTGGGCAAAGCCCCGCGACTATGCGCGCCTTTACCTTTTTCATTTCGCCCTCATTGTTGCTAGTTACCTGGCTTGGGAAATGAGGCATGGCTTTGGATTGGAAGTAGACTACTACTCCAGTTGCATGATCCCGGCCGCCTTCCTCGTTCTTGGCTGTTTCCTGGCCGGTCACGCGGAAGCCCTTACGGCCAAACGCCTCGCAACGTGGCTCGGGCTGATGCTCACTGCGGTCTTGATTACCTGGTGCAGCCGGCGGCTCGGGATCCACCCCTTCTCCTACCAGACAACCGCCTGGTGGTTGCTCATCGGCCTGGCAAGTATTCTCGTCCAGCGGATCCGGCCCGCAACCGCCGGCGCCGTGGCCGCCTGGGCCGCCCTCCTGATCGCCAACTTTGGCATCACCGGTTTAGGGATCGATGGCCGCTATTCCGATCACTCCATCCCCCGCATGCACGATATGTATCGCCGCATCACTACTGCCGCGCAAGCTGCTGCCGCCGAAGCTGGCTCAAGCCCCGTCTTCTTTTGGTACGACCATCCGAATGACCCCTACCGGTCGGAATTCAATGCCATCAACAGCACCTTCCTGTGGATCACCACCATGGTTGGCGACAAGTTTCCCACCGTCAGAGTGGAGAATCACCTTGCTCCGTCAGCCAAAGTAGCTATCCTCAGCTCCAAACACACCCCGCAGCAGGCCCTCGCCTTGGCTAATCAATCCCTCTCCCGCTTCGGCTTCCGCGCCCATCTGCTGAAATCGCTCCCCATTCAATCCGGCCCCGGCGCTTATCGCATGATCGTCATCCGCCTCGAGCAGATCCCGCCTGGGAATGGCTGACGGCGCTATCCTATTACCGTGCGCGCCCTCACCGACGTTCAACACGATCTGCGTCACATGATCGACGGCGCCGTCCGTCTTGGCGGCGTTCATGACACCGTCGAGCGCCTCAAGCTAGACCTCTCCCACGCCATACAGCAAGGCCGCCTCGAGCTCGGCGAGCGCTTCCATCAAACGCTGCCGGACCGCTACGCGCGCCGCCTGCTGTGCCGCAACGAGGAACTCGGCTACACCGCCGTCGTCATGACCTGGGGTCCAGGCCAGCGCACTCCCGTTCACGATCACGCCGGCATGTGGTGCGTGGAAGGCGTCGTGGAAGGACTCATGGACGTTCACCAGTACGATCTGCTTGAGCAACAGGGCGACCGCTACCGCTTTGAACCCACCGGCCTCATCCACGCCCAGGTCGGCTCCGCGGGATGCCTCATCCCGCCCTTCGAATATCACGTTCTCGCCAACGCTTCCGATGCGCCCTCCATCACGCTCCACATCTACGGCGGCGAAATGGACCACTGCAACGTCTACCTGCCGCGCGAGGACGGCTGGTATTCCCGCCAACCGCGCCAGCTGAACTACGATTGACCCCGGCGTGTTGATCGACTCCCTGCTCGATGACATTGTAGGCCACCTCCGCCAGTCCGCTTGCCTGGTCATCGAAGCCCCGCCCGGAGCCGGCAAAACCACGCGCGTTCCTCCCGCATTGCTCCCGCTCGGAGATGTGCTCGTCCTGGAACCGCGCCGCATCGCCGCACGCATGGCCGCGCGCCGCGTGGCCTCCGAGATGCACGAACCAGTCGGCGCCACCGTTGGCTATCAGGTCCGCTTTGAAGATGTATCGGGCCCTTCCACACGCCTACGCTTCCTCACCGAAGGCGTCCTCACCCGCAAGCTGCTTGCCGATCCGGATCTCCATGGCGTCTCCACCGTTATCCTCGACGAATTCCATGAGCGCCGCCTCGACGGCGATCTCGCTCTCGCACTGCTCCGCAACCTGCAACTGCGCCGCCGCGATCTGCGCATCGTCGCCATGTCCGCCACTCTAGACGGCGCCGCCCTTGCGCAATTCCTCGGCAATTGCCCCATCGTCCGTTCCGAAGGCCGGCTCCATCCGCTCACCATCGAGTACCGCCCGCATTCCGCTTCCCCGCTCGAAGAACAGGTGGCCGCCGCCCTCGAGGATCTGCTCGCATCCAACCATTACGGCGACGTTCTGGTCTTCCTGCCAGGCGCCGCCGAGATCCGCCGCGCCGAGCGTGCCTGCCAGCCCCTTGCCGCACGCGCCAAGCTCGACCTCCTGCCCCTTCACGGAGACCTCAGCCCCGACGAGCAGGACCGCGCCGTCACTCCCGGCCCGCGCCGCAAGGTCATCCTCTCCACCAACGTTGCCGAAAGCTCCCTCACCATTGAAGGCGTCACTGCGGTCATTGACTCCGGCCTCGTCCGCATCGCGCGCGACTCTCCCTACACCGGTCTCCCCTCCCTCGACATCACCCGCATCAGTAAGGCTTCGGCCACCCAGCGCGCCGGCCGCGCCGGGCGTCTTGCTCCCGGCAGCGTCATCCGCCTCTATCCGGAATCCGACCTCCTTCGCCGCGACGAACGCGAAACGCCCGAGATCACCCGCCGCGAGCTCAGCGCCATGTTGCTTGACCTGCACGCCATGGGGCATGCAAGCGCCGAAAGCCTTCCATGGTTCGACGTGCCTCCTCAGTCGGCCCTTGATGCTGCCGCGGAGCTCCTCGCCCGCCTCGGGGCTCTCGACGCCCGCGGCCGCCTCACACCGCACGGCCGGGCCATGGCCCGCCTGCCCATGCATCCACGGCTCGCCGCGCTTGTTCTGGAGGCCTCACACCGCGGAGCTGGAGCCGATGGCTGCGCCGCCGCCGCTCTGCTCAGTGCGGGCGACCGCCTCCCGCAGGGCGAACCAACACGCCACGGCCCCTCCGACCTGCTCGCCCTCATGGACTCCGGCCTCTCCCACCACGCCCGCCGCCTCAACGAGCAAATCCGCCGAATCGCCCGCATCAAACCGGACCGCTCGAATGACGACGAAGCTTTTCTCCTCTCCGTCCTCAAAGCCTTCCCCGACCGCCTCGTCCGCCGCCGCGGCGCCTCCGCGGAACTCCTCATGGCCGGCGGCGGCTCCGCCGAACTCGCCTCCTCCAGCGTCGTCCGCAATCACGAACTCATGGTCGCCGTCGACATCGAACAGCGCCGCGACCGCGCCCTCCCGCTTGTCCGTCTTGCCAGCGCTATCCAGCCCGAATGGCTGCTCGATCTCTTCCCCGAACGTATCTCCGAACGTGCAGGCCTGGATTGGAACCGCGCCGCCGAACGCGTCGAAGCATCCAGCGCACTCCTTTACGACGGCCTCGTCATCCAGGAGTCCTCCTCCGGCAACATCGACTCGGAACAGGCCGCGCAGTTGCTCGCCGAGCGGGCCCTCGAAGCCGGTGTCGAACGTTTCACCAACAAAGACGAACTCGACGCCCTCCTCAACCGCGTCGCCTTCGCCGCCTCCCACGCCCCCATCCCTGAGTTCACCCAGTCCGACGTCCGCGACGCCCTCGCCTCCCTCTGCACCGGTCTTCGCAGTTTCGCCGAACTGAAATCCGCCGCTGCCGGACTTCCGGCCGCCCTCCTCGCCCGCCTCACTTCAAAGCAGCGTCAACTGCTCGACGAACTCGCCCCCGAACGCATCCGGCTCCAGCGCGGCCGCTCCGCCCGCATCCACTACGAACCCGGCAAGCCCCCCTGGCTCGCCTCACGCCTGCAAGACTTCTTCGGCATGCGCGAAACCCCGCGCGTCGCCGGTGGCAAGCAGCCCGTCGTGCTTCATCTGCTGGCCCCCAACCAGCGCCCCATGCAAACCACCACCGATCTCGCCGGTTTCTGGGAGCGTCTCTACCCCAGACTCCGCCGCGAACTCGGCCGCCGCTACCCTAAGCACGCTTGGCCCGAAGATCCGCTGTCGCCTTGAATGTCATTTCGCAGGGTTGGGTTGCTCTCACAGACTGGGCGCGAAGCTTGCCAGCAGCGATGCGCCAGCCTCTTCAAGAAGATTTCGGCTGCTTCTTCCTCCGCGGCGTCTGCGCAAGCGCGCTTCCGGCAGCCGTTCTCCCGCGCGGACTTGTCTTCTTCGCCGAAACGCCTTGCCCGCCAGACTCGCCACCCGTTTGCCTGTCCGGGCCGGCCGGTTTGCGAGAGAGCGCTGCCGGCGGCGCTCTTGGCTGCTTTGGTCGCTTTCGAGTTCCGCAGCAGGCGAGCCGCAGCCGTTGCCGCCGCCGATCCAGTCCGCTTCGTCTTCCTCTTCTTGGCTGCCATTGCCTCTCCTTGTTTATGTCAGCTTCCGCGCAAGTTCGGTCGATCCATGCACGTCGGTCAGGCGGAAATCCCGGCCTTGGAAAGAATAGGTCAGTTTCTCGTGATCGAGTCCCATCATATGCAGGATCGAGGCGTGCAGGTCATGCACGTGCACCGGATGCTCCACCGCGCGCAGGCCGATCTCGTCGGTGCGCCCGATCAGCTGCCCGCCCCGAACGCCGCCGCCGGCCATCCAGATGGAGAAGCCGTAGGGGTTGTGGTCGCGCCCGAGCGAATCGCCGCCGCCGTTCATGCCACCGTCGGAGGTGGGGGTCCTGCCGAACTCGCCGCCCCAGATGACGAGGGTGTCCTTTAATAACCCGCGCGACTCCAGATCGGCGAGCAGTCCCGCCACGGGCTTGTCGACACGGGCGGCGATCTGCACATGGTTGGTGTCGCATTGCTTGTGCCCGTCCCAGTCCGAGGTGCCTGTTGTCGAGCCCGACCAGACCTGCACGAAGCGCACGCCGCGCTCCACCAAACGCCTTGCGAGCAGGCATCGGGAGCCGAAGTCCGAGGTCCCTTCAACATCGATGCCGTACAGAGCGCGTGTCGCGGCTGTTTCCTTCGATAGGTCCGCCAGCTCCGGCGCGGCCATTTGCATGCGGAAGGCGAGCTCGTAGGAAGCAATGCGCGCGGCAAGCGCCGTGTCGTCAGAGCGCGGCTCCATGTGCCGCTCATTGAACCAGCGCGCCGTGTCGAACAGTTCGCGCTGCTCGGCCTCGGTCATCGCCACAGGACGGCGCGCGTTCAGCACGGGAGCCGGACCGTTGCGCAGCACTGTTCCCTGATACTTGGCCGGCAGGAATCCGGAGCTGTAGACCGGCGGTCCGCTCTTGATTCCGCCTTCGAGCAGCACGACGAAAGCCGGCAGGGAATCGGACTCCGACCCCAGCCCGTAGACGATCCAGGAGCCGAGGCTCGGACGCCCCAGGCGCGGCCAGCCGTTGTTCAGCCAGTTCAGCGCCGCCGTGTGCGTGAACCCGTCATGGTGCATGGACCGGATCACAGCCAGCTTGTCGGCATGGCGCGCCGTATGCGGGAAAAGGTCCGAGATCTCGTGGCCCGATTTGCCATGGCGCGCGAAGCTGCGCTTGCAGCCGAGAATCGGCGACTCGCGGAATTTCGAGAATTGTAGCTGCACGTCGCCGAACGATTCCGGCACCGGCTGTCCGTGCAACTTGTTCAACAGCGGCTTCGGATCGAAGGTTTCGATATGGCTCGGTCCACCGTGCATGAACAGGAAGATCACGCGCTTGGCCGGCCGCGCCGCTGCTTGCAGCGATTGCAACGCCATCCAGCCGAAGCCGAGTCCGGATCCTTTTAAGAACGCGCGCCGCGAATTGAGATCAATCGACATAGACAAACTCGCTTAGGTTGAACAGCAACAGGCAGAACCGCTCCAGCTTGTTCCGCTCCACAAAGGCCAGCGCCTTGGCCCGCTCCTCCTCCGTTGGCCTGCGGCCCAACGTACGCAGAAATGCCTGCAACACCTGCTCGCCGGGTGAAAGCCCGCGCAAGCTCGCCGCCATCGCGTCGGCCTGAGTGGAAGTGAAGGCCGAGTTCATCAGGGCCAGGGCCTGCGGAGCCACCGTCCACTCCTCGCGCCGCGCGCAGCTTTGCGCCGGGTCCGGTGCGTCGAATGCCTCGAGCATCGGCAGCCGGAAGCTGCGCTTTACCAGCAGGTAGACGCTACGCCGGGCATGTTCGGCCGGGTCCGGCGACACCGGCCACTGCGAGGCATCGCGCATTCCCAACCGCTCTTCCTGTGACAGAGGCACGACTACCGCCGGCCCGCCGGCCTCACGGTTCAGCGTGCCGGAAGCCGCCAGTACCGCGTCGCGCACCGCTTCGGCTTCCAGCCTGCGGCGGTTCATCCGCCAGAAGTACTGGTTGCGCGGATCGATCTTCTGGTTCGCCTCCACCGCCATGCTCGACATACGGTAGGCCGCTGACTGCATGATGAGCCGGTGCATTTGTTTGATGGAGTATCCTTCCTCGCGGAAGCGCACCGCCAGCCAGTCGAGCAATTCAGGATGCACAGGCAGCTCGCCCTGGCGGCCGAAATCGTTCGGCGTCGCGACAAGGCCCTGGCCGAAGTGGCCCTGCCAGATGCGGTTTACCATCACGCGGGCCAGCAGCGGCTGATCGGCGGAAGTGATCCACTGCGCCAGCGCTTTCCTGCGCTGCGTCTCCTCCACGGCGCCACCGGCGTTCAGCACGGCCGGATAGCCGGGCGTGACCTTCTCGCTTTTTTGCGCCCACTCACCGCGAACGAGCACATGCGTGTCGTGCACGCGTTCGCTAGGGACGAGCAGGTTCGCGGTCGCGTACGGCTTCGGAGCCTTGTAGAAGGCCTCGCCGATCTTGCGCAGCAGCGTCTCGCGGCGGTCCTTCTCTTCGGGGGTGAACGGCAGCGGCCCGTCTTCGCGCTGCGGGTTCTTGCGGTCCGAGGCGGCGCGCTTGCGGACTTCTCCTTCCAGCCGCGCCAGTTCCGCCTTCAGATCCTCGGCGATGCGCAGCCGCGTCTGGTAGCGCGTGTACTCATAGATCCCCATCCGGGAAACGATGGGCACCTCGCGATCCTCGCTGGTGGCGAAGAAGGCGGCCAGCCGGTAATAGTCGCGCTGCGGGATCGGATCGAACTTGTGGTCGTGGCAACGCGCGCAGTTGAAGCTGAGTCCGAGGAACGCGGAGCCCGTTGTCTCCACCGCGTCGGCCTGCCATTCGGCGCGGTATTGATCGCCGAAGAAAGTGTACTCGGCCGCCATCGGCCCGATGGTGTAGAGTCCCGTCCCGATCCGCTTGGCCAGGTTGATGCGCTTTCTCTCCGGCAGCTCATAGGATCCTTCCAACTCCAGATCGTCGGGCCAGATTTCGTCGGCGGCGATTTGTTCCTGGACAAAGATGTTGTATGGCTTGTCCTGGTTGAAGCTGCCGATCGCGTAGTCGCGATAACGCCAGGCGTTGGCGAAGTAGACGTCGGTCTCGTAGCCGCCGGTATCGGCGTAACGAACGACGTCGAGCCAGTGGCGGCCCCATCGCTCCCCGTAAGCGGGCGAAGCGAGCAGGCTGTCGATCAGGCGCTCCCACGCCCCCGGCGCGTTGTCCTTCCCGAACGCGTCAATCTGCTCCGGCGCCGGCGGCAGCCCGTGCAGGTCGAACGTGGCGCGGCGTAGCAGTGTCAGCTTATCCGCCGGCGGCGCGGGCCGCAGCCCCTGCTTGCGAAGTCCAGCGGCGAGCAGCCGGTCAAGATCGTTAGAGGCCCAGCCTGTTTCGTCATTGGGAATCGGGGGTTTTTTCGGCGGGCGGAAGCTCCACCAGTTGGACTCCTGGTGCGCGGCTGAATCCATGTTTGCGCCACCATCGATCCACTTGCCGATGATGGCGATCTCCTCCGCCGTGAGCGGCTGACTGCCGGGCGGCATCTGCAGCTTGCCTTCGCGGCGGACTGCTTGATAGAGGAGGCTCTCGCCCGCCTTGCCCGGAACCAGCGCCGCGCCGCGCGTGCCCCCCTTGAGCATTGCCGCGCGTGTGCGCATGTCGAGATCCGACATCTTCGCCGCGCCGTGGCAAGCCAGACACTTCGCCTCCAGGATCGCCGGAGCGGTTGTCTGGCCCGGCGCCAGAGCCGCGATGATGAAGATCAGCCACACCCGCGCAGACATTCGGTCAGCCTCTCGGATTGATGAGATTGTCGCATAGGATAGGAGGCATGCGTTACTTGCCGGTCCTGGTGACCGCTCTCAGTCTCTACGCTCAGGCCGACCTTGTTCTGCGTAACGCCCGCGTCTGGACGGGCGATCCCAAGCGTCCCTGGGCAGATTCTCTCGCCATCAAGGATGGACGCATCGCGGCCACCGTGAGGACCGGACCGGAGACACAAGTGGCCGACCTCGGCGGCAAGCTGGTGATCCCCGGCTTTCACGACGCGCATATCCATTTCGCGGGCGGTTCTCTGCGGCTGTTCCAGGTGGATCTCACGGGCATCTGCACTCTGAAGGAGATGCAACGGGCTGTCGCCGATTACGCGCGGGCCAATCCCGATGAGGCGTGGATCACCGGCTCCGGCTGGGAATACTACTGCTTCCCCGACAGCCGCCTGCCGCGCAAGCAGGATCTGGACGCCGTGGTGGCGGACCGTCCCGTCTTTCTGCGCACCTACGACGGCCACACGGGTTGGGCGAATTCGATGGCGCTGCGCATCGCCGAGATCACGCGGGACACGAAGTTTGAAGGATTCGGCGAGATCGTCCGCGACGCATCCGGTGAGCCTTCCGGAGCGCTGAAGGAAGGGGCGATGGGGTTGGTCGGCCGTCATCTGCCGCGTCCAACGCGCGAGCGGCGCCTGGAAGCATTACGGCGCGGCATGAGCCTGGCCGCCTCGCTCGGCATCACGTCTATCCAGAACGCCGGCGGGGGCGCCGACGAACTTTCTCTCTACGAGGAGCTTCTGCGCCGGAACGAACTCACGCTTCGTGTGCGCCTGGCGGTGTCCGCCGGTAAAGCGAGCGATGCCGAGATCGCCGCCTGGCCGCGGCGCAAGGAGCCTATGCTTTCCACCGGCGCGGTCAAGTTCAGTATCGACGGCGTGATTGAATCAAAGACCGCCGCCATGTTGGAACCATACTCGGACGGCTCCACCGACCGCGGCCCGCTGAGCTGGAAGCCGGACGAATTCCAAGCGGCGGTGGCGCGCTGTCACGCCGCCGGCTGGCAGATTCTGGTTCATGCCATTGGCGATGCCGGCGTGCGCACGGCGCTCGACGCGTTTCAGGCGGCCCTGCGCACTCATCCGGCGCGCGACCCGCGCTTCCGCATCGAGCACATAGAAATCATCCACCCCGATGACGTGCCGCGTTTCGCCGCCCTCGGCGTGCTGCCCTCGATGCAGCCCATCCACGCCGATCCCGACACTATCCACGTTTGGAGCCGCCTCATTGGAGACAAGCGCCTGCCCTACTCGTTTCCCTGGCGGTCGCTGGAATCGGCCGGCGCTCGTCTTGTTTTCTCGAGCGATTGGCCGGCCTCGATTTCGCTTGCACCGATCCGCGGGATTCACAACGCCGTCAACCGCCGCACGATCGCGGGCACGCCGAATGAGGGCTGGCTACCGCACCAGAGGGTGACTCTGGAAACCGCGCTCCGCGCCTACACCGTCGCCGGCGCCTACGCTTCGTTCGAGGAGGAGCAGAAAGGCACGCTCACTCCCGGTAAGTATGCCGACCTGGTTGTGCTCTCCCAGGACCCGTTCCGCATCGACCCGATCGACATTCACAAGACGCGGGTACTGCACACGCTGGTAGGAGGCAAGCAGGTCTACGGTGATTTGCGCGGCCCTGCCCGGATCAACTAGAATCCAATTTATGTTCAAAGGCCTGGAGCATACCGCGATCGCATCTCCGAATCCGGAGAAGCTGGCGAACTGGTATGTCGATCATTTGGAGTTCCGCATCAACTTCACCTATGCGGGGAATTATTTCGTGCGCGCCAAGGACGGCTCGATGCTCGAGATCATCCCCAGCGAAGGCGAGCGCGCCGCGCAGAAGATGAAGGATGAGGGGATCCGGCACCTGGCCATCGACGTGGACGATTTCGACGCCGCCCTCGCGCACCTTAAAGCCAAGGGCGTGCAGTTTTATACCGAGCCGTTTGAAACGCAAGGCAACCGGCTGGTCTTTTTTGCCGATGGGGACGGCAACTACCTTCACCTGATCAAGCGCCCGCAACCCCTGCCCTAGGCGCCCCTTGCTCCACCGGACCTTCAAGGCTTTCCAGTACCCGGATTTCCGCCTGATGTGGGGCGGCGCCTGCACCTCCAGCATCGGGACGTGGATGCAGAAGCTGGCGCAAAGCTGGCTGGTGCTGGAGATCTCCGGCAGCCCGTTCCTGCTGGGGCTGGACTCGTTCCTCGGCGAGATTCCGATCTTTCTGTTCTCGCTGGTGGGGGGCGTCGTGGCCGACCGGATGGACCGGCGCCACCTGCTGCTGGTTTCGCAGTTCATCCAGATGGGTTGCGCGCTGTTTCTGGCATCGCTGTTCGCCTTCGGCGTCGTCCAGGTGTGGCATATTCTTTGCCTGTCGTTCATTGTCGGGCTGGCGCAGGCATTCGGCGGCCCGGCCTACCAGGCGCTGATTCCGACGCTGGTGAAGTCGGAGGATCTGCCGAACGCGATCGCGCTGAACTCGATCCAGTTCAACGTGGCGCGCGTGGTCGGCCCGGTGCTCGGGGGTCTGGCGCTAACCAATCTCGGCGCGGCCTGGTGTTTCGGGCTGAACGGACTCAGCTTCATCGCCGTCATCACGACGCTCATCCTGATTAAGGCGCGTTATAAGCCCGCCGACGACAAGCGTTCGATGCTCGACAGCATGAAAATGGGGATCGGCTTCATCCGCAGCAAGGAGGCGATGACCGCGCTGATCCTGTTGGCGTTCCTGATGACGATGCTGGGTATTCCACTGGTGGTGTTCCTGCCCGTCTTCGCCAAGGACGTTTTCCAGAAAGGGCCCAGCACGTATACGCTCTTCCTGGCCATCTCCGGCATCGGATCGATCGTCGGCGCGCTGCTGGTTGCCACGTTCCACCACCGGCGGCGGATGGGACTGGCGACCGTGGTGATGATCGTGGCGTTGGGGCTGTGCATCACCGGCTTCGCGCTGTCGAAGTCGATGTTCTTGAGCTGCGCGCTGCTGTTTGTGGGCAGCGCCGTGCTGATTTCCGTCTTCGCGCTGATCAGTTCGCTGGTCCAGCTGATCACCACCGACGAGATGCGGGGGCGGGTGATGAGTGTGTACAATGTGGCATTCCGGGGGGGAATGCCATTCGGAAGCCTGGTAACAGGGTCTCTGGTGAAGGACCTGGGCGCGCCGCTGGTGGTTTCGGTGAACGGCGCGCTGCTGGCCTGTCTGGGGCTCTACTACTTGCTGGTGCAAAAAAAGGTCGCGAAATTATGAAGCCGATCGCGCTGAGCCTGCTGCTTGCAGCTGTCTGTCTGGCGCAATCCTCACGTCCGGCGATGGAGCGCGCCCTGGATGAGCAGGACCGCGAGGGCCTGGAGAAGATCATCGCCAACCTGACGGCGGCGGCGGGAAAAAACAGCGGCGATGCGCGGGCGCAATACCGCGTGGCGCGCGCCAATTCATTGCTGGCGCAGCTCGGCATCGAACTCGGCGACAGGAATCTGGGCCGCTCGGCGGCGGAAGCGGGCATTGCAGCGGCCAAGCAGGCCGTGGCGCTGGCCCCGGACAGGGCGGAGTATCATCGCGTTCTGGGCATGCTTTGCGGGCAGGTGATTCCGGCCAACGTGATGGCCGGGTTGAAGTACGGCAAGTGCGCGATGGAGGAAGTGAACAAGGCGATGGAGCTGGACGCGAACTCCTCCGAGATCTGGCTCAGCCGCGGTGTGGGGAATTACTACTTGCCGCCGATGTTCGGCGGAGGAGTGGACAAGGCCATCGAGGACATGCAGAAGGCGGTCCAGCTGAAACCCGATGCCGCCGAGGCGCACCTGTGGCTGGGAATTGCGCTTCGCAAGGCGGGCCGGAACGCGGAGGCGCGGCAGGCGCTGAATAAGTCTCTGCAGTTGAACCCGAACCGCAAATGGGCGCGCCAGCAACTGGAGAAGACGCCTTCCCCATGAGACTGCACCCGGCGGCCGCCGCCATCGCAGTCCTCACCCTTGCGGGCTTTTTTCTGTTTCCCGGCCACACCTGGCTGCAACAGGACACGCAGATCTGGGCGCCGATGCTGCAGCGGCTGGCCGATCCTTCGCTGCTGGCCGCCGATCCCGTGGCGACACGCCCTCATGTGGCCTACACCGTCTATGACGAAATCTCGGTCGGGCTGTCCCGTTTGACGGGAGGGGATTTCTACCCTGGCCTGATGGCGCAGCAGCTGATCACGCGCGCGATGGGGCTGCTGGGCGCGTCGCTGCTTGCGCGCGCGGCAGGACTGTCGTGGCTGATGTCTCTGCTTGTGGCTTCGCTTTTTGGCCTGGGGGCGACGATTGCCGGTCCATCGGTGCTGACCATCGAGTATGAGCCGGTGCCGCGGGGACTCGCGGGGCCGCTGGTGATTCTGGCGGCGGGCCTTGCGGCGCAGCACCGCTGGATCTGGGCCGGGGCGGCATGCGGCGCCTCGATCCTTTATCACCCGCCGACAGCGGCGCCGTTTTGCGCTGTCTTCTTACTCATGGTGATCACCGGGAAGCAGGAGCGCGTCGAGCGGTTGAAGGGGCTTGTTCCAATAGCCGTGGCCGCGCTGCTCATCGGGATTCTGTCGAGGATACAGGCCGGCCTGGGGGAATCACAGCAGCTGTTCTCGACGATTGACGCAGAACTGGAGCAACTGCAGAGGCTGCGCGGTTCCTACAACTGGATTTCGAAATGGGACGTACGCTGGATCCGCCACTACGAGCTGCTGTATGTCGTGAGCCTGGCCGCGTTCCTGCGGCTGAGCCGGGCGGCCACTGGCGGGCTGCGCTACGTCATGGCGGGGATACCGCTCTATGGGTTGCTAAGCATTCCGCTATCCTACGCGCTGCTGGAAGGGTGGAAGTGGTCGCTCATTCCGCAGTTTCAGCCGGCGCGGGCGACGATGCTGCTGGTGGCGGTCACCGTAACGGCATGCGGCATCGCCGGGGCGCGCGCAACCAGGTTCTGGGAGTCGGCTGTCTGGTTCGCGATCGCCTTCGCGGTTCCCACGCAAACCGAAGTGATGCAGTTGCTGTTACCGGATCTTCGCCAGCCGCTCATCGCCAAAAGAGTAGCCATCGTGATGACGCTAGCCGTTACAGCCGCACTGGCCGCGCGGTGGGAAACCCGGCGTCCGCGGCTTGGCCTGCCCTGCCTGGCGGCCGCCGTGGCCTTGCCGCTGATCCTGATTCCCGGTCCGGGGGAAGTGAAGAATTATCCGAACCTGGACCATCCGGAAATTCATTCGCTGGCGGCGTGGGCGCGTGAGCAGACCGATCCCGCCGCGGTGTTCCAGTTCGCCGATGCGGGTAAGAATCTTCAACCCGGGCTTTTCCGGGCACACGCCAAACGGGCTCTCTACGTGGACTGGAAAAGCGGTGGCCAGGTGAATCTGCTTAAGGAGTTCGCCCTGGAATGGTGGCGCCGGTGGCAGCAGACGATGGAGGGGAAGTTCGATCCGACGTTGCGCCGATACGAGGGCATTGGAATAGACTACGTGGTGGTTGGGGCAGCCACGAAAGTGGACGGCCGTGAGCCCGTGTTCGGAAACGCGCGCTATCGCGTTTATCGCCTCGGTCCCCAGCCAGGATTTTGAAAGGAGGAATCAGCAATGGGAATGATGAAAGAGTTCCGGGACTTCGCCGTCCAAGGCAACATGATGGATATGGCCGTCGGCATCCTGATCGGAGCCGGATTCGGCAAGATCGTCAACTCTCTGGTGACCGACATCCTCATGCCGCCGGTGGGGATGCTGGTTGGGCAGGTGGATTTTACGAACCTCTACATCAATCTGAGCGGCAAGACGTATGAAAGCCTGGCCGCGGCCAAGGCGGCAGGCGCGCCGACGATGAACATCGGCCTTTTCATCAACACGTGTTTGGATTTCGCGATCATGGCGCTTGCCGTATTCCTGATGGTGAAGCAGATGAACCGGCTGCGGAGCGAGGAAGCCGAAAAGGTGGGTTAACCGCCGAGGTCGATGCCGTACTTTTTCAGCTCCTCGGCGTAATAGCGCTTGTGGAGCAGGCCCCATTCCTCGGTGCCTTCGGCGATGTCGCGTTTCTGCGAACGGATCTTGTCGCGGGCGGCCTTGTCGATTTTTTCCTCTGTCTGAAGGAAATCCGTGATCTCGCGGACGATTTCCAGGCGTACGTCATTGGAGTCGCGCTTGATCCGGCAGTCGCGGGACTTCCGGAGCATGGTGACCAGCTTGTGCGAGATGTCGTTGATCTTGTCGCGCGACAGCTTCATGTTGTCGCCGGTATCGCGGCCGGAGGCGCGCACCACCTTGCGCTGGGTGATCAGGGTGTTCTTGATCTTGCGGAACATCTCCTGGTAGCTGACGCCCTCGCGCCGCATGTATTCCTGATACTGGCTGAGGATTTCACGCACCTCATCGTTGAGCTCATCCTCGATCATCAGCTCCTCGGTGATGAGATTCGCAATGGCGGAGGCAGCCGCGTCGGTATTCGGGGTCTCCAGAGTATGGGGACTCAGTCTCTGAACCAATTGACGGGAAATGTAGGTGATGAATTCCCTGGGCAGTAGCATCCGGGCGTGGTCAAGTCCTAACGCTTATCTACCGTAGTGTAGCGGCCAGCGCCGAGACCTGTCAAATGAAGTGGAAAATTGCCGAACGAAGCCGGTACCATGTAAACTAATTAATTCAACATCGGAGGCCGTAGACGGCCACGAAGGCAAACGCAGAATCCTAATGACAACCCCGAAGGCGAACAAGATTTTGGTGCTCGGAGGCGGGGGCTTCATCGGCTCGCATCTGACGCAGAGGCTGCTCGAAGGCGGCTACGAGGTCACCGTCGTTGACCTCTTTGACGGGAAGATCTCGGAGTATATCGGCGATCCGAAACTCAAGTTCCTGCGGCACGACATCCGCGCGCGGGACTGGGGCATGGAGGAGCTGGTGAAATGGTCCGACCTGGTGATCGACTTGGTGGCCTACGCCAACCCCGGCCTCTACGTGAAGATTCCACTGGAAGTGTTCCGGCTGAACTTCACCGAGAATCTGCACATCGCCGAAACCTGCGTCAAGCAGAACCGGCGGCTGATCCAGTTCTCCACGTGCGAGGTGTACGGGCGCACGGTGGCCAGCATCCCGGCGGCCGGCCTGAAGGACCCTGAAGATCCCAAGCATGCGACATTTTCGGAAGACTCATCGGAGTTCATCCTCGGCGCCGTGAACAAGCACCGCTGGATCTACAGCTGCGCCAAGCAGCTGCTGGAGCGTGTGCTGCATGCCTACGGGCTGGAGCAGGGGTTTAACTACAGCATCATCCGGCCGTTCAACTTCATCGGACCGAAGATCGACTTCCTGGCGAGCGAACAGGACGGCATTCCGCGCGTGTTCAGCTTCTTCATGGACGCGCTGATTCATTCACAGCCTTTGAAGCTGGTGAACGGCGGCGTGAACCGGCGCTGCTACACCTACATCGAGGATGCGGTGGAGTGCACCTACCGGATCGTGGAGAATCCCGGGGGCGCTTGTGACCGGCAGATTTTCAATATCGGCTCGCCGGAGAACGAAGTTTCCATCCGCCAGCTGGCAGAGCTGATGCGGGAGATCTACCGGCGCAAGTACCTGAAG
This sequence comes from Acidimicrobiia bacterium, assembly GCA_016871315.1. Lineage (GTDB taxonomy): Bacteria > Acidobacteriota > Terriglobia > Bryobacterales > Bryobacteraceae > VFZE01. Next base: position 50,048 of record VFZE01000001.1, on the reverse strand, counting down.
CCGGGCCAGGCTCTGAGCGAGATCGAAGTGGTGTCCGGGGAGGAGTTCTACGGGGAAGGCTACGAGGATTCCGACCGGCGCATTCCCGACATCACCAAAGCGCGGAAACTGCTGGGCTGGGAGCCGAAGTGGAAGCTGGGGGATCTGGTGGAGGCGTCCATGGATTACCAGATGGAGTGCCACCTGAACCAGAGGCTTGTCACGCAGCAAACCGGCGGCTGACGTGGCCGGCGGAAACTTCATCGTCATGCCCGCCTACAATGCGGGCCGCACCATTGAGCGTGTTTTCGAGCGGATTCCGGAGACTGTCCGCCAGCGCATCACGCGGTATGTGGTGGTGGACGACGGCAGCAAGGACGATACGTGGGAAGCGATCTTGCGGCTCCAGAAGCAGTTCCCCAACCTGGACCCGCTGCGTCATCCGGCCAACCGCGGCTACGGCGCGGCAGAGAAGACGCTGCTGCAGCACGCGGTGAAAGAGGGCGCCGGAATTGTGATTCTGCTGCACTCCGACGGCCAGTATTCCCCGGAGGTGATTCCTGCGATGCTCCAGCCATTCGACCGGGGGCAGGCGGACCTTGTGATGGGCTCCCGAATGTTGGGGGGCGGCGCGCTGAAGGGCGGGATGCCGCTGTACAAGTACGTGGCGAACAAGTCGCTGACTGCCCTGGAGAACCTGGCTTTCGGCTTGCGCATGGCGGAATATCACAGCGGATTTCTGGTTTATAACCGGAAGCTGCTGGAGGCGGTGCCGTTCGAAAAGCTGTCCGATTCTTTCGATTTTGACCTGGAGATGGTGGTGATGGCCAAGATCAAGGGACTGCGGATACGCGAGGTGGCGATCCCGACCATCTATGCGGACGAAGAGTCGCACTTGAACCCGATCAAGTACGGATTCAACGTCCTGCGCGTGATTCGCGACTACAAGTTGGGCCGGTACGGTCGGCTGTAAGGCCTACCTGGTTGTGCCGGAGGCGAGAGAGGACCAGCCTCCCGGTCCGGCGCTATTGACGCCCCGGAGCCGGTAGGTGTAGGTAGTGCGCCGCGCGAGACCCGTATTCGTATAGCTGGTCGTGTTGGCGCTCAGAGTAGCGACGAGCGAAAAGGCTCCGCTGGAGGCGCATTGTGAGCTGGTGCCTGTGCAACGCTCCAACTGGTAGGAGGTTTCGTTCTGCGCATCGTTCCAGGCAAGGCTGATATAGGTACGATTGGTGGAAGTGACACGGAAGTTGCCGGGAATGGTGGGCAACGGCGGTGGCGGCGGTGCGATGTTGCAGTTGGTGGCCGCAACGTCGGCGCGGATGCGGCCGAAGCCGAACAAGTTGTCGCGCCCCGCTGACCCGAGATCAAGAGCCGTGTTCTGAAGGCGCAGGCGCACGTCGATGTTGTTGATGACACCGTCGGCGTTCTGGTCGGCTAAGCCACATCCGAACACGAGAGCGGCGGTTCCAGCCACATGAGGCGACGCCATCGAGGTACCGCTTCCGCTGGCGTATCCGTTATTGAGGTATGTGGAAGTGATGCTGACCCCCGGCGCGGAAACCTCTACTTCAGGCCCACGGCACGAGAAGCTGGCAATGGCATCGCCGGAGTCGGTCGCGCCCACCGCCATCACCGAGTCGTAGCGCGCGGGGTAGGAAACCGAGTTGCACGTGAAGATGGAGGTGGCGTTGCCGGAGGCGGCCACGTGGAGCATGCCTGCGTTGTAAGTGGAGTCAAAAGCGGCCTTCACGGAGGAGCCAGGATCGCCGCTGGAGCCGTAGCTGTTGTTGGTGATCTTACCGCCATACAGCCGGCAACGGTCGACGGCGGCGATGGCGTCACTCATCTGCCCGGATCCTTGCGCGTTGAGGATCTTGAAGGCCAGGATGCGCGCCTGATGCGCCGCGCCCACAACCCCGGCGCCATTCAGCGCCGCGGCGATGCTGCCCGCCACGTGCGTGCCATGGCCGTTGTCGTCTTCCGGATCGGGGTCATTGTTCACGTAGTCCCAACTTCCATTGGGCTCATAGTTGGGCGACAGCTCCGGATGGTTCTTCGCGATGCCGGTGTCAATCACGCAAACCTTCAGACCCTGGCCGCGATTGCCGGCATCGTGCACCAGCTTGGCATTGATCTTCTGCACGCCCCAAGCCGAGGTGTACTCATCAATGGCATGAATCGTCACGTCCGGTTCGACAACCGAAATCAGCGGGTGATTGTCGAGCACCTGGATCAGTTGCCTCGGCACTCTTGCCGCAATCGCGGGAGTGAAACGATAGGTGTGTCTGACCACGCCGCCGAGCGACCGCACAAGGGCCTGCTCACTCGCTCCGGGCAAGCGGTTGAACCCGATGATCACCGGCACCCATTCCACGGGACCGGGCTGTGCCAGTGCAGCAGGCACGAGGCTAAGGCAAGACAGCATCAGGGCGGCACTCGACGCCCTCCGAATAAGACGTGATTTCATAGATTCTCCAAACGTGACTCAAGCTGGGCCAACAGCCCTCCAGGTTAACCAGCCATCCTCAGGCAAGTATAGCCGGAAGATCCCGCGCAGCAAAGAGGAAAAGAAACCTAGAATATATCTCTTTTTTTATCAATCGCTTACATGCAGAGACACCCGCTCTACCTCCCTTATCGTCAAAAACTCAGCCTGGCTGCAAGCGAGATCCGTCGCTGTTCGGAACCTGGGTCGCCGTCACTTGGCCGAAAAGCGTGTTATTCACGCCGGTATGCGCTGTATGAGCGATCTTTCCGGCGCGCTGGAAGCGGTCAGCGGCTTCCCGCAGCCCAAGTCAAACACAGTCTGGTTGGAACCGATGGCAGATACCCGAGGGCAGTTCGCCAGTCCCGCCATGCATACTGGCGCCTGTACTCGTCCGCGAGATCGCGCCTCATTTCTACAATCCTAGCTTGCCGCATGGCCCGAAACGTCAGAGGCTGCGGAAGAGTTCCATAACCGCTGCTGACGCGCGCGGCGCAGAAACGCGATTGCGTGTTTGTGAGTGATTGCCGGGCCATGGCGTCTGAGCTACTTCGGTTTAGTCAGCAAAGCTAGCGCTTTGACGGCGTCCGGGATGCCACGGTTTGCACGATCCTCGGGGGCCGATTGGGGCCGCGTGCAGGATTGGAAGATGGCTTGCTCGATCTGATCGACGGTTGAGTCCGGCGTGGCTTCCCACAGCAGCGCGGCGAGGCCCGCCACGTGCGGCGCGGCCATGGAACTGCCGTTGGCTTTGCGGTAGCCTCCGCCGGCGTCGGTGGAGACGATGTCGACGCCGGGCGTCACCAGGTCGGGAACAATGGGATCGGCGGTGCGGTTGAAACGCTGGCTGCCGGAATCGGCGGCGACGACGCCCTTGCGGTCGATGGCGCCGACGGAAACGGCTTCCGCATAGTTGCCCGGGGAGCGGCTGGTACCGGGCCCTTCATTGCCCACGGCGAAGACCGGAAGGATGCCGTTGGAGCGCAGAATCTTGATGACGGGTAGGAACTCCTCCGAGTAATCGGGGAAGCCGAGGCTGGCGTTGACGATGCGGACCTTTTTCTCCACGGCCCAGTCAAGGCCGGCCAGCAGGCGAGCCGTGGGGTCGCCGCCTTCAATGATGATGCCGCTCAGAAGGCTGCACCCGGGAGCGACACCGACGGCGCGGTCGTTATTGCGGCGGCCGGCGATGATTCCGGCGGTGAGTGTCCCGTGATTGGAGGTGTCGAACGCTGTGGAGTGCGGCACGCGCTGACCAGTAGCGTCGAACTCGACGAACTCCTCCACGACGCCCGCCAGCGCCGGGTGCTTGCCGTCGACGCCGGTATCGAGGTGAGCCACGCGGACCCCCTTGCCGGTGAAACCTTTTCTCCAAAGCTTGGTAACACCGATCTGGCGCAGGTTCCAGCCGAGCTTGGGCGGCGCGGCGGCGGGTTTCGATTCCAGAACGCGGATGGGGCGAACGGTGGGCGCGCCGTGCACCTTGGCGACGGCATCTTCCTTCCGCAGATTGTCCCAGCCTTGTTGATCGAGGGTGCCGTAGGCGATGCCGAGATTCCGGAAGTGGAGCATCGGAGAGGCAGCAGGCGCCGCGGCCGCGCCCGCCACCGCCGAGGCAACAGAGAGGACGCGGCCAAGATGGCGATCAAGATCGCTCCACTGGAAATGCTTGCGCAGATCGAGGGCCGGGTGGCGTTCGGCCCCGGCCGCCTTCTTCAAGACGACGATGGCTTGCGCCACCCCGAAGGCTTTCAGCTGCTGTTTAACGAAGTGGGACACCGCGGTCGTCCGTGATGAGGGCAAGCCCCAGTTTCTTTACCTTCACTTCCGCCTCGCCCATGCCGATGACGGTGAAGCGGATGGTGGATTTACCCCTGCCCCAGTTTTCAAACGACGCCGGGATGGGTAGTTCGACGCTCACCTGGTTCAGGGCTTCGGCCTTTTTCGGGTCTTTGGGCGCCGGCCCGGCCATCGCGGTGACATAGCCGATGAAGCGTTCATCTTCCACGCTGGAGTTGCGGCCGGCCTTGGGATGCTCGGCAAAGATGCGGAAGATACCGCCCTTTTCGCGGGGAACCTCCAGGCTGACGCGGAGAGAGAGCCGGTCCGTGGGCAGCGTCAGTTTGGGCGCCGCCACGGTGACGGTAACCGGCTGGGTCTCCCGCGTCACGGGAGGCTCCTGGCAGGCCAGCATGGCGCAGGCCGCCACGAACAAGAGTGTGGAACCACGGATCACTGCTCAATAATATAGACGCTGGAGAAGCTCAATCGGGTTCCCTGTGCGGCGCCCGCTGGCGCGTAAGTGAGAAACGCGCCTTCGGAGGTGGAGGCCATATCGGCGAAGGCCTTCTTGGGATCGAGAATCAGCGAGGCGGGCCTGGCGGCATGGGCATGTTCGCCGACGATGACGGCGATGTAGCCGAGATAGTTGGGGGCCTCGCTGGCTTCGGTTCCGGCCGCAGGCGGTGCGCCGGCGAAGACATTATAGAGTCCCGTGGCCGTGGGCACCTTGGCGTCTTCCACCACCAGCGACCGGGTGACGTTGAGATCGGAGGGTGTGAGCAGACGCTTCTTCAACTCCGCGGTGAGTTTGACGACCTGCTGCTGACTGGCGGTGAGATCGAACCGTTTGGGTGCCGCCGAGGAGGTGAGCGCCGCGCCCGGAGCGTAGTTGTAGCCAAGGTTGGTGGCGGTGTTGAGAACGTCCCGCACGCGGATGCTGCGCAGGCGGCTGTTCTCATCAAAGAAAGTGAAGGCACGGTCCAGCCAGGCCAGCGCTGTCGGGTTTTGGCGCGCTACCGGGTTCCGGCGAAGCCATTCCGCCCAGAGCCGGTCGATATTGCAGTGGTGTTTGAAAAAGATCGGGTCGCGGGCGGCGGTGTTCAGGCGTCCCATGTCGGCGCGGGCCTGTGTCATGGGCCGGTGCGCCGTCCAGACATGCACCAAGCCGTGTATGGTGTTCTCCAGCGAACCGCCGGAACTGGCCGATCCACCGAAGGTGGGAAAGTTCGGGGAATTCATCGGGTTGCTGTTGGCGGGGAAGATCGAAGCTGGCATCGCCTGGCCACCGTTGGTGTCACGCAGGTTGTCGAACAGTGAGTTGGGCTGGCTGCTGACTGTTTGCGGCCGGTAGATGGGCGGCAGGTTGCGGCTGGCCGGAAGATCCCAATCCCAGAAGGGGAGCCGGAAGCTCATGTCGTTGATGAGCCGGCCGAGGATGCGTTCGTGATAGTACAGATAGGCGCGGTGCCAGGGCAGGAAAAACCAGCTCTGGTGAATGTCGGAGCCGGCGGGATTCCCGCCGCACTGGAAACAGTGCACATTAGCCTGCTGCATCCAGCCGCGCGGATCGTTGGCGTTGGAGTTGGTGAGGTTGCGAAGCGCCCGGTAAGCAAGCCTCAGCCGGTTCACCTCGGTGGCGGTGAGAGCGGAGATGGCTTTGCGCTGAACGTTGGTTTGTCCGGCGGGGATGCTGAAAGGGAGCGGCGTTCCACCGGCCGGCGGAGCGCATGTCTGGCAATAAGCGGGTACGAGGCCGGACGCAGCTCCGGCAAGAAACCCGCGGCGGGTCAATGTCATGGGTATGTCCTCCAATCCCAGTCTGAGTGCCGGAAGTATACCAGGATTTATTCTGGAATTGAAGGCTTAATACGGAAAATTAATATGGAGGTTACCCACCCATCCAGCTCTTCCAGTAATCTTTCCATTCCACTTGCTCACCGGCTGGCAAAACATGGATGGGATTCAGCCCGTCGAGCATCACCGCGCTTTCGTCGGTGTGCGTCTTTTTGTGCTGATTGGCGAGCGCTTTCGGGTGCGGGCCGTGATGGATGCCGCGGGGATGCAGCGTGGCCATGCCGGCGGTGATGTTGTCGCGCGAGAAGAAATCGCCGTCATGGTAGAAGAGGAACTCGTCATAGTCCGTGTTGCGGTGAAAGAAAGGAACGCGCAGCGCTTCCGGATCGTCTTCCAGCGGGCGTGGCAGGAAGGTGCAGACGACAGCGCCTTGCGTTTGGAACGTGGTGTGGGCGCTGGGCGGCAAGTGCGCGCGCGGGCTCATCACCGGGCGGATGTCGGCGATGTTCAGCTTCCACACGGTGAGGTCGCCTTTCCAGCCAACGACGTCGATGGGGTTGAATGGATAAACGACTTTGGAGATCTCCTCCTCCACCTTGATCCAGACTTCCCATTCGCGCTTGTCGTCGAGGTTCGGCTTGGGTTCCGGTGTCACGACAACGGCCGGGTCGTATAAGGCATGCTGGCCGAGGAGGCCTTTCTCGGGCGGCTCAAACTCCGCCTTCGCTTGAATGATGAGAAAGAAATTGTCTTTGGTGCGCGGAATTACGCGATAAGTCACCGCGCGCGGGATGACGATATAGTCGCCCTTGGAGAATTCAAGCGGTCCGAAGTCGGTTTCGATGGTCCCTTCGCCGCGGTGCACGAAATGGAGCTCGTCCCCGTCGGCGTTGCGGTAGTAGAACGGCATTGGCTCTGTGCGGCGGGAAACATAGAGCCGGACGTCGTCGTTCCCGAGAAACGCGGTGGGCATGCCCTTGGCATCGCGCAGGTCGGCGGGTTCCAGCTTGTTCAAGTCGAAACAATGCGGGCGGAGCTTGCCTTCAAACCTTATCCAACCCGTGGGCGGATTGGCGTGGTAAAGATGGGTCGATTTGCCGTAGAAGCCTTTGCGGCCGTGTTCTTCCTCGTAGGTGCCGTCCGGCAATCCGACATGCGCCTGTTTCGATGTTTTTCCCTTGCTCAGTGGATACATGGCTGCCCCTTCCTGACTCTATTACGCAAGACGCCGATTTTCTCAATCTCCAGTTCCATCAAATCGCCGGGCTGTACCCAGCGGCCCAGCTCCAGCCCGCAGCCGGTTCCCACCGTGCCCGAACCGAGCACGTCGCCGGGCACGATGGTATCGTCACGGGTGAGAAACTCGAGCATCTGGCCGAATTTCCAGTGCAGCGTGGAACTGGAACCTTCCGACCACATCTCGCCGTTGACGCACGCCGTCATCCGTAGTTGATAGACGCCGCCGATCTCATCGGGAGTCACAAGATAGGGGCCGAGCGCGGTGGCCCAATCCTTGCCCTTGGCCGGACCCAGCCGAACGCGCATCTCGCGCTTCTGAATATCGCGCGCGCTGAAATCGTTCATCACGGTGTAGCCGGCAATCCAGGCTTCGGCTTCCTCCGCCTTGAGATTGGAGCCGCGGCGGCCGACGACGGCCGCCAACTCCAGCTCATAGTCGAACTTCTCGGTGAAGCTGGGCCACAGCACGTCCTCATCAGGCCCGACGATGTTGTGGTGGCCGGACTTGTAATAGACGGGCATCTGGTACCACTCCTCCGGCATCGGCTCCCCGCGCTTTTCGAAGCCCTTCTTCACATGCTGCTCAAAGGCGTAGAAGTCGCGCACGGAGGCCGGATCGGGCAGAGGTGCACAGAGGCGAACCTCCCCAGTCTTGTAGAACAGCGTCTCATCGTTTGCGCCGTGCGCCGGCCGGCGCGAGGTCCACCAATCGATGGTCTGGCGCGCCTCGTCCATCTGGCCGTGCTCAAGCATTGCGCGCATGGTGCTGGGCACCAGCGCGGCGGCCAACGGCCCACTGCCCACGCGCAGCGCGGTGGCGAAGTTCAGATCGAGGATGCCGTCTTCCAGCACGGCGCCCAGCCTGCGGCGACGCCCCAGGTGCGTCCGCACCTCAAACGTGCAAAGCTTCATCGGCTACAGGTTTCCGCGCCGTGCCTGCTCGCGCTCGATGGCTTCAAACAGCGCCTTGAAGTTGCCCTTGCCGAAGCTCTGGCTTCCGTGGCGCTGGATGATTTCGTAGAACAGCGTGGGCCGGTCCTCGACGGGCTTGGTGAAGACCTGCAGCAGGTAACCGTCTTCGTCGCGGTCCACCAGAATGCCCAGCTCGGCCAGTTTGTCGATGGGCTCCTTGATTTTGCCGACACGTTCGGTCAGCGACGCATAGTAGGTGTCCGGTACGCGGAGGAACGAGACGCCCTGGTTGCGAAGCCTGGTCACCGTATCGATGATGTCGCCGGTGATCAGCGCGATGTGCTGCACGCCGGCGCCGCGATAGAAGTCCAGGTATTCCTCGATCTGCGACTTACGGCGGCCCTCGGCGGGCTCATTGATGGGGAACTTGATGCGGTCATTACCGCCGGAGACCACTTTCGACATCAACGCGGAGAATTCGGTGGAGATGTCCTTGTCGTCAAAATGCTTGAACATCCGGAAGCCCATGACGCGCTCATAGAAGCGGACCCAAGTGTCCATCTGTCCCCAGCCGACGTTGCCGACCACGTGATCGACGGCGCGGATACCCACCGGCCGGGCCACCGAATCAGGCGACTCGGCGGTCGCGAACCCGGGCCGGAATGCACCGCGATAGCGTGTACGGTCGACGAAGGTATGAATTGTTTCGCCGTAGGTGGCGATGGAAGCCTGGCAGTAGCGGCCATGTTCGTCTTCCAGCCACTGCGGCTCCCGCACGCTGCGCGCTCCACGGCTGGTTGTTTCCCGCCAGGCTTTTTCGGCGTCGGTCACTGCCAGCGCGACGTCGCGCACGCCATCACCGTGCAGGCGGATGTGGCTGGCCATCATGTGCGTCGGGTCCAGCGGCGTGGTCATCACCAGGCGCACCTTGTTCTGCTCCAGCACGTAGGAGGCGGCGTCGCGCGAGCCGGTCTCCGGCCCGGCGTAGGCGGTAAGCCGGAACCCGAAGGCGGCGCGGTAAAAGTAGGCCGCCTGGCGGGCGTTGCCGACCCAGAATTCCAAATGATCCACGCCTTCCAGCGGCAGGAAATCCTGCGCTGCCTGCGTGGTTTGTTCCATTACTTGTGGCATACAACGGCTCCTTCCTTTATTGTGGCGAGCGCCGTGAAAAAATGCTCCATTTCTGATTCGGTCCCCGTGGAAATCCTCACGCAGTGAGGCAGCCCGAAGGCGCCCAGCGGCCGCACAATCACGCCCTGCCGCAGCATCGCCTCGGTGAACCGGGCCGCGATATCGGCCGTTTCCATCGGGACCATGACGAAATTGGCCTCCGAGGGCACGACTGTGTAGCCTGCCTCCTGAAGCCTGACCTTTAATTGCCGCAATGCCGCGGCGTTCACCGCCAGCGAGCGGTGCAAGAACTCGGTATCCTCCAACGCGCCAATTGCCGCTGCTTGGGCGTGCGTGCCGGGTTCAAATGGCAGCTTCACTTTCAACAGGTTGCCGATCAGCCGCTCATGCGCGAACCCGTAGCCGATCCTCACCCCGGCCAGCCCGTAGACCTTGGAGAAGGTCCGCAGCGTGATCACGTTGTCGTAGCGGTAGTGCATGGAATCCGGATAACGCGGGTTGTCTTTGGCGTACTCAAAGTAGGCCTCGTCGAGAATGATCAGCACGCGCTCGGGCACGTGGCGGTAAAACTCGTCGAATTCGCCGCGCGTGAAGATGGTGCCTGTCGGATTGTTGGGATTGGCCAGGTAGATGATCTTCGTCTTTTTGGTGATGGCCGCGGCCAGCGCCTCAAGATCGTAGTGGAAACTGCGGTAGGGCACCGTGCGGTAGGCGACGCCGCGCGAGCGTGCCAGCACTTGAAAGCCGATAAAGGCGCACTCGGTGGTCAGCACTTCATCCTCATCGCACAGGAACGCGCGGATGATGTTCGACATGATGCCTTCACTGCCCGAGCCGGCAATGACGTTTTCCACCTTCAGTCCGAAGGCGGGCGCCAGGCGTTGGCGCAGTTTCAGGCCGCCATCGGGATAGCGGTGGATATCCTCGCGGCAGGCGCGCATGGCTTCGATGGCGCGCGGCGAGGGCCCGAGCGGGTTTTCGTTGGAGGCCAGCTTGGACACTTTTTCGACGCCGTACAAGCGTCGAATCTCGTCGATCCCACGGCCGGGCTCGTACGGTTTCAGCGACTCGATATAAGGAGGGACGAGCGGCATAAAGACACGAGGGCGGACAGCATTCCCTAGTCTTATTATAGCACCACTTGCAAGTGGGTCTTTTTTAGGGGCTTGCCGTCAATCCCGGCAGAAACGTCGTCAGCACAGGAATATAAGTGATCAGCAACACGCCGATTCCGAGTACGACCAGCATCGGCAAGATGGAACGGTAGACTTCATGCACCGGTTTGGAGAAACGGTAGGAGGATAAGAACAGGTTGATACCCACCGGCGGCGTCAGGTAGCCGAGTTCCATGTTTGCCAGGAAGATGATGCCCAGGTGCACCGGGTCGATCCCGAACGCCTCCCCGATCGGCACGATCAACGGGACGACGACGACGATGGCGGAGAAGATGTCCATCAGCGCGCCAACCAGCAGCAGGAACACGTTGAGCACCAGCAGGAAGACCCAGGGCGAGGTGATGGAGCTTTGCACATACTCGACCATGCGCGACGGAATCTGCGCGTCGATGAGGTAGTTGGTGAAACCGAGCGCGACACCCAGGATCAGCAGCACGCCGCCCACCAACAGACCTGCTTCTGTGATCACGCGGCCGATATCCTTGCCCAGGCTGAGGTCGCGGTGCATGAGCGTCTGTGTCAGAAAGGCGTAGAAAGCGGTCAGGGCGGCCGACTCCACCGGAGTCGCGAATCCGCCGAACAGGCTGACAAGCACGACGGCGGGCAGCGCCAGTTCCCACTTGGCCGCCCATACCGCGCGAGCCGCTTCGCGCGCGTCGAACCTGCGCTTTTCCGCCACCGGCGGACCTTGCCGGATGCCCCACCAGGCAGTGAGCGCGACCAGCAAGAATCCCGGCAAGATGCCGCCGAGGAACATCTTCTCAATGGCGACGCCGGCGATGACGCCGTAGAGGATCAACGGCAGGCAGGGCGGGAACAGCAGGCCGAGCGAACCGGCGCCGGTGAGCAGGCCGAGCGAGGAGCGTTCGCTGTAGCGGGCCTCCACCAGAACGGGATACAGCAAGCCGCCCAGCGCGAGGATCGTCACTCCCGAGGCGCCGGTGAAAGAAGTGAAGAAGGCGCAGACCAGCGTCGCGATCAGCGCCGGCCCGCCGCGGAACTGCCCCACCAGCGCGTGGAACACCCGCACCAACCGCCGGCTGGCGCCGCCCTCGGCCAGAAAATAGCCGGCCAGCGTGAACAGCGGCAGCGTCGGCAAAGTGGGGTTGGTCACCAGCCGGTAGTGTTCAATCGGAATGCCCGCAACTACCTCGCCGGCTCCCCAGAACAGGATCAGCGCCGCGCCGCCCAGCGCCGCGAAGATGGGCGTGCCCATCGCGGTGGCCACCAGCAGCGCAATCAGCGCCACCGGCGCCAGAAGCTCCGGATCCGCCGGCGGTTTGACGCCCGCCCACACGATGCAGGCCGCGAGCGCAGCCGCAACCAACCGCCACCTCCAGGCTTTCGCCGAATGCACCACAATGCGCCATGCGATCAGCGCGAATCCGGCCGGCATCACCAGCTGCGCCACCCACACCGGAACGTCGTAGGCAAGGATCTTGCCGGCTTCACGTTCCAGTTTCACAAAATCCACCGCCGTCGCGCATAGCAGCGCCGCCATCGCCGCCCCCATCGCTCCGGCAAACAGAAGCGCCGGCCTTTTCCAGCCCTTTCCAGGAAGCTGATCGAGAATCGCCAGCGAGAGCAAACGGTCCTGACGCGCGGCCACCGCGCCGCCCACCATCCCCACCACCAGCACCATGTGCTGCACGAGCGAGGAGGCCCCGGAAATGCCGAACGGCAGCGTCACGCGCATCACGGCTTCCGCCAGCGGGATCAGCGTCATCAGTCCCAGCGATAGGCACAGGATGAAGTTTTCCGGAGCGGCCCAGATGCCGGTTCCCGCGCCGCGCGCCTCCGCCGGCGTCCAGGTTTCCTCCTGCAGGGCTACGGCCGGCTTCATGCGATAGGCGACCTCCGGCGCGGCATCCCTTCGTTTATACCAGAGAAACCCAAAAATGGGCATTGCTCCCGGCGCTCTGTGGTATAAGATGTAACAGGTTTACCAAATCGCCTCGGGAAAGGGTGCTATGAACCATATGACGTTACGTGTATTTCCGCCCAAGCGTGGACTGCTTTCCGGCAGCGCCTGCTGGGCAACTTTGTTTCTTTTCACTTCACTCTGTTGCGGCCAAGTAACCACGGGCTCCTTCAGCGGAACGGTGACGGACGCCTCAGGCGCCGTAATCGCCGGAGCCTCGGTGACTGTTCGCAACGAAGCGACGGGAGTGGAAACCAAACTGACCACCAACCAGACAGGCTTTTTCAAGGCTCCGTTCCTGGAACCGGGCCGCTACGCGCTGCGCGTGGAGAACTCCGGGTTCCGCGTGTTCGAGTCGCGAAACCTGGAAGTGGCTCTGTCAAAAGAAACCGTGCAAAACGTGACTCTGGAAGTCGGGGCCACCGCCGAAACGGTGACGGTGGAAGGGGGAGCTGTAATCATCGAAACCTCCACCGCCCAGCTTAGTCTGAACGTCGAATCCAAGCGTGTGATGACGCTGCCCCGCATGGTGGCGGGCCTGGACCGCCTGGCATTACTTTCTCCCGGCGTGGTGCCGGGCTTCGGCAACATCAACTCCAACGGAGCGGTCTTCTCCGCCAATGGCCAGCGCGCGCGCTCCAACAACTTCCTCTTGGATGGCAGCGACAACAATGACAGCACTATCGCCGGTCCCGGCTTTTTCTTCTCCAACGTCGAAGCCGTAGGCGAGTTTCAGGTCATCACCAACCAGTTCAGCGCCGAGTATGGCCGCAACCAAGGTGCGATCCTCAATATCGTCACCCGCGGCGGCAACAACGACTTGCACGGCAGCGCCGTCTGGGCTCACGAAAATGACAAGCCGCTCGCTTCCCTTACCAATTTCCAGCGCCGCGCCGGCGTGAAGGAACCACCGAAACGGATTCATAACGTCTTCGGCGGCACCGTCGGAGGCCCCATTAAAAAAGACAAGGTCTTCTTCCACGGCTATCTCTACCGAACCATCACGAAACGCGACACGAGGCTGGAGGCCACCGCAAGCAACATGACTCCGACGCCGAATGGCCTCGCCACGCTGCGGCAGAACTTCCCGAACTCCAGTTCCGTGAGGGCCCTGCTGGATCATGGCCCCGTTTCCCGCGCCATCGGCGATCCTGTGTTCTTGCCCGACACGCGCGTGGATAACGTGCGCAACCCAGCCGGCGGCACGGTCGGCGTGGAAATGGGCCGGCTCGTGCGAACCTATTCCAATCCTTTCAAGAACTGGGAATTCGGCACCCGGGAGGATTTCAATCTCTCCGACAAGGACCGCATCAACGCACGCTATCTGTACCGCAACGCCATCACCGAGAACTCCGGCGCCAACCTCGGCGGCTATTTCTGGGATGTTCCGGCGAAGAGCATCAACGCCGGGGCAACCTGGACACGCGTGTTGAAGCCGACGCTGGTGAACGAGTTCCGCTTCAGCTTCGTGCGGCTCCAAGTGAACTTCGAAGGCAACAATACATTCAAGTTCAACGAAATCGGCAAGAACATCGCCAATTTCAGCCTGCCGCCAGGCTATCTCGGATTCGGGCTGCCCACCAACATCCCGCAGTTCCGTGACGTCAAGCGGTTCCAGTTCCAGGACAATATCAGTTGGCAGCGCGGCTCTCATGCCATCAAGATGGGCGTGCAGATCGCGCGCGATCACATCCCGGCCGGCTTCCTTCCCCAAGTAAACGGTCAGTTCACTTTCAATACCCTGCAGGATTTCGTCGACAACCGGCCCGCCTTCTTCAACGGCGCCGCCGGCGAGAAGATCATCGCCCCCACCCAAATCGACCAGTTCTACTTCTTCCAGGACGACATCCGCATCAAACCGAATCTCACGCTGAATCTCGGTGTTCGCTACGAATACTCCGGCCAGCCGATGAACATTCTCAACGACATCACCACGGCACGCGAGTCCAACGCCTCCACCGCCCTTTGGAACACAAACCTTCCCTTGGCTGACCGGACCGTGCAATACCTCAGGCCGGACCGCAACAATCTGGCGCCGCGGTTCGGTTTCGCCTACACGCCGCGCTTTTGGAAAGGCCTGTTTGGGGATGAGGCCACGGTCATCCGCGGCGGCTACTCCATCGCCTACGACGCGCAGTTCTATAACCTGATGCTCAACATCTCCACCTCGACGCCGGTTGTGCTGCTCTATCAGCTGGCGGGCTCCGGCATGCCGGTGCCGGCTGACGTTACCGGCGACAATTTGGCCAAGCTGGCCACACCCCCTCGCGGCGGCGACCCGCGCCGGCTGAACCAGACCCAGTTCACTCCAGACCTGCACTCGCCTTACTCGCAGAACTGGTCGCTCGGGTTCCAACGCCGCGCCGGGCGCAACCAGGGGTTCGAAGTGCGCTATGTCGGCACACGCGCGATCGGCCAGTTCCAGACCATCAATGGCAATCCGCTGGTCAGCGCCTATATCGACAATGGTTTCGGAAGCGTGATTCCCTCCGGCATCCGCCCCACCGTGAACCCGGGCTGCGCCGCCTGCGCCGGCCGCGTCATCCCTGATTACGGCAACATCCGCGTTCGCTCCAACGACGCCATGGCCACCTACCATGGGCTGCAAACACGCTATGACGGGCGCCTGTTTCATCAACTCGTGTTGGGTACCTCCTACACCTATGCCAAGAGCATCGACAACGTGAGCGAGGTCTTCAACTTCACGGGCTCCGGATCGATCGCCTTCGCACAGAACCCGTTCGACATTCACAAAGGCGAACGCGGCTTGTCCAACAACGACATCAAGCACGCCTGGAGCACTAACTTCGTCTGGGATACCCCGTGGTTCAAGGACCAGCGCGGCTTCCTCGGCCGCGTTCTCGGCGGCTGGACCATGTCCGGCGTGCAGCTATGGTACAGCGGCAGACCAATGCAGCCGCTCCAATCCAACAGCCAGGCGCCTAGCGTCACCGACCGGTCCTTCAACGTGACCTTCGCCGGAGCTTTCGACACCCTGCGCCCGTTCTCCTCCAACCCCAACGCTCCGCTCCGCTCCACCGGCATTTATCTGCCCAACGGAAACCTGGTGGACTTCAACAACCGCACCCAAACCGTCACTCCAGACCAGGTCAGGTGGATCTTCAATAACCTGGACGGCGCCAGGCGGGTGGGGGTTCCCTTCGGCGCGGGCCGCGGCGTTCTGCGTGGCCCCAAGACCTACGAGGCTGACTTCGCGTTGTTTAAGAACATCAAGATCCGCGAGAAGGTCAGTGCTCAGTTGCGGCTGGAATCCAGTAACATCTTCAACCATCCCGTCCTCAGTATTCCCAACCTCTACATCGACGTTGCCAACAACCGCACGTTCTTGAACGAGACGGAAACCCAGTCCAGCCCGCGCATCTTCACCATCGGGATGCGCTTGTTTTTCTGACCAGGATCGAACGGCGGCGGCGCTCCAGGAGGGCGCCGCCGCCCTCCCCTTACGTCAGCTTCCCCCACAACCCGTACCCGATCATTCCTAGCGACATAAGCAGGAACGCGAGCACGAAGCGGAGCCCGAAAAGCGTTCTCTCTTGGCCCCCGGCACGAAGCGCCGCCTCCGAGTGCCGCTCCGGATTCACAAGGCATTCGGTTTCCGCGCCGGCCGGCAACCCCTCAACAATCCTGTAGGCTGCATCCCGCCGGAACGGCCCTTTCGAGAAATCGTACCGCTTGCCTTCGTAGCTCTTGCCGTCGATTTCATAGACGAACCGCACATCGATCGTGAAGATCTTCCGGTACTGACTCATTGTCTGACTCAGTACGGTGGCCGATTTAACCCGGCACCGCACCCTCCGCCAGCTATGGGCCGCCGCGCAACGCCGGTGCGTCCGCCAGAGGTGGAGAGACAGCGGCCCCGCCAGCACCAGCGTGCCGAACCCCGCCGTCAGCAGGTCGTTTTCCCGCACATTCTTCCATCGGCGGGGGCGCCTTGCTGCTGTATGTCTACCGCAACGGCACCGCGTTCTGCTTGATGTACTCCTCCACGCGCGGGCCCCGGGAAGCCGAACCCGGGCCGATATAGTGAAACGCCTCAGCGTACTCTACACCGTAGCGGCGGCCCAATTCGCGGTTCCGCGCCAGCACGAACTCCTTGATGTAGTTGCGGTCTGCCGCCGCGTCGTCGCCGTCGAGCAGCGGCAGACGCTGGCCGCGTTTGGCCAGTTCCGCCTTCAGCCGCGACCCGTTGGTTCCCGCCGGACCCTTCGCCACGTTCGCGCGGTTGGCCTCCACTTTCTTATCCACCACGCCGCTGATGTCCACCACGCGCGTGATCTCCGGGCGCCGCGCGAAATAATACTTCTCCTGCACCGCGTGCGGCTTCAAACCCGCCGCCAGGTGCTCGGGAAAATCGTGCCGCCGCCCGGCGATCCAGCAGGCCGCCTCCACCGCGCGCGCTAGCATGTAGTGATCGGGATTCTCCTCGTCATGGGCCCAGGGATCCCAGCAGACAACCGTGTCCACCTTCAGCAGCCGGATCAGAAAGATGATCCGCAGCATGATCTCGTTCAGCGGCACGCCGGCCATGTAGTGGTTGTTGTAGTTGAGATCGAAGTGGCCCTTCAGCCCCAGAATAGGAACCAGCTTGGCGTTGTCGCGTTCATTGCCGAGCACGTTTTCGCCGATGGTGCCGTCGGTTCCGAGCCCGGGCGCGTCGCCCATGTCGTCATTAGTGGCCCGAACCAGATACCCCGTGTAGCCTTCTTGTACCAGTTTCGCTACCGTGCCCGCCGCCGACAGCGGTATGTCGTCGGAGTGCGCTTGAAGCGCCAGCAGCACTTTGCCCTTGTGCGGTGTGCCCGCCGCGGCGCGCTCGATAAACACCTCGCCGGAAGCCTGCTGCGCTATCGCCTGCTGCGCCGCCAGCGCCCCTGCCGTGAACGTCGCGATGAAGTCTCTGCGTAACATGCGGGCATTATACTCGCATCCGCCTGCCGCTATACTGGCTCTTGATGGCTCAAATCGCCCCCTCCCGCCAGAGCTTCGATGCCATCGTCGTCGGATCGGGAGCGACGGGAGGCTGGGCGGCCAAACAACTGACCGAAGCCGGCATGCGCGTCGCGCTGCTCGAGGCCGGCCCAAAAATCACCCAGCGCGACTTCAACGAGCATGCCCAGTCCTGGCAGATGCCCTTCCTCGGCATGTCGCCGGTGATTCGAAAGGACCGCCCGATTCAGGGCCTTTGCTATGCCTGCACCGAGTACAACTACAAGTGGTTCGTCAGCGACGTCGAGAATCCCTACACGCAGGCCAAGCCGTTCCACTGGATCCGCCAGCGCGTGATCGGCGGCCGCTCGCTTTCCTGGCGCCGCCAGAGCTACCGCATGGGCGACCTGGACTTCAAGGCCGCCTCGCACGACGGCTACGGCGATGACTGGCCCATCTCCTATGAAGAGATGGTTCCCTGCTACGAACAGGTGGAACGGTACGTCGGCATCAGCGGCGAAGCGCTGAACCTTCCTCAGCTGCCCGATTCGATTTTTCTCCCTCCCATGGAGATGACCTGCGCCGAACAGCTCCTGCGCAAGTCCTCGCGCGACAAGTTTGGCCGCGCCGTCACCATCGGCCGCACCGCCATCCTCACGCGCAACCACAACTTACGCGCCGCCTGCCATTACTGCGGGCCTTGCGAGCGCGGCTGCGTCACCAACTCCTACTTCGCGAGCCCCTTCACCACCATCGGCGACGCCGCCAAAACCGGACGTCTCACGCTGATCACCGACGACGTCGCCGCGCGCATCACCATGAAGGACGGCAAGGCTTCCGGCATCGCCTACATCGACCGCACTTCCCGCCGCGCCCGCGAGGTGTCCGGCAAGATTCTGGTGCTTTGCGCCTCGACGCTGGAATCGACGCGCCTGCTGCTCAACTCAGGCATCGCCAACTCCAGCGGCACGCTCGGCCGCTACCTGATGGACCATATCTACGGCGGCGGAGCGGCGGGCGAGATGCCGATGATCGAAACCAAGCCGTGGGCCGGCATGCCACACCGCCCCAACGGCATCTACGTCCCGCGCTTCCGCAACGTCAGGGAGAAATCCACCAACGGCTTCATCCGCGGCTACGGCTACCAAGGCGGCGGAACCACGAATTTCGACTTCGGTGCGCCGGGGTTCGGAGCCTCGTATAAGGATGCGGTCCGCAACGGCCGCACTTACCTCAACCTGGGTCTGTGGGGCGAATGCCTGCCGCGCAAGGAAAACCACGTGGAGATCGACACGGCCCGTGTCGACGCCTGGGGCGTGCCGGTCCTAAAGATTCAGTGCGAATGGGGCGATAACGAGAAGAAGCTGTTCGAGGACGGCCGTGAGCAGGCCGCCGAGATGCTGGAAGCCGCCGGCGCACGCAACGTCCGCAAAACGGGCCAGTACTCCGTCCCCGGCTTTTGCATCCACGAAGTGGGTACGGCTCGTATGGGGAATGATGCCAAGACGAGCGTCGTGAACAAATGGTGCCAGTCTTACGATGTCGAAAACATCTTCGTCACCGACGGAGCCTGTTGGGTCTCCATCGGCTGCCAGAACCCGACGCTCACGATGATGGCCATCACCGTACGCGCCTGCGACTACATCGCCAGAGAGTACAGCAAAAAGATCGCCTGAAGGAGGTCCCTTGCTCCGCTTCGTTTTCCTAGCCGCCGCCGCGCTTGCCGCCGGTGAAGTGCACGACGTCAAGCCCGAAACCTTCTATCACACCTTCTTCCACCGCCACCCGGTGCTCAAGCAGATCAAGCCCGGTGACACGGTGATCACCTACACGATCGACGCCGGAGGTCAGGACTCAAAGGACGTCCGCCGCGCCACGCCCTCCAACCCGCTTACGGGGCCGTTTTTCATTGAGGGCGCCGAGCCCGGCGATGCGATCACGGTCCGCTTCCAGCGCATCCGCATGAACCGCAAGTGGGGCTGGAGCAACTACCGGCTCGGCCTGTTCTCGCTCACGCCGGAATCGATCGAAACCACCTATCCACGCCGCTACAAAGACGACCTCATCCGGGCCGGCCGCAACGATCTCATCCCCTGGGACATCGATCTCGAAAACCAGACCGTGCAGCTCCGGGAGCCGCAAAGCAAGCACCTGGCGCTCAAATTCCCCGCCCGGCCCATGCTCGGCTGCGTTGGTGTTGCCGCGCCCGGCGAGTTCGCCCCCACCTCCGGCATCTCCGGTACTTACGGAGGCAACATGGACTACAACGAAATCGTCGAAGGCGTCACGCTGACCCTGCCCGTCTACCATCCCGGCGCTCTGCTCTACATCGGCGACGGCCACGCGCTGCAAGCAGACGGTGAACCGGTGGGCACCGGTGTCGAAACTTCGATGGACGTCATGTTCACCGTCGGGCTGCGTAAGAACGCGAACCTGCCCGGTCCGCGTCTGGAAAACGACGACTACATCATCGCCATCGCCAGCCAGCCGGAATTTGTCTCTTCGCTTGACCGGACCATCCGCCTAGCCACCTCCGACATGATTCATTGGCTCACCACGGAATTTCAGATCGAACCCTGGGCCGCGCACCAGTTGATCGCCTTTCAGGGCCGTTACGACGTGATCACGGTGGCCGGGTCAATGGCGCTGAAGATTCCGAAGAAGGCGCTAGCGCGCCGGTAGCCCATTCACGAACCGGGCCGCCTTCTCGATCCAGGCGCCCAACTTCGCCTCCGTTGCCGTTCCGGCGGGCTCGACGTACACCATTGCCTTCATCGGCCGCCCCGTGAAATCCATTTCGCGGGTGTGCGGACGGCGGAAAGCATCCGCCGCTCCTTCCTCGCCCAGCCGCAGCACCAGCAGGTCGCGCGTCACGCCGCAGCACATGTGGCCGTTGAGCATGAAGCAGACTCCGCCGAACATGCGGCGCTCCTCCACGCCCTTGCGCCCCTCCAGCGCGCTCCGCACGCGCGCGGCCAGACGTTCGTCGCAGGCCATGAGACGGCCGCTTTCTGTTGCATGAACTCGGGCATCTCATCGGCGCTGGGCCCGTAGCTTGCCGGAACCTTCTGGCCCATCAGGCGCAGATAGACGCTGAACTGCCCGCGGTGCTGATACCAGTGGTTGAGCATGATGTTGCGCAGGAACACGACGCGCGGCATCGCGATCATCTCCCGGCCGTCTTTGAGCGCGCGCCAGGTTCTCTCCATCGCGGTGTCGTCAAGCTTCGGCAGCAACTGCTTGACTGCCTGGACGCTGCGCTCCGGCGCTTCCAGCACCTCCTTCACGCTGGTGGGTTGCGGATTTCCCTGGGAGAAGTCGGGCGCCACGGCGTCGTCTTTGCTCGCCATCTCCACCACCTGGCCGGGCGTGGTTGCCAGATGATAAGCCAGCTGTCCGGCCGACATGGATCTTTCGTGCGGCTTCCAGGTCAGCCTGTCCTCGGGCAGCCGCTCGAGAAACTTCCGCGTCACCGCCGCTTCGTGTTCCAATGCAGCGAGAAATGATTGTCCGATCGTCATCTTGTTCTCCTATTGTCTTGTTTGCTTCCTGGTTCGGCCCTTCGCCTTGGCGGGCAATTGGGCCGCGATGTAACGCTTGGCGTGATCGAGACTGGTTGCGATCACCGATTCGTCCTGGGAAGCCTTAGCCAGAATGAGGGAGCCTTGAATCGCGGCGATCCACAACGCCGCCAACCCCGCCGTATCTACTTTCGCGCGCGATCCGCGGCAGGCGTCCTGAAGCAATGCCTCAAATCGCTTCCGCGCGTTCTCGAAATAGGCATGGGCGGCTTCGCGCAAAGCCTCGTTGCTGGAGGAAACCTCCTGCGCGGTGGTCCCCGCCAGGCAGGACTTCAGCATTTTCGGATCCGCCAACATGCCGGCGAAAAAATCCATGTAGCCCAGAACGCGCACGCGCGGATCCGGAACTTGCTGAAATGGCGCCGAGCGCTCCATCAGCGCCGTCTGCCGGTCCCATTGATGAAGGCAGCTTTCGGCCAGCTGCTCCTTGGACTTGAAGTGGTGGAAAAAGGCGCCCTTGGTGACGCGGGCTTGAGCGCAGATCTGATCAATGGAGGTGGGGCCGTAGCCGTGGCGGCGGATGAGGTCGGTGGCGGTTTGCATGAGCTTTCCGCGGGTGGCGATGGCGCGGTCCTGGGCCATGCCCACAAAAATACCAACCAGTTGGTATGTTTGTCAACTCCTCACTCGATCACCGGCACACACGCCGCGGCATCCCTTCGCAATTCCCCGGTCAACCGCGGGTCCGGCGACACCTCCACCGCACGCTTATAGGCACGGAAGCCCGACTTCACATAGAACTCCACCGCCCGCGGATGATCGAGCGTGCAGGTGTGGACATGGAACCGCGCAGGCTTGTGGCGCCAGGCCTCCTCCACGGCGAACCGCATCAGCAAGCGTCCGGCGCCCTTGCCGACCAGATCCGGCGTTACGCCGAAAAAGGCGAGCTCGATCTCGGGGAAATCGCGCCGGTCAAGTTCCAGCAACCCTTTTGCCACGCCGGCCTTTTCCAGAGCAAACACATCCACGCGGTCGTCATGAAGAACGGCACGCAACTCCTCATCCCCCATGCGCAGGCGGCTGAACCAGAGCCACTGTTCGCCGACGCGGCGGAACAGATCGCGGTACCAGGCAAGGTCGGGCTTGGCGTGGGGCACGATGCGCAGTCCCGAAGGCGGCGTCCAGTCAGGAGCGGGCGGTGGTGGCTGCCGCATCTCGAGGTAGGTTACGACCGCCGCGAGCCTTCCTTGCGGCACTTCCGTGTATCCGTCATTGAGCATTATCATCTCCCGGTTGCGTAACGCTTACAAAATCGGCTTGAATAGATCATGCGCCGACGAAACTTCTTCGCTTCCGCACTGGCACCACTAGCGGCCAACGCCGCCCAGTCCAACACTCCCAAGTTTAAACTTCGCTACGGACCGCATCCGGGCATGTTCCGCCAGTCCGCGGGCGAGGACATCATCGACCAGATCAAATTCAGCGCCGACCAGGGCTTCACCGCCTGGGAGGACAACGGCGCCATGCGCCGCGAGCCCGCCCTGCAAACCAGCATCGGCGAGGCGCTGGCCAAGAACGGGATGCTGATGGGCGTATTCGTCTCGCACGCCGATTTCAACTCGAACGATTTTGTGTCGAAGACCGACCGCGCATATCAGGACACGCTGCGCCAGACAATGCGGACGGCGGTGGAGTGCGCCAAGCGCGTGGGCGCGAAGTGGACAACGGTGGTGCCGAACTCGGTGAATAACCGCATCGACCCCGGCTACCAGACGGCCAACTGCATTACCAACCTCAAGGTGATGTGCGAGATTTGCGAGCCGGCCGGGCTGGTGATGGTGCTGGAGCCGTTGAACTGGTACGCGAACCATCCTGGTTTGTTCCTGCGCTCGGTGCCGCAGGCCTACGCGATCTGCAAGGGAGTCAACTCGCCGTCGTGCAAGATCCTGAACGATCTCTATCACCAGCAGATCGACGTCGGCAATCTGATCCCCAATCTCGAAACGGCCTGGGACGAGACGCCGTACATTCAGGTGGGCGATAATCCCGGCCGCAAGGAGCCGACGACCGGCGAGATCAACTACCACTTCATCTTCAAGTGGCTTTATGAGCGCAAGTTCACCGGCGTTGTCGGGATGGAGCACGGCAACTCGAAGCCCGGGAAGGAAGGGGAGAAGGCGGTGATCGCTGCGTACCGGCACTGTGACAACTTTTAAGCAGCCGCTGCCCGAGTTCGTTACAATTGATGGTTAATCACTGTGGCGAGCAAGTCGCGGAGTCACATCGCTATTTACCCCGGCTCTTTCGATCCCCTCACGAGCGGCCACCTCGATCTGATTGAGCGTGGCTCGGCGATGATGGACCGGCTGATCGTGGCTGTCCTCCGCAATGACGGCAAGCAGCCCCTGTTCAGCGTGGAAGAGCGTATGGAAATGGTGCGCGAGGTGGTCCCGGGTTTCGGCAACGTGGAAGTAGACAGCTTTGATGGCCTGCTTGTCGATTACGCCGCGCAAAAACAGGCCACGGCCATTCTGCGCGGCATCCGCGCCGTTTCCGATTACGAATACGAACTGCAAATGGCGCTGATGAACCGCCGTCTGAAACCCGAAATTGAAACCGTCTTTCTCATGGCCGGCGAAGCCTACAGCTTCATCAGCTCCAGGCTGGTGAAAGAGGTGTTCCGCCTTGGCGGCGACATTCGGGGCATGGTCCCCCCCACCGTGGAAGCCCGCCTGCAACGCCGTATAAGCGGAATCTCAGCAAGAGGATAAACTATGACCCCAACTACAGCCACCGAATTGGCAGAACGGCTGAATACGATCAGCGTTTCCTCGACCGTGAAGGTATCGGCGGAAGCCGAGCGCCTGCGGCGTGAAGGCGTGGATGTCGTCGACTTCGGCGCCGGCGAGCCGGATTTCCCTACGCCGGACAACATCAAGCAGGCCGCCGTGAAGGCGCTGGATGACAACTTCACCAAGTACACCGCGGTCGGCGGCGTGCTGGAGCTGAAGAAGGCGATTTGCGAGCGTCACGCCACCGATTTCGGCACCAGCTACACGCCGGCGGAGTGCGTGGTGACCGTTGGCGGCAAGCACGTGATCTTCAACCTGATGCAGGTGCTGGTGAACCCGGGCGACGAGGTCATCATCCCCGTTCCTTATTGGGTGACCTATAAGGATGTCGTCAACTATGCCGGCGGCAAGTGCGTATTCCTGGAAACGGATGAAGTTTCCGGTTTCGCCCTGACGGCCGCGCAGGTGGAGAAACATCTGACTTCGAAGACCAAGGTGCTGATCGTCAACTCGCCCTCGAATCCGAGCGGGGCCGTCGTTGATGACGAGGAATTCCGGCGGATTCTCGCGCTGACTTCCAGCCGCGGGATCTGGCTGATCACGGACGAATGCTATTGCCAGTTCCTCTACGGCAACCACAAGCCGTACTCGATCGCCTCGGCTCCGAACGCCAAGGAGACGGTGATCGTGGCCGGGTCGCTGTCGAAGACTTACGCGATGACGGGCTGGCGAATCGGCTTCGGGCTGGCGCCGGTGCCGGTAATCAACGCGATCGTCAAGCTGCAAAGCCACATGACGTCCAACCCGACCTCGATTGCGCAGCGGGCCGCCATAGAAGCGCTGCGCGGGCCGCAGGATTCAGTGCCCGCGATGTTAAGCCAGTACCGCTCCCGGCGCGACTACGTGATGCAGCGGCTGCGCGGCATCCCCGGCGTAACGGCAGCCGAGCCGCAGGGCGCCTTCTACGCCTACCCCAACGTGGGCGATGCGATGAAGAAACTGGGCATCCCGACGGCGCTGGAGTTCGCCGAACGGCTGCTGAACCAGGCCCATGTGGCGGTGGTGCCGGGCGAAGCGTTCGGCACCGATAGGCACGTGCGCATCTCCTACGCGACATCCATGAAGGAGCTGGAGCGCGGCCTGGACCGCATCCAGAAATTCGTCGAACAGCGCTGATGAGCCAGGCCCCAGAACGAATCCTCCCCCGATTTGTCGAACGCGTCTGGGGCTCTCGCGACCTAGGGCCCTGGTTTCCTCCGGCCGAAACGCCAACGGGCGAGGTGTGGTTTGACGCCGGGCCGCTGCTGATCAAGTTCCTGTTCACCTCGCAGCCACTGTCGGTGCAGGTGCATCCGGATGACGACTACGCCCGCCGCGTGGAAGACTCGCGCGGCAAGACCGAAATGTGGTTGATCCTGCGCGCCGGGCCGCAAGCGCGCATCGCCTGCGGTTTCCGCGAGCCTGTCTCCCTGGAGCAAGTCCGGGTTTCGGCATCGGACGGATCCATCGAATCTCTGCTCGGCTGGTTCACACCAAAGCCGGGCGATGTTTTCTTCACACCCGCGGGAACCGTGCACGCCCTGGGCCCCGATCTTGCGGTGCTGGAGATACAGCAGAACTCCGACGTCACCTACCGGCTGTACGACTACAATCGAGGCCGGCCGCTTCATCTTGACCGGGGTATGGAAGTGGTGAAACCTGAAGCCCACCCCGGTCCGTCATTACAACAAGATCTTCCCGGCGGAGGCAGGCTGTTGGCCACCTGCGACTACTTCGCGACCGAACGCTGGCAATTGAGCGGGCCGGCCACTGTTGGTCCGGGCTGCTACATCGTTCTCGAAGGCAGCGGCCGTCTGGGGAATGAAGTTTTTTCGCCAGGGGAAGTCTGGCAATCCGGCGCCGGATTGGAGATTCAACCCGATTCGCAGGTAACGATCGTGCGGACCTATGTGCCCTGAACGCGCGCGTTTATCCGATGCCCAGATCGTCGGCACGCTCCAGCGGCGTTCCGCAATCGCGGCAGATGACCGCGGCGCAGTCCCGGCAGACCAGCGGATCGCTCACCGGCTTGCGGCACTCCGGGCAATAATAGTCAACCGCCGGCAGCGGATCTTCCATGCCGCTATTATCACCGTCTGCGTTGCCGCGCTGCTTGGCCTTTCCGGGTGCAAGCGAGAGGAGCCGCGCGACGTGGCCATCGCCGAGGCATACGTCGGAGGCATCTCGCTGAACCTGCGCAAGGATCTCGCTCCCCGCGCGGAGGTGACGGCCACGGTGAAGCACGGGGAAAAGCTGGAGATCCTCGCCTACCGCCGCCGGTTCGCCAAGGTGCGCACGCAGTCCGGAGCGGAAGGCTGGACCGACGGGCGCCAGTTGCTGACGCCCGAACAGATGGCGCGGCTGCGCCGCTCAGCCGAGCGCGCCGCCACCGTCGGCAGCCAGGGTAAGATGACGCCGTTCGATCTGCTGAACGTCCACATTGAAGCGCAACGGCAGTCACCGACTTTCTACCAGCTACAGGAGGGAGAAAGCGCGGACCTGATCGGCCATCGCGTAACGCCGCGGCACGCGCCGCCCGCCGGAACGCCGCTGCCACCGGACGCCCCGATGGACAGCTGGAGCCTTGTGCGGCTGAAGGATGGCCGTCCCGGATGGGTGCTATCGCGGATGATGATGATGGCCATCCCGGACGAAGTGGGCCAGTATGCCGAGGGCCACCACATCACGGCTTATTTTCCACTTGGCTCGGTGGAGGATCAGGGGCAGACCCGGCAGCACTGGCTGTGGACGACGATCCAGAGCCGCATCAACCCGTACCATTTCGACAGCTTCCGCGTCTTTGTGTGGAGTACGAGGCGGCACCGGTATGAGACGGCCTACATCGAACGCAACCTGAAAGGCTACTATCCGATCGAGGTGCACCCGATGCTGGAAGGCGCCACAATGCCGCGCTTTTCCCTGATCTTCTCCGCGCGCGACGGCGTGCTCTACCGGCGCACTTATGAGTTCCAGGGCTACCATGTGCGCCAGATCGAGAAGACCGCATGGCAGCTTCCACGGGAGGAGGAAGAGGATTCCACGCCGGCCGCTCCCGCGCCTCCTCCGCCGAAGGACTCCTCCGGCGGGCTGCTGGCGCGCGTGAAGGACAAGCTGAAGGACCTGTTCAACCGCTGAACCGGGCCGCTTAGTTAGTAACGCAGCAGCGGTTTGATGCGGGCGGCGATGTTTTCCGGATCTCCGTCGCGCAGGCACCAGGCGCTGAGGGAAAGGATGCCGGCGTGTGCCCGGGAGGTGTCCACATGGACGCTCGGGTTGCCGCGGGCCAGCTCGATGGCAAGCTGCATGGCGGTGCGCGGGGCGTCGGGCGTGAGGTGCAGCTCGAGTTTCGGGTTGGCGCCGCCGGTGGGGACGATGCGCGCGTGATCGACGCCGGTGAGTGCGGCTTGCAGGCTCTGGATGATGGCTTGCAGACGTTGGGTGCGGGCGTGGTCGTTTTCAGCGGCGAATTTCTCCAGAGCGACAAGGAGTCCGATGACGGTCTCCTTACCGACTTTGCAGGGCCGTCCGACGCCGTGCTGGGGCGTGCCGCGCAGGCGGTCCTTGTCGATGAGTGAAGCTGGTGGCGCCCACTCTTCCCAGAGAATATCGAGATCCAGCTGCTGCAGAAGAGCGGACATGACGAGGTCGCGCTTGCCGGCGAGGATGCCGGAGCCTTGCGGGCCGCCGATGGCCTTGCCGCCGGAGAAGGCGACCAGGTCGGCCCCTTCTTGGATAAAGCGGCGGAGATTGGAAGCGGGCGGAAGCTGCGCCGCGGCGTCGACCAGCACAGGGACGCCGGCGGAATGGGCGGCGCGGGCGACGTCGGCAAGTGGAGGGCGGGCGTTGCCTCCGGCGACGTAGAAGACGGCTGCGGTGCGCTCGTTGATCGCGTCGGCGATTTCCCAGGGTTCGGCGTCGCGGACGCCGGCTCCGGCGAAGCGGTCCGGCAGGCCGACTTCCACGAGGCGGGCTCCTGCGGTGCGCACGGCATGGTCGTAGAAATTGCGCTGGCTGCGGACCATGACCACTTCGTTCTTCATGCCGCCGGTGTCGGGGAGGCGGGCCATTTTGCCCGGGTCGAGGCCGGTGATGCAGGCGGCTGTCCCCACGAGGAGGCCGGCGGCTGCGCCGGAGGTGACGATGCCGGCTTCCGCTCCGGTGAGCTTGGCGATGACGGCGCTGGCGCCGGCCTGCAACTCGGCAACGTCGACGCAGTAGGTGGCGGCTTCGGCCATGGCGGCCGATACTTCGGCGTCGAGAAAGCCGCCGGAGAGGCGGGTAACGTTGCCCTTGGCGTTGATGATGGTGCGGACGCCGTATTTGTCGTAGATGCTCATGGGGGATCGCCCTTAGTATAGTGCGAATCAGCGGCGGTTGAGTGCAGAGAGCAACCGGCGTGCTTGGGCGGAGACGGGGTTGACGCGGAGGGCTTGTTCGAGAGTTTCGCGGGCTTCCCTCAGATTGCCGGATTGATAGAGAGCGACGGCTAGGTTGAGGCGGGCGGGTTCCAGCCCGATGTTGCGGCGAAGGGCGCCGCGCCAGAGCTCGATAGCTTCCGGCATGCGGCCTTGCTTGGCAAGACAGCCGCCGAGATTGACGGAGGCGGCGGTGGAGGCGGGATCGGCGGCGACGGCTCGGGCGTAGAGTTCGCATGCTTTGGCGGGGTTGTTCATGCGGTCATAGAGTTGGGCGAGCTGGGTGGCGACAGCGGCGTCCTCGGGCAGCTTTTCGTAGACACCCTGAAGGATGGAAAAGGCGCGGAGGCCGGAGGGGCGGTGGTTTTCGCGGAGAGCAACCGAGGCGTAGGCAAGGCCAAGTTCGCGGTCCGAGGCGGGCGCGGCGCAGGGTGTTTCCGTGTGGCATGTGAGGCAGCGGGAGCGGTAGTAGGCGGCCTTATCTTCCGGGGCCGGCCGGTGCGGATCATGGCAGGCGCCGACGGTGTCCTCGTCGAGCGCGGGAGTGTTGGGCGGCGGAGCGGGCGGCGGCGAACCGAGGATAACGTCGAGGATGTATTTCCCGCGGAGCACGGGTGAGGTTCGCACCGGGTAGCTGGTCACGGTAAGCACGCTGGCGTGCGAGAGAAGGCCGCCGCGCTGCGCTGGATCAACCTCCACCTTGCGGAAGTCCGGGCCGTCGGCATTCTCGATGCCGTAGTGGCGGGCGAGGCGCGGATTGAGGAACGTGTAGCCGGCGTTGATGAATTCCGAGTCGGGACGGTTTTCGCGGAGGATGTGGTCAAAGAAGAGGCGCGTTTCGGTGGCCATGTCCTCGGCGAGGGCGGCGTTCCACATGGGAAACTTGAGGACGTCGGGCTTGACGGCGGCGAGGCTGCGTGTTTCCAGCCACTGGCCGGCAAAGTTGCGAGCCAGGGCATCGGATTTGGGGTCGGCGAGCATGCGGGTGATTTGCGCGTCGAGCACACCGGGCTTACGAAGGCTCTTGGAATCGGCAAGCGAACTTCTCCGGGTAGATCATCGGGTCGGTCTGGCGGGCGGTGAAAGTTCTTCCCGCGGGCGGGCGCGGGACGGGCTTGCGGAACTGGTCGCCCACGAACTCGGCGCGGAAAGTGTGAGGGCCGGCCGTAAGGTAGACACGGGCCTCCTGTTCGGAGCGCTGAATGTCGCGGGCGACGGTGCTGGTTTCGTTTTCAGCCGTATCGACTTCGACGGTGTGGATGGGCTTGCCGTCGACCGATATTTGGAGGGAGGCGGGCTGACCCTTTGGGCCGAGATGGCCGCGGATCCGGACGCGGAAGACATATTCGCCGCTATAGTCGAGGTGTTCGGTGATATCGGAGGCTCCGATGTCGAGGCGGCGGGTCCTGTCGGCCTTGAGTTCGAACAGAGTGGGCTTGGGGAGTCCGTCGGCGGCGATGGCCAGGGCCGCGATGCGCTCGGCCGCGTGCACATACTTTTCCATCAGCAGAGGGCTGATGGTGAGGACATCGCCGATGTTGTCGAAGCCGAGGACGGAGTCATCGGGCGGGCGGGCGCGGTCGATCCGGTCCAGTTCGGCGTTGACGAATTGGATGAGGGCGTGCACCTGTTCCGGTGGCGGCTTGGGAGCGCCTTTGGGCGGCATCTCGCCCGTCCGCATCTTGGCGATGATGCGCTCCCAGGCTTCGCGTTCCTGAGCGATGGAGGAGTGACTGTTGAGGCCGTCGAGGTTCAGGCCGCCGGATGCCATGGCCTTGTTGTGGCACATGGCGCAGTTTTGCCGGAGCAACGGCTGGATGGTGGTGGAGAAGGTGGATTGCTGGGCCAGCGCGGTACAACAGCTCAGCAGCGCAATCGTGAGTGAAGTGCCGGGATGAAGCATTCTTTTGTGGCTACCCTGCACTATATGCTGACGCCGAGGTCGGACCAGGAAATGACCTTCTGCTTTACCATCGCTTCGTGCCCGAGGATGGAGGTGAGCGCGGCTGTGGCGCCAATGGTAATGTCGGCGGGATTCTTTCCGCCCTTGGTGACGCAGTCGTAAAAGGCAACGATGTGCGCGTGCGGGTCCTGCTCCTGCTTTTCCGCAAGCACGGAGGGGGCCCCTTCGCGCGAGAGCGGGTAGAGCATCGGGTTCTGCATAAGATCGACGGCTGCCTTCTTGCCGTACACGTAGATGTACTGGTTGCCGTTCGGCATGGTGCGGGGATGAAAGACGTTCTGGGTGAAGGACATTTTCACGCCATTTGCATAGTCAAAGCTCATAACGCCGCAGTCGAAAATGTTGCGGCCGGGCGGGTCATCCTGATATAGGAGGGTGGCGCCGAAGCCGGAAGCCGTGATCGGATGCGCGCCGATCACCCAATTGCAGGCGTCGAGGTTGTGGACGGACTGCTCGATCAGATAGCCGCCGGATTTCTCCACGTCGAAGTACCAGTCGGCGGAAGGGCCGTCGTGGGCGAGATCGGCCGTGGCATGGCGCTGAGCCTTAACCATGATGACGTCGCCGATGGCGCCTTCGTGGATCTTGCGGACGGCCTCGGAGAGCTGCTTCATGGAACGAAGCTGCTGTCCGGCGACGAACACTTTGTTTGATTCGCGCGCGGCTTCCAGCAGGGCCTTGACCTGGGCCGGCGTAACGCCGATTGGCTTTTCGCAGTAGACGTGCTTGCCGGCCTGTAGCGCGGCGATGGCCATCTCCGAATGGAGGTGGGGCGGCGTGGCGATGTAAACGGCTTCCAGATCCTTGAGGTCGATCACCTTGCGCCAGTCGGTGGCGGTCATGGGGTTGTCGCGGGCGGCGGCGCTGGCGGCTTTGTCCAGGCGGTCGGGCTTGATGTCGCAGACGGCGGCGACCTTCGCGTTAGGCTGCTTGAGCACGCCTTGCAGAAGATAGGAGCCGCGGTTGCCGGTTCCGATCACCGCGGTGGGCACGCGGGGTTCGGTTTGCGCGTACAGAGAGTGGGCGGCGGCGGCCGTACCAAGAAAGAAAGATCGGCGATTGACGCTCATGATGGCACCTCGGAAAGAATCATATCGCAGATGGCTTATCGAGCTGGAGGCCGCAAGGAAAAGCGGCGGCCGCATTCAAAGGCCAGCGTCGTGACGGCTCCGAAGAGAAAAAAAACAGCGGCCTGCGCGATGGAGTAATTGTTGCGCCGTAGAGTTTGACGGAAGATTTCGCGCCGCGCGCGATTGTCGAGCGTTCGGGCCTGGCAGAGCGTGGAGTAGTTCTGAAAGCTGCGGCCGTAGATCCACATTTTCCGGGGCCAGGAATACCAGCGGTCGATTTCCAGGTGACGGATTAGGGCGGCAGGGACAAAGCGGACGGTGCGGCAAGGATAGGCTTTGAGAATCTCCTTCATAAAGACGACGTCGCCGCCGCGGAGGAGTTGCGGGAACTCGCCGCAACGCTCGAAAACCTCGCGACGGACAGCCATGTTGTTGGTGTAGGCATAAAATAGCGCCGGGTCTTGCTGGTTAAAGACGAATCGCGCCTTTTCATGCTCGTAGTTGGCGAAAGCGGCGAGAAGGAATGACTCCGCGCCGAAGCGGCGGCCTCCCAGGATGGCGGAGGTTTCCTGCTGCTCGAAAGCGTCGTGGATCGCGGCGAGCCAGTGCGGATCAGCCTCACAATCGGCGTCGATGAAGGCGAGTAGGCGGCCCGCGGCGAGGCGGAGTCCCGCATTGCGCGCGGCGTAGGAGCCGGGTTTGGACTCCTGGAGCGTGCGCACCCGCGCGAAGCAGCGGGCTTTTTGGAGTGAGGCGTCGGTGGACATGTTGTCGACGACGATCACCTCGTAGCGCTCAGCGGGAAAGGATTGGTTGAGCAGAGCGGTCAGGCACCGCTCGATGTAAGGTTCTCCATTGCGGCAGGGGACGATGACCGAGATGTCCATCTATCCTGTTTTCGTCCGCCATTCTAGAGCGGCCTCGGCGAGACGGAACAGCGCGCCGGCAGCGGCGAAGGTGAGCGTGTTGGCCAGACGGCGCCGGTACAGCCATTCGAGAATCGCGGCGGGGATTCGGATCTCCGATGCGGAAAGCCAGCGGCCGGAGGAGTGCATGTCTAAGTAAAGATCGCACGTGGTGCAGGGGATCTCTTGCTTCGCCGGAACCTGGCCCATCAGCATGCGCCGTGCATAGACCATGCGCGTCGAATTGGAGACCTGCCCGATGCCGTCTTCAAACGCGTTGCCGCCGAACTCTCCCCAGAAATTCCGGCAGCAGCCCATGACGCGGCCGTCCCAGTTGATCTGGGGCATGCGCCAGAGCTGCCGGCAGAGTTCGCGTTTGTAGTTGACTCCGTAGCGCTGGCGGTATTCCGACCGGCTGCCGGCTCCTTCGATTTGAACCAGCGGGCTCTGATCTGCGTCTTCATTCCAGGCAAGCTTGATGCGGAAGCGCATGCCGAGTTCCTCGGCCATGCGGCGCGCCTCCTCCACCTGGTGCTGATTGTGCGGGAAGAGGATGAACTGCCACAGCAGCTTCGGGTACGGGGAGCCGTAGCGCTGCTTCAGTTGATTCAGTTTGTGGATATTGGCCAGCACGGTGTCCAGGTCACCGCCCTTGCGGTATTGCGCATACGTCTCCTGAGTAACGCCATCGAGTGAGCAGGTGATGCTGTGAAAGCGGAACTTGACGAGAGCCTCCAACGTGCTTTCCGAAACGGTGTTGAAGTTGGCGCCGTTGTCGGCGGTCAGACGCACCCCTTGCTGATGGGCGGACTCCATGATTGCGGGGAGTTCCGGGTTGAGAAACAGTTCGCCGTAGTTGCTCAGTTCAATGTGGACGAGTTGCGGGTTGTCTTCCAGTAGCTGGCGGAATCGGGCCAACCGCAGATGGCCGGCGCCCAGCACCGGCTTGGTTTCCCCGGAAGCGGTCGGGCAGGCGGGACATTCCAGCTGGCAGACGGAGCTGGCCTCCAGCCGGATGCGGCTGGGATGGACTTGCTGGTTGCCGCTCACGTTTTATCCTGAATACCGGCAAGTCTCTTATAGGCGCGGACCGCGGCGTTTTGGAACTCCCAGGCCTGCTGGCCTTCGGGAGGACTCCCGCGCCACTCCAGTTGCCAGGCGTAGCCGCGGAACAGGGGCCGCGCCACAACGCCGGCAGCCTTGCCCGCGAACTCGGGGAACTGGCCGGCGGCTTCTTCCAGCGCGAGCCGGTTCAGCTCAGGGTCGATCGTCAACGGCTCCATCTAGGTCATCATAGCGCGCGTCCCGGTTAAAGAATGCCGAAGCGGTCGAAAGCTTCTCGGGCGGGCATGCCTTGCTCCAGCGCTTCGCGGACCACGTTTTCGCCCTGGACTTTTTCGAGAGCGCGCTCGAAGACTTCCCGCTCGGCATGGCGGGGGACGATGCAGACGCCATCGACGTCGGCGAATACAATGTCGCCGGGGGAAACATGGACGCCGCCGATCTGGATGGAGACGCGGAAATCGGAGACTTTGCCGCGGCCCGCCTGGTCCTGTGCGTAGCAGCCGCGCGAGAAACAAGGGAAACCGAGTTTGAGGATGCCATGCGTATCGCGGAGGTAACCGTCGAGCACGGCTCCCGCGGCCCCGCAGCGCATGGCGCGCGTCGACATCAGCTCCCCCCAAAGGGCATAAGGAGGCGAGCCGGCCGAGCAGAGGTAGATTTCCCCGGGCTTGAGATCGTCCAGCGCATCGAGCATCAGCCCGAACGGCTGGGCGCCGCCGGCGCCGTCTTCACAATCGGACTGGAGTACCGTCATCGCGCGGCCCACGGCGGTCATGCCGCGATCGAGCGGCTGAATGTAGGGAGGCAGAAACTGCCGGCGCAATCCTATCTTATCCATGATGTCGCCGATCACGGCGGTGAACAGCTGGCGGCGGGCGAGGGAAAACATCTGCTCATCGTTGGACCAAGGCATCTCCCCATTCTCGTACTTTCATGCGCCCACGGAGGTTGTGATCCGGCGGCGGCAGCCGGTAGAGTAGGGAGTCATGAGGATCGCTTGGATGGTAATGGCGGCGGCCGTGGCGGCGATGCCGGCAAAACTCGAGCACATCGCCGGGGGAGGTGAGGGCGCGGCGGGCGCCGAAGCGAAACAGATCCGGTTCATTGAACCGTTCGGCGTGGCGTTTGACAGCCGCGGCAATTATTATGTCTGCGAGTTCAAGGGCCACCGGGTGATCCGGGTAGACCGCGCGGGCAAGACGTCGGTGGCGGCGGGCACTGGTCAAATGGGCTTTAGCGGCGACGGAGGAAGGGCGGAGGCGGCCCAGTTGAACGACCCTCACGGCATCGTGATTTCGCGCGGCGACCAGATGTTCATCGCCGACACACACAACAACCGCGTGCGCAAGGTGGACCTGAAGTCGGGCATCATCACGACGGTGGCCGGCAACGGCGACGCCGGCTATTCCGGAGACGGCGGGCCGGCGTTGAAGGCGGCCTTCCATGGAATCTTCGCGATGGAATTGAATCCAACCTCGGATAAGTTGTACGTGGCGGACTTATCCAACCGGCGCGTGCGGGTGGTCGACCTGAAGAGCGGGACCGTGAAGACGGTGGCGGGAAACGGGGACAAGGGTGTGCCCGCCGATGGCGCGGTGGCGGAGGAGAGTCCGCTGGTGGATCCGCGGGCGGTGGCGGCCGATGGCGAAGGGAATGTGTACGTGCTGGAGCGCGGAGGCAATGCGCTGCGCGTGGTGGACAAAGCGGGCCGGATACGGACCTTGATCGCGCCGGGCAGTGTGCAGCCGGATCTGAAGGGACCCAAGCACCTGACGATGGACCGCAACGGGGACGTGATCATCGCCGACGCGGAGAATCACCTGGTCCGGCGCTACGCGGTGAAAACGGGAAAGACGCAGACGATCGCCGGAACGGGCGAGGCGGGCGATACCATCGTTTCCGATGATCCCGTGCGCAGCCGGTTACGGCGTCCGCACGGGGTGACGGTGGAAGCCTTGACAGGCGACCTGTATATCTCCGACAGTTACAATCACCGGATTTTGAAGCTGAGCGGACGGTAGCCGCGCACCGCTACTTCGGTTGCTCGTCGCGCGAGGCGATGACGCGGTCCACCATGCCGTAGGAGACGGCCTGATCCGGCTCCATGATGTAGTCGCGGTCGACGTCGCGGGCGATGCGGTCGGTGGGCTGACCGGTGGCATCGGCAAGGATCTGGTTGAGCGTCTCGCGCATCCGCAGAATCTCTTTGGCGTAGATGTCGATGTCGGCGGCCTGACCGGCCAGTCCGCTCATCGACGGCTGGTGAATCAGGATCCGCGAATGGGGCAGCGAGAAGCGCTTGCCCTTGGTGCCGCAGGCCAGCAGAACGGCGGCCATGGAAGCGGCCTGCCCGACGCAGTAGGTGGTGATGTCGGGCTCGACCAGGCGCATCGTGTCGAGGATCGCAAGCCCCGCGGTGATAGAGCCGCCCGGGGAGTTGATGTAAAGCGAAATATCCTTTTCCGGATCTTCGGCGGCCAGAAATAGCATCTGGGCGATGATCAGGTTCGCAACCTGGTCATCGATCGGGGTGCCGAGGAAGATGATGTTCTCCTTGAGAAGCCGCGAGTAGATATCGAAGGCGCGTTCACCGCGCGACGTCTGCTCGACGACCATGGGCACCAAAACCGAATTCATCACAAGTATTCTCCTTTTTCACTTTGCGGACCGGGGCAATTCAGCCTCGCGGAAACTGTTTGAGAGCGGTCTTCTTATATCTCTCGATCGCCGCTTTCTTGGTTTCGAGACTTTCCGCCACCTGGGCGATCGTCGTCCCCTCCAAATAATCCATGATACGCGACCGCATGTGCTTCCAGCCATCGTGCAGTCCGCAAGGAGCCTGGTCGTTGCATTCATGGTAACCGCTGATGCACCGCTGATAGTCTTGAAGCCCGTCGACAGCTTCGACGATCTCCAGCATCGTGATGTCGTTTGCGGGCTTGCGCAGGCAGAATCCTCCCGTGGGCCCCTTGGAGGACCGCAGGAAGCCCTTGCGGGCCAGCTGCTGCAGGATCTTGGCGAGGAAGTGCGCGGGGATCTGCGTTTCCTCGGCGATCTGGCGCGCCATGACATAAGCGCCTTGCGGAGTATGAGCCAAGTGAACAAAGGCCCGGATGGCATATTCTGCCGAGCGGCTATAGATCATGGAGATTTCACTTTGCGCGGCGGCGATTCACGACAACTTCATCTTAAATGCGCGCAGCCCTGCAGCGCAAACCCGCCGTCTTATTCCCCGATCAGCAGCTTGTGATACCGGCCCATCCAATACGGCAGCAGGAAGAAGGCGCCGTCATCTTCGGAACGGCCTCCGTTGCCCCCGCTCACGCGGAATGGATTGCCGTTCCACTTCATCACCGGCCGTTCGTCGGGCGGGAGGAAGTTCACCGATTGCGGCTGGCGGAAGCGGTCGTTGTTTTTTTCCCAAACGATGTCGGCGCGGTGGGAGTTGTCAACCGTCCAGGTGACAAGCTCCAGCGGTATGCGGTAGAGAGTGTGCACGGCGGCGGCCAAGTCCACTTTCGCGGCGGGACTGGCGGTTTGATAGATGAAGTTCCACAGCGGATTATTCTCGCGCTGGATGTTCTGCCACCACTGATCCAGCGCGCGGCGGTAGAGAGCGACCAACTTTGCGTCTTTTTCGTAGCGGAACAGGAGATAGAAGGGAAGCATGGCAAGCTCCTCGTCGGAATAGTTGATCACCTGGCGCAGTTCGAGCAGCCGCGTGGTCATCTCGGCATAGTTCATCTCCAGGGCGAGTTTCTTGTAGATGGCGTCAAAGCGCTCCTCTCCCGTGATGTGATGCGCCGTCTTGAAGAAGCTGAGGATCTCCAGCGCGTTCAGCGGAGCGTCGGGCTTGCCGCGCGGAGTTTCAAAATACTCCGGCGACCACCGGCCCCAATAGGTCGGCTGGCCGTGGATGTCGGTGAGGTTCCAACGGTGAGCGGCGATGTGATCGGCGATGCGCGCGGCGGTGGCGGCAATGCGGCGGCGCAAGGCCGGATCCGGCAGCAGATCGTGCGCGATGCCGAACAGGTAGAAGTGGCCTACGATTTCATCGGAGCTGGTGTCGGCCTTCCACTCATACTCGCCATCGGGAGCCCAGTGCCAGACGCCGCCTTGCGGACGCCATTCCCCGCGTTTGATGAAGCTGCGGGCGGGATAGCCGGACCGCCCGGTGACGGATTCGAGAAACAGCACCGCTTCGGTGGAGCGCGTTGCTCTCTCCAACGCTTCCGGTGATTTGGTCACGGCGTAGCGGAAGCATTCCGCCGCGGCGTACATGGCGGTCCAGAGTCCGTCGTTGTCGCTCGGGTCAAGCTGATTCGTGGAGAGATCGCCCGGGGTCAGCAGATTGGAGGAAGCTACCAAGCCGTGACGGTAATGGCGTTTCGCAACGCGGTCTTCAAACAGCGCGGCTTTCCGCATCAGCGTCATCGGCTCCAGCCTGATGTGGCTTACCCCGGTATTGGTTCGCACCCATACCGAGGCTGATTCTCCGGCGGCAAGATGCAGCACGTGATCGTCCCAAAGGTAACGGCGCGAATGGAAGTATTGAACCTGATCCGCGGCAGGGGCCGTGGGCTGGTAGCGGATGAGGCCGCGCCGTGTGCCGGTCCACACTGCGCCGTCAGAGGCGCGCACCTGGGAGGTGACTTCGCTGAGCGGAAACGGCCGAGGTTCCACGAGCAAAGCCTTGGGAACGGCCGGGTCTGCCGCCTTGTAGAACGATACCCGCTTCTGAGGGTACTCGTCGAGCCGGACTTGAGCCACGCAAAGCGCAGCCATCAGGAGTGGCAAGTAGAATCTCATTCCCTCCAAGATAACTCTGTCAGGGTCAGCAATGGAGGGTCAGGCAAAAGGGCGTGCCGGAGCCCGCAATCCAGAAGGCCTAGAAGCCATAGGCGTTGTGAGAGTACCAGTAGACCTGATAAGTACTGAGCATCCGGGAGCAGGATAATCATAAACTGTTGATGAATAAAGAGATGCCCGATCTCCGTCGGCCATGGGTCGGCCGAGGATAATTCTGGCCCAGACAATCCCCTAACTCTACCGCAGGACAGAGGTTTGCCGATAAGTTAAGATAGGAGGACTGAAGGGTGAGCTTCTGCAGCAGCACGGGCAGGAGGCCTGGAGGTTCGAGCGGAACTTTCTTGGAGGACAAGAAGCAGCATGAGAAGAAGCAAGGGTAGGCTCTGAAGAGGTACCTTGACATGCTTTTTCATTTCATGAGAGGCAGACCGGGCAAGTGAAAAAATGCGCAGAAGTGAGCGGGCGCGATACCGGGGATCCGGACGGACAATATGGACATCCTGATCGCCGACGATAGTGCGGTTTCACGCCGGCTATTGGAAGCGGATCTGAAAAAATGGGGCTACCGGGTGATCACGGCCTCGGATGGCACGGAGGCTTGGAACATCCTCAGTGGCGAGGAGGCGCCCCGGCTGGTCATTCTCGACTGGATGATGCCGGGCTTGAGCGGCCTGGAGGTTTGCCGCCGCGTGCGGGAGCAGGCCAACGACCATTACACCTACATTTTGCTGCTCACCTCACGGCACGAAAAGGAAGACTTGATCGCGGGCATGGAGGCCGGCGCCGACGATTATCTAGTCAAGCCGTTCGATCAGAATGAACTCAAGGTGCGGTTGGGTCCCGGCCGCCGCATCATTGAACTGCAAAGGGAACTGCTCGCGGCCCGCGAAGAGCTTCGGGTACAGGCAACGCGGGATTCCCTCACTAAGCTGTGGAACCGGAGAGCCATCTTTGACATTCTTGCCAAAGAGCTGGCACGTTGCCAGCGGGAAAACTCCGTCGTCGGCATTGTCATCGGCGACCTGGACCGGTTTAAGGGAATCAACGACAGCTATGGTCACATCGCAGGCGACGCGGTGCTCGCCGAAGTGGCTGACCGCATGCTGCACTCCATCCGGCCCTATGACGCGGTGGGGCGCTACGGCGGTGAAGAGTTCCTCATGGTACTGCCGGGATGCGATGAGGATAGCACCTTGGCTGCCGCAGAGCGGATGAGGGAGTCAGTGCAGTCTTCCCATATCGAACTGCTCGGAGGAAGCCTGGATGTTACGGCCAGCTTCGGAGCCACATCTCTAAAGAAGGATGCCTACGCGACGCCGGAGACTCTGATCCGCGTGGCCGACTGCGCCCTCTACCGCGCCAAGCAGGACGGCCGGAATCGTTGCGTCTACTTGCCGTTTGAGTAATGCCTACTGGCGCTGCGCCACGCTAAAACTGCTCAGCGATTCGGTGTACTGAAAAATACCCTTGTACAACGCCTCGGCGATTCGCTGCCGGTGCTCGCCCTTTTTCAGCAGCGCTTCCTCGCGCGCATTAGTCATGAAGCCGATCTCGGTAAGCACGCTGGGCATTTCCGCGCCGATCAGCACGATGAATGGCGCCTTCTTCACGCCGCGGTTGCGGATGGGGCCGAAGCTCTGGCGCGACAGCTCGAAGGCGGCGCTTTGAATCCGCGCGGCGAATTCGCGGGATTCGTCGATCTTATCTTTGAGGG
This sequence comes from Acidimicrobiia bacterium, assembly GCA_016871315.1. GTDB lineage: Bacteria > Acidobacteriota > Terriglobia > Bryobacterales > Bryobacteraceae > VFZE01. The sequence continues at coordinate 10,387 of VFZE01000001.1, read as the reverse complement.
CGATTTTCTTCAGCAGGTCAGACAGTTCGTGGATCGACTTTTCCGCGCCGGCGTTTTCGCGGGCGGCCACGTCGAGATCTTCCTTGGATGTCGTGAAGTTCAGATAAAAAGTTTCCACACCCTGGGAACTGCGCAGCGGGCTGGAGTTAGCGTGAATGGAAAGGAACAGGTCGGCGCGCGCCTGGTTGGCGATCAGGGTGCGCTTTTCGAGCGGAATGAAAGTGTCGTCCTTGCGCGTGTAGACGACTTCGGCATGCAGCCGCTCCTCAATCAACTTGCCGAGGCGCAGCGTGACGTCCAGCACAAGCTCCTTTTCGAGCAGGCCGGATCGGCTGATGGAGCCCGTGTCATGGCCGCCGTGTCCGGCGTCCAGCACCACGCGGCCGAGCTTTAGGCCGAGCACCCTGGTCAAAGACCGGTTTCCGAGCCGGTCACGGTCCGCGGGCTTGGCGATGCGCACCTCCGGCGGAGGCTCGGATTTGGGCGCCGGGATAATCACCCGCGGCGCCGGCTCAACCTTGGCGGCGAACTGGCGCGGCGTTTCCTTCACGGGGTCCAAAGCCTCCTCTCGCGCCGCTACGGCCGCCGGCTGCGGCGGAGGCGCTATGCGCAGCGGCGGAGGCTCAAGAAAGGCCGGAATGCGCAGGCGCGGGGAACGCGGCGAATAGGCGGGCAGACGCCCCAGGGAGGCCAGCAGCGGAGCCGGCCGCGCAAGTCCTATCCCCGGTGGCGGCGGAACAAACGGCCGCGCCGGAGACTTCAGCGAAACATGCCGCGGTTCTTCCTTTTTCGGCGCCGCCGGCTTGACCGGTTCCGGCAGGCGCAGCTCGACCATCACACGGTCCGGATTGCTCAGCTGGGAGGTGATGAACTCGGCTTCGGTTTCCAGGTCGATCACCACGCGCGTGACGTTCTTCTGCGTCAAGGCGACACGGATCTGGCGGATGATGCCGTCCCCGACCGGGATCGTGTGAATCCCGGGCCCCGTTTGCGGGCGGATATCGGCGAGGTCGAGATAGATGCGGGGCGGATCAGGCAGCCGGTCGATCTTGTAACGCGCTTCGGTCGTCAGCTCCAGCGCAACGCGGGTAACTTCCCCGGCCGACCAGTATCGTACCTCTTTGAGCTGGCCCACCTCGGCCGCGGTCTGTGCGGGACCCACCACCGCCGCCAGCACGAGGCCAGCCATGCGCAGAACGGACATGATCCCGCTGCGGGAGGAGCGGGCCGCCGGCCTGGGGGAGGATGTGGCGGGAGGCATGGTCTCCGGGCTACCTCGTTCTCAGATGCAACCTTCCTTGGTCATCCATCATCGTTTCCAGCGGGCGGTATTCCGATACCACCACCGCCTGGGGTTTGGAGGCTTGGGCCAGCAGCCGGCTTTGCGATCTGCGCAGCTGGCCGAGCCGCGCACCTACTTTATACACGTATTGCTGCGTTTCCGCGTATGGCGGGATGCCGCGGTATTTCGCCACCGCCTCCTCGCCGGCATTGTAGGCGGCCAGCACCAGCTGCAGATCGTCGAACCGGTCCTGCAGAAACCGGAGATACTTCACGCCACCCTCGATATTCTGCCGGCTGTCCCAGCTGTTGCGCACGCCGAAGCGGCGCGCGGTGGCCGGGATCAGTTGCATCAGGCCCTGGGCTCCCTTGTGCGAAAGCGCGAACCGGTTATAACCGCTCTCCACCTGAATCACTGCGTGCACCAGCAGCGGATCGACGCCATGCGCGGCGGAAAGCTCCTCGACAACCGCGTTAACGGCCTCCGAGCCGGACGCGGGCGTCAATTTGGCGTTCGAGCCGCGCGCCGGGGAGACCATACGGGATTGAACCACGCGCGGCGACACCACGACTCTGCGCACCAGCCGTCCCGAGCGTGGATCGGCCCGCACGACCGTGGCGGCGGAAACCGGCTCCTCGTGAGCGGAGGCGGCTGGCGCCGCCGGCGCCAGAGCCAGAAGAAGCGCGCTGTAAAAACAAATCCTCATGAATCTGTTTCCCCTGATTATACCCTTATTCTGAGCGAGTTCAATCAGGTTTTTTAATGAGCTACTTCGACATTGTCGCACAGGCTTTCTCCAGATGCCTGGCGGCGCCGCTTCCGCGCGCGATACGATGAAGTCGTGCGGAAGACGGCAGGCTTCGTGCTCGCGGGCGGAAACAGTTCGCGGATGGGCGCCGACAAGGCCCTGCTGAGCCTGGGTGGGACTACGCTGCTCGTGCAAGCCTGCCGGCACGTGGAGCAGGCAGCCGGGCAAGCCGTGGTCATCGGTCCGCCGGAGCGTTACGCGCATCTGGGGCTCCGGGAGGTGATCCCCGACGTGCGGGCGGGGCTGGGGCCGCTGGGCGGAATCCACACCGCATTGAGCCTGAGGCGCGCCGAGTGGAACCTGATCGTGGCCTGCGACATGCCCGCTCTCGACCTGGCCGTTCTGAACAGGCTGATTAAGGAAGCCGAAGCAGCCGATCCGGGGTGCCTGATGCCCGTCGACGGTGCCGGGCGCGAGCATCCGCTGTGCGCGGTCTATCATAGGGAATGTCTTGCGGCGGTGGAAGCAGCCATCGGGCAAGGCCAATTCAAAGTGCGCGAGGCGCTGCGCGGTGTGACGGTGAAAACTGTGCAAATTCATGATAGCGAGTGCTTTCTCAATCTCAACACCCCCGCCGACTGGGAGGCGCTGGCCCGATGAGCGAGGCCTATCCCCACTACATCGAGTTCCGTAACGTCTATAAGACGTTCGACCGCCCCGTTTTAGTCGATGTGAGTTTTCACGTGAAGCCGCGCGAGACGGTGGCGATCATCGGCCGCAGCGGCGTGGGCAAATCGGTTTCCTTGGGCCACATCATGGGATTCCTCAAGCCCGACTCGGGCCGCATCATTGTCTCCCACGTCGACATCACCGATTTCGGCGAATCGCAAATGCGGCAGATCCGGAAGAAGGTGACCATGGTGTTCCAGTCCGGGGCGCTGTTTGATTCGCTCACGGTGGCGGAGAACATCATGTTCTCGCTCGAGTTGCGCGACGATTACGATGCCGCCAACCGCGAAACCATCGTCCGAGGCCTGCTGGGAATGGTGGATCTCGAGGACTACTACGATGCTTTTCCGACCGATCTATCCACCGGCTACAAACGCGCGGTGGCGATTGCCCGCGCACTGGCCGCGCAACCGCAGTGCATCCTGTTCGATGAGCCGACGACGATGGTGGATCCGATCATGTCCGATCACCTCGGCCACCTGATGCTGCGCCTGAAAAACCAACTGCAGCTGACCTCGGTTGTGGTGACTCATGATCTGGACTTGATGCGCCTGGTGGCGGATCGCGTTGTGTTCCTGCACGAAAGCCAGGTGATCTTTTTCGGCACGCTCCAGGAACTGGAATGGGAGGACCATCCGCACATCCAGGAATTCCTGGCGATGGACCGTGTGGAGATTTGAGGAGCGCTTCTCGGCCTCCGTCCGAACCGGGCGTCACTGTGTCACCAGGAGGCCAGTAGGTGGTGCAGCTTAGCAGAAACGGTCTTTTTCTGAGACCCCGGCAGATCGCCGAGATGGCGCGCGATCATCGAGGCATGAATAGTGGCCAGCTTGTGCAGGCGGAGCACGGACGTGGTCTTCAGATTTGTGGAACGGAACTCGGGTTTCGCCGGGTCCAAGACCAAATCGGAGGGCATCAATTCCGCTGGTAGTACTGACGAGATATACGCGACCAGCACTTCGGGGATCGGCCCGATCGGCCCAGACGGCACGAGCACCGGCCGTAGCTTCATCCCCGCGGTATCGCCGAACGGGAAACTCGCGAGGCAGATCTCACCGGGACTCATCTATGGGCCGGCCGTCCGACAGAGTGTAAATATCCTGGCGCGCGTCCCCTAATTCGTCACTCCAAGCCCGCGAAACATCCCATGGCCAAAAGGCGCCCGCCTCATCTTCATCCGGCCGCACGACAATCAATTGGACACGACCTGGTGGGAAGTCCTTCGGCGCTTCCGCGCGGATCTGATGGTCATCGCCGATTTCGCCCACTATGCCGATAGCTCGCATACGCAGATCTACCCATATTATACTTGCACCGGGATTTCGGCCAGGGTCGATAATAGAGAAATGGTCGGGGCGAGAGGATTCGAACCTCCGACCTCCTGGTCCCGAACCAGGCGCTCTAGCCAGGCTGAGCCACGCCCCGACGTCCAACACCAGTTTAGCTCACGCCGGGCGGCCTGTATAGTGCTGGTCATCGTGGATCTCGGCGTGGTCCTCCAGCGACTCCAGGTGGGTGATGATCTCGGCCGGGAATTCGAGCCGCTCGGGCAGACACTGTTCGAGCATAGTGGCCAGGCGGTGCGCCTCGCCAAGCGCGGTTTGAAACGGGAACAGAAGATCGATATTGACGATCAGCCGGTGACCGGTATGCCGGAAGCGCACGCCGTGGTACTGGAGTCCTAGCTCTCCACAGACCTCGTCCAGTTGCTCCCGCAGTTGGTGACCGACGCCGGGATCGGCGTAGTCCAGGAGGCCTCCGACGGATCGCCACACAAGTTTGGCGCCTGAATACAGGATGTGCACCGCCGCGGCAATGGCCAGCAGCGGATCGAACGGCTTCCATCCGGTCAACAGCACCATCCCCAGCCCGCCCACCACGCCCAGGCTTGTCCAGCAATCGGTGAGTACATGGTGCCCGTTGGCTTCAAGGATGATCGAATTCTGTTTGCGGCCGGTACGGACCAGGTGCCAGCCCAAAGCCGCGTTCAAGGCCGAGGCGGCCAAAACCATCAGGGCGCCGCTGCCGAGATGGGCCAGTTCCAGCCCCTGCATCCACTTCCGGATCGCCGTGACAATGATCGCAACGGCCGCGAGAATGATCAGAGCCCCCTCAAAGCCTGCCGAAAAAAATGCGATGCGCTCATAGCCGTAGAGAAAGCGCGCATTCGGCGGCCGTTCGCTCAGATACAGGCTGAACGCAGCAAAGCCTACGGCGAACACGTGGATGACGGATTCGGTGGCGTCGGCGAGAATGGCGGTGGAACCGGTGACATACCACGCACTGGCTTTCGCAGCCAGCAACAACACCCCCACTGCCAGAGAAAGGTGCATTGCGCGGCGAGCCGGCCGTGAGTGGTCGCGGTGGCGGTGAAGCGTGGCCACGACTTTATTATCCGCTGGATAGGGGTGGCTATATTGAATTTCGCATATCGAACTCGGGCAAAATATCAGTCCAACTCGCTGGGGATGGGCGCCAGCGCGCTCACCCCCCCGGTGCCGCTTCCAGCAGCCGCAGTTCGCCGATGGCGGGCGCGTGTTGCAAGCTCGCCCCTTTTCTTTTTATTCCTGGGCGGCAGAGGCTTTTAGAGTTTGCGCGGTACGCCGCAGGCTGGATTCAATCAAGGCCCTCTCCGCATTGCGTCGGACGATGGGCTCCGGAGCTTCTTTCATTTGCTGGAGCTTCTCTGCCGCCGCCGGATGATCCCAATGACCCAGCGCCCAGGCGGCCGATGCTCGGGTCTCCGCCGAGGACTCCGCAGCCATTTGCAGCAGGCCGGCGGCGGCCCGTTCTTCACGAACCAAATGGATTCCCACCCAGGCGTTGGCTCGGATCGGCTAGCGCCATTTCGAACACCATACGCGAGTGGAGGGAGCTTCTCCCCCACAGGCCCTCAACCACATCGGCGCGTACACGGGGGTAAGGATCGCTGAGGCATGCTTCCAACGCCGGCGAGTTAGGGTCGATTTTGGCGAGCACGATGGCGGCACGGGCCCGGATTCGGTGATTGGCTAGTTTGATGATGAGTTGGAGCAAGTCACTCACCCGGGGGGGATTCGCCAGACCCGGCAGCAGAGCGATCATATGGCCGGCGCGCTGCTGGATTTCCTCTGGCGCGGAGCCGGAGCAGAGCAGCTCGATCACACGCAGGCATAATTTCAAATGGATCAACGGATCGAAGGCGGCCAGCCTCTGCAACATCTGCGCCGCCTTGGCGGTGTTGAGGCAGCCTGGCGTGCACAGGATCACGATCATCGAGTCGTTGCCGATCAGTTGATAGGCGGCCAGCCGCGCAAGATCGGTGCCCGGCAGCCGGCCGCAGACATCCAGGCAGGCGAACCGGAAAGCTTCCGGATGCTCCTTGGCCATCTCGTTCAACTGCCGCAATGCCGCAGCCGGGTTCGAGGAGCACTCCGCAAGCGCCGCTACCATGGCCTGACGGAGAGGTTCGTGCGTTTTGGGCGGCACAACCATCCCGGCAATGGCCGTCACCAGGTCCATCCAGTTCGGCTCGCTGTCCGGGCCGACTGTCTTGGTATCATCCGGGAGAGAATTGCCCTGCATAGAATCCCAATCTAAGGTTGGCCGGCCCCAGCGCCTGCCACATACGGCTCTGCGATGGCCGGTTCTTTCATGGGCGGTTGGTACGCGGCCTCGGCCAGCATCACCGCGAGAAACCGGCAACTGGTGTGCAGCAGCCACAGGCTGGGCAGCAACACGATTAGCACGCGCCAACTGAGCGATGGCAAAAGAAACCATGCCACGCCCGCCAGGGGCACGACAATGACGTAATAGACGGAATTCCACATGTGGCACTGGCTCCAGACTGAGTCGAACGGGCGCCCGGAAGTCAGCGTGATCACACCCGCCACCAGCACGGTATTGAGCAGATAGTAGACCGGTGCTGCCAATAACAGGCCCACGAGAAGCCCAGCCACACGGTCATCGGCCCAGGCGAACGGCCGCGAGGCTATCCAGGCGGCAACGGTGGCAAGGGCGAGCGTGGATATGTTGAACGCCAGTTGCTCCGGCCGCGGACGTTTCTTCGTGTTGATGAGAGACTGTACCGTTGCGGAGACGGCGCCCAGGACCACCGCCTCCGGCAAGGAAAACCTGCCGATCGCTAGCAGCAGAAAGAACGAGCCGGGCGTGATGTTTCCCAACAGGCCTGGCAGGCGGACCTTCAACGTGGACACCACGGCGGCGGCGGCCAGCAGAATGGTGAACAGCCCAGGATCTACTGAAGTCCAGTGAAGCAGCGCATAAGTGACCACAGCCAATCCTGCGATCACCACCACCCAGATGTAGCCGATAGCGCGTCTACTCATAACCTGCCTCATGACTTATGAAAGGAATGGATGAGTTGACGAATCAATTCTCGGTTTCGGTATCGCCGCCCGTCTCCACCGCCCGCGGGAACACCACGGTGTCGCCCCAGAGGATGTTATCGCCCCACAAAATGTTGTAGCCGGAAGCGGTGGTGTCGCCCCAGAGGATGTTCTGGCCCCAAAGGCGGCTGCCGCCGTCAAAGACGACGTCGCCCCACACCAGGTTGTCGCCCCAAAGGATGTTATCTCCCCACAGAATGTTGTGGCCATGGACAAAGTAGTATTCATTGGTCACAAGATTCCGGCCCAGTGCGGGAGAAATCGCGGGTTTCCCCGCCGGAATCACGTCCGAATTGTTGAGGGCCGCCCAGACGTCGACATATCCGGCCCCGTAGGTGAACACGTCGTACTGTGCAGAATAGACAATCGAGGTCAGAATGTCCCGGGCCGTGCCGAAACGCGGACTCACCTTGGTGGCCGTCTTCATCAGAATTGCTTTGACCCCGTCCGGTGTGAGAGACGGGGTCTTATGCAGAAGGAGAACGGCCGCACCGGAAACCACGGGGGTGGCCATGCTGGTGCCGCTGGCGCGGAAGTATTCGATTGACCCGATCAGGTTGGTCGTGTAGTAGCTGCGGGCGACGATGCCGGAGGCATGTTGGGTGGCTAGGGTGCTACCGGCGACGAAACCGGAAATCATGCGGTTGCCAGGCGCAACCAGGTCCGGTTTCACGACGCGGTCAATCAGAGTTGGTCCCTTGCTGGAATAGCTGCAAATGACATCATCGGCCCGGGAGCCGGTGCCCCGATCATTCATCGCCCCGACCGTAATCGCGTAGGGGGAGTTTCCCGGAGAACCGATAGTTCCATATCCCTTCGTCCCCAGCGAATTGTCCCGGCCCTTGTTGCCGGCGGCGACCACGACGACGATTCCCGCTTCATAGGCGCGCTTCACCGCCAGGCATAGCGGGTCCAGCGTATGTGACTCGAAAATGCCCCGGCCCAGCGAGAGGTTGATGACGCGGATGTTGTACTGATTCTTCAGCTCGATGGCCCGGTCAATGGCGGCGATTACCGAGCTGTCGCTGCCGGATCCGTCCGCCCTGAGTACGCGAAGATTAATCAAACTCGACTGGGGCGCCACACCGCGGAATTGGCGGAACGCTCCGTTCCCCGTGGAAGCCACCGCGCCCCCGGCCGCGATGACACCCACGTGCGTGCCGTGTCCGTACAGATCCAAAGCGGAGATTTCATTGGCCACGAAGTTCTCGTTGTGGACCACACGGCCCGCCAAGTCCGCGTGAGGAGAAATGCCGCTGTCGATAATCGCCAGCCCGATCCCCGCTCCCGTCCAGCCGTAGTTGAACGCGATGTTGGCTCCCACTGCCGGCGCCGCGTATTCCAGGTTCCGCTTCAGTGGCCGGTCCGGACTGATAAAGTGAATGTTGGGATTCTTGGAAAGGGCGGCCAGCGCGGCGGCTGGCATTTCGGCGAGAATCTGGTTCACTTTCGAGAACAGCTTCTTCAGCTTCCCCGCTCCGAGGTTGATCGACGGTGATGCTCCGTTGGTGCCCGGCACAAACTGGATAATGACATCCACCTTGGCCGATGGGTGCAGGCCTTGCAGATCCTTGGCGAGTTTCCCGTTTCCGGCGAAACAGAGCCCGGCGGCTACTACCAGGAGGAGAATTCTTGGGAAGGTCTTCATATCGGCGCTTAGGAAGGCAAACGATCTGCCAAACCCGATTGGGCGCTCAAGTTAAGCGAAATCAAACAGTTCACGATACGGCTCCGCCATGAGTCGATCCGCGCTCGGCGTTTTTGTCCGGACAGTCTCACCTTCGGCAATGACAAGATTTCCGGACATGCTGACCGCGGGGTCAAATGAAATGGTAATGGAGCCCCTGGAAGAGTCTGCAGGGGGGCACAAGGAAAGGGAACCAAGGCCGGCAAGCTACGGCCTTTGCAATTGCAGTTTGCAGTTACAGAATGTAGAATCCGCTTTCACAGCCGCCGGAACCGATCCTGCACCAGACCACCCGCGCCTTGCCTTCGCGAGTTCCGATCCGGTATTGGACCTCCTGGCCGCTTTCCAGCAGAATATAGTGATGAGCGGCGCGAAAGCCACTATCGCTTTGATCGCGAAGAGTCGCGGAGACTTCCAGTTCGTGATCCAGGATGAGGGTAACATCGCCGGCCGCCTCCTGGCGCTCCTGATTGCGGCGATCCAGAGCGACCACTTCCGTTTGGCTGCTACGAGACGAGCGATAATTTTTCATTAGGCCCTTCCTCCCGGTAGGTCTTCAGTTTTCTATACAAGGTTCGCGGTGATATGCCGAGCATCATTGCCGCCCGGCTCTGGTTCCCATTCGCCTTCTTCAGAGCTTCCATGATCCCGATCCGTTCCAGATCCGAGAGGTTCTCCGGAATGGGCGCTTCCCGCGGCGCTTCCGCTGAGCCGCTGATTCGCGCAGGCAAATAGGCAACGTCAATTTCGTCCGCCTCGCAGTCCACCAGCGCCGTCGTCAGCGCGTTCTTGATTTCGCGGGCGTTTCCGGGCCAGGCGTAACGGAGCAGGCAGACTTTGGCATCTTCGGTCAGCCGGGCCGACGGACTTAGTTGGCCAAGGAACAACTCAGCCAGTGCAAGGATGTCCTCTCTTCTCTCCCGCAGCGGGGGAACTTGGATGCATACTTGATTCAGCCGGTGGTAAAGATCTGAACGGAAACGCCCCTCTTCCACCATCTCCTCCAGATTCCGATTTGTCGCCGCCACTACCCGCACATCCGGCGTCACCTTGGAAATGCCCCCCACCCTGTAATACGGCGTTCCGTCCAGAACCCTTAGCAGCTTCACTTGCATCTTTGGATCCAGCTCCGCTACTTCATCCAGGAACAGCGTGCCTCCCTGGGCTAGCTCCACGAGGCCTTTCTTCAGACCGACAGCTCCGCTGAAGGCACCCTTTTCATGGCCGAAGAGTTCACTTTCCAGTAGATGTTCTGGAACTGCTCCACAGTTGATATCCACCCACGGGGCATGACATCGCAGGGAGTAATGGTGAACCGCACGCGCCACATGCTCTTTACCCGATCCCGTCTCGCCGATGATCAGAACCGATGCGCTAGTCTGGGCAATCCTCTGCGCCCGGCCCATAAGCGCGCGCATGGCCGGGCTGCCATAGACAGTGCCCTCCGTGCCAACATAGCTGAGACAACTCCCCTGGCCTTAATTACTGAGCAGGGCGAGAATAGGAATCAGCGTGAATTCTCAGACTCGCAACAAGAACGGGCTCCCTCCGGC